>NZ_LT960614.1:1969500-2626000 GCF_900231165.1 Hartmannibacter diazotrophicus
TGATTGCGCGCATCGTCCTGCTGGCGCTTCTCGCTGTGAGCCTGATCGTCGGCCCCATTGTCGGGGGCGGGGCGATGGCTCGGGAAATGTGCGCTGTCACGATGGAAGAATGCGCACTGCCGATGGACCATTCCGCGGCAGAGAAAGACGGAGCCCGTGACAAGGCTCCCGGCAAGGCTCATGCCGGGTTGCAAGACTGCTGTTCCCAGGGCTGCATGACGGCAACCGTTCCCACGCGCGATCATCGACTGGGCGGGGAGCCTCCGGCACGGGTCTTCGCCTTCGAGATCGCCCAATCGGTCACGGGCCGGTCTGTGCCGCCGCAGCGCGATCCTCCCTGAAATCCAGACGATGGTCTCAACGCCTCCGGGGCACCGGAAAGGCAGGATTTCATCAAGGCCTCGACGCAAGGACGTCCTGTGGCCGCAAAGGATCAAACAGCATGAACCGCAGAGATTTCATGAAGGCCGCCCTCGCGGGTGTGGCCGCCGGACCTATTTCATTTTCCGCAAGCGCCCTTGCCGCGAATGCGCAAACCCTCACGATCGGCACCCGGACCATCGAGGTGGGCGGCAGGGCTGCAACCGTCTATTCGCTTCTCGGCCCGGACGGTCGGCCCGGCCTGACGCTCGACGCCGGAGCGCAGTTCGACGTCGCGCTTCGCAACGGGCTTTCCGAGCGTACCATGATCCACTGGCATGGACTGACGCCGCCCTTCGAGCAGGACGGCGTTCCGGACCTGCCCAAGCCGATGCTGGAGCCGGGCGAGACGCGGGACTACAATTTTCCCGTGGGCGAGGGGGGCACCTACTGGATGCACGCCCATACGCTCCAGGAACAGAATCTTCTGGCCGCGCCTCTGGTCGTGCGCACGGCGGAGGACAGGGCGGCGGACGAACAGGAGGTCGTCGTCCTGCTGCACGACTTCTCCTTCACGCCGGCCGAAGAACTCCTCGGCAAGCTGAAGGGTTCTTCCGGCGCGGCAATGCCGATGGCCGGGGCGATGGATCATGGCGGCCAGCAGAACGGCATGGGCATGATGGGCAACATGCCCATGGACGGCTCCGCCATGAACCATGCCATGGGACAGGGCATGGCGGGCGGCATGATGGGCATGGCCGGCGGCATGGGTCACATGGCCATGGGCGACATGGACCTCAACGACATCGAGTACGACGCCTATCTTGCCAACGACCGGACGCTGGATGATCCGGAGGTCGTTCAGGTCGACCGAAACGGAACCGTCCGGCTGAGGATCATCAACGGAGCGGCATCGACAGCCTTCACGATCGATCTAGGGAGCCTGGACGGCACGCTGATCGCCGTCGACGGACAGCCGGTCGTTCCCGTTTCCGGTCGCCGGATTCCTCTTACCATGTCCCAGCGCGCCGACATTCGCGTCAGGATTCCAGCCGCTGGCGGGGCATTCCCGATCCTCGCACTGCGCGAAGGCGCTGCGGAAAGAACCGGCATCGTCCTCGCAACGGCAGGAGCCGAGGTACACAAGCTCGACAGCCGCGGCGAACTGCTGGGTCCCGTGCTCGACCTTGAGCTGGAAAGCCGCCTCCAGGCGCTGAACCCGCTTTCCGAGCGGCCAGCCAGCCGAAGCTACATGGTTCACCTCATGGGCAACATGATGAGCTACGACTGGGCGATGGCCGGCGATGCGGACATACTGGTCCATCGCGGCGAGCGAGCCGAGGTGACGCTGATGAACATGTCCATGATGGCGCATCCGATGCACCTTCACGGCCATCATTTCCAGGTCGTGGCGATCAACGGCAACCGCATTTCCGGCGCCATGCGCGACTCTGTTCTCGTGCCGCCGATGCAAAGCGTCACCTTCGCGGTCGATGCAAACAATCCGGGCCGATGGGCGTTCCATTGCCACCATCTCTACCACATGGCATCGGGCATGATGGGGCGGTTCGCCTACGCCGGGGTGTCGTAAGCCCGAATCTGCGGACGCGCTCTGCCGGACGTTGTCCGCCGGCAGGGCGCCTCCGCTGGATCGTGCCGCCGCGCGTTCCATATGCGCAGGAGCGGCAAGACGAATTCCAAAGACCGAGGGAGGCACGCAATGGCCGACCATCACGATCACGCAGCGCACGCCGGGCATCATGCTCATTCCATGGGCCCGGCAGAGAATGGCGCCACCGTCCGCGATCCGGTTTGCGGCATGGCCGTCGACCCCGCAACCGCAGAGCACCGTCACGAGCACGAGGGGCAGACCCACTATTTCTGTTCCCAAGGCTGCCATGACAAGTTCGTCGCCGATCCCGGCAAGTACCTGACGCCGAAACCGGAAAGCCCGAAGGCGCCGAAGGGCACCAAATACACCTGTCCGATGCATCCTCAGATCATCCGCGACGAGCCGGGAAGTTGCCCGATCTGCGGCATGGCTCTGGAGCCGATGGGCGTGCCGGCGGAGGATGAAGGGCCGAGCCCCGAGCTCATCGACTTTACCCGGCGCTTCTGGGTCAGCGCGGCCCTGTCCGTTCCTCTCCTCGTCCTCACGATGGGCATGGTCTTCGGCCTGCCGATCCGCGAATGGATCGGCGAGCGGTATGCCGTCTGGATCGAACTGATCCTGGCAACGCCGGTCGTGCTTTGGGCCGCGATACCCTTCTTCGAGCGCGCCTGGGCCTCTATTCTCAACCGCAGTCCCAACATGTGGACCCTCATCGGCCTCGGCGTCGGCGCGGCCTATGCCTACAGCGTCGTCGCGACCCTTCTTCCCTCGATCTTTCCGCCATCCTTCCGCGGCGAACACGGCACGGTGCCGGTCTATTTCGAGGCGGCCGCCGTCATCATCGCCCTGGTCTTCCTTGGGCAGGTTCTGGAACTTCGCGCCCGGGAGCGGACCGGCTCGGCGATCCGGGCGCTACTTGACCTTGCCCCCAAGACCGCAAGGCGCATTGCCGAGGACGGTTCCGAGACGGACGTTCCCCTGGACGAGGTCTCCCTGGGCGACCGGCTGCGCGTTCGGCCGGGAGACAGCGTGCCCGTCGACGGTGTCGTCATCGAAGGCCGCACATCCATCGACGAATCGATGATCACCGGCGAGCCCGTTCCCGTGGAAAAATCCGAAGGGGATCCCGTCACCGGCGGCACGCTCAACCGCAACGGAACCCTCGTCATCCGCGCCGACAAGGTCGGTTCGGACACCATGCTGTCGCAGATCGTCGACATGGTCGCCAAGGCGCAGCGGTCGCGGGCGCCGATCCAGGGGCTTGCCGACACGGTCTCCAGTTACTTCGTGCCGACCGTCGTTGCAGTCGCTGTGTTGTCCTTCGTCGTCTGGGCGCTGGTCGGCCCCAGCCCGTCGATGACCTACGCCATTGTCGCCGCCGTCTCCGTCCTGATCATCGCGTGCCCCTGTGCCCTTGGGCTGGCCACGCCGATGTCGATCATGACGGCGACCGGGCGCGGCGCTCAGGCCGGCGTCCTGATCAAGGACGCCGAGGCGCTGGAACGCTTTGCCCATGTCGATACTCTGATCGTCGACAAGACCGGCACGCTGACGGAGGGAAAGCCGAAACTGACGGATGTCATCGCCTTCGACGGGCATGACGAAGCCGAAATCCTGTCGCTGGCGGCAAGCCTTGAACGAGGCTCCGAGCATCCCCTTGCCGAGGCCATCGTCGACGGCGCCGCCGACCGCGGCGCGGACGTCCGCCAGGCGACGGATTTCGAGGCCATCACGGGCAAGGGGGTGAAGGGCCGGGTCGGGGGCCGCGACGTTGCTCTCGGCAATGCCGCCATGATGGCGTCGCTGAACGCGAAGGATCACGAGGCCGCCGAGCGGGCCGACGCCCTGCGCGCGGAAGGCAAGACCGCGATGTTCATTGCGGTCGACGGGCGGATCGCCGGTCTCGTTGCCGTCGCCGACCCGATCAAGCCGACGACGGCGGAAGCGATCCGCCATCTCCACGAGAGCGGACTGAAGATCATCATGGCGACCGGCGACAACGAGGTGACGGCACGGGCGGTTGCCGAGAAGCTCGGGATCGATGAAATCCGCGCGGATGTGCTGCCGGAGGGCAAGCAGGCCCTGATCGAGGAAATCCGTGCCGCCGGTGGCAAAGTGGCCATGGCCGGTGACGGCGTCAACGACGCGCCGGCTCTGGCTGCGGCCGACGTCGGCATCGCGATGGGAACCGGCGCGGATGTTGCCGTGGAAAGCGCCGGGTTCACGCTCGTCAAAGGCGATCTTACGGGGATCGTTCGTGCCCGGACGCTCTCTCAGGTAACGATCCGCAACATCAAGCAGAACCTCTTCTTCGCCTTCGCCTACAACACGGTCGGCGTTCCCATCGCCGCCGGCATTCTCTACCCGGTGTTCGGCGTCCTGCTGTCGCCCATGATTGCCGCGGCCGCCATGAGCCTCAGTTCGGTCTCCGTGATCGCCAATTCGCTTCGGCTCAGAACCATCCGCCTCTAGACAAGCCAAAAACGAAAAGACTGTCCATGAAACGGTATTCCAAGCTCCTCGCCATCGCGGCCGTCGCTCTTGCCGTCGCGTTTGTCGTCTACCTGCGCCGTCCGTCGCCGGCAGTCGTCGCGCAAGCCGGGCCTCCGATCGTCGCGGTCAAGGTTCCGGCTCTTTCGGCCGAGGAACAGAAGGGAGAAGTGGCCTACAGGGCCTACTGCACCAGATGCCACGGAGAGGACGGGGCAGGGCAGGATGGCGTCGCTCCGCCTCTCGTGCATCCGATCTACGAGCCGAACCACCATGGCGACCAGGCGTTCCTTCTCGCCGCCATGAACGGCGCTCGAGCCCACCACTGGCCGTTCGGCGACATGCCGCCGGTCGAAGGGGTCAAGCCGGCCGACGTTGCGGACATCGTCACCTATGTGAGAGCGCTGCAACGCGCCAATGGCATCTATTGATGCGGAGAAGCGCCACGCGCGATGGCAAGGTGATGCTCCTGGTGGTGCGCTCCTAGGGTCATGAGGCCTATGAAACCCAGACCGTGGAGTCTCTCCAGCGCCGCATCGTCTTCGGCCCGGGCGATCAGGGCAGCACCGTGGGGAATGTCCCGAACGTCATAGGTGTACCCCATCGTTCCGTTCATCGTGGCGGCATGAGCCGAAACCATGCGTCTTGCGGAGGCGGCGATTTCCGCCGGTCCGGTGATCTGGAATTCCAGTCCGTCCGGGATGGGCTTTGCGGTCACATCGGCACGAAGCGTGACATTGTTCATGTCGATGAGGTGCGCTCTGAGAGCCGGGATATCGACCTTTGTCCAGTCCGTCTCCGGATCCCGCATCAGAAGGTCGACGATCTCCTGAATGGCCGCAAAGGCGTCCTGTCCGGGCTCGCGCGGAATATCGGTCCGGTGGGGAAGGGTTGCCGCCGGCGAATGCTGATGCGTCATGTGCGCCGGGTCCATGGAACCTGATTGGGCATGCCCACCGGCGGGAACCAGCAGCAGCCCGAGCGCCAGGGCATGTTTCATCATCGGTCAAACTCCATCGTCCTTGCTGATCGAGCTTGACCCATCCGCTCTCCCGCAGACATGATAGCGATCATGTATGCGGATTTAATCGACCTCCTGGGATCGGAAAGAAGCGTTGTCCACTCCCTGAAGGAAGGCATGTACCTGTTCCATCGCGGGGATCCGGTCCGCCGTCTCTATCTCGTCGAGCAGGGCGCAATCCATCTCGTCCGCCATCAGGCGGATGGCCGGGGTCTCGTGCTCCAGCAGGCGAGTGCCGGCGACATCGTCGCCGAGGCTTCCATCTTTTCCGACGAGTATCATTGCGACGGTATTGCGCTGACCGATGTCACCATTCGCACGATCGAGAAAACGCATTTCCTGGAGTATTTCAGCTCAAATCCGCAATTTGCCCTGTCGTGGGCAAAGCGGCTGGCTGCGAAGGTCCAGGAAGCCCGGTTGCGGGGGGAGATCCTGTCCCTCAAGACGGTGCGCGAAAGGTTGGATGCCTGGCTGGACTGGTATGGAACGCTGCCGCCAAAGGGCGAATGGCGGGAACTGGCATCTGCAATTGCCGTCAGTCCTGAAGCCCTTTATCGGGAAATTTCAAGGCGCCGCGGCAACGGACCCGCCGGCTCTTGAGCGAATGACCATCGGTCGGAGACCGAAATCGGCCTTCCGGCTTTTTCATGCGCTGCCGGCGAAGGCGTCGATCATCGGCCGGGACTTGATGAAATCCACGAAGGCCCGAAGCGGGGCCGGAAGATGGCGCCGTCCGGGATAGTAGAGAAACGGCCCGGAAAAGCTTTCGCTCCACGATGTCAGGATCGGCTCCAGGTCGCCGCTGTCGATATGAGGCCGAACGAGTTCGTCGAACAGGTGGATGACACCGCCGCCGGCAAGGGCCGTGGCGATGATGAGATCGAACGCCGCTGCGGGCTTCACAAGCAATGGCCCGGGCGAGTCCACCTTGACGATTTCCCCGTCCTTTTCGAACTCCCAGAGCGGAATGGCGCCACCGGCAAACTGTCCCCGCAGGCAGCGGTGGGACAGGAGATCCCGCGGGTGGTCGGGCCGGCCGTGACGATCCAGATAGGCGCTGGACGCGGCTGTGGTGAAGCATTGTCGGCGCGGACCGATCGGGACCGCGATCATGTCCTGCTCCAGGCGCTCGTCGTAGCGGATACCCGCCTCGCATCCGGCCGCAAGCAGATCGACGAACCCATCCTCCACCACCACGTCCAGACGGATGTCGGGATAGGCTTCGAGAAACGGCGCCACGATCGTTGGCAGGATGAAACGGGCAACTCCCGAGGGGACATTGAGCCGGAGCGTTCCGGCCGGCTGCTCGCGAAAGCCGTTCAGAACGTCAACGGCGGCATCGATCTCGGCGAACATGGGCGCAACCGTCTCCAGGAGCCGCCGGCCGGCCTCCGTCGGCGAGACACTGCGCGTCGTCCGATTGAGCAAACGAAGGCCAAGCGTCGCTTCCAGCCGGCTGATTGCGACACTGAGACCGGAGGCGGACACGCTGCCGGTTCGTGCGGCGCCCCGAAACCCGCCGGCTCGGGCGACGGCGATAAAGGCGGCCAGATCGTTCATGTCGACAGTCATTGTTTTAGCTCATGCACAGCCCGTTACGATTGTTGCTGATTATATAGCAGAGGGACGAGGGCCATATCGATTTCCGGAAACAGACAACAGGAGATCGAAATGACTGACATCACGACTGCACACACTTTTTCGCTTGCCGGCCGGACCGTGAACCGGATGGGCTATGGGGCAATGCAGCTTGCGGGACCGGGCGTCTTTGGTCCGCCTCAGGATCGCGCAGCCGCCATTGCCCTGCTGCGGGAAGCCGTCGCCTCCGGCGTGAACCACATCGACACGAGCGATTTCTACGGCCCGCATGTCACCAACCAGATCATCCGCGAGGCCTTGTCGCCCTATGCCGACGACCTCCTGATCGTGACCAAGATTGGAGCATTCCGCGGAGATGACGGTTCATGGATTCCGGCCCCCGAGCCGGAGGACCTCGAGCGCGGGGTGCACGACAATCTGCGCAATCTGGGTCTGGACACCCTCGAAGTCGTCAATCTGAGGCTGACCGGAGACCTGCATGCACCGAAGGAAGGCTCGATCGAACGCCAGGTGACGGCACTCGCCGAACTCCAGCGCAAGGGGCTTGTCCGCCATGTCGGCCTCAGCAACGCCACCGCGGCTCAGGTCGCGCAAGCCCAGACGATCACCGAAATCGTCTGTGTCCAGAACCACTACAATCTGGTCCAGCGGGCCGACGACGAACTCGTCGACAACCTGGCTGCCCAGGGAATTGCCTACGTGCCGTTCTTTCCCCTCGGCGGTTTCACGCCCCTGCAGTCGTCAGGCCTCTCGGCAATCGCGGACCGGTTGGGCGCAACGCCGTTGCAGGTGGCGCTCGCCTGGCTGCTTCATCGTTCGCCGAATATCCTGCTGATCCCGGGCACCAAGTCCATCCAGCATCTGCGCGAAAACCTGAAAGTCGCGGATCTGGCTTTGTCGCCGGATGTCCTGACCGAGCTTGGCGCGATCGCGCAACCGAGCGTCCAGTAAACCATGGCCTGCCGGAAACGGCGCCGATGCAACGAATTGGGCGGGCGGGGCTTGGGCCTCGCCCGATTGCCATGTCCGGTTGAAGGGTTCAGGGCAGCCGATCCGGTTCCAGCGGTGAACGCGGCTTTTCCGGGGATCAGCCTCCGGCAGCCGTTGGATTGCCTGGAACGAACCCCTGGAGACCGTGACAGGACTGAGCGGACAACCCGGTGAAGCTGTCCGCTCAGTCCTGTCATCGGCTTGGCTGTCCCAGCAGCCCTCCGGCGCGGGGTCGTCAACCGGCCTCTTGCTCGTGATGACGGATCACCGCCGGCCGCAGGACCGTCACCACGGCAACGACCGCGAGGATATTGATGCCGGCGGCGAGCAGCAGAAGGTTGTTCCAGTTGCCCGTCTGCCCGACGACGAGTGCGGCAACCGGGACCAGGAACCCCGCAGCCCCCTTCGCCGTGTAGAGAAGCGACGTATTGGTCGTCGCGTAGGCCGACCCGAAGAGGTCGGTGCACATCGCCGGGAACAGGCTGAAGATCTCACCCCAGCAGAAGAAGATCATGCCGGTGAAGAAGATCAAGCCGTAGGGGTTCTGGCCGACCACCGTCAGAAGATAGTAGCTCACGCCGCCGATGGCGAAGGCGAGCGACATCGTCTCCCAGAGGCCGATCCTGTCGGAGACCCATCCGAAGAACGGCCTTGCGACACCGTTCATGACGTTGGCGAAGACGAGAGCGACCGAGAGCGCCGTCGCTCCAAGAAGCACGACGCTATCGGCGACGTGGTAGGCATGCGCGATCGGGGCGAGGTAGGCCGTGAAGGCAAGACCGCCGGCACACATCAGCAGGTCCAGCACGTAGAGGACCCAGAAGACACGGCTCGACAGCATTTCCCGGGGCGAGTAGCTGCGGCTGGTCTGCTCGATCTTGTTCTCGTCCTTCTTCTTCGGCTCCGGAGCTTCGCCCGGCCGCGGATTGCGTACGAACAGGGAGATGAGAAGAACGATCCCGCCCTGGATCAGGCCGAACCAGAAGAAGGCGGCGGAATAGCCGTAGTTCTCGATCACCATCCGTATCGGAATGATGGTGAGGGCGGTGCCGGCGCCGAAGCCGCCGGCGACGAGGCCGACCGCGAGGCCGCGGTTGTCCTTGAACCATTTGACGGTCGTTCCAACGCCGGTGCAGTAGACCGCTCCGGCCGCGAATCCCGTCAGCGCACTGCCGAAATAGAGCGACCAGATCGACCCGGCATACGCGTTGAGGATCCAGCCGACGGCAATCAGCAGTCCGCCCATGCCCATCACGACGCGCGGGCCGATCCTGTCGGCGATCCAGCCGTTGAGGGGCGTTCCCCAGGTTTCAAGGGCGACGAAGAGTGTAAAGGCGAACTGGATCTGGGAAATCTGCCAGCCGGTGGCCTTTTGCAGGGGCAGGACGAAGACCGACCAGCCGTACTGAAGGTTCGCGATCATCACCATGGCGATGACGCAGAGCACCAGATACTTCCAGCGCTCTTTCGATTGTGAAGCGCCGGAAACGGGCGCAATGGAGTCCGCGGCAATGCTCATGGGAAGTCTCCTCAGCATAGAACGGGTTGGCTTTGTCTTGGGGATGACCGACGCGCGTGCGGACAGCGGTGCGTTTGCGGGGCAGACCGCATGCGGGAACGAGACACCCCCGTGGGGAGGAATTGATCTGAAGGGTGGGTGGCGGTCTGGTCGGTCCGGACCTCGCAGTCTTTCGATGGCTGCGGCGCCTGACGCCGCAGATGCCGGCGCCCGTCAATGGGCGCCCGCGCCTCCGCCGGTTGTCTTCTTGGCCATCAGCAATGTGATTGCTGCGATGGCCAGTACGACGCCAATGACGGCGAAGGTGTCACTGAAGCCCATGATCAGGGCCTGACGTTTCACGATGCGTCCCAGGGCGATGACAGCCTGGCTCGCGGCCTTGGTATGGTCGGAGACGCCATGGGACATGAAGTAGCCGGTCAATTCGTCGAGACGTGTCTGCACTTCCGCTCTACCGGTCGATACCGACTGGCCGATGATGTTCGAATGAAACTGCTCGCGCTTCGTCAGGATGGTTCCCAGGGTCGCAGTGCCAGCCGCGCCACCGAGATTTCTGAGCATGTTCGTCAGGCCGGATGCGGCGGCAGCGTCTGCCGGGGCGATGCCGCCGGTGGTGATCGCTGTGATCGGTGTCAGGACCAGAGCCTGGCCGATGGCGCGGACGATGTTCGGGATCCAGAACTGGTCACCGGCACTGTCTGGCGACAGTGAAATGTTCATGAAGCAGCTGATCGCGAAGATCGAGATGCCGAGGAAGCCGATGTAGCGGACGTCGAAACGCTTCATCAACGCCGGAACGAACGGGATCAACAGAAGCTGCGGCAGGCCCGTCCAGGCGAGAACATTGCCGATCTGCTCCGCATTGTACCGTTGAACCTGTCCCAGATACTGCGGCAGGATGTAGACGGTCCCGAACAGAGCCACGCCGACGAGCACGTTCACCAGAATGCCTATGCCGAAGTTGCGCTGGGTCAGGAGACGAAGCTTGACCAGTGGTTTTTCAACCGTCAGCTCGATCCAGATGAAGGCGCCCAGGAAGACGGTCGCGACAATGCTGAGCTGGACGATGAACGGCGACGAAAACCAGTCATTCTGGTTGCCTTCTTCAAGCACGGTCTGAAGTGCGGCGAGGCCGATGGCCATGGTGACGATGCCGGACCAATCGCCTTCGCGCAGCAGGCCCAGACGCATCGGCTGCTTTTCCAGCGTCGCGGCCAGAGCGATCGCCATGATGGCGCTCGGGATGGTGTTGATGAAGAAGATCGTCTGCCAACCATAGTTCTCCGTCAGGTAACCGCCGATTGTCGGGCCGATGGCCGGAGCAAAGGTGACCGACAGTGCGAAGATGGCGAGTCCGATCGGCTGCTGGTGCTTCGGCAGCTTGGTCAGGACCATCGTGAAGGCCATCGGGATCAGGATGCCGCCGGCAAAGCCCTGCAGGGCACGCAGCACGATCATCGTATTCAAATCGTGAGCAAAGGCGCAGGCCATCGAGAACAGCGGAAACAGGATCGTATTGGCGATGATGTAGCGGCGGAAGGAGAAGACGTTGCTGAAATAGGCCGTCAGCGGAATGACGATGATCTCGCCGATCAGGTAGGACGTCGAGATCCATGCGCCGTTGTCGACGCCCGTTCCGATGCCGCCTTCGATGTCCAGCAGCGAGGCGTTGGTGATCTGGATATTCAGGATGGCCATGAACGCGCCGATCATGCCGGCGAGAACGGCGATCCATTCCTTTGTTCCAGCCTTCGGCAGGGAGGCTGTCGGCAGTATCGTTGTCGGTGTCGAAGCTTGGGTTGACATGACCCGGCCCTCCTGGCCTCCGGGATCAGAGGCTGCTTTGGTTCTTCGAATCCTTGGTATCGATGCTCGGCTGCACGGACATGCCCGGCCTCAGATCGCCCGATGCGGCGCTGTCCCCGTCGAGGACGATCCGGACCGGAATTCTCTGGACGACCTTGGTGAAGTTGCCCGTGGCGTTGTCGGGAGGCAGCAGCGCGAATTCCTGGCCGCTGGCCGGGGCGATGCTTTGGACGCGCCCGTGATAGACATGGCCCGGGAACATATCGACATCGATGTCGACGCGCTGGCCAGGGCGTACGTCCGTGAGCTGCGTTTCCTTGTAGTTGGCGACGATATAGACAGCGCTTGTCGGAACGACCGTCATCAACTGCGTCCCGGCCTGCACGTACTGGCCGACACGCAGCGTTCTGTTGCCGACGATGCCATCGATCGGAGCGACGATGGTTGTGTAGGAGAGGTTCAACTCGGCCTGCCGCTGTGCTGCGAGATCCCGGGCGAGGTCTGCCTTTGCCTGCGCCAGTTCAGCCTTGAGGACATTGACCTGATCCTTTGCACCTTGGAGAGCGGCGGTATCGCGTGCGGTGGTGGCGCGGTTGGCGGCGATTTCTGCCGCGGCCTGCTGTGCCGACTGCACCGGTGCATAGCCATTAGAGGCAAGGCTCGAGAAGCGCTTGTCGTTTTGATCTGCAAATGCCTCGTTCGCATGGTCGATGTCGATCGAGGCCTGCGCCGCGGCAATCACTGAGCTCTGTGTTTCGAGCGCAGCCTGCTTGCCGGCGACGGTTGCCCTTGCCGATTCCACGGTGGCGCGCGCCTGGTCCAGGAGAGCGGCATAGTCGCGGCTATCGATGGTGGCCAGAACCTGACCGGCCTTGACCGGCTGGTTGTCCGCGACCAGCACCTTGGCGATATAGCCCGGTATCTTGGGAGCGATCGCGCTGCTGTCGGCCTGGATGTAGGCGTCATCCGTCGAGACCTGGAACCGTCCGACCGTCCAGTAGTCATGGCCGTAGTATGCGCCAGCCGCGACCACGGCCACGGCGCCAGCGGCCATCAGGGCCTTCTTGAAGATAGACGTTCTCTTGGGCGCAACGACGTCTGGTGCTGCCATCGGCGTCGGAGCCAGCGATGCTGGAGCGGGAGCGGTTTCCGTGATCGGAGCGCGCGCTGTCTTGGTCAGGGTGATGATATTCTCTTCCATTTCGGAGGCTCCGAAAATCACGTCCGAATGCGGACGGACACCTATTAGGAAAAATTACATTTTCCAAAATAAGATCGAAGCCGCCGAAGTCAACGTCAATTTGGAAAATGTTCGTGTTCCAAAATGTGAATTTCGTGATCGGCGTTGTCGCTCAAATCACGGAATGGGGCTCATGGCGTGAAGTCGTCGCGGTGGTCGGGCAGCACGGACAGGCCGACGCCTCCGGCCTGCAAGACCGGTAACCGGCCAGCCGAGAACGAAGCGTCTCAAGGCGCGGGACTTTGATCGCTAGGTCGCGGAACTTCAGGTCCGCATCGCCGTCATGAACGGCTACGCCGGGCCCGGCAGGCCCATCACACGGACCGCGCGATAAGCCTGTCCGCGGACAGGGCAAGCTCGGCTGTCAGCCAATCCGTGCAACAGAGCCGTATGGAGGGAAAGATGGGGGAGGGAGCCCCCCGAAATCCGGCGGGGTCTTGCAGCCTTCGGCTCGCAAATTTCCCGTGCGGTCGTTGGCTGCGGCCTATGTTGCGCAGCCGTCGAGAAAGAGCTTGGCGCAGGCCTTCGATCTCGCAATCACTTCCTCGTCGGGAATTTCCGCCAACTGGCCAAGCATGACAGACCGCTGCGGCTCCATGACCATCATCCCGCGGAGCATGCCCGTGGTCAGCTTGGGGGCATCGACGGAAATCAGTCCTCGTTCGGCCTGCAAGGTGATCCATTTTTCCATCGCCACACTGGTGCGGTTGATAGCGTTCTCGATGAACACCTTCGCGATCACCGGAAAGCGGTCCGACTCGCCTAGAACGAGCCTTGTGATGGCGATTGCGTCCGTGGAAAGCGTAAGCCGGCCATAGGCAAGGAGGAGACGTTCGAGACCCTCACGCAGCCCCATGGCGGCGAGGCTGGCCTCGTCGAGGACAAGGATATAGCGGCTGATTTTCGTCGTTACGAGCTCGCCGAAGAGATCCGCCTTCGTGGGGAAGAGTCGATAGAGCGTCTTTGTGGATATGCCGGCGGTCTGGGCGATCGTGCAGATATTCGCCTGGGCAAAGCCAGCTTTTTTGAACTGCTCGCTCGCCGCATCGATGATGGCGGACTTTGTCTCCTCATCGCTTCGGACCTGGGGCCGGCCTCTTCCGCGCTTCTTTGCGCGAACGTCCGGCATCGCTTGGGTTGTTTCTGTAACTGTCATGCCGGTGAGACTAAAATCTTTATTGGAAAATTGCAAGTTTCCAAAATACGAATTGTCAGGATTGCCCAAGGCCGGCGGATTGAGGCCAGCCTTTACCCCGGCGGGGAGACAGGCAGTGAAGCGGCCCCGTTCCAGCAACGCGGCCGTCCACAAAGGCTGCCCTATCGTTCAAGGGCAAGCGCGATGCCCTGGCCGCCACCGATGCAAAGAGTGACGATGCCCCTCTTGACCCCATCCCGGCGCATCGCATGCAGCAGCCGCGTGGTCAGCACCGCGCCGGTGGCGCCAATTGGATGACCATGGGCGATGGCGCCGCCTTCGACATTGACGATAGCCTCGTCCAGTCCAAGCTGTTGCGCGACGGCCAGCGGGACGGCGGCGAAGGCCTCGTTGATCTCGATGCGCTCGACGTCGCCCAGTGACCAGCCGACCCGTTTCAGCAACTGCTGCACGGCCGGAACCGGCCCCAGGCCGAACATCCCGGGCTCGACCGCCGCAACGGTATAGCCTTTCAGGTAGCCCGCAACCTCCAGGCCATGCGTTTCCGCTGCCGAACGCCGGGCCACGATCATCGCTGCCGCACCGCTGTTCAGACCCGGCGCATTCCCGGCGGTAATCGTGCCGTTCTCCCGAAAGGCCGGTTTCAGCCGGGCCAACACGTCGGCCGTGGTGTCCGGTCGCGGGGCCTCGTCAGTGTCGAAGGTCGAGGAGCCCTTCTTGCTCTTGATCTCGATGCCGACGATCTCGCCAGCAAAGTGACCGGCAGCCTGCGCTGCTGCAAACCGCTGCTGCGAGCGCGCGGCGAAACGATCCTGGTCGGCGCGGGTCAGTTGCGCCTTGGTGACAAGGTCCTCCGTGTGCCACCCGGAGTGCTGGCCCGAGAAGGCGTCATTCAGGCCGTCGGTCAACAAGCTGTCCTGGATTTCCGCTGGCCCCATGCGATAGCCCCAGCGACCGTTGTCGAGGAGGTATGGAGCGCGGTCCATGTTTTCCATGCCGCCCGCAATGGCCAGATCGATATCCCCTGACAGTATCTGCTGGGCTGCCGACACGATGGCCTGTGCGCCCGAGCCGCAGACGCGGTTCACAGTCAGTGCCGGGACAAAAACGGGCAAACCCCCGCCGATGGACGCCTGTCGCGCGGGGTTCATTCGGTTGCCCGCCTGAATGACATTTCCCATGATCACGCTTTCGACCGCTTCCGGCGGCAGGGCGGAGCGGTGCAGCACGTCCCGGATCACGGTCGCGCCGAGATCGGTCGCCGGAACGCCCTTGAGCGTCCCGCCGTAGGCTCCGATGGCGGTACGCAGCGGATAGGCGAGAACGATGTCGTCAGCCATGAGTGTGCTCCTTGGAAGCCGGATGTGCATCGGCACCGATCCGGGCCAGACGGAAGTCGCGTGGCCCGAGCGGAAGACCGCTTGTCGTGGTGAGCTTCAGTTGCTCGATCGGCTGGCCGCTGTCCTTGTCGACCAGTCCGTATTCGAGTTCGCCTGGACCCAGGCAGTTCTCCTCGCCCCATTGCCAAAGCGCCACGAGCACGACACCGAGTTTTTCACCCTTGGGCGTCAGGACATAGCGATGGCTGGTTGCTGAACCGGGATCGTCCTCGATCCGGAAGACGCCCTCGTCCACCAGCTTTTTCAGCCGGGTGGACAGGATGTTCTTGGCCAGCCCCAAGCTTTTCTGGAATTCGCCGAACCGCTCTTTGCCCTTGAAGGCTTCGCGGATGATCAGAAGCGACCACCATTCGCCCACGACCTGAAGGCTGCGCGCAATGCCGCAGGAGCTGTCGCCCAGGTCCACTCTTTTGCCCTTCACGATATGCCTCCGAAAATTGTGGTTGCAAAGATAAACCATATCGCCATATATGTCGACAGGTTTCAAAATTAAACCAACGCAGATGGCGAACAGGTGAGTGCAGAACATGACAAATGAATCAAAGGGCCTGGCTGTGATCACAGGCGCATCGACCGGCATCGGCGCGGTCTACGCGGACCGGCTGGCAAGGCGCGGCTATGACTTGCTGCTGGTTGCCCGGGACCAGTCCAGGATGACAGCGCTGGCGGACCGTCTTCGGGCCGAAACCGGGCGCAAGATCGACATCCGCTCTGTCGATCTGACCGATCCGGAAAAGCTCGCAGCCCTTGCGGCCCGGATCGAGGGCGAATCCCGCCTGGCGCTTCTGGTCAATAACGCCGGCATGTCGATCAAGGACAGCCTCCTGACCGGCGACCCCTCCGAGCCGGCACGGCTGATTGCGCTGAACATCACCGCGCCCACCGTGCTCGCAGGGGCCGCGGGCCGGAATCTGGTAAAGGCGGGCAAAGGCGGGATCATCAACCTGTCGTCCGTTCTGGCACTGGCTCCCGAGATGTTCGAAGGCGCCTACAGCGCCAGCAAGGCCTACATCCTGAATTTGTCCATCGCGCTGGCCCGCGACCTTTCCGAAGCCGGGGTCCGGGTGCAGGCCGTGCTTCCCGGTGCGACGCGAACGGAAATCTGGGAACGATCGGGCAAGGATGTGAACGCATTCCCGCCCGAATGGGTGATGGAGCCGGGCGATCTGGTCGATGCCGCTTTGGCGGGGTTTGACGCGGGCGAAGTGGTCACGATCCCGCCCCTGGCCGATGAAGGTCTGTGGAAGACCGCACAGGAGGCACGGCTGGCGCTCGGGCCGAACCTCTCGCGCCGCGAAGTCGCGGCCCGCTATCGCAAAGCGGCCTGAGCGGAAGCAAAGATCGTGAGCGATCTTGTCGCCATCGCCATGATCCTTGGCTCATGCCACGCGGATAAAGGTCGGAGCTTGCTCCGGCCTTTTTCTGTTTGACGCTCCACTCGGCGGGGCGCGTATGGCTTCATTTTGTTCTGCTTAGCTCTCTCAGGCGCCAACTCGGGCGCCTGAGAGATGCTGTGAAAACGCACATAGGACGCCTCAACGCGATTTCTATCGCGCTGATTTTCAATAATTTTCGACACAGGTTTGCCTCACAAATCCCGAAAGCAACGCGCATAGTTTGCCTCAATCGCTGCCATGAGAGCGCGCTGGTTCAGATCCAGGACGCGGGCTCCGCGAGGCTTTCGGCAAATCGAAGCGCCTGGAGTCTCGGCAATCCCGACAACGAAAACACGGGCGTGACGATCAGGTCGCGCGTTTGGCTCGGAAGCGGGCGACTTTGTCCCGGTTGCCGCAAACGCTCATCGAGCACCAGCGCCGCGTTCGGTTCTTGCCACTGTCGTGGAAGACCAACGTGCAGGCGGGGTTGGCGCAGTGCTTGAGCCGGCCCGGCTCGGCCTCGCAGGCAAAGCGCGCGAAATCGAGCGCGACCAGGTCCGCCGGATCGGGGTGGGCTGAACCGGGGACTTCCAAAAGCCGCAGACCCGCTCCGGCCCGCTCAAGACGGTGGTGCAGGCTGAGATTGTCGAGGCGCGCATTGACCGCCGGCAGCCAGCCTGCGGCCTTCGCCTTCTTGTCGACGGCCAAATCCTCGAAGGCCTCGCGAAGAACGGCGCGCAGCCGCCGCGCATCTTCGGCCGCCTTGTCCAGCCCGTTCTCTTGCTGCTGAAGCCCCGCAAGCCTCAACCAACGGCCATAGCCGGCGCCATCCGCGATGACATCGACGATCTCGCCGCTGTCCATGCGCGGGGTCGTATTCAGGAAATCAATCCAGAGCGCGCCGCCGACGAAGGGCAAGCCCTCGCGAAATTCGCTGTCCGGGGTTGGGGCAGGGGACACGGGTCTACTCCACGCAATCACATATTCGTAACCTAACAAATATGACTTTACCGGTTTCACTTCAAGCGATACCGTTCATATGTCATTTTAATGGTTACGGAGGTTGCCATGACATCTTCATTCGATATGACCCGGCGCACGCTTCTCGCTGCCGCGCCTGCCGCAACGGCGGTTCCTTTCGTTGCCGCACTGCCTTCGGGCGCTGCCGCAGCCATGAATCCCGGTTCCGTCTCCTATCGCACCGTGACGGTCGACGGGATCGACATTTTTTATCGGGAGGCCGGACCCAAGGGCGCGCCGGCCGTGTTGCTGCTGCACGGATTTCCCTCATCGTCGCACATGTTCCGCGATCTTATTCCGCAGCTCGCCACGCGCTTCCGGGTGATCGCTCCCGACTATCCGGGCTTTGGATTCTCGGCTTCGCCGTCGACGGAGGTGTTTCCCTACACCTTCGCCACCATCGCCGATCTGGTCGACAAGTTCACCGACACTGTCGGGCTCGGCAGCTACACGGTTTTCATGCAGGACTACGGCGGTCCGGTTGGCTTCCGCCTCGCCATGAAGAACCCGGACCGGGTTCGCGGCTTCATCGTCCAGAACGCCGTCATGAGCGTTGACGGCTGGCAACCGGACGTTGTCGCGCAGCTTTCGCCCTTCTGGAAGGAGCGGACGGCGGAGACGGAAAAGCCGTTGCGGGCGATGCTGACGCCGGAAGGGACACGTTTCCAGTATGAGCACGGATCGACGAGACCGGAGCGCCTTTCACCCGATGCCTGGACCCACGACATCGCGGGTCTCAGCCGCCCCGGCAATGCCGACCTTCAGGTCCTGATGCTGTGGAACTATCAGGACAACGTCGCTGAGTATCCGAAGTGGCAGGCCCTCCTGAAGGAGCGGCAGCCGCCGATCCTCATCACTTGGGGCAAGAGCGATCCCTTTTTCACCGAAAAGGGGCTCGCCTATTTCTCCGAACTCGTGCCGACAGCCGAGGCGCACGTCTACGAGGCCGGCCACTTCGCGCTCGAGACCCATGGCGAGGAGATCGCCGACCTCTCGCTCGCCTTCCTCGACCGACTGGCGAAGGCAAACTGATCGCAGACCGTATTCAGCCGCCAGTCTCCCTGCCTTGCGGCTGTCGCGCGGGAGATGCCCATTCCGCTCCCGCGCCCGGCGCGATCCGGCTCCGTCCCTCTCCGGGAGCCGGATCGCGTTTCATCGATTCCTTCCCAAAAAAGAGGTTCTTCGTATGTCGACTGGATTTCGGCAGCGGTTGCTGCTTGTCGCCATGGCCGCAATTGGTTTGCCCGCATCGGCGAACGCGCAGGTCGCCTTGTCCGGCCACCAGCTTACCCTTGACCTTGCGATGGAGGCCGCATCCGAGGCGGTCCGCTCCTGTGCGGCGCACGGCTGGGCGGTCAGCGCGTCGGTGGTCAATGCGGACGGCGTCGTGAAAGTGCAGGCCAAGGGCGACCATTCCACCATCCACACCCAGGATTCCAGCTTCCGCAAGGCCTATACCGTGATCACGATGGGGCCGATCTTCGGCTTCGACACGACGAGCGAGTTTGTGAAGAAGGCAGCGGAAAATCCCTCCGCTCCGGCGCTCGTCACGCTGCCGAACATCATTCTGCTGGCGGGCGGCGTCGCCATCCGGATCGATGGCGAGATGGTCGCCGCGATCGGCGTCGGCGGTGCGCCGGGCGGAGACAAGGACGAGGCCTGCGCGATGGACGGGGTCAGGAAGATCGCCTCAGGGCTCACCAGCCAGTAGCCAGAGTGAAGACGGGATCCCAGAGTGAATTGCGCCCTGGGATCCCGTCATTTCGGCGCGTCCTCGGAAAAATCCTCCTGGAATTCCTCGAGTTCCACCGGATTGAGGTCCGAGACCGCCTAGAAGGTCAGGCCCGCCTCGTTCCAGTGGACGAGATTGTAGCCGTCGTGTTCGCCAGCTAGGACGCACAAGAGCGGTTTGGAGAGCTGGTCGCGTCATCGTTCATTGCGGAAAGATTGCGGACCCGTCGAATTGCAGTCCCACCGTTTGGCCAATCGGGACCGAGGCCAGGTCTGACGTTTCCGTGGCATCGAGCAGAGCTTTGTTGTCGACGAGGCGAACGCCGATTCTGCGAGACGTTCCGGTGCGCTTGCGCGAGATGACGGTTGCCGGCAGTCCCGACGTCATATCAGTGCTCATCCTGACCTGCTCCGGCCGGACATAGAGGTAAGCCGGACCATCCGGATGGGCGGCAGGCAGGCGGCTGTCGATCCGGTAGTTGCCGATCCAGGGAGCGCCATCGCGAACGTCAACGACAAGTCGTGTCATATCGCCGATGAAATCGCATACGAAGGGTGAGCCGGGACGGTCATAGATATCCTCTGGCGTCCCGACCTGTTCGATGCGGCCATTCGACATCACGACGACCCGGTCCGCGAGTTCCAGCGCTTCTTCCTGATCATGGGTGACGAAAAGGGTGGTGTGCCCCGTCTGTTCGTGGATGCGGCGCAGCCATTGGCGCAGGTCCTTGCGAACCCGTGCATCGAGTGCGCCGAAGGGCTCGTCCAATGCCAGAACACGGGGCTCGATGGCGAGGGCCCTGGCGAGGGCGACGCGCTGGCGCTGGCCGCCGGACAACTGTGCGGGATAGCGGTCGCCAAAGCCGTTCAGTTGAATGAGATCCAGCAGTTCCTCGACCTTCAGGGAAATGGCTGTCTTGCCCGGTCTCTTGCCGCGGGCTCGCGCCCTGAGGCCAAAGGCGATGTTGTCGGCCACCGTCATGTGCCGGAACAGGGCGTAGTGCTGGAAGACGAAGCCAACGTTGCGCTCCTGGATCGTGAGGGTTGCGGCATCCTCGTGATTGAAGAAGACGGCTCCAGCGGTCGGCATGTCGAGTCCGGCGACGATGCGCAGCAGCGTGGTCTTGCCGGAGCCGGAGGGCCCCAGCAGGGCGACGAGTTCGCCGGAATCGATGGAAAGGTCGATGCCGTGCAGGGCGGGCGTGTGGCCAAAGTCTTTGGTGAGGTCACGAATATCGATGCGCATGGGATCGGTCCTCGATCAGTGGCGATGCCGGGTGGAAAGCTCGGCGGCAAAACGCCATTCGAGCAGCGATTTCAAGGCGAGTGTAACGAGGGCGAGAAGGGTCAGGAGGGCTGCCACGGCGAAGGCGGCGGCGAACTGATACTCGTTGTAGAGCACCTCGATATGCAGAGGCATCGTGTTGGTCAGGCCACGGATGTGACCGGACACGACCGAGACCGCGCCGAATTCGCCCATTGCCCGCGCATTGCAGAGAAGGACGCCGTAGAGCAGGGCCCATTTGACGTTGGGCAGGGTCACCGTCAGAAACGTCCTGAAGCCGTTGGTGCCGAGCGACAGTGCGGCCTCTTCCTCCGCCGTGCCCTGCTCCTGCATGAGCGGAATGAGTTCGCGGGCGATGAAGGGAAACGTGACGAAGATCGTGGCGAGCACGATGCCCGGGACCGCGAAGATGATCTCAAGACCGGCTGCGCCGAGAAGGCCGGCAAACCAGCCATGCGTGGTCGAGTAGAGGAGGACGTAGCAGAGACCGGCGACCACGGGCGAAACGGAAAAGGGCAGGTCGATCAGCGTGATCAGAAATGCTTTGCCTTTGAACTCGAACTTGGCGATGGCCCATGCGGCGGCGATGCCGAACGCGAGATTGGCAGGGACGGAGATGGCCGCAACGATCAAGGTCAGCCCGATAGCCGAGAGTCCATCCGGTTCGGTCAATGCTGCAACGACCGGACCGACCCCTTTGCGAAAGGCCTCGATGAAGACGGCGGCGAGCGGCAACAGCAGGAAGAGCATGAGAAGGCCGACCGCGAGCAGGATCGCGGCTCGGCGGACAAGGGGGCTTTCCTCGGTCGGGGACGGCGGAACAGCCTTTGGTTTGACGCGGTCGGCCGGACCGGCTTTGACGCGATGTGCGGCAACAAGCCCATGCACTTGAGCAAAGACATCGGTCATCGGCCAAGCCTCCGGGACGACCAGGATTGCAGAAGATTGATGAGGAGAAGCATCGAGAAGGAGATCGCCAGCATGATCGCGGCGATGACCGTCGCACCGGCATAATCGAACTCCTCGAGCTTGATCACGATCAGCAGCGGTGCGATCTCGGAGACGTAGGGAATATTTCCGGCGATGAAGATGACGGAGCCGTATTCGCCGATCGCCCGCGCGAGGCCGAGGGCGAAGCCGGTGAGCAGCGTCGGAAGAAGCGGTGGCAGGACGACCTTCGTCAGGGTGGCAAACCGGCTTGCGCCAAGGCTTGCGGATGCTTCCTCCACCTCGCGGTCGAGGTCGGCGAGGACCGGCTGCACGGTGCGCACGATAAACGGCAGGCTGACGAACACGAGCGCGATGAAGATGCCGAGCGGCGTAAAGGCGACCTTGATCCCGAGAGGGCCGAGGAACTGGCCGATCCAGCCATTCGGGGCATAGAGAGCCGTCAATGCGATGCCGGCAACGGCGGTCGGGAGCGCGAAAGGCAGGTCGATCATCGCATCGAGCAGTCTGCGGCCCGGAAAGTCGTAGCGGACGAGCACCCAGGCGATCAGCAACCCGAAAGGCAGATCAAAGAGTGCCGCCGCGAAAGCGGTCAGGAAGGAGACGCGCAGGGCTGCGAGCGTGCGCTCGTCACCGGCAAGTCTGACAAAATCGGCACCGTCGATCTGGGCGGCGCTGACCAGCAGGGCCGCAATCGGCAGCAGCACGATCAATGTCAGGTAGAGGAGGCTGAAACCGAGGCTCAACCGGAAGCCTGGCAGAATGCTGGGCTGGACAAGTCTGATGGCCATGTCGGGTCTCGCTGCGGGAGAAAGGTACCCGGCGGCGCATGCGCTGACGCCGCCGCCGGTCAGTCCGGGTGGCTATTTTGCAGGCTTGTAGATCTGGTCGAAGATTCCGCCGTCTCCGAAGTGGGTCGGCTGCGCCTTGGCCCAGCCGCCGAAGATCGGATCGTCGATGCTGACGAGCGTCACCTTCGCGATGGCGGTCAGCAGGGCAGGGTCGGTCACCTTTTCCGGATCAGACGGCCGGTAGTGATGTTTCGCCGCGAGCGTCTGGCCCTCTTCGGAATAAAGGTAGTTGAGATAGGCTTCGGCAACCTTGCGTGTGCCGTGGGCATCGACATTGGCGTCGACGATGGCGACCGGCGGTTCGGCGAGGATCGACTGGGGCGGAACGACGATGTCGAAGGCGTCCTTGCCGAATTCGTCCTGGGCGAGGAACGCCTCGTTCTCCCAGGCGAGCAGCACGTCGCCGATCTGGCGCTGGGCAAATGTGGTGGTGGAGCCGCGGGCGCCGGTATCAAGGACCGGGACATGGGCAAAGAACTGGCCCATGTAGGTGCGGATTTCTCCGTCATCGCCGCCGAACTTCTCATTCGCCCAGGCCCAGGCGGCGAGATAATTCCAGCGGGCGCCGCCTGACGTCTTCGGGTTCGGGGTGATGACCTCGACGCCGTCCTTGATGAGGTCACCCCAATCGTGGATGCCCTTGGGATTGCCCTTGCGGACGAGGAAGACGATGGTCGAGGTGTAGGGCGAAGAATGGTTCGGCAGGCGGTCGCGCCAGTCCGGCGCAATTTTTCCCGTCTTTGCCGCAATGGCATCGATATCGCTTTGAAGCGCGAGCGTCACCACGTCGGCTGCAAGCCCGTCGATGACGGAGCGAGCCTGTTTGCCCGAACCGCCATGGGAATTGCGGATCGTCACCGTTTCGCCCGTCTCGGCTTTCCAGTGCGCGGCGAAGGCTGTGTTGAAATCCTCGTAGAGTTCCCGGGTCGGATCGTAGCTGACGTTGGTCAGAACGACGTCGGCCCGGGCCGGTGAGGGCAGGCCAATGGGCGCCGCAGCGAGGGCCGTGGCCAGAGCAAGCATCTTCCAGGGTCGAGAGTGCATTTGTGATCCCTTTCTCCGATGCGGTCAGCGAATGATCGGAAGGTGCCGATGTCTCCTGACTGCTAACACGATAAACTCTACAGAATTAGTAGAGATTAGCAATAGCCCGCAGACGGAGACGTCAACATCCAAAAAATCAAATTTATTTCAAAGGCTTAAGGGCGAGTCTCGACGCAGTCGACAGGCGTTCCGTCCGTCAGCAAACGGTCTGAGCGGCAGGGCAGGAGGGCCGTGAGGGCAAATATGAAAACAGAAGTTATGATGGCGGCCACAGTCGTCGATCTCAGGTCGCCGGCTCCAGCATTCCGGCTTCGTGCCGGATTACCATCGACCGCGGGCCTCTCTGCATTCCACTCCCGGCCGGGACGGAATCATGCCGGCAAAAAGCCGGTCGCGAAGCCCATCAGGGCGCAGACTGCCAGCGTCGGGACCATCCCCAGCTTGAACCTCAGCATGGCGATCATAGCCACCGCGGCGAACACGGCCGCGCGCCAGTCGATCGAGGCCAGCACCGGAACATCGGGGGCCGCGCCGAAAATCTCCACCGTCAGGACTTCCCGGAAAATCACATGCAGGGAGAACCAGAGGGCAAGGTTCATGACGACGCCGACGACGGCCGCCGTGATGGCTGAGAGCGCCGACGAGACGGCCCTGTTGCCGCGCAGGGCCTCGACATACGGAGCGCCGAGAAAGATCCAGAGGAAACACGGCGCGAACGTCACCCATGTCGTCAGCAGCGCGCCAAGGCACCCTGCAAGGAACGGATCGAGCCCGCCGGGTGCCCGCCAGGCGGCCAGGAAGCCGACGAACTGGACGACCATGATCAGCGGTCCGGGAGTCGTTTCGGCAAGCCCCAAACCGTCGACCATTTCGCCGGGCGCAAGCCAGCCGAAATAATCGACGGCAGCCTGCGCCACATAGGTGAGGACCGCATAGGCGCCGCCAAAGGTCACCACGGCCATGGAACTGAAGAAGGCGCTGATTTCGGTCCAGACGGAGTCGGAACCCGTCAGCAGCCATAAGAGCAGCAACGGCCCGAGCCACACGGGCAGCCAGACCGCGAGCACTTTCAGTGCGCTGGAGCGTGAGGGGCTGGCATGGGCCATCTCGCCGCGCTCGAACATCAGGTCGACAACGCCCTTGATATCCGGCGCTCCCTCCTTGCCGTTATGCCCGCCGCCGGCAAAAAGATGCGGCGCCGTGCGGCTGCCGATCCAGCCGGTGAGGCCCGCAGCCAGAATGATCACTGGGAATGGGACCCGGAAGACATAGAGGCCAATAAAGGCGGCAACGGCGATCAGGACGGAGACTCGGTTCTTCAGAGCCCGTTTGCCGATCCTCAGCACCGCCTCGACGACGACCGCCAGGACGGCCGCCTTGATCCCCAGGAAGGCTGCGTCGACATAGAGGACGTTGTGGTAGACGGCATAGAGCGTGCTGAGAGCCAGCATGACAATGGCGCCAGGCAGGACGAAAAGAAGGCCCGCGATCAGCCCGCCGGTCGTCCGGTGCATCAGCCAGCCGATATAGGTGGCGAGCTGCTGGGCTTCGGGACCGGGAAGCAGCATGCAATAATTGAGCGCATGCAGGAACCGCTGCTCGCCGATCCAGCGCCGATCCTCCACGAGTTCCTTATGCATCAGGGCAATCTGGCCGGCCGGGCCGCCGAAACTGAGGAGACCGATCCGGAGCCAGACGCGCGTGGCCTCAACGAGTGTCGGAACAGTGGGCTCGGTGCCGGCAATCTCGGTCGGTGATGCGGTCGCCATCGCTGCCACCTTCACGCCGGTTTCTGGCCGGAAGGCCAATTATGGGTTTCCTCGGTCGCGTCCCTGCACCAGCGATAGAAGGCGTCGTAGAGGAGCATGCCCGCCTCAAGCTGCTCGAGGTCGTCACGGTACATGCGGGAGAGACCGAGAGAGGCTGCGAGGAAGCCCGCGGCCTGAGGCACCAGGTCGAGCCGGCCCGTGTCGGCGGCACGTACGATTTCGGCCAGGCGGTTCAGCGGAGCGCTATCCAGCCCGAATTCTTCGATCATCGTGTCGAAGGTGCAGCGGTCGCCGCGATGGCTCCAGAAAACGCCTTCGAAATCGAAGGGCGTCGCGCCGAAGCGGTCCGCGACCGCCGTCACCTCCGAAGCGGAGACGAACAGAAAGATGGCTTTCGGGTCAATGAAGCGGCGGACGAGCCAGGGACAGGCGATACGGTCGATCTTGGGTCGGGCGCGTGTCACCCAGACGGTCCGACCGGCAGCGTCGCGCGCGGGCAGTCTGTCGGGTCTCACGAGAAGCCCTCCGGACGTGCGCCAAGCCTCGAAGCCGCCCTCCAGGGTCTCCGCGCTGATCCCTTCATGGCGCAGCCAGGCGGCGGCGCCTTCGCTCAGCTTTTTCCCTTTCTGACAGACCACTGTGACCTGGCAACCGGCAAAGTCCTTTGCCCAAAGCGCCGCGTCGGTCGCATCGCGGTGTTCGGAGCATGGCAGGATGCGCGGATCGGCGGCAACATCGTCGGCCGTGCGCACGTCGATGAGAACTGGCGCAGTCGGCAAGCCGATCAGACGGGCGAGTTGAGACGGAGTGATTTCTGTATTTGACGGCATGGGCGTCCTTCCCTTCTGCTTCGGGGAATAGGGACGCGATCATTGGGCTGCCGCCTCACGGGGTCGTCGCGGAGAACCCCTTGGCAACTACGCTAGCCGCAAGCGGTCTGGAACGCAACCCGCCGCGCCGTGCGTTCGAACCGTCGAGGGCTATGCCAAGAAAAGCTCGCGGATCGCTGCGAGCATCAGAATTATACCCGCAGCCGCCTCGATCATCCGCGCTCCTCGGTCCAGCAGAGTTGCGCGATGCTCCATGGGATGCTCCATTCCTTGCCGGAACAGAACTGCCGCCACTGCGACAGCCAAAAGCGCCAACGCCACCCCGACCATCATGACCCCGGCAGAATATGCTGCCGACACATCCATTTGGCCTGCCGCCATCGGGCCAAGCCAAGCCGGAAACTAACGCTGGCTCTGGACCACCCAACCCAAGCGCTTCAATTCGTTGCGCGACTATGATCGAAGTTGGGCCATTAAATTATAGGAACTTTGTGCTGCGTTGGTTCAATGGTTGGGGGGAGGAGTATGTCGATGTATGAGCGAATGCACGCACTGCCCGTGACCAAGCGATTCTGTCTTTTATCGGCTTTTTTATCCTCGCTCCTTGTTTGCATGGGACATGCTCAAGCTTTCGTCATGAGCGGCAATGTCGACAAGGCGGACAATGATCTCGTTCTCGGGTGGTTTTGTCCGATCGATCCTTCCCCCGCAGCTCTTGCCGGTCCGCCGTCTGCGGATGAAACGACCCCGATCAGCGTTAACATCTATATCGACGGTGCCCTTGCTCACAGGATGACCGCTAATGAGCCGAGGCAGGATCTGATCTCACCGAATACGGCATGTCGGAATAAGGAGCACGGCTTCAGGTGGAAGCCACCGTTCATCGGCCCCGGGAAACATGAAATCCGGATTGAGCCGGAAGGGATGGACCAGTTCGAGCCGCGCTTTGACAGGACCATGCTGCGCAGCGAGATCGACAACAGCAACGTTGGCGAGGCGTGTCTGCCGCTCCTCAGGAATGCACCTCCTTACAAAGCGTGCACAAATGCCTACAGAGCCGAGCACCCGGATGCGCCGAGAAACTCGGCATACTGCTATTGCATCGCCGGTGAAGGCGAATTCTATAAATCCCGGTCGGCAAACACCCGCTATCTCTACAGCAGGCACATCAGGGCGGGGGTTCATCAGGGCTACGGCGGAACCATCTTCGAATTGTTCGGTCCGGACCACAGCCGCAATCTAACGGTGGCCCATCCGGGAGGAGCCATTCAGGCATCGCTTTGGGCAACCGATGTCGAGACGCTGGGTTTGAAAAATGCCCCTGCGCTCAATCCGGTTCTGGCCGTCGGGCCTGATCAGCAGAACCTCAACAATCCGGTTCTGGCGCAGACCGCTCAGGACTGGACCGACGGCGAGGGCCCAAACGCCAACAGCGAAGTCAGGACAACGCTCAGCGACCCCTATACCTATTTTAAATTGTCTCCTGCTGACAGGAATAAGCTTCCCTTTAAGGGCCTTAAAATTTCTTCGGCTTTCACGATCGTCGACTACGGTCTCCGATTTCAGTATTCGGCCGAGGCCGACGAGATCAAGAATTTTATTGCCGCTGGATATTGCGCCAGTCAGGAGTTTCCGGTCGTCTATACGAATATGAATCACCACTATTACGTTCCTGGCTCGGTGGCCGGGGTTTCCACCGTTACTCAAGACATCCCTGTTTTCGAAGTGTTGAAAGGGATCCCGCCTGCTTTTGTTTCTGTAACAAGGGTCGACATCAAGGACTACAAGGCAAGTCATAAGGACTACAACGGACATATATTCATGCGCGGCGGCGCGTCCATAGCAAATGACGGCAAGTTCCTGAGTAATTACACCCACTACTGTTCGATACCGCAGGGCGGTGCGCCGACCCCGACTGCTCACGCAGGCAACATAGCCGGAACGAACTATGAGGGATGGGTTTCCGTCTGCAACGAAGATGAAACGGATTGCCTGACCGTGGTGGCGAAGGGGCCGAAGATAACGGAACTCTTCTTCGGCGATTTGAGACCGGGAAACGGAGACCTGTCGGAGGGTTTCATAACTGTTCAGCAGTTCTTCTCGTTGAACACCTTCCGGCATCCCGACGGGCGGCCGGCCGTCAACGAGCAGACGTGCGGCTACATCTTTCCCTACAAGTATGACCATGTGCTGGACGGACGGACACTGAGGGACCGAATCCGGGATCTGCCGCCCGACTGCTAACAACTCGGCAAATTAAGTATGAGAAAAATGCATGCTGCCTGCCATAAAGAGCAGATTTCTGCGGTAGATCCAAAAGCGCCAACGCCACCCCGACCATCATGACCCCGGCGAAGGCAAAGCCAGCCTCCGGAACGCCGCGCTCGAGGGCAAAGGTCATCGCGAGCAGTGTCAGCGGGCATGGGATCAGCCCAGCGTTGTGAGTTCGACGATGGCGTCCATGCCCTCCAGCAGTTCGCGGTCGTGGCTGACCACGATTGCCGCACCTCTCCGTTCGGCGAGAAGCGCACTCACGGCGTCGCGGCCAGATCGATCGAGATTGTTGGTCGGCTCGTCCAGGAGAAGCAGGTCGGGTTCGGCGAAGACCAGTGCTGCGAACCGCACCCGCGTGGTTCCGGACACCCGAAGGTGTCCGGTTTTCCGTCATTCATCCCGGTTTGAACCGGGATGAGGCATCTTTGGACGCCGTCTGGGGCATCTTTCCCGATGCAGCGGCCATCTTTTGTGGCGCGTCAGGGCTACGGTGCGACCGACTGCATCACACGGCGGTCACGCGCCAGATGACGTCTCCCACATCGTCGGCCATCAGCAGCGATCTGCCGTCCGGGCCGATCGCAACGCCGACGGGACGCCCATAGGCAAGTTTCTCGTCCTCGGACAGGAAGCCGGACAGGATATCGCGAGCCGGTCCGCTCGGCGCGCCATTCTCGAAGGGGACGAAGATCAGCTTGTAGCCGCTGAGCGTCGAGCGATTCCACGATCCGTGCTGGCCGATCACCATGCCCTCGCCGAACCCCGGCAAGGTGCCGTCCGGCATCCAGCAGAGGCCGAGCGATGCCGTGTGGCCGCCGAGAGCATAATCCGGCTGGATGGCACGGGCGACGAGGTCCGAAGCCTGCGTGACACGATCGTCCACGGTCCTGCCCCAGTAGCAGTAGGGCCAGCCGTAAAACCCACCCTCTTTAACGGACGTGAGGTAGTCGGGCGGCGTTTCGTCCCCAAGCCCGTCGCGCTCATTGACGACAGTCCAGAGCTTTCCCGTGACCGGCTCGAAGGCCATGCCGACCGGGTTTCGCAGCCCCGAGGCAAAAATCCGCGCCTTTCCGGTGGCAACGTCCAGTTCCCAGATCGCCGCGCGACCCTCTTCCGCCGCCATCCCCTTGTCGCCGATGTTGGACAGTGATCCGACGCCAGCGTAGATCTTCACCCGATCCGGCGAGACGATCAGGCTGCGGGTCCAGTGCCCGTGCGGCTTGAAGTCGACGAGCTTTTCACCACCGCCCGTGAGGCTCGTATCGCCTGGCCGGTAGTCGAAACACCGAATGCCGTCCGTGTTCCCGAGGTAGAACCGGTCGCCGACCAGCGCCATGCCGAAGGGTTGGTTCTGGTTCTCCACGAAGACCTCGCGGCGCTCGGCGACACCGTCTCCATCCGCGTCACGCCAAAGGGTGACACGATTGGCGCTGGGGCCGATCGCCTTGACGCGGCGCATCGTGGCCTGCTGAGCGTGGTCCATGAAGGTGCGCGGCGTCTCCGGCTGTTCCTTCGACTCCGCCACGAGGACGTCGCCGTTCGGCAGGACCTCGATCCAGCGCGGATGATCGAGGTTCGACGCAAAGGCATTGACCTGAAGCCCCGGCGCGCAGGTAGGCAGGCGCCCATTCTTCCAGCCCTCTGCGGCAGGAAGTTTCAAGGTCATGATTCCCTGTTTTCGCGCCTCCGGAATCTGGGGTGTCACCCCAACGGCTTGATGCGACGGAGAACCAAAGCGCCTGACGAGGGCGACAACGCCCCCCACGACTTCCGTCGCCTTCGCGAGAATTCCCATAGTCGACCGCCTTGTCCCGAGGAGCATGTAGGGAGAGTACCAGCACCCGTCGGGCATTGGCATCGATATGCGGTTTTCACCATGACAGTAGGCTACGTCAAGGCGTCTCAGGCTGTCCCATCGGCCCCAAGCCATCCGAACATCGGCAACCGGGTCGAAGCTCTTTTGGCAGGACGGTTCTTAGACCGTCTCTGAGTGCGCGGGCCGCGAACATGACCGCTTTCAACGATATGTGGTGCGAAGGGAAATGACGGTAATGGGTCGGGCACGGCACGGCCGCTTCGTCCTTGGAATTTGCTCTGAAGCCGACTGTCTTCTTTCGGCCCTATCCCAGACGTCGCTGAAGAACTGAATCTTGGTTTGTTCTCCTCGGCGGTTCCGGACACCCGAAGGTGTCCGGTTTTCCGTCGTTCATCCCGGCAGGAACTGGGGTGAGGCATCTTTGGACGCTGTCTGAGGCATCTTTCCCGACGCAGCGGTCATCTGTTGTGGCGCGTCAGGCGTCACACCGAGCGGCTACCGAGTCATCTCGATCTTGTTTAATTGTCACGAGCAATCAGTGTTGGTTTCCTGCGCTGGAAGAGGCGAAACCGCTTCTCCGGCGCTGGTAGTCAGTCCGGCTTTCCTTCTGTCACGGGCGACCGCGCGAGATCCGGTCTGGCCGTCGCCGACAGTTGTCGCCACTGACGATCAGCCCTGCCGTTGGACGCTTTTCTGGCAGCCGCGGCTACCGTTCGACCTCCCGGGCCGCGGCTTCAATCAGGTCAGCGACCTCTTGCGGGTGCGACACCATTACGACGTGGGAGGCGCCCGCCACCTTAACAAGCCGTCGGGCATGCGCGCGGGAGGCCATGAAGTCGTAAAGGCGCGGCGGAATGTTCCTGTCGGCGTCTCCATAGATGAACCAGCTTGGAATATGCGTCCATGCCGCCTTGCCCTGCGGTTCGTTCAGCGCGGCTTCGGTGACGGGTCGCTGCGTCAGTGCCATAAGCCGGGCTTCGGCCTTTGGAACATCGGCGGCGAACTGTTCATGAAACTTTTCCTGCTGAATATAGAGGTCGTGTCCGCCATCGGCGAGGTCGACCGGTGGCGCCAGCGTTGGGCCGAGAGTGCTCCCCGGGAACTTTCCGGCCAGCCCGGCGGCGCTTTCGCCTGGGGCCGGTGCGAAGGCCGAGACGTAAACCAGCGCCTTGACGTTGGCCTCGCCGTCAGCGGCTTCGCTGATGACGGAGCCGCCATAGGAATGACCAACGAGGATCACCGGTTTTTTCAGTGAAGCCAGGAGGTGAGCGACATAGTCGCCGTCGGCCTTGACGCCGCGCAGGGGATTTGCGGCCGCGATGACGGTATAACCGTCCTTGTCCAGAATCGCGGCCACACCGTTCCAACTCGACGAATCGGCGAAGGCGCCATGCACAAGGACGATCGTTGGGTGTTCGCTCTGTGCCTGTGCGACACCGAACATGGCTGCAACAACGGCAAGGGTTGCCAGCAAGGTTTTCATAGTGAGACTCCTCTCGGTTGTATGTGTGGCTCCAGCGAGCCGGGCGACAGTTGACTGCGGGGATGCGTGCTGATCGCTGTTCAGGAAGTGGGTGAATGGGCTAGACGGCCCCGTCTTTCCAGCGTGCCATGCCTACAGGCGTCACGGCACCGCGCGGCTATGGTGCGTATCGGGTGAAAACGTAGTCGTGATCTCGGGCGAGCGCCTGTTGGCAGGCAAAGCAGGTCTGGTGCTGAGCGACGTCGGCGGGCTCGCCGTCGATGAAGCGGCCGGAGCCCCAGCCGCCTGTCGTCGCGTATCGTGCGGAATCCTTGACCATGACCTGGACGGTCGTCGCGGCTCCGGGGATCGATGCGGGACCGAACTCCGCGGATCGGGTTCGCGCCCACGCCAGCTTGACCAGCACCGTCCCGTCCGGGAACGGCAGCGTGTCGGCTTGATAGGCATCGATCGCGCCCCCGTTGCCGACGACGGCCCGCAACTCGTCGAGCGGTTTGTCCTCCAGGGCCGGTGCGACAAGCTGCCAGCCGCGGTATCCGTCGGGCAGTTGGACGCCGTAGATCGGAGAGGCTGGTTTTGCGGTGCCTGCCGCGGCCACGTCCTCCGTGACGCATCCGAACGCGACGGCGGGCAAGAGGAGGGCGATGACGGCGATGGTGGCGTTGCGGGTCATCGACGCAGCCTCCTGCGGTCAGAACCGGTCGACATCGAGAACGGCCCGCGCGAAGGCCTCGGGCGCTTCCTGCGGCAGGTCGTGGCCGATACCGCCGGCGATCGTCCGGTGTTCATATCGGCCGGCGAAGCGCGGGGCATAGGTCGCGGGGTCAGGATGCGGCGCGCCGTTGGCGTCACCCTCCAGCGTGATGGTGGGAACGCTGATTGTCGGCGCCACGGCGAGTCTTCGTTCCAACTCGTCGTATTGGCGTTCTCCGTCGGCAAGGCCGAGACGCCAGCGATAATTGTGGATGACGATGTCGACGTGATCGGGATTGCGCAACGCATTCGCGCTTCTGGCGAAAGTCGCGTCGTCGAACTTCCACTGCGGTGAAGCCAGGTGCCAGATCAGTTTGGCGAAAGCGTCGGTGTTCTTTGCATAGCCCAGCCGGCCGCGCTCGGTGGCAAAGTAGAACTGGTACCACCATTGCAGCTCGGCCTGCGGCGGAAGCGGTGCCTCGTTGGCCTGCTGGCTGCCGATGAGATAACCGCTGACGGAGACCATCGCCTTGCAGCGTTCCGGCCAGAGGGCCGCGACGATATTGGCCGTGCGCGCGCCCCAGTCGTAGCCGCCGAGGATGGCCTTCTCGACGCCGAGAGCATCCATGAACGCGATCACGTCGACGCCGAGGGCAGCCTGCTGGCCATTCCGGAAGGTCGCATCGGACAGAAAACGGGTGCTGCCGTAGCCCCGCAGGTAGGGCACGAGCACGCGAAAGCCTGCATCGGTGAGCAGCCGCATGACTTCGGCATAGCTGTGGATGTCATAGGGCCAGCCGTGCAGCAGGATGACGACGGGGCCGTCCGAGGGGCCGCCTTCGGCATAGCCGATGCTGAGGAGGCCGGCGTCAACCTGATTCAACGGCCCCATCGCGACGTTTGTCGAGTTGGTTGCGGCCTGGGCACTTGCCCGGCCCACAGCGCTCAACTGCGCCATGGCCACGGCGCCGGCGCCAATGCCGAGCAGTCTGCGACGTTTCTGATCAATGGGTTCGGGACGGCGTGCGACAGGCATGAAATCTCCAGAGCATTTGTGGGGAAGTGGCTGGCTCATGCCGGAAGAGGTGAAGCTCGATCCCGGTATGGCCGCAAGGAACGGGTCGCCTGAACGAAAAGATTAGCGGGACGTGCTCGTGAGTGCGGGTTGCTCGCGCACTGTGTGTCCCATCTTCATGGCCCGGCTGAAAGCTATACGCGCGTATAGTGTCCGGCGATCGACTTCGCCTCGAGGAATGCTTCCAGGCCGAAATGGCCGAATTCGCGCCCGATCCCTGATTGCTTCACGCCGCCGAAAGGGGCACGAAGATCTGGTGCGATTTGGTTGATAAGCACCGAACCTGTGTGCAGCCTGTCGGCGACGCACCGAGCCCGATGCGGGTCGATGGAATAGACGTAAGCTTCCAGTCCATATGCGGAGTCATTGGCGATTCTGATGGCGTCTTCTTCATCTCGGAAGGGGATGATCGAGAGGACCGGGCCGAATATTTCCTCGCGGGCAATGTCCATGTCATTGCTGACTTCGGCGAACACTGTCGGCTTGACGAAGAAGCCTGTATCGAGCCCGTAGGGCTTGCCGAGGCCGCCGGCCAGCAGCTTTGCTCCCTGCTCCAGCCCGCGCGCGATGAACCGCTGTATCCGTTCGTACTGGGCGGCGCTGGCCAGGGGGCCGATCGCCGTGTTCGGATCGGATGGCAAGCCCACCTTCAGCCTCGCCATTGCCGGCCGGACGAGAGCATACACATCGTTCAGCCGATCGGCGGGGACAAGAATGCGGGTGCCCGCGATGCAGGCCTGGCCATTGTTCTGGAAGCCACCATCCAGTGCCATCGGCACTGCTGTGGCCAAATCGGCGTCTTCCATGATGATCGTTGCGGACTTGCCGGACAGCGACAGTCCGACCCGCTTGATCGTCTCGGCGGCGGCGCGGGCGATGATCTTGCCGGTCGCAGTCGAACCGGTGAAGGAAATCCGGGCGACGTCGGGATTGGTGCTGAGTTCGTCACCGACATCTTTGCCCCGACCGTTGACAATGTTGAACGTGCCTGCGGGGAGTCCGGCTCCATGGAGCGCCTCTGCAACCACCTGTGATTGGAGACCGCTCAGTTCGCTCGGCTTGATCACAGTTGCACACCCCCCCGCGAGGGCGGATGCCAACTTGCTACAGATGGTTCCGGAGACCGCGTTCCAAGGCGCGATCAGGGCAGAGACGCCGACCGGTTCCATGCGAACCGTGGCATCTCCGATCCGGCGTTCGAAGTCGTAGTCCCTGAGAGCCTCCGCAGCATAGCCAAAGCAGTCCGATGCGTAGCGGCTGATCCACCGTGCACGGCTCACCGGCGCGCCGTATTCCTCGATCGTGACGTCGCGGATGTCATCGGACCGGCGCAATATTGCGTCCTGTAGGCTCGTCAGCATGTCGAGCCGTTCGGCTTTTGCCGTCTTTGCCAGGCCTTCCTGCGCACGGTGGGCAACTGCGATCGCGCGCCTGGCGTCCTCTCGGCTGGCAACTCTCAGCGACCCGATGGTCCGCTCGTTCGCCGGATTAATGATCTGGAGCTCTTCTTCGCCCGTGACCGGCACAAAAGCGCCGTCGATATAGGCCGTATCAATCAACCGCATGGTCGGGTCCTTTATGAACGTTCCGATTGCTGTGGTCGATGTAGGTAGGATCAGCTATACGGATAATCTGGATATTTCGCGATACAGAATGCGGAAAATCAGGATAATGCACAGATCCGGTCTCATCGAACTCGAAGCCGTCCTGGCAGTGGCACGCCACAGGAGCTTCCGCGCAGCCGCTGATGATCTCGACATGTCCGCTTCAGCGCTCAGCAATGCGGTGATCGGGCTGGAGGAACGGCTCGGCGTCCGACTGTTCAATCGGACCACGCGCAGCGTCGGGTTGACCGAGGCCGGTGAATTGTTCGTGGACCAAGTGGCCCCGGCGGTGTCCGATATCCGCCAAGCCATGGATATCGCCAGCAGCGGGCGCGGTAGCCCAAAGGGCACCTTGCGCATCAACAGTTCGGCGGGCGCCGCCCGTCGGATCCTCGCGCCGTTGATTGTCGAATACATCCGCCGACATCCCGACATGGAGATCGTGATCGCGACGGAGGGACGGCTCGTCGACATAGTCTCCGAAGGGTGGGACGCCGGCGTCCGCCCGGAGGAGGTCGTTCCGCGCGACATGGTTTCGGTACCGCTTGGACATGACGTCCGGTTCGTCGTGGCAGGAACGCCAGATTACCTGGCTGTCCGCGGCGTGCCCTTGTCCCCGGGCGATCTGATGCAGCACGAATGCATCCGCGCACGCATGCCCGGCGGGGGGGCATCGCCCTGGGAGTTTGCCAAAAGCGGAGTGGAGGTTGCCATCGACGTTCCGGGACGGTTGGTTCTCGACGAGCCGAACCTCATGCTGGAAGCGGCGCGCAGCGGCCTCGCTTTGGGCTATCTCGCCCATAGCTACGTCGAAGACGATCTGGCGGCAGGAAGGCTCGTTCAGGTTCTCGGCGACTGGATGCCGCCGAAATACCGGCTATGTCTTTATTATCCCGGACGCAGGCATGTCCCGGCTGGCCTGCGTGCGCTGGTCGACCTCATCAGGGAAACCCGCTCCCATCAGGCGGATCCGGCGTCGATGGCCTGACACGAACCGCTCCATTGGATTCTTGGACGCGCGGCGCACAAGCGTCAGCCCGTCGTCTCCCCTAGAACCAGCCGGCGCGAGATGCCGATGGCCTCCAGAAAGGTCTCGTCGTGGCTGATGACGAGCAGAGCGCCATCATAGGCACGCAGGCCCGCCTCGACGGCCTCCAGCGACTCGACGTCGAGATGGTTCGTCGGCTCGTCCAGGATCAGCAGAGATGGCGGTGTCGGTCCGCCCAGCACGCAGGCCAATCCGGCGCGAAGAAGCTGACCGCCACTCAGCGTTGACGCTGTCTGGTGAGCGGCATCGGCGCGGAACATGAAACGTGCCAGTGCGCGGCGGCAGGCGTTCTCGTCTGCGGCGGGATTGATGTGCCTGAAGTTCTCCAGGATTGTCTGGGCGGAATCGAGCAGGCTCACCGTCTGGTCGAACATGGCAAAATCGGGCGTGACCCTTGCCTCGCCAGTCCATGGTGGCAGTGCGCCGGCAATGATTTTCAGCAGGGTCGTCTTGCCGGCGCCGTTCGGACCGGCAATCGCGACGCGCTCCGGACCCACGATTGAAAAGGAAAGGTCCCGAAAGACAGGTCGACCGGGGATGTAACCGGCGCTGACCATATCGAGCTTCAGGATCTCCCGACCGGCAGGCAGCCCGGTTGGCGCAAGCACGACCGAAAACGGCAGCAGCACCTCAACGCGATTGAGGGCATCAGACACGGCTGCGGCAGCTTGCGTGCGTCGCGTCTTCGCCAGCCGAGCCATCGTGCCGCCCGTGTCCTCGCTGCGATCCCTTCGCCCGCCGGCGATGATGGCCGGCATGTCGCCTTTCGAGGCTTTTCTGCGTCCGCCGCCATCTTTCCGCGACTTCCGCTCGGCCACCTGCTGCGCCTTCCGGTCGATTTCGCCGAGTTGCCGTTCGGCGGTCGAGAGATCGTGCCGGGCCGCTTCGATCTCTATGGCCTTCTGTCTGCGATAGTCGCTCCAGCCACCTCCATGTCGGGATGCTCCCAGCGTCGTGAGTTCGACGATCGCGTCCATGCCCTCCAGCAGTTCACGGTCGTGGCTGACCACGATTGCCGCGCCTCTCCGTTCGGCGAGAAGCGCAATCACCGCGTCGCGGCCAGATCGATCGAGATTGTTGGTCGGCTCGTCCAGGAGAAGCAGGTCAGGTTTGGCGAAGACCAGCGCTGCCAGCCGCGCCCGCGTGGTCTCGCCACCCGACAGTTGTGCGAGCCGTGTATCGAGGGGAGTATCAAGGTTGACGCGGGCGAGTTCGGCGTTGATGCGACTTTCGAGAGTCCAGTCTGCGGCTTCGATCTCGCCTAACGTCGCTTCTCCCTTTTCAGCCCGCCTCAGAATCTCGAGCCTCGCCCGCGCCCCGAAGAGGTCGACGATGGCCTCATCCGGACGTGGCCGTAGCGCCTGCCGCAGGAAGGCGACGCTGCCAGTGGTTGCGATTGTTCCCGACTGCGGTCGCAGATCACCGGCAATTGCGCGCAACAGCGTCGTCTTGCCGATGCCGTTGCGGCCGACGAGACCGGAACGCTCGGCCCCGAAGCTCAAGTCGAGATTGCTGAAGAGGAGGCGGCCGTCAGGCGCTGCGAGATTGAGGCGTGAGAGTGTGGCGGACGATGGCATGAGCATGGAATCCCCTGTCGGCAAGGCGTGGTGGCGCTGCGTTGAGGAAGAAATCCATGGCTGTGATCATCCTGAGTTGTTGGTTGCCGGGAGATAAAGCGACCGTATGACGACTTCAAGTGCCGCCATTCCACATTGCCGTGTCGATCGTTGGCAAGAACTGGCGGAAGCGTCTCTCTTCATTCTGGGAGACCGGTCCGAACATTAGACCTTGTGCAAGCCAAAGGTCGACAGTCCGCGTACGGTCCCCTCCCAAGCGTTGCTGAAGAATTGAATCTTGGTTTGCTCTCCTCGACGGTTCCGGACACCCGAAGGTGTCCGGTTTTCCGACATTCATCCCGGTCTGGACCAGGGTGAGGCAATCTTTGGTTTTCTATGAGGCAGACTTTGCTTCATAGAGCCATCCTATGTGAGTCGGCACAGCTGTTCGCAAGAATTCGATCAGCTGCAGCCGCTCGTCGAACCGCACGTGTCGCACTTCAGGCAGGTGCCGTTGCGCACCATCGTGAAGTTGCCGCACTCGTTGCAGCTTTCGCCGACATAGCCCTGGGCCCGGGCCTGCGCGACGCGGACGGCAAGCTCCGACTGCGTGCGGGCGACCGGCGACACGGCTTCAGCCTCGCCGACTTGCGCTTCCGCCGCCGGCTCGCTGTCGAGATCGCGCTTGAAGGCCGTTGCCGTCGATCCGCCGCGCGAAGTCACCGTCACCGACGTCTTGGCGGTGGCGAAGGCCGAGACGTTGCCGCCGGCGCTCGCCGTGGCCCCGGCGCCTGCCGAGCCCTTGGGCTCGCCCGTGCCGGAGAGCAGCTTGAACTTCTGCGTCTGGCCGCGAACGAGGCCATGGCTGACCGGGGTGCCCTGCTTGTCCTCGCTGACGCCGCCGCCGATGCCGGTGGCGCTCACGTCCGGCTGGACATGGGCAAGGTCGTGCCGTCCGAGATAGGAGACGGCAAGCTCGCGGAACACATAGTCGAGGATCGACGTCGCATTCTTGATCGCGTCGTTGCCCTGCACCATGCCGGCCGGCTCGAAGCGCGTGAAGGTGAAGGCCTCCACATACTCTTCCAGCGGCACGCCATATTGCAGGCCGAGCGAGATGGCGATGGCGAAGTTGTTCATCATCGCGCGGAAGGCAGCGCCTTCCTTGTGCATGTCGATGAAGATCTCGCCGATGCGTCCGTCGTCGTATTCGCCGGTGCGCAGGTAGACCTTGTGCCCGCCGACGATTGCCTTCTGGGTATAGCCCTTGCGTCGGCCGGGCAGCTTCTCGCGCTCGCGGACCTTGATTTCCTTCTCGATGATCCGCTCCACGATCCGCTCGGCCATCACCGCCGCGCGGGCCGCCGTCGAACGGTCGGCGACCAGGGCCTCGACGGTGTCTTCCGCCTCGTCCTCGTCGTCGGCGATCAGCTGGCTGTTGAGCGGCTGGCTGAGCTTGGAGCCGTCGCGGTAGAGCGCGTTGGCCTTCAGCGCCAGACGCCAGGAGAGCATGTAGGCTTCCTTGCACTCCTCGACCGTCGCCTCGTTCGGCATGTTGATGGTCTTGGAGATGGCGCCCGAGATGAAGGGCTGCGCGGCAGCCATCATCAGGATGTGGCTGTTGACCGACAGATAGCGCTTGCCGAGGCGGCCGCACGGATTGGCGCAGTCGAACACCGGATAGTGCTCTTCCTTCAGGAAGGGCGCGCCCTCAAGCGTCATCGCACCGCAGATGTGGGTGTTCGCCGCCTCGATGTCGGCCTTGGAGAAGCCGAGATGCGAGAGCAGGTTGAACTCGGCATCGTTCATCTGCTCGTCGGTGACGCCGAGCGAGGACATTTCCGCGTCGCCGAGCGTCCAGCGGTTGAAGACGAACTTGATGTCGAAGGCCGACTTCAGCGCACCGCGCAGCTTGTCGATCGCCGTGTCCGACAGGCCCTTGGCGCGCAGGCTCGACGTGTTGATCGCCGGCGCCTGCTCCATGGAGCCGTGACCGACCGCATAGGCCTCGATCTCGGCGATCTGGCTTTCCGAGTAGCCAAGGCTGCGCAGAGCTTCCGGCACCGCGCGGTTGATGATCTTGAAGTAGCCGCCGCCGGCGAGCTTCTTGAACTTCACCAGCGCGAAGTCGGGCTCGATGCCGGTCGTGTCGCAGTCCATCACGAGGCCGATCGTGCCGGTCGGCGCGATGACGGAAACCTGCGCATTGCGGAAGCCATGCTGCTGGCCGAGCTCAAGCGCCCGGTCCCAGGCGGACTTGGCGGCCGCGATCAGCGCCTCGTCCTTGCAGGCGCCATTATGGACGAGCGGCACCGGGTTGATGGACAGGCCCTCATAGCCGTCCGCCTCGCCATGCGCCGCGCGGCGATGGTTGCGGATGACCCGGAGCATGTCCGAGGCATTCTTCTTGTACTGCGGGAAGGTGCCAAGCTCGGAGGCCATTTCCGCCGAGGTCGCGTAGCACACGCCCGTCATGACGGCGGAGATGGCGGCGCAGATGCCGCGGCCCTCGTCGCTGTCATAGGGAATGCCCGAGGTCATCAGCAGGCCGCCGATGTTGGCATAGCCGAGGCCGAGGGTGCGGAACTCGTAGGAGAGCTTGGCGATCTCCTTGGACGGGAACTGCGCCATCAGCACCGAGATTTCGAGGACGATGGTCCAGAGACGCACGCCATGCTCGAAGCCGGCAACGTCGAAGGACCCGTCCGGCCGGCGGAAGGTGAGGAGGTTCAGCGAGGCGAGGTTGCAGGCCGTGTCGTCCAGGAACATGTATTCCGAGCACGGGTTCGACGCGCGGATCTCGCCCGAGGCCGGGCAGGTGTGCCAGTCGTTAATCGTGGTGTGGAACTGCAGGCCCGGATCGGCCGAGGCCCAGGCGGCATGGCCGATCTCTTCCCACAGGTCGCGCGCCTTGAGGGTCTTGACCACCTTGCCGTCCTTGCGGGCGGTCAGATCCCAGGTGCCGTTCGATTCAACAGCCCGCAGGAACTCGTCGGTGACGCGCACCGAGTTGTTCGAGTTCTGGCCGGAGACCGTGAGATAGGCCTCGGAGTCCCAGTCGGTGTCGAGCACGGGGAATTCGATCGAGGTATAGCCCTGCTTGGCGAACTGGATGACGCGCTGGATGTAGTTTTCCGGCACGGACGCCTTCTTGGCGGCGCGGATCTCGCGCTTCAGCGCCGGGTTCTTAGCCGGGTCGAAGCAGTCACCGTTTTCGCCCTCGCAGTTGACGCAGGCCTTCATCACCGCGCTGAGGTGGCGAGAGCAGGCCTTGGAGCCGGCGACGAGCGCGGCGACCTTCTGTTCCTCGCGGACCTTCCAGTTGATGTACTGCTCGATATCGGGATGGTCGGCATCGACCACCACCATCTTGGCGGCGCGGCGGGTGGTGCCGCCCGACTTGATGGCGCCCGCGGCCCGGTCGCCGATCTTGAGGAAGCTCATCAGGCCCGACGAGCGGCCGCCGCCGGAGAGCTTTTCGCCCTCGCCGCGCAGGTAGGAGAAGTTGGAGCCGGTGCCCGAGCCGTATTTGAACAGGCGCGCCTCACGCACCCAGAGATCCATGATGCCGCCCTCGTTGACGAGGTCGTCGCCGACGGACTGGATGAAGCAGGCGTGGGGCTGGGGATGCTCGTAGGCGGAGGCCGAGCGGGTCAGCTTGCCGGTCTTGTAGTCGACATAGTAGTGGCCCTGGCCCGGGCCGTCGATGCCGTAGGCCCAATGCAGGCCGGTGTTGAACCACTGCGGCGAGTTCGGCGCGCAGCGCTGGGTGGCCAGCATGTAGCGCAGCTCGTCATGGAAAGCGTGGGCGTCCTCTTCCGAAGAGAAATAGCCGCCCTTCCAGCCCCAATAGGTCCAGGTGCCGGCAAGACGGTCGAAGACCTGGCGCGAGTCGGTCTCGCCGCCGAAGCGCTCGTCCTCGGGCAGGGCCGACAGCGCGTCGTCGTCGGCGACGGAGCGCCACAGCCACGAGGGAACGTCGTTCTCCTCGACCTTCTTCATGACCGCCGGCACGCCCGCCTTGCGGAAATACTTCTGGGCGAGAATGTCGGAGGCCACCTGGCTCCAGCTGTCGGGAACCATCAGGTCGTCAGCGCGAAAAACCACCGACCCGTCGGGATTGCGGATCTCGCTCGTCGTCGCGCGAAATTCGATCCCGGCATAAGGCGACTGTCCTTGGCTGGTGAAGCGCCGCTCAATCCGCATCCTGTATGCCCCTTCCAGATTTTGTGCTCTGCGTTTGGTATTTCGCAACATATGGCCCCATTCGACGAACTCGCCAATCCAACGGGCGGCTCAATCAACAGGGCAGAAACGGTTATCCACGAAAGTGTCGCCGAGGGCGTTTCGTGGAGATTTCGGTTGACGCCATAGCCGTCGACTCGCTGTGCGCGGGGCACGTTCGATTCGCTGCCGGCGATCCCTTTGGTTTCTCGAAAAAAATGTCGTCCGCAGCATTTTGCTTAACGCCCGTCGACAGAAGGAAGTTAAGCGACTCGCGGAATTTTCGTCAAGGTCTTGTGTCTCAAATTCTGATCAAAACTACATATGGTATGCCGGTTGAGATTTGGCAAAAACGATTCGGAAAATTTTCGTTAATTTTTCCGACAATCGAAACGGCAATCCGAAGGGTTTCTCAGCTTTCCCTCGCTAGTGTTGAAACGGTGCTGTCCCCAGGTCCGATCGCGTGGCCGGGGAGGGCGGCGATCCGGCTCAATCGCAACATATGGCCGGTGTTTCAGGACGAGGTTCGCGCGCGGATGACCCTTAACAGCAGCTACGGTTTGCCAGCGGAGATCCTCGACGTCATCGTCGTTGACGATTCCAAACCGATGCAGCTGATGATCCGCTCGATGCTGCACAATATCCACCCCCGCCGCGTCCGGTGCTTCGACACCGCCGAGGAGGCGCTCGACGCCATGCTCGTCGAGCCGCCGAATCTCATCATCACCGACTGGCAGCTGTCGGGCATGTCCGGATACCAGTTGCTGCGCACCATCCGGCTGAAGCAGATGGCGCCGCTTTCCTTCGTGCCGTTGCTGGTCGTCTCCTCCAACGCGACGCGCCGCTCGGTGGAGCGCGCCTTCAGGGCAGGGGCCAGCCATTTCCTGGTCAAGCCGCTGTCGGCAGCCTGCCTCAGCAAATGGATCAACCGGGTCCTGAAGGACAAGCGCGAGTTCGTCCTGTCCGACACCGGCCACTATGTGATCGAGGGCGTCGCCGAGGCTTTGGCGGTCCATCGCGGTCGGCAGGATACGCTGGAACGCGCCCGCCTTTTCCACGACCGCAGCGTCCGCCGCGTTGTCGAGGCGCAGTCGCACGTGGACCGCATCCTCGCCAAAGTCATCAATCCGGATATTCTCGAGGATGACACGGACTTCGACGGGCCGAGAATGGGGCCCATGGTCGAGGCGGAGCCGGCACCGGCCATGGTCGAGCCCAGAGGTCCGGAACGTGCAACCCTCAAGCCCCTTGGGCGCGGCGAGCGCAGCCGCAGCAAGCGGATGAAGACCTTCTCCAGTCTCGGTGGACGGCGCTGACGCTTCGCAGTCGGGGCAGGGGCCAGGAAAGTGACCGGCCCGCCATGGCGCCGGCCCGCTCGTTCAATATGAGAGTCCCCAACGCCATTATTGAGAGTCCCCAACGCCATTATAATGAGTGGCCTGCGGCCAACGCTGCCGGCATCCGTGTCGGCAGGATGAACCCGCATTTCCGCCGGCAAGCGGCGCCTCGCCGAAGACCCGTTCCAAGTGACTGGCATTGCGCGGCATTGGCCCCTCCCGCTCATTCATGCCGAATTGGCAATGCTGCTCGCCGGGGGCTCCTGGCGACTGGACATTCGGCGTTGGCCTCGCCATAGTCCCCCGCAACGCGAATAGGTTCGGATGGCGCGATAGATGAGCAATCTGCTTCTCAAAATTTTCACTTGGTGGAACGGCTCGACGATGGGCACCGACTTCTTCACCGCGCGCAAGGGCGTGCGTGTGGGAGAAGACGAACTCGGCAACGTCTATTACCGGACGTCCGACGACAAGCGCCGCTGGGTGATCTACAACGGTGTTGCCGAGGCGAGCGCCATTCCGCCGGGCTGGCACGGCTGGATGCATCATCGTGTCGATACCGCGCCGACCGACGAGAACTATACGCCCCGTGCCTGGCAGAAGCCGCACCGGGCCAATCCGACCGGAACGCCGGGCGCCTACCATCCCCCGGGCTCCATTCTCGGCAGCGGCCACCGTCCGCGTGTCACCGGCGACTATGACGCCTGGACGCCCGGTAGCTGATCCGCCCCTGATCTTCGAAATCGGCCAATGCCTGCACTCTTGCAGGCATTGCTTTTTTGCGGAGCCGCCACGGGCCGCTCCTGACCCTTTCCGCGGGAACGAACTCCACACATCATGGCCAAGCGCAGCATCATCATCGACACCGATCCGGGACAGGACGACGCCATCGCCATCGCCCTGGCGGTTGCCTCGCCGGACGAACTGGAAATCCTCGGCCTCAGCATCGTTGCCGGCAACGTCCCTCTGAAGCGGACGGTGGACAACGGCCTGAAGGTCCTCGAACTCTGCGGCCGGCCCGACATCCCGGTCCACGCCGGCGCCGATCGTCCGTTGCTCGAGGCGCTGGTCACCGCCGAGCATGTTCACGGCGAGACCGGTCTCAACGGCGTCGACCTGCCGGACCCGGCGATGCCGGTCGCCGACAAGCATGCGGTCGACTTCCTGATCGACACGATCATGGAGCATCCCGAGAAGTCGATCACCATCTGCGCGCTCGGCCCGCTCACCAACATCGCCGTGGCGCTTGCGCGCGAGCCGCGCATCGGACCGCGGCTCGACCAGATCGTGCTGATGGGCGGCGCGATGGCGGAAGGGGGCAACATCACGCCCTCGGCCGAGTTCAACATCTATGTCGACCCGCAGGCGGCGGCGCTCGTCTTCAGGTCGGGCATTCCGCTGGTCGTGCTGCCGCTCGACGTGACCCACAAGGCGCCGACGACGCCGGAGCGCATCGCCCGATTCGCCGCGCTCGATAATCGCTGCGGTCCGGCCTATGCCGGCCTGCTCGATTTCGCCAAGCGCTTCGACGAGGAAAAATACGGTAGCGTCGGCGGGCCCTTGCACGATCCGATGACGGTCGCCTGGCTGCTGCGGCCGGATATATTCAAGGGCCGTCACGTCAACGTCGAGATCGAGACCTCAAGTCCGCTCACCCGCGGAATGACGGTCGTCGACTGGTGGGATGTCACGGATCGTCTGCCGAACGCGCTCTTCATCCGCGAGGTCGACGACGAGGCATTCTTCGACCTGCTTGTGTCGCGGTTTGCGAGCCTGCCCTGACGATTTTCGTGTTCGGCCCCGTTCGCGCCGCAATCGTGGGCGAGGTGCAGGAGGCATCCCGGACCAGAAAGACCATGCGCTTTGGTTGGTGATGCTTTAAAAGCCGGGACAAAAGAGCCGATTCCGGCTCGAAGAACGATCGAAAAGGTTGTGATGAAGTTCAGGGACGTCAAACGTGCGGGCGCCACCGTGGTCATGACCGCAGCGCTGGCCATCTCCTTCGGCACCGCTGCCAAGGCCGAGAAGGTCGCCAACAAGGTTGCCGTCTTCACCGGCCTCGACAAGATCACCGGCCGCATCATCACCTTCGACGTCTATATCAACGAGACTGTCCAGTTCGGTGCCCTGCGCGTGACGCCGCGCGTCTGCTACACGCGCCCGCCGACGGAAGCCTCGCAGACCGACGCCTTCGTCGACGTCGACGTCATCACCCTGAACAACACCATCCAGCGCATCTTTTCCGGCTGGATGTTCGCCTCCAGCCCCGCGCTCAATGCCGTCGAGCATCCGGTCTATGACGTCTGGCTGAAGGATTGCCGCCAGGAGAGCGATATCCCGCCGCCCGGCGAGCGTGGCCAGGCGCAGAGCCGCCAGGCCGAGCCCAATCCGGAAGACGCCGAGACGTCGACGGGCGGCGCGCCGGCCGAAGGTACCGTGCCGCTGCCGCCGCCGAAGCCGCCGGTGCCGACCTACGATCAGCTTTCTCCCGATGAGCCGCAGGACGGTACGGAACTGGATCCGAACGTCGACATCGAGGATTGACGGTTGGCGGGCGGGTTCACGGATCGTTGAACCCGCCGGGATCCTTTGATCTCCGCGGTCCGCAAGTCCTGTGCTAGGCTTTTGTTGCTGGGGCGTTACGAGCGACACAGGAGCAAGGCAATGAAGGCACTGATCGTGTTGTCCGCGTTCTTCGGGCTTTCGGTGGCACCGGCAATGGCCGAGTGTTCCTTCCACAAGATGACGATGGCATCGACGACGGCTCAGGACGAGGAGACGACGGCGAGCCACGAGCCCGTGGTTTCCGAGCGTGTGCAGGCGTCGCTGGCGCAGCAGCCGGAAGCATCGGCCGAATCGCAGAAGGTCGCGGTGGAATAGCCCGTTCGGCTTGCTGACAGTCTGGCGCCGCCGGTTTGCTGGCGGCGTTTTTTTGTCTTCGGCGAGCTCGCAAAGGGCGTCAGGTGCCGGGGGCAATCCATGTCAGCGCCTCGGCGCCGCTGATCTCGGTTCCGAGGGCGAAGAAGTCCCCCTCCGTCGTCAGCGCGTCGCCAAGACGCTTGCGGTAGGCCGAGCGCCTGATCTCGATGGCGCCGAAGCGGGCGAGATGGCTGGTCACGAACTGCGTGTCGAGCAGCCGGTAGCCTCCGGCCCTCAGCCGTGCGACGAGGTGGACGAGCGCGACCTTCGAGGCGTCGGTCTCACGCGAAAACATGCTCTCGCCGAAGAAGGCTCCGCCGAGCGAGACGCCGTAGAGGCCGCCGACGAGCTTGCCCTCGCGCCAACTTTCCACCGTATGGGCGTGGCCCGCTTCGAACAGGCTGGCGTAGAGAGCACGGATGCGGTCGTTGATCCACGTCGTCTGCCGGCCGGGCGCAGGCGCGGCGCAGCCGTCGATGACGCCCTTGAAATCGGAGTCGATCCGGACCTGGAAATGATCGGCCCGGACAGTGCGTGCGAGCCGCTTCGGCAAGTGGAAGCTGTCGAGGGGAAGGACCCCGCGTTCCTCCGGTTCGATCCAGAAGAGGCTCGGGTCCTCCGCGCTCTCGGCCATCGGAAAGATGCCGCAGGCGTAGGCCTTGAGCAGCATTTCCACGGTGATCTCGAAGCTTCGGTCTTCGCCGCGCGCCAATTAAGTCCAGCTCCAGCATTCGCCGTCCGGCGGACGGTTCGGAAGACACCGCGCTTTCCGGAAGTCCGGACGCGGTGACCCATCAGAGACGCCCCAGGCTCGGCAGGATTGCCCGTTGGGGCCGCATCATCCTCTTCTCAGATGATGCCGGCCCGGACGAACGTCAATCGGGCAGTTCCGGATTCGTCGCCAGATACTTTTCCAGCCAGTGGATGTCGTAGAGGCCGTTGGCGATGTCCTGATTCTCGATCAGGCCACGGAACAGCGGGATCGTCGTCTGGATGCCGTCGACGACGAACTCGTCGAGACACCGCCTGAGCCGCATCAGGCATTCGACACGTGTGCGGCCGTGGACGATCAGCTTGCCGATCAAGCTGTCGTAGTTCGGCGGGATCATATAGCCCTGATAAACACCCGAATCGACGCGCACACCAAGCCCGCCCGGGGGGTGGTAGTAGGTGATGCGACCGGGCGAGGGGGCGAACGTCGACGGATTCTCGGCATTGATCCGGCATTCGATGGCATGACCGTTGAAAGTCACGTCGCTCTGCTGGATGGTCAGCGTTGCGCCAGATGCCACCTTGATCTGCTCGTTGACGAGGTCGATGCCGGTGATCATCTCGGTCACCGGATGCTCGACCTGCAGGCGGGTGTTCATCTCGATGAAATAGAACTCGCCGTTCTCATAGAGGAACTCGATCGTGCCGACGCCGGAGTATTTCAGCTCGGCCATGGCATTGGCGCAGATCGAACCGATGCGGTCGCGCTGCTCCTGATTGAGGGCAGGCGAGAGCGCTTCCTCCCAGACCTTCTGGTGCCGGCGCTGCAGCGAACAGTCGCGCTCACCGATATGGATGGCGTTGCCCTTGCCGTCGCCGAGGATCTGGATCTCGATGTGGCGCGGCTTGCCGAGATACTTCTCGATATAGACCGAATCGTCACCGAAGGCGTTCTTGGCTTCCGAGCGGGCCGCCGACAGCGCTGACGACATTTCCTCTTCGCTGCGGGCAACGCGCATGCCGCGGCCGCCGCCGCCGGCTGCCGCCTTCACGAGAACCGGATAGCCGATCTCGGCGCCGATGCGATGAGCGTCCTCGTCGTTGGTCACCGCGCCGTCCGAGCCGGGAACGACCGGAATACCGAGGCGCCTTGCGGTCGCCTTGGCCTCGATCTTGTCGCCCATGATGCGGATATGTTCCGCGCTCGGACCGATGAAGGCGATGTTGTGCGCGCTGAGAATCTCCGCAAAGCGGGCGTTCTCGGACAGGAATCCGTAGCCGGGGTGCACGGCGTCGGCGCCCGTGATCTCGCAGGCGGCGAGGATTTCCGGCATGTTCAGGTAGCTGTCGCGGGCGGCCGGCGGTCCGATACAGACCGATTCGTCCGCAAGGCGCACATGCATGGCATTGGCGTCGGCGGTCGAATGAACGGCCACCGTCTCGATGCCGAGCTCCTTGCAGGCGCGCAGGACGCGCAGCGCGATTTCACCTCGGTTGGCGATCAGGATCTTGTTGAACATGGTCGTCCCGTTATTCGATTACGACCAGCACTTCGCCATATTCCACCGGCTGTCCGTCATCGATGAGGATGGCGGTCACCTTGCCCGCGCGGGGCGCGGGGATCTGGTTCATGTGCTTCATCGCCTCGATGATCAGCAGCGTCTGGCCGGCGCGAACCGTGTCGCCGACGGTCACGAAGGTCCGTGCGCCGGGTTCCGGTGCCAGATAGCAGGTGCCCACCATCGGCGAAGTGACGGCGCCGGGGTTGCTTGCCGGATCGCTGGCTGCGGCCGGAGCGGGCGCCGGTGCCACGGCGGCGGGCGGCGGAGGCGAAACCATGGCCACCGGAGCCGGCGACGCGACCTGCGCGGTCGCGATGACCGTGCGCGCGACGCGGATGCGCAGCCCCTCCTGTTCGACTTCGATCTCGGAGAGGTCGGTCTCCTTGAGAATTTTCGCAAGCTGCCGGATGGCGGTCTGGTCGATGTTGGTTTTGGCCATGGTCCTGAAGGTCTTTGCGGGAAAGCGTCGCTTGGCGGTTCGCCGTTACGACTGCGAAGGGGAAAACGACACGCAGAAGGATTGGAAACGCATCTGCGGTGCGAGAATGGATCGAAACAGGCGCTCACCGGAATGGAGCGGCAAGGCTGCCTCGGTTTCTGTCTTCATCGGGTTCAATGCACGCGGCATTGCGTATCCAGGTTCTCTTCGCGCCGCCCGGCCGTCCTGACAGGCGGGCCCGTCGGTCAGCTGAGGTTTGGCGATGCGGCCTCGGCGGCCGGTATAGCCAGGCCGGATGACAGTGCTGCGCGATATCCGGCTCATTCCGAAAGCCTCGAAAGAGCACGGGACAAGGCGCGCGGACCTCGATCCGCGACGCCTTCATATATGCCTTTTGGCCAAGAAAAAAGGCAAAAGCCGCAAGTCGCCTCCGGCTTTTGCGCAATGCATGACAATTTATTGACAGCGACGATCGGTCGAGGACCGGCCTGCTGGGATCAGCAGGTCGCCTTACCGCAGGTGCGCATGTCCTGGATCTTGCTCTGAAGCTCGTCGAGCCCGACGGCGCCGAAGACGATCTCCTGGCCGATGACGTAGGTGGGGGTCCCGGAAAGACCGAGCTTCTGGGCGACCTGATAGGCTTCCTCGAGCGTCTTGCCGACCTCCGGATCGGAGGTGCGGGCCTTCACCGCGTCCCGGTCGAGGCCGGCTTCCTCGGCCGCATCGAGGGCCTTGGCCTCATCCGCCTGGCCGCGTCCGCCAAGCAGGATGTTGTGGAACTCGCCGTATTTTTCCGGCGCGATGAGGTTCACCGCCACGGCCACCTTGGCCGCCTCGACCGAGCCCGGTCCGAGAATCGGGAATTCCTTCAGGATGATCTTGACGTCCTTGTCGTCCTTCAGGATCGCCTGCATGTCCCCGAGGGCGCGCTTGCAGTAGCCGCAGTTGTAGTCGAAGAACTCGACGAGGGCGACCTTGGCATCGGGATTGCCGAGGACGACCTGGCGCGGCGAATTGAAGAGAACGTCGCTGGCTTCGGCGACGGAATCGGCACGCTTGGCGTTCTCGGCCTCCGTCTGCCGGCGGTCGAGTTCGGCGAGGGCTTCCTGGATGACCTCCGGATGCGCGATCAGGTAGTCGTGCACGATCTGCTCGATCGCGGTCTTGTCCGCCGTCGAAATGTCCTGTGCCGCAGCGGGAAGGGCCGTGGCGCCGACCAGCGCCATCGCGGCGGCGGCAAGAGCGGCGGAGCGGAGAAAGAACGGAAGCGTCATCAAGTTGTCTCTCAATAGGCGTTGGTGCCGATCGGCGAAGCCCTTTGACGGGCAATGGTATCAAATCCCCGTGAAGATCGGGACGAAGGGGTGCCCGGTCAAGGCCGTCGCGGCGACTGGTTCACGATGTCCTCCGCGCGCAGCCAGGCCGGCGTTCCTCGTTTGAGCGCTTCGCGCGCCCGCGCCGCATACTGCCTCGCCGACGTGATGTCGCCGGCCGCCAGATAGCCTTCGGCGGTGGCAAGGTCCGCCAGCGGAATGTTGCCCGACCGCGCATAGGCGATCCCGAGCTGACGGTAGCCGATGGCCGCGTCGGGATCGTCGGCAAGGCCCTTGCGCAGATTGGCGATGGCGTCATTGAGGTATTTGTCGTTGCCGCTGGCAACCTGGGCATGGCCGAGCATGACCTTGAGGTATCCGGAGCTCGGCGCCAGGGAGACAGCCGTCTGGTACGGGCCGATGCTGGCGCCGGGCTTGCCCGTCTCGATCAGGATCTGGCCCTTGAGCTCGTGGAACCAGGGGTTTTTCGGCTGGCGCTTGATCAGGCCGTCGACCTTGGCGAGTGCGTCCGTCGGGCTGCCGATCCGGTAGGCGAGGATGGCCTGCGCGTAAGCGGCGGGCAGGCTGTCGTCCGACTTCGGATAGACCTTCGCGACCTTCTGCGGGCTGTCCACGAAGGCGATGAACTTCGCCCGCACCAGTTCATGCCGCGCCACGAATGCCGGATCGTCCTTGGCGTTGAAATATTTCGACTTGCGGGCAACGGATTCGGCGTGGGAGAGCCGGTCGGAGGCCATCGGGTGGCTGCGCATATAGGGATCGCCATAGCGCGAGGCGAACAGGTCCTGGCTCGAAAGACGTTCGAAGACCGAGATCATTCCGCTGCCGGACTGGTGCGTCTTGGAAAGATACGTGAAGGCGGCACTGTCGGCCGACTGTTCCTGCCCGCGCTGATAGGCAAGGACGCTGCGCTGGGCGAATTGCTGGCCGGCGAGCGCGCCCGCGACGGCCCCCTGGCCGCTGCCGCCGGCAACACCCGCCGCAACGCCCCCGAGCGCGCCGATGATCGCCATGATGCGGGCGTTCTTCAGTTCCTCGCGAAGCTGCGCCAGATGACCGCCGGCAAGATGCCCGATCTCATGGGCAAGGATGCCGATCAGTTCGTTCGGCGTCCGGGTGTCCATGATCGCGCCCGACGTCACGAAGATGTGGCGGTTGTCGGCGACGAAGGCATTGAATCGCTCGTCGTTGACGATCCGGATGTCGACATTGGAACTGCCGAGCCCGGCGACCTTGAGCAGCGGACGGGCATAGTCGGCGATGAGGGCTTCCGCCTCCGCGTCGCGGACAAGCGGGATGGAGCGGCTGCTCTTTTCAACGGCTGTGGCAGGCAGAACCTGAGAAACGACGAGCGCCAGCGACATGCTGACGACGACGAGGCGCTTGACCAGTGTGATTGCCATGATCTCCCAAGCGTCTTGGCTCACGCGGAGCCGCTTTGTTCAATTGTTGTCCATTGGTACCGCTTCGAACGGCACGGCTCAACTGCGGACCGTCAGATCACCGATCAATTGTTGGCCAGCGATCGGCGCAATTCTTCGCTGGAGACTTGCAGGTGCCGTGCGGCATGCCCGTCGGCGGAAGTGGTTGCCAAAGCTCCTGCGGATCGCCAGCATGGCGCAAATTTCTGTCGAGTCCCGGTGAAGTCCAATGCCCGTAAAGCTTTCCAGGCGCAGTGCCGTCGAACCCTTCCGCGCGATGGACGTGATGTCGTCCGCCTTTGCGCTGGAGCGCGCCGGCCGCAGCATCATCCACATGGAAGTGGGCGAACCCGGGGCGCCGACGCCCCGCGCCGTACGCGAGGCGGCGGAAGCGGCCTTGCGCAACGGACGCATCGCCTACACCGAAGCGCTCGGTCAGCCGGCGCTTCGTGCCCGCATCGCCCGGCACTACGGCGAAGCCTACGGCATCGATCTGGCGCCCGAACGGATCGTCGTCACGACCGGCTCGTCCGGTGGCTTCAATCTCGCCTTTCTCGCGCTCTTCGACGTCGGCGACCGGATCGGTCTTCCGACGCCGGGCTATCCTGCCTATCGCAACATCCTGAAGGCGCTGGGTCTTGAGGTCGTCGAGATCCCCACAACCGTGGAAAGTCGCTGGGCGATCACGCCGCAGATGCTTCAGGAGGCCGAGACGGGAGGCAAGCTGAAAGGCCTGATCGTTGCCAGTCCCAACAATCCGACCGGCACGATGATGAGGCCCGAAGACCTGAAGGCGCTGGTCGACGCCTGCGAGGCCGGCGATATTCGCCTGATCATGGACGAGATCTACCACGGCCTCGTCTATGACTTCCCGACGGCGACCGCGTTGCAATTCTCCGACGACGTCATCGTCGTCAACAGCTTCTCCAAATACTACTGCATGACCGGCTGGCGCATCGGCTGGATGGTCGTGCCGGCGGAAATTTCGCGCGCCTTCGAGTGCCTCGCGCAGAACCTCTCGATCTCGGTCAACTCTCTGTCGCAGCGGGCGGCCATCGCCGCCTTCGATGCGAAGGAGGAACTGGAGGAGGTCAAGGCCGGCTATGCCGCCAACAGGGCGCTTCTTCTGGAAGGGCTGCCGAAGGTCGGGCTCGATGATCTCCTGCCAGTCGACGGCGCCTTCTACGTCTATGCCAATGTCCGCCGTTTCACCAACGACAGCATGGACTTCGCACAGCGCATGCTGAACGAGGCCGGCGTTGCCGCAACGCCCGGCATCGACTTCGATACCGCGCGCGGAGAAGCCTACCTACGCTTTTCCTTCGCCGGCACGACGGCCGACATGGCCGAGGCGGTCGAACGGATCGGCCGCTGGCTTAAATAACGCTCCACAAAAAGAAAGGGCCGGCGAAACGCCGGCCCTTCGAAACTTCCTTGAAACCGTCGGGAACGGCTCAGTGCTCGACGACGACCCGGGTGCCGACGTTGACGCGCTCGTAGAGGTCGACGACGTCGTTGTTGGCCATGCGGATGCAGCCGGACGAAACGGCCTGGCCGATCGTCCACGGCTCAGCGGTGCCATGAATGCGGTAGATCGTCGAGCCGATATACATGGCGCGGGCACCAAGCGGATTATCCGGGCCGCCGGCCATGTGATAGGGCAGGTCCGGCTGGCGGGTGCGCATGCGCGGCGGCGGGGTCCAGCCCGGCCACTCGGCCTTGCGGGTCACGGTGTGCGTGCCGGACCAGGTGAAGCCCGGACGGCCGACGCCGATGCCGTATTTGATCGCCTTGCCGTCGCCGAGCACGTAGTAGAGCCGGCGCTCCGCCGTGTTCACCACGATGGTGCCCTTGCTGTACTTGCTGCTGTAATCGACGACTTCCTTGCTGATCGGCGATTCCATCGAACGCTGGGCTTTGGTCGTGGAGTGAATGGCGTTGGGAATCCGCCAGACAGCGCCACCGGTTTCGATCGCCTGGGCGCCAGTGGAGGAAAGGGAAAACACTGCGGCCGCCGTCAGGAGGCCGGACAGGAAAAGAGACGAGGTGCGCATGGTCAAACGAATCTCAGCCCTTGGGGATGGAGAAAAATGAACGATTGTTGCATGCGGCCCGAAGCCGGCTCGGTCCGCCCCTGTCAAATATAGGGCGGCACAACGGTTCCTGAAACACATGCCGGAATCAACGGTCACGATGCCGATAGGTTCCCTTATGTTCAAGGCCGGAAGAACGGTTCGCAACATTGCCGATGAGGTCGGACGCAAACTGTGACCGATCGGCAACGCAAACCCGAGATCCCGGCCCCGATAAGGGGATCTACCGATCGCTATCCTAGGTTCAATTCCTTGAAGAAATCGTTGCCTTTGTCGTCGATCACGATGAAGGCCGGAAAATCTTCGACCTCGATTCGCCAGATGGCTTCCATCCCGAGCTCGGCGAATTCGACCACCTCGACCTTCTTGATGCAGTCCTGCGCAAGCCGGGCGGCGGGTCCGCCGATCGAGCCGAGATAGAAGCCTCCGTGCTTGGCGCAGGCGTCCCGGACGGCCTTGGAGCGGTTGCCCTTGGCCAGCATCACCATCGAGCCGCCGTAGGACTGGAACTGATCGACATAGGAATCCATGCGTCCGGCGGTCGTCGGACCGAAGGAGCCTGAGGCATAGCCAGTCGGCGTCTTTGCCGGGCCGGCATAGTAGATCGGGTGGTTCTTGAAATAGTCGGGAAGCTCGCCGCCGCTTTCCAGTCTCTCGCGCAGCTTGGCGTGGGCAAGGTCGCGCGCGACGATGATCGGCCCGCTGAGCGACAGGCGCGTCTTCACAGGGTATTTCGACAGCGTGGCGAGGATTTCGCTCATCGGCTTCGTGAGATCGATCTTCACCACGTCGCCGCCGAGATGGCTCTCGTCGATCTCCGGCATGTATTTGGCGGGGTTTGCCTCGAGGCGTTCCAGGAAGATGCCGTCCCTGGTGATCTTGCCCTTGGCCTGACGGTCGGCGGAGCACGAAACGCCGATGCCGATCGGCAGCGACGCGCCATGGCGGGGCAGGCGGATGACCCTGACGTCGTGGCAGAAATACTTGCCGCCAAACTGCGCGCCGACCCCGGTCGCCTGCGTCGCCTTGAAGATCTCCTCTTCAAGGGCGAGGTCGCGGAAGGCATGGCCGTCGTCGGAACCCGACGTCGGCAACTCGTCGAGATATTTTGTCGAGGCGAGTTTGACGGTCTTCAGGTTCATCTCCGCCGATGTTCCGCCGACGACGATGGCAAGATGATAGGGCGGGCAGGCGGCCGTTCCGAGGGTGAGGATCTTTTCCTTGATGAAGTCGACCAGCCGGTCGTGCGTCAGCAGCGAGGGCGTCCCCTGGAACAGGAAGGTCTTGTTGGCCGATCCGCCGCCCTTGGCGATGAACAGGAACTTGTAGGCGTCCTCGCCCTCTTCATAGATGTCGATCTGGGCCGGCAGGTTGTTGCGGGTGTTCTTTTCCTCGAACATCGACAGCGGTGCGAGCTGCGAATAGCGCAGGTTCTTCTTCTCATAGGCGTCGAGCACGCCCTTGGAGATCGCGGCCTCGTCGCCGCCCTTGGTGAAGACGCGACGGCCCTTCTTGGCCATGACGATCGCCGTTCCGGTGTCCTGGCACATCGGCAGGATGCCGCCGGCGGAGATGTTGGCGTTCTTCATGAGGTCGTAGGCAACGAAGCGGTCGTTGTCGGTCGCTTCCGGATCTTCCAGAATCTTCGCCAGTTGCTCCAGATGAGCGGGACGCAGCAGATGGTTGATATCCGCGAAGGCCGCTTCGGAAAGGAGGCGGATGCCCTCCGGATCGACCTTCAGGATTTCCTCGCCCTCGAACTCGGCCACCGAGACGAAATCGCCGGAAAGCTTCCGGTACTCGGTCGTATCGGGTCCCAGCGGGAAAAGTCCCTTGTTCGCCTCGGAAAGGATGGGCGCATTCATGAGCGAGCCTCCTGTTGGTCGTGCGGCGCCCGGCGGGAAAGGGCCGATACGTTGACCTCGCAAGACAACGTTGAAAGCGCCGCACCTTGGATCTGTTCCGGGGTTCTACTCCCGATGCGGCGGCGCCATCAATGCCGCGATCTCATATTTTGGTCGCAGTTCAAACGAGTTGGCGCAATGGTGCGGACGTTTCTTGGTTGCAATGCAAAAATGCATAAGTATTTTTCAGAATAGAAATTGGCATGCCAATTTTTTCCCGTTAACATCCCGTTAAGAAATGGGGAGCAGCATCAAACCATGGCAGGGCGCAGCGTCGTTCTGCATGGGCATAGTCCGATTATCGGATCCTGTTCAGCACCAGGATATGCTCACCAGAATAAAAAGGAAGATGATCTCTACGTACTGAGTTGATCGTCTTTCCAAACTTGAAGCCAGTCAGGGAGGTCCGGCGGAAACGCCGTGACCTCCTTTGTCTTTTTGGCGGTCCCGCAACGGCGGTCAGGGCGCAAGGACCTGACAAAGCCGGGGGGGTGCCGAAGAGAGGAACTGGCGGGAGCAAAACAAATTCGGCGTCGCCGGTCGCGGACCGGTCACGGACGAGAAAACGGTTGGGAAAGGAACGCCAGGGGGGTGGAAGGGCGGGCTGCCGTGACAGCGGCATGCGCGGCCGATCGCTTCAACCCTTGACTTGTGCGCCCAGGAGAAGGTGGCGCGCCAGGAGGTCAAATGGAACTGCTTCTGTCGATCTGTCTCGTTTCGTCACCTGCGGACTGCCGCAGCGAAAACATCACCGTGTCCATGGAAGCGACCGCTCCCATGGCATGCATGATGACAGCCCAGCAAACCATCGCCCAATGGCAGGAATCCCATCCCAAATGGCGGGTCGCTCGCTGGAAATGTGGACAGACCAATCGGAAGCAGGTCGCGATCTGAACGTCCGCGTACCCCATCCGGCAATACCCTAGCACCTTGAAATTGAACCGCTGGATGGCTTAGCACGAGTGCGCGATTCGTCGCAGGGTGGCAAAGCTCCTCTGGCTTGCCCCCTGCAGACCGTTGAATTCACGGCCTCGCCGCGATACTGCGCGGTGGGGGATGGTTGTTGCGCGCGTTTCCGGCCGTTCCCGACCTGAAAGAGGGGGAAGGGCCGAATGCCGATCTACACACTCGATGGAATAGCGCCGACGCTGGCGCCGGAAGGCTGCTGGGTGGCGCCCTGCGCGACGCTTGTCGGTCGCATCGTGCTCGAGGCGGACGCCAGCGTCTGGTTCGGCTGCGTTCTTCGCGGCGACAATGAGGAAATCCGCATCGGTCGCGGATCGAATGTGCAGGACGTCTGCGTTCTCCACACGGATATGGGCTTTCCGCTCACGATCGGCCCGAATTGCACGGTGGGCCACCGGGCCATCCTGCATGGCTGCACCATCGGCGAGAATTCGCTGATCGGCATGGGGGCGACCCTCCTCAATGGCGCGAAAATCGGAAAAAACTGCCTGATCGGCGCCAATTCCCTCATTCCCGAGGGCAAGGAAATTCCCGACAATTCCCTCGTCATGGGCATGCCGGGAAAGGTCGTCCGTCAGATCGACGAGGCCGCCGCCGAGCGCATGCGCAAGACATCGGAGGGCTATGTGCGCAACTGGAAACGGTTCCGCGATGGCATGAAGCCGGTCTGACCCGGAGCAGGCCGGAAATAAAGAAGGGCCGACCTCCGAGGAGGCCGGCCCGCTCGCCGTCATTCGAACCCGCGTTGGACAGGACGGGGTGCAGGATCGAATGAGCAGTCTGAGATCGGTGTGAGAGGGTTCAGCGGCGGATACTGCCGACTTCCACGGCGCGGTTGTCGCTGATCATGTCCCAGGCGTTCTGGATTTCGGACGACTGGCGTTTGACATAGTGATAGTCGGTGTCCGACCAGAGCCGGATGACGTCCGTCTTGTTGTCGAGGATGAGATCGCCGCGGTTAGTGCGCACGGTGAGCACGGCGTGGCCATCGCCGACCTCGTCGCGCACGACGGTGACGAGCAATGCACTTGCCGGCCATCCGTCCTGAATGAGCGTGCGGCGCTTCAGCAGGACATAGTCCTCGCAGTCGCCCTTCAACGCCGGATAGGCCCAGCGCTCGACGACGCCGTAGATATCCATGTCCGTGGCCGGTTCGACGGCCGCATTGATGGTCCTGTTCACCGTATTGAGCTGGTTCAGCGTCGGCTTGGTCAGCTTCACCACAAGATCGCGGCGAGTGTACTGTCCGCAGTCGCGCGGATTGTCCTTGCAGAACCCGACATAACCGATCGGCGCCGACGTCTTGCCAAGCAACTGCATTTCAGCGGCGGCAAGAGCACTGCCATTGAACTGAAGTATTGTTGCGAGTGTGATGGCAAAAACGGAGCAAAACTTCGAAACGATACGCGGCATTGCTTGTCTCTCTCTGTCTATGATGAGAGAGTGCCATAAGAAATTTGAATTGACGTGAAGTGTTACGGATAAAATGGACGATTAGAAGTAATAGAAATTCAAGAAAATCGAAGGAAAACGTTAAAATTAACAAACTATGCGCATGGAAATATCGCGTTCATGCAATATTAGGCAATTCAACTTGTGTTTACGATTTCCGGCATGCCGCATGCGCGCGAACGCGTTCCGGCAAGCCGGAACCGTCGGTCGGCAGGGTCGGGGACTGTCGAGGAAAAAGGCGTTTGGTGCCGGCGGCCTTGGTCAGGCCAGGCTGACGCGGCAGGCATCGCGACGACCGCTCATTTCCGGAAACCCTCCATCGGGTCGCCGGACCTTCGATGCAAACCCTCGGACGAGGTGCAAGCCGAATGGATCGGAGGAGGCGTCAGAGATTGTTGTTGATGACGTCCGCGGACTGAACGGCGGCGAACTCAAGCGCCACGCCCTCGTCGAAATGACGAACCACCCGGGCGCGCATCCGGCCGAGCGTGACAAGGGTGCCGATCTCGGGGCGCTGGTCCACAATGACGGCGGCACCCGACAGGGACACGTCGACGATGCGGCAGCGCAGTTCCTTGCCGTCGGCAAGGGTGATCTGCGAGTAGGGATCCTTGGGCATGATGCGGTCATGCCGCCGGTCTTCCGGCAGGTCGAGCTCATGCCGGTTGGCAAGCCACGTGAGCTGGCTGGCGAGCTTGTCGCGCTTGCGCTCCGTGGCGTTGACCGTCATGGCGAAGCCGCCCTCGACATAGCGCGTGATCACGCCTTCGATTCGGCCGATATGGTCGAGGTAGGCGATGACCCGCTCACCGATATTTCCGGTGACCGGGGTCATCAGGGCGACGCCGCCGGGCGACATGTTCACGACCTGGCAGGGATATTCATTGCGGTTCGTCAGCATGAATCGCCCAAGCACATTGATCTTGACGCGCTGAAAGCGTCGACGCTCGGGCCGGAGAAGCCGGCGGGCGGCCGGTCGTCTGAACTGCGGAACTGCCGACATGCGCCAATGCCATCCGTCATTCATGCTGGAACTGACCAACCGGGGTTGGCCGATATGTTCGGCAAAGCTAGCAGTTGCAGGTTAAAAAGGGGTAAGCCTGCTGATCGTGGCGGCAATCGAGATACAATTTGGAAAAATAACCCGCGTCCGGCGGGCGCCGGACAACCCTGGATGCGGTTGGCGGGCCGGCACCCTGGGGCTGCCGGCCGTTTCGCGGAGGCAGTCGTCAGTTGGTGCGGCCGCCATTGTAAACGGTCAGATGCGCCACCCGCTTGGCGGCCCCGCCGTGATGGGCGTGGATGCCGGCATAGCGCGAACGCTCCAGCGCGACCGTTGCGAACTGCGGCTCGGCCGGGGCTTCGGCGCCGGTGTAGAGGAAACGCGGGGCTTCGTCCGGCCAGATTAGCCGGAGGCTGACGATCGGCTGGCGCACTGCCGGATGAATTCCGAGCCAGTAGGGCTGATCATGCGGGGCGAAGCAGCCGATGATGCGGGTATGGCGGTCGCCGTTCTGGCGCAGGGGCAGGAACAGAAGCTCCGCCGGGATGCTCTGGTCGCGCTCGTTGTGAAGCGTCACGCCGATGACCGCCGCGGCGCCGTCCTCGACGATGGCCGAGAGAAGAGACGCGATCGCTTCGCGGTCCTTGCCACTCCACAGATCCAGAATGTTGCGGCCCTTCAGTTCGCGGCAATAGGCGGCGCAAAGACGCGTGCCCGCCAGCCTGAAATTATAGGTCTTCCGGTCAACGGCATCGAGAATGAAGGTATCGCCCAGGATCGAACGGATGCTGCCCGGATCGACTTCGTGCCGGAACGGCGCGACGCGCTCGCCGCGAAGTTGCGTCCAGTAGTCATAGAGCGTTTTGGTCGTCTGGTGTTTCATCCCGAGATCCTAGCCTTTAAAAAACGGCACACGTCCGAACGCGGAAATTCCGCGGAACGCCGATCCCGAAGCGCAATGTTGTCCCGGATCGGCACATTGTCGGACGTCGCAATGAAGTCCTGAACACTGTTGAGCAGGAGGCGTGCCAGCTGCGCCGATCGGGGACGGATCGTTAAGTTTTGCGGAGGGTGAACAGGTCGGAAATCGTTAGCGGGTAAGGTTAAGAAGAGCTCTTCCTTGCGGTTTCGCGCGCAAATCCGCATAACTGCCATCGACGATCTAGCTTCTGACGTTACAGCATTTACGAACTGGGATCGGCGAAGGTTAATGCCGGTCACGATACAGCCGGGAAGACACTGTCTTCCCGGTCTTTTTTTGTCCTCAAGTCACTGGAAAACCGAGGGTTGCAGCGGCTTTCTCCTTGCGCCGGCTTGCCGCAAAATGCGCGATCTCCTATGTCACTTGAATGCCGTGCCGCGAGGGGTGGCAGGATATGCGGCTTGGAAGAGGCGGACACGGCATGGACGATCGCGAGGACTGGACGGGCAAAAGGGAACCGATGCTCAACGTGCCCTTTGTCCTTCTCGCGCTGATCGGCGCCATGGCGGGCATTCATTTCGGACGGACCTATCTGTTCAATCCTGAGACAGACAGCAATTTCCTGATCCTCTTCAGCTTCATTCCGGCACGCTTCCAGGCGCTCGCCGAAGGCGTCAATCTCCCGGGCGGAGAGGCCGCCGCGGTCTGGAGTTTCGTCACCTACGCCTTTCTTCATGCGGATTTCATCCACCTCGGCGTCAATTGCCTGTGGATGTTGGCATTCGGCACGACGCTGGCGCGCCGGTTCGGCACCGCAAGGTTTCTGGCCTTCTCCGGCATTTGCGCGGTGGCCGGCGCGGTTGCGCATCTCATTGCCTTCTACGGCCAGATCGTCCCGGTGATCGGTGCTTCGGCCGCCGTGTCCGGCCATATGGCCGGCACCTGCCGCTTTGCCTTCTCGCCGCACGGCCACGGCATGGGGATGCGCTTCGGGCGCAAGGACGTGACACATGACCTGCCGGCCCTCAGCCTCGTCGAGACGCTGACCGACCGGCGCATTCTCTTCTTCATCGCCCTCTGGTTCGCGATCAATACGCTGGCCGGTGTCGGTGCGCTGTCGATGCCGGGCGAGGAGGGGCTTGCCATTGCGTGGCAGGCCCATGTCGGAGGCTTCCTTGCCGGTCTCCTGCTTTTTTCACTCTTCGATCCGGTCAAGAGCCCGCGGGACGAGCCCGTCGAATAGAGGCGTCTTCGGTCCGCCGGACAGGGTCTGCGCGCCGGTCGGTACCGCGGTCAAATTTTGTCGATTTGGTGGCAGGGTAGACTGTCTTTTACCAAGCAGCTTCAAGTTCTTGAATATCCTTGACTGCCCGATCAAGGAAAACGCTACAGAAATGCCGATGCGACACTCTGAGCATGTTGCGCAACCGCTGCTTTGACCCCATCATCCAAGTTGAAGCTTTGCCGAATGGTCTTGTGAAGGCAGGGACCATTTCAGGAATAAAAAGAACAGAGCGTCAAACAAGGATGGAGGGTACCTATGACGGTTCAAATGATCATTTCCCAAAAGGGCGGCGACGTGACGACGGGCACGGTTGACATGACCATTGCCCAGGTGGCGGAGGTTCTGTCCAGCCGCAAGATCGGCGCGATGGTGATTGTCGATATCGCCGAGCGCGTCATCGGAATTCTGTCCGAGCGCGATATTGTCCGGGTCATCGCGCAGCGGGGCGCCAGCGTGCTGTCGGCGCCGGCCTCCGAAGTCATGACCCGCAACGTCATCACATGCGCGCCTCGCGACACGATCGAGGATGTCATGCTGAAGATGACGAACGGCCGCTTCCGCCACGTTCCGGTGATCGACAACAATCACCTTGCCGGCATCATTTCGATCGGCGACGTCGTCAAGCACCGGATGGCCGAGATCGAGCGCGAAGCCGAGCAGATGCGCAGCTATATCGCGACGGCCTGAGAGGCCAGTGCGTCGTCCGGAAGCTCTTGCGAGAGGGCAGGGCCTTCGGCGTCGCGGACCATCGCTTCCTTTTCAGTGATGGCCGCCCGGATTCGGGCGGCCATTTTCATTGCCGTCTCTTCGCCCGCGGTGATGGCTTCCCTGGCCCTGTGGAAGTCGTAGGGACCGACAGCCGACAGATCCGGTGCAATGAGGAAATCGGGCAACTCGCGCGCATGCTCGGCGGTCTTGGCCGACTGCACGATGGCGAAGGCGGCAAGCAGCGCGCCCTTGGCGCCCGGCCGCGGCATGCTGCGGTTGGGTGACAGGGCAAAGCGCTTCAGCCGGTCGTAGGCGCGCGCGGCGGACTGTTCCGTGAAGCGGACCGACGCGCCGTTGCAGTCGACGGCGATGACGAAATCCGCGCCAAGGGCCCGGCAGGCATTGACGGGCAGCGGGTTCGACAAGGCGCCGTCGAACAGCAGCCGGCTTCCGACCTGCATCGGTTCCATCAGTCCGGGCAAGGCGTAGGAGGCGCGAACGGCATCGCCGAGACGGCCCTGCGTCAGATGGACTTCCGCTCCGCTTCCGACTTCGGTCGTCACCGCGGCGAAGGGGCGTGCGAGATCGGAGAAGCGGATGTCGCCGAGGCGGCTTACAACGAGCCTTGCGACCTCGTCGTTTCCATGGGTGCTGCCGATCGCGCCGTCATAGTCCAGCATGGCGTCGAGCCGTCGGGCGTTGATGCTGTGTGCGAAGACGTCGAGATCGTTAAGCCGGCGGGCGAGCCAGAAGCCGCCGGCAAGGGCGCCGATGGAAGTACCGGCGACAACGTCGACATCAATCCCGGCCTGGCGCAAGGCTGTCAGAACGCCGATATGCGCCCATCCCCGTGCCGCACCGCCGCCGAGCGCGAGACCGACGCAGACCCGATTGTTAGCGCGGCGGTCGGCAAACGGGATCGGCCGTTGTTTTCGGCGGCGCTCGTTTCCCCAGGGGCGTTCGGTAATCTTCATGTCCATGCGGCAATGACTCAACTGATCAAGAACAATGGAGCCGGACTGAAAACCGCGGAGCGGTTCTGGCAAAAAACCAGTGTCCGGACATCGAAAAATCGCGCCCCACCGCTGCCGCAAAACGGAAAGGCGCATCGAAATATTGCAGGAAGCCTGCCGAGGCTCGCCTGTTCAACAATTGGTGTTGACGCACTGCTTCAACTCACCTTGTCAGTTTCGACACGAGGGAAGCACAGTCAACTGAAAAAACGGTTGAAAATCGCGGTCACGCTGAAAAAAGAGCGTCGCGGCAATTTGAGCGCACCGCGATCGGCGCGTGACATCCGGTCAGCGGCGAACCGCGAGGCTAGTCCTTGGACCCGTAGACATCCGCGGGATCGAATTTCGCCGCGCCGCCCACGTGCTCGAGGCGGAGATTTGTGTCCGGCGAAGCCGTCTGGCCGAGGGGGATCCGGCGATAGAAACAGGACACCTGGCCGGTGTGACAGCTCGCGCCGTGGCCTTCGACGCGGACGGTCATGACGATCGCGTCCTGATCGCAGTCGATCAGGATATCCTCGACCTTCTGAACGTTGCCGCTCGTCGCCCCTTTGTGCCAGAGCTCGGACCGCGACCGGCTCCAGTACCAGCCCTCGCCGGATTCGATCGTCCGCGCGAGGCTTTCGGCATTCATGTGCGCAACCATCAGCACCGCGCGGCTGTCCGCATCGAGCGTGACGCAGGTGATCGTGCCATCCGGGCCGAACCGGGGCGTCAGCGTATCCCCGGTCTCAAGCGCTTGCTTGGTGCCGGGGAGTGGAAACAGGGGAGGTGCGGCGATCAAGACGCGTTCCGTTGTTTGCGTTCGGCTGCGTCAGCTGCGAACCATGGTCATGAAGCGGACCTGTTCGGTCGGATCACGGTCGAAGACACCGGTGAACTGCGTCGTCAGGGTCGAGACGCCCTGCTTCTGGACGCCGCGCATGGACATGCACTGGTGCTCCGCCTCGACCAGCACGGCGACGCCGCGCGGCTTCAATGCTTCCTCGATCGCGTCGGCGATCTGGGCCGTCAGGTTTTCCTGCGTCTGCAGACGGCGTGAGAACACATCGACGACGCGGGCAAGCTTCGACAGGCCCACGACGCCGGCGTTCGGATAGTAGGCGATGTGCGCCTTGCCGATGAACGGCACCATGTGGTGCTCGCAGTGCGAAAAGAACGGGATGTCGCGCACAAGGATCATGTCCTTGTAGCCACCGACCTCCTCGAACACCCGCGCAAGCTGCTCGTTGGCATCCTGATCGTAGCCGCCAAAGAGCTCGCCGTAGGCCTTCGCGACGCGCGCCGGCGTATCCACCAGACCCTCGCGGTCCGGATCGTCGCCGGCCCATGCGATCAGGGTGCGAACGGCCTGTTCGGCTTCTTCCCGGGTCGGCCTCTGCGGGCGCGCAACCTGCTTCTTGGCGGCGCCGTCGGCATTTCCCTGGTTGAACAAGACATACATTGGCGGGCCTTTCGTCATCCCCGATGGGACTTCATCAATTTCATTCGGTTCGAGAACGTCCTGAACGGCAATATGTTTCTTGCCGTCGGGCGTCTTCCTTCATGACATCATATGGTGCTCAAGTTTCAGATGTCACAGTGTCGTCGCTTGGAGACAGTCTTTTTCAGCATGGCAAACGATCGCATGCGGCCAAGGCAGGCGCCTGTCGCAACACCGGCGCGCCATGCTCTGGCGATCCTCGGCCGGCCCGCCTATATACTCGTGACCGGGCTCTCCCAAAAGAGCCTGCCGTCTTTTTTGCCTGACTTGCGGCATTTTGCGGTCGCAGGCGCCTTCGGCGAACGGATTCTGCTCATATGATCGACGACATCTACAACGCCAAAATCCTGGACTTTGCCGGCAACATCGAACGTCTCGGCCGTCTTCCCGACCCCGATGCATCGGCCAAGGCGCATTCGAAGCTTTGCGGCTCCACGGTCGTCGTCGATCTCAAGATGGAAGACGGGCGGGTCAGCGATTTCGCCCATGACGTCAAGGCCTGCGCCCTCGGTCAGGCGTCGTCCTCCATCATGGCGCGGACGGTGATCGGCTCGACGCCGGAAGAGCTTCGGGATCTGCGCGAACGGATGCGGGCGATGCTGAAGGAGGGCGGTCCGCCGCCCGAGGGCAAGTTCGCCGATTTTGCCTATCTGGAGCCGGTGCGCGACTACAAGGCGCGCCATGCCTCGACGATGCTGACCTTCGATGCCGTCGTCGATTGCCTCGACCAGATCGAGAAGGCCGAACAGCCTGCGGCCGAGGCGACGGGCTGAGCGCGGGGTAGAAGGACATGTGCGCGGGGTGTTCGCCTCCGGATGATGCTGGCGGCGGAAGATCGCGGTCCTGGACGCGTCGCGGCGCGCATTTCCTGATCCGCTTCTATCAGCTCACGATCTCCGGCTTCATTGGCCGGCAATGCCGCTATCTGCCGACCTGTTCGGAATACACCGACGAGGCGATCTCCCGTCATGGGCTCTGGGCCGGTTTCTGGATCGGCCTCGCGCGCATCCTGCGCTGTCACCCGTGGAGCCCGACCGGCTACGATCCCCCGCCCGAAAACCTGCCGAAGACTTACCGCTGGTACGCTCCATGGCGGGCGGGCGTGTGGACTTATCGGGAACGCAGCTGACCGGGAACGGGCGCGGCCTATTCGGCCGGCTTGACCGCAGGCTCCTTCGGCCCGATGCGATGGCCGGAGACCTCGGCGCCCGCATCCTTCGGCAGCGCCAATGCGAGCATGAAGCTGAGCGCGCTGATGATCGACACCACCACGAAGGCCGTGTGAAAATCGCTGAGCGCCAGTTCCCCGCCGCCGCGCGCATCGCGTCCGGCATCGAGGACGAAGGCCGCGACCGACACGCCGAGCGCCACCGACACCTGCTGCATGACCGAGGAAAGGCTGGTTGCCTGGCTCATCTTGTCCCTGTCCACGTCGGCAAAGCCGAGGGCGTTGAAGGCGGTGAACTGCAGCGAGCGGAAGAAGCCGCCGACGATCAGCAGCGCAAAGATCACGGCACCGGGCGTTGCGGGCGTGAACAGCGCACACACCGCAATGAAACCGGCGCTGATGAGAGCGTTTGCCGAAAGGACCGTGCGAAAGCCGAAGCGGCGCAGGATGGGTGGCGCCGAAAGCTTCATCGCCATCGCCCCTGCGGCGGACGCGAAGGTCAGCATGCCGCTCTGGAACGCCGTGAGGCCGAAGCCAAGCTGCAACATCAAGGGCAGCAGAAAAGGCAGGGCGCCGACGCCGACGCGGAACGTCAGGCCGCCGAGGATCGCCGTGCGGAAGGAGATGGTTTTGAGAAGCCTCAGGTCGATGAGGGGATTGGCGGTCGTCAGCGCATGGCGGATGTAGAGGAGAATAAAGACCGCACCGCCGCCGACAAGAACCGCCTCCTGCATGCGGTCAAGCATGCCGATGCCGCTTGCGGCTAGGCCGAAGACGAAGCCGGACAAGCCGATGCCCGAGAGCAGGAAGCCCTTGCGGTCGAGCCGGCGCACATGCTCGTCCCGAAAATCCTGGATGAAAAGCGTGACGAGGATGAAGCCGACGATCCCGATCGGCACGTTGACCCAGAAGATGTAGCGCCAGTCGAAATAGGTGGTGATGAAGCCGCCGAGCGGTGGGCCCATCACCGGTCCGAGCAGGCCCGGGATGGTGAGCCAGGAAAGCGCGCGCACATAGTCCGCCCGCGCCACCGACCGGAGCAGCACCAGCCGGCCCACGGGCACCATCATCGCGCCGCCGAGCCCCTGAACGATCCGTGCCGTGACGAAACCTTCCAGCGTTCCAACGAGGCCGCACAGGATCGATCCGGCAATGAAGACCACGATCGCCGAGCGGAAGACGAGGCGCGTGCCGTAGCGGTCCGCGCACCAGCCGGAGATCGGCGTGAACACGGCGATGGACAGCAGGTAGGACGTGAAGGCGAGCTTGAGGGAGATAGGGTCGACGGCGAGATCGCGCGCGATGGCCGGCAGCGAGGTCGCGACGACCGAACTGTCGAGGTTCTCCATAAAAAGCGCGCAGGCAATGATGAGCGGAACGAGCATGGACCGTTGCAAGTCAGGTGAGGAGCACCCGGGGAAGGGGCGGGTGCTGGATCATAAGGAAGTCATATGAATTCGCTTCTCATATGATCCGCGAACCCTGTTTCGTCGAGACCTCTCCAGGGCACCATTGTGCGAGAATTTTTGCTTGCCGCAAGAATGATGAGAACATATCATGAACAATCGATATCGCCGGCTGCTGCTGCGCTGTGCCGCCAGCAATCTGGGTATAGCGAAGGGGAAAAGGTTTGGATCGCTCGTTCGATGCCCTAGACTTGAGAACACGGTTTGAAGGAGATCAGGGAGCGGCGACCGATTCGCCTGCATTTCCCGATATGCGGGTGAAGAACGTGGCGGTAGAAGAGTCGTCTGTGAGCATCTCGGCGTCGGAGGATTTGCTGCGCTTTGCAGGCGAGCGACGCTTTGCGACGATTCTGGCCGATCCACCGTGGCAATTCATGAACCGGACAGGCAAGGTCGCGCCGGAGCACCGTCGCCTCAGCCGCTACGGCACCATGGCGCTGGACGAGATCAAGGCCTTACCTGTCGCCGATATCCTCGCGCCGACGGCGCATCTCTATCTCTGGGTGCCGAATGCGTTGCTGCCGGAGGGGATCGCCGTCCTCTCCGCCTGGGGCTTCACCTACAAGTCCAACATCGTCTGGCACAAGGTGCGCAAGGACGGCGGCTCGGACGGTCGCGGCGTCGGCTTCTATTTCCGCAACGTCACCGAACTGCTGCTCTTCGGAACGCGGGGCAAGAATGCCCGCACGCTCGACCCCGGCCGCACGCAGGTCAACTATCTCGCCACCCGCAAGCGCGAGCACAGCCGCAAGCCCGATGAGCAGTATCCGCTGATCGAATCCTGCTCGCCCGGGCCGTATCTGGAAATGTTCGGGCGAGGCGTGCGCAAGGACTGGGCCGTGTGGGGCAATCAGGCCGACGAGACCTACGAGCCGACGTGGAAGACCTACGCCCACAATTCTGCGACGGATCGGGCCGTCGGAGAGCCGGCGGAATAGGCCCGTCGTGCGGGCCATGGGCCGCCTGAAGTGAAGTCCTAGCTCTCGTCATCAAACCGGAATTCCGGCCAGTCGGCATCGCTCTCCACCGGGGCATCGTCCTCCGCCGGAGCGCCGGGCTCGAAGCTGACGATCGACGAAGGCAGGCCAATGAGGAGGAGCGGGCAGGGGTTGCCAACGCCTCTGTGCACCCGGTCTTCCAGCTTCTGCCAGTGCGTCGTGGCCGGGCCGAATTTGTCGGCGCAGAAAATCCGCGACCAGGCATCGGCGAAGCTTGCGCCGGAATGGTTGATGCGCCGCGCGACCGCTGCCTCCTGACGCGGCGTTGGCGTCAATCCGAGGCGGCGCACGTCCTCGATCGTGCCGACTTCGTGTTGCTCGGCAAAGCGTCGGACGAGATCCTGGACCCCGTCGTGCAGCGAGGTTCCGCGCGTGATGATGACGCCGACCGAGATCGCACCTTCGGCGTGAAGCCGTTTGAAATTCTCAAGATCGCGGTCGAAGAACGGATCCTTGTTGTTCCATTCGATCTCCAGCGCGATCACGCCCCGTTCCGGAAAGCTGCGCACATGGTCGACCTCGTGCGAGATCGATTCGCGCGGCACGCCGTTGATGATTTTCTCGATCTTGAAGTTCGTCTTGATCCAGCCCCGTTTTGCTAGAGCCCGGCGCAGCCGCTGCGTGCCCTTGGTCTCTCCGCCGCCCGAGGCGATCAGTTCGACAAGCGGGATCGACAGGTCACGGAGCGCCGCTTCCAGATCGGCGATTGCATCGGGAAAGTCGACGCCGAGGATCGCCTTCGCATGCGCGAGGAAGGCAATCTGGAAACCTTTGTCCGTGAGCGACTGGAACATCATGGGATTGTCGGCCGCAAGGCAGTGGGCGGCAAGGCCCGCGTAAGGTCCGCCTCCGACTATCCAGCGAAATCCGATCTTTGGGACAGTGCGGCGCGAGACGGCGCTTCGCGCTGCCCGCCGTCGATTGGTCAAGTGGATCTGGACAAGCCCGCGCCTTTGCCGCTAATCACCCACCCGGTGACGTTATCCGCTTACCCGCGCTTGTCGGCGGGAGTGAGCAAGAAAGGCAGATCATGATCGAATTGACCTTCCCCGACGGTTCCGTGCGCTCGTTCGAAGCCGGCACGACCGGCACCGAAATTGCCGCAGGCATTTCAAAATCCCTCGCCAAGAAGGCGGTCGCGGTGGCCATCGACGGCCAGCTTGCCGACCTCGCCGACCCGATCCGCCAGAGCGCGCGCATCGAGATCGTGACGCGCGACGATCCGCGCGCGCTCGAATTGATCCGCCATGACGCGGCGCATGTGATGGCCGAGGCCGTGCAGGAGCTTTTCCCCGGCACCCAGGTGACCATCGGTCCGGTGATCGAGAACGGCTTCTACTACGATTTCTTCCGTCCCGAAGGCCCGTTCACGCCGGACGACCTGCCGGCGATCGAAGCGAAGATGCGCGAGATCATCGCCCGCGACGCCGCCTTCACCAAGGAAGTCTGGAGCCGCAACGAGGCGCGTGCCTTCTTCGAGACGCGCGGCGAGGCGTTCAAGGTCGAGTTGGTGGATGCCATCCCGGAAGACCAGGACCTCAAGATCTATCGTCAGGGCCAGTGGCTCGACCTCTGCCGTGGTCCGCACATGACCTCGACCGGAAAGATCGGCAACTCCTTCAAGTTGATGAAGGTGGCCGGCGCCTATTGGCGCGGTGACAGCAACAATCCGATGCTGACCCGCATCTACGCGACCGCCTTTGCCAACGACAACGACCTCAAGGCCTATCTCCACATGCTGGAGGAGGCCGAAAAGCGCGATCACCGGCGTCTCGGCCGCGAGATGGACCTCTTCCACTTCCAGGAAGAAGGACCGGGCGTCGTTTTCTGGCATCCGAAGGGCTGGCAGCTCTTCCAGGATCTCGTCGCCTACATGCGTCGCCGCCTCAGGGACGACTATCAGGAGGTGAACGCGCCGCAGATCCTCGACAAGAGCCTTTGGGAGATTTCCGGTCACTGGGGCTGGTACAAGGAGAACATGTTCGCCGTGCAGTCGGCGGGCGAGGAGGCCGAGGACAAGCGCATCTTTGCCCTGAAGCCGATGAACTGCCCGGGCCACGTTCAGATCTTCAAGCATGGCTTGAAGTCTTACCGCGATCTGCCTATCCGGCTTGCGGAATTCGGCGCCGTCCATCGCTATGAACCCTCGGGTGCGATGCATGGTCTGATGCGCGTGCGCGGCTTCACGCAGGATGACGCGCACATCTTCTGCACCGAGGACCAGATGGCCGAGGAGTGCCACAAGATCAACGACCTGATCCTGTCGGTCTACTCCCACTTCGGCTTCGATGAGATCATGGTCAAGCTTTCTACCCGGCCGGAAAAGCGCGTCGGCTCGGATGATCTCTGGGATCATGCCGAAGAGGTGATGACCCGTGTCCTGAACGAGATCGCGGAAAAATCCGGCGGGCGCATCAAGACCGGTATCAATCCGGGCGAGGGCGCCTTCTACGGGCCGAAGTTCGAATACACCTTGCGCGATGCCATCGGCCGCGAATGGCAGTGCGGCACCACGCAGGTGGACTTCAACCTGCCGGATCGTTTCGGCGCCTTCTATGTCGACAAGGACAGCGAAAAGAAGACGCCGGTGATGATCCACCGCGCCATCTGCGGGTCGATGGAGCGCTTCCTCGGCATCCTGATCGAGAACTACGCCGGCCATTTCCCACTCTGGCTCTCGCCGATGCAGGTCGTCGTCGCCACGATCACCTCGGAGGCCGACGACTACGCGATGGAGGTGGCGGCCAGGCTGAAAAAGGCTGGCATCCGGGCCGAGATCGATCTTCGCAACGAGAAGATCAACTACAAGGTCCGTGAGCATAGCCACGCCAAGGTGCCGCTGATCTTCGTTTGCGGCAAGCGCGAGGCGGAAGAGGGCGGCGTCAACGTTCGCCGCCTCGGCTCGCAGCACCCGAAGGCCATGTCGCTCGATGAGGCGATGGCCATGGTGCTGGAGGAAACCGTTCCGCCGGACCTTCGCGAAGCCTGAGGACCGGCTTTACAGGACCTAAGAGACGAAAAAGGGCGAAGGCTAATGGCCTCCGCATTTCTTGTTTGTTCTGTGAATTTCGGCCGTCGGAAGCAACAGGCCCTATTCGGCATCGAAGCCGGGTCGGATCTCCGGTGCGGTCCCGGCGAGCTCGCTGGTCAGGACCTCCACGTCGCCATTGCCGCCAGCCTTCACCTCGAAGTCGTGCGAATAGACGGTGGAGTCGTGCTTGGCGACGACGGTGTAGTCGCCCGCTGCCAGCACGAAACTCGGGAAGGCGCCGACGCCTTCGGTCACGATGTCGCCGCCCGGCGTCAGGATCGACCAGCGGGTATCGGCGATTGCCTCGCCCCCCGAATTGCTGACGAGCTTGAGCGTGACCTCGGCGGCATTTTGCGCCAGTTCCAGTTCGGTGAGCTTGCCCGCCGTGATGTCGATATCGGCCCGAACGGAGGCGTTGACCCCGCCATAGCGGCTGACGATGTGATACTTGCGGGCCGGCAGGCGGATGATCTCGCCGGCGGGAACGTCCGTCGCGACGACCCTGCGCTCGCCGAGCTCGTTGTAGTCCGTCATGTAGACATCAAAGAGCAGCTTGTCCGATTTGATCGGCTCGCCATCGCCATTCTTGGCGGAAAGCTCAAGGCCGCCCGCGTTCAGAATGGCTTCCTCCTGCAGCAGCCCGGCCTTGACATCGGCATGGATCGTCGTCGAGGCGTAGCCGAAATCGCAGTGGATCAGATAGCTGCCGGGTTCGAGCGAAAAGGTGTTCGAGCCGCCCTCGGCGCGGGCGACGAGCGGCAGCTTTCCTTCCGCGTTCGGCGTGGACGCAAACACGCGCCAGACGACGCCGCTGCGCAGTGGCGGGCCGTCTTCCGTCAGGTGGGCGGAAAGGACAAGCTCCGGCGCGCGGATCGGGTTGAGGTCGAGACCGGGCATCGGCGCTTCGGTCGGCGCAGCATAGGGGAGCGCGCCGTCGATCGTATTGTCCGGAATGGCCGCCGAAGGGGGCACCTGGTCGGGCCGGATGCTGGCCGGCAGCGACGGGTCTCCCGGGTTGACGAAGCCGGGGGTGAGGCTCAGGGGAGTCGCCCCGGGGGGCGGACCGCCCGCGCCGGGAGCGCCGAATCCGGGGCCACCGATCCCGGGGCCACCTGCACCACCGCCGAACCCGAAACCGCCGCCGGGGCCACCGGGCCCACCGCCGGGACCGCCTTGCTGGGCCTGTGCAAGCGTCGAAAAGGCACTGAGGCCAACGAGGGCCGCGCAGACGACGGCAGCCGGGCGCAAGGTTCTGCGGCGCCGGGAGCGGGGGTGACTGTCGTGTGTCGGGTCGGGGATCATGTCTGTCGCGGTCACAATGAATGCATAGCACATCCCATCGGCAATATTCATGGCGAATTCAAGCCCGGCGTGGAACGGAGCCGGTCTGAAGGTCGGCAAGCCTGTGGACGGGCAAGGGGCAGGAGCGCCGGAGTCCGGTCTTGTGAAATGACCCGACTCTGGCCAAATGTGTCACGAGCACCCCACATCATTCCGGCCGGATCCACCCGGTTGCCCTCCATCCTCCTTGCTCCCTGCCTGCCATTCACGAAGGACCGTCTTCATGACCGATGCGATTGAACTGCTCTCGACGAGACGCTCGATCTCCGCAGCCTTTCTGGCCGAACCGGCGCCCGACGACGCGCAGCTCAAGACCCTGCTGACCATTGCCTCGCGCGTGCCCGACCACGGCAAGCTGGCGCCCTGGCGCTTCATCCTTTACCGGGGCGAGGCGCGCGAAATTGTCGGGCAGAAGCTCGTCGACATCGCAAGGCAGCGCGACCCGAATATCTCCGAGGCCCGTCTCCAGGAGGACCGCAACCGCTTCTCCCGCGCGCCGCTCGTCATCGGTGTCGTCAGCCGCGCCGCCGAGCACGTCAAAATCCCGGTCTGGGAGCAGCAGCTTTCGGCCGGTGCCGCGGCCATGAACCTCGTCACCGCCGCCCACGCCATGGGCTTTGCCGCGCAGTGGCTCACCGAATGGGTTGTCTATGACGACAAGGCGTCGGCCATGCTGGGCGCTGGCGAAGGCGAGCGCTTCGCCGGGTTCGTGCATATCGGCACGTCGACAGTTCCGCCGCAGGACCGCCCGCGTCCCGACCTTGCCGAGATCGTCTCCGACTGGCAGGAGAGCTGATGTTCTACGACCCGCGCGAGAACGATCACGGCCTGCCGCACGATCCCTTCTATTCGCTCGTCCTGCCGCGGCCGATCGGCTGGATCTCGTCGCTCTCGCCGTCCGGCGTTCGCAATCTCGCCCCTTACAGCTTCTTCAATGCCTTCAGCACCAATCCTTATGTCGTCGGCTTCTCCAGCACAGGCCGAAAGGATTCGCTCGCCAACATCGAGGCGACGGGTGCCTTTGTCTGCAATCTGGCGACCGATGCCCTGCGTGAAAGCATGAATGCCTCCTCGGCAGTCGTGGGGCCGGAGGTCGACGAGTTCGAACTTGCCGGCCTGACGCCGGTTGCCTCGCAAAACGTGCCGGTTCCGCGCGTTGGCGAGAGCCCGGCGGCGCTGGAATGCATCCATACGCAGACGATTCCCATTGCCGATGCCGAAGGAAAGCGGCAGAAGGCCTTCCTCGTGCTCGGCGAGGTGGTGGGCATTCACATCGACGAGGCGGCGCTGAAGGATGGGCGTGTCGACGTGGAGCGGATCAGGCCGATCGCACGTCTCGGCTATCAGGATTATGCCGTCGTCGACCGGGTTTTCTCGATGAAACGCCCCAGCGCGTGACGCGACGCTTCTGCCCTTTCATCTTGCCGCGGCAAGGGCCTGCGCGGCATGAATTGCCCTGCCAAAATGCAAAATTAACACCCCGTTAACCAAACTGAACGATGCTTGAGTCATCAGGAGCACCCGAAGAAAGAGGCCTTTATGCGGGCCTTCCGGGTGGTCGGCAAACCGCCCGAAGGCGGGTGCCGGGCAACGGTCTCGTAGAGGCGTAACCGGTGTCTTGATGCGGGCGAGAAATCGCGGACCGGGGGCTCAGGGATGAAAGCGATCTTCAACGATCTTTATGCCTCGGACGGCCTGGCGAGTGCCGCCGGGCGGATCGGGCCGGCGCGTCTTGGCGGAACGAGCGCCGGTTCAGGGTCCGACGGGCTCGATTCACGCCTTGTTCAGGCATTCGATGCGGCAAGCTCCTCCACCGGCACATCCTTTGATTACCTGCTGAAGACCGCACAGCGCGAATCGTCCATGAACCCGGAGGCCAAGGCATCGACGTCCTCGGCGACGGGTCTCTTCCAGTTCATCGACAGCACCTGGATGGAAACGATGAAGCGCTCGGGTGCCGAACTCGGGCTCGGCCAGTATGCCGACCAGATCGGCATTGCCCCGAACGGCAACTATTTCGTCGCCAATCCGCAGATGCGCAAGGAAATCCTCGATCTGCGCAAGGACCCCGAGATCGCCTCCATGATGGCCGGGGCGCTCACGCGCCACAACGCGCAGCAACTGGAGGCCCGTGTCGGTCGGCCGCCGAGCGACGGTGAACTCTATATTGCGCATTTTCTCGGCGCTTCGGGCGCGTCGAAACTAATCCAGCTTGCCGAGAAGGCGCCCGATCTGGAGGCCGCCAGCCTCTTTCCGGATCAGGCCAAGGCCAATCCCGCCATCTTCTATGAGAACGGCCGCAATCCGCGCACGGTCTCCGGCGTCTATCAGAGCCTTGTCCAGCAGCATGACACGCCGACCCGCGCCCTGATGGCGATGGCCGGCGCCCAGCCGGCGGCGGACAATGGAACGGCCGTTCTCGGCTACGCCAGTACGCCAGCCGCCGATCCGTCAGCACTCGGAAGCCGCTGGAAGGCCGCCGATCCGGATGCCGCCTTCGATTCGCTTTTCCGCAATGACCCGGCCTCAGGCAAGGACAAGATCGCTTCGGCCTTCTGGCGCGGCTTCGCCATGCCGCCGGGACTCTTCGCCGTGGCGGTGGCCGAAGACGATGCCGCCGCGCAGCCCGCCGCCACAGGCGCGCCGGAAACCTCCGTTGCTGCGCCCACGGCAGCGCCTGCGGCGACACCTTCGCTGTTGCGCAATTCGGTGGAACGCTTCCTGGGGCGCGGCCCGCTCGACCTCTCCTCGTTCCTGAAACCGGAAGCGACCGGACAGGACTGATCCGACGCGCCGTTTTAAAGGCATCCGGCATCGCCGCGCTGCATGCATTTCCTGGCTGCCGCGTCATGGTTATCGCCGCGTTGCCAAACGTGGTGAACCAATCTTTAAGGAGTTTTCGCCAAGCTCGTTCCGAACCGCAGTAGGTCATGCGGATGTTTCGGAGTACGGGCGTGGAGCTTTCGCGGCGATATCTGAAGTGGATAGCAAAAGCGCGGGATGGTGAGCGCGCTCAGTCGGTCTCGCCGCTCGTCCGGGCCTATCTCAATGGTCATTTTTCCGACGCCGAGCGCGAGGAAATCGAAGCCGCTCTGACCATTCTTCTCGACGATCCCTGCGCCGACGTGCGCCGCGCTCTCGCCGAAGCGCTGGCGATGCACCTGAATGCGCCGCGTCATCTGATCCTTGCCCTCACTCAGGACGATCCGGACGTATCGGAGCCGGTCTATGAGCGTTCCCCCTTGCTCCTTGACGGCGAACTGATCGACGCCGTCGCGCTGGGGCCCGATCTCACGCAGGCGGCGATTGCCCGCCGGCCCCGCGTCTCGGCTCCGGTCTGCGCCGCGATTTGCGAAGTCGCGCCGCCATCGGCCGTCCTGATGCTGCTCGCCAACGAGAAAGCGGCGATCACCGCAGGCGCCTATCAACGGCTTGTCGACCGCTTCGCCGAACACCAGGACGTTCGCCAGGCGATCTATCGCCGCCGCGACGTTCCGCTCAGCGTTCGCCAGACGCTGATCCGCCTGCTGGCCGACGAGGTCGGGGTGACCGCCCGCAAGCGTGGCGGCGTGCCGGAGCGCAAGATCAGGGAAATCGTTCGCGATGCCTGTGATCGTGCGACCATCAATCTGCTGGCAAGCGCCGACGAAGAGGACATGGCGACCCTCGTGGAGCATTTGCGGGCCAGCGGGCAACTCACGGCCTCGCTGCTGATCCGCGCCATGTGCTTCGGCCATATCCGTTTCTTCGAGGCGGCCCTGACCAATCTGGCCGATCTGCCGGCGGAAAAGGTCTTCGCCATCCTGCTCGAACGGCGCGAGGCCAACCTTGCCGCGCTCTTCTCCAAGGGCGAACTGCCCGAGCGCACCCATCCGGCCTTCATTGCCGCGCTTGAATGCTGGAGCGAGGCCAACTTCGACGAGGAGCCGGCCGGCGATCTGCGCTTCAGGCGCCGTATGGTCGAGCGCATTCTGGCCCGCTATCAGGCCGGCGCGACGTCGGATCTGGATGATCTGCTGATCATGCTGCGTCGGCTGGAAACGGAGGCCGCGCGCGAGGCGGCGAGACTCCACGCTGCGCGCATGACGCGCGACGATGCCGCGGTTGCGGCCATCGCGGCGGCCGTCGTGGACGACGAGGCACGCCCGAGGACGATTTCCGTGACGCCGGGTGTCATCGCGTCGCTGCCCGCACCGGACGTGATTGCGGCCTGAAGGCGGGCATGGAGGTCCGGACGTCGCCCGGCACTGGCTGTTTGAAGTTGCTCCGAGCCTCGGACGGAGAACGCATCTCCCCAACCTGATCGGCGGCGGGGACCGGTTTCCCGTCCGGATCCGTGTCCAACCAGGCTCTCAGAGCATGTCGTGCCCTGTGAAGAAGGAAACGTCCTAGTTCTTCTTGGCCTGGATGAACTCGCGGGTGACCTCGAGCAGCTTTTCCGCGAGAGCGGCGCCGATGCGGTCGTTTTCTTCCCGCGCATTCTCACGCACGATGGCGCGGATGGCCTCGACATGCTGTCGGACCAGCAATTCCGGGATCATGGTCGGCGAAGGCAATTCCTCGAACAGCAAGCACAGGCTGGCGGCGACCTGCCCGGCGAGAGGAAAGCCGAGGGTGAGGGCGAGGCCCCTGAGATCATGCGCCCGTCGATAGAAGGTCTGGCAGGCCTCGTCATCGTCGAGGCCCGCGCTCTGGAGCGTTTCCCAGGCACTGTCGATCTGGTCGATTTCGTCCTCGATCCAGACGTTGAAACTGGTCGACAGCTTCTTGATGGCCGCCTCCGCCCGCGCGACGGCGTCATCGACACCTGCCTTGGTCGGCAAGACGCGGACTTTCCTGCGCAGGTCGACCTGCGGGGGAATGATTTCCATCTGCTCGGCTGTCTGACCCATATCGATGCCATACGGCGACCGTAGCCGCCCCCCTGTTCAAGTTGGGTGAGGCTAGCAGCCGTAGCTTAATAGCTGTCTAAGTCGTATCGTAAACAAAACCTTGCGCTGCCGGCGGCAGGCGGGTTGCCGGGCAAAGCATCCTTAACGGCTACCTGGGGGTGTCAGACGGCATCCGGTGCGATGGGGGGCAGGGCAAGAAAGAGCCCGCTCCGGTCAGGCGCCGAACTGCTCGTTCAGAATGCGCTCGTCCCAACTGTGGTCGCGATCGAAAAGAATGAGGCTCTTCTGCTTGCCGTCCTCGTGCACCTTCACGTTCTTCACGCGCCGGATTTCGGTGTGGTCGGCGACCGCGCTCACCGGACGCTTCTCAGGTTCGAGAATTTCGATCTCGACGCGCGAACGGTTGGGCAAGAGAGCACCGCGCCAGCGCCTCGGCCGGAACGGGCTGATCGGCGTCAGGGCAAGCAGGGGCGCGTAGATCGGCAGGATCGGGCCGTGGGCCGAAAGGTTGTAGGCCGTGGACCCGGCCGGCGTCGCGACGAGGATGCCGTCGCAGATCAGTTCCGGCAGCCGCACCTTGTCGTCCACCATCACCTTCAGCTTGGCTGCCTGATAGATCTGCCTCAGAAGGGCCACCTCGTTGATGGCCTTCGCCTGATGGTGGACGCCATGCATGTCGACGGCGTTGAGGATCAGCGGGTGAATGGCCGTGATCGAGGACGCCGCAAGCCGCTCGTGCAGATTGTCGAGGCTGAACTCGTTCATGAGAAAGCCGACGGACCCGCGGTTCATTCCGTAGATCGGCTTGTTGGTGTTCATGAAGTCGTGGAGGGTCTGCAGCATCAGCCCGTCGCCGCCGAGCGCGACGATAACGGTGGCCTCCTCGGGCGGCACGCCTCCATATTTGGCTTCCAGGGCTTTCTTGGCCTCGATGGCGTCAGGCGCGCGGCTTGCAACAAACGCGATCTTTTCGACGATGTCTCCCGCCTGCTCGCTCATCCAGGTCCTCTTTCCATCCCCGTGGCACATTGAATGCCGGCCGCGCTAGCAAGACCCAAAAGGGCTTGAAAAGTCAAAGGGGAAGATTGTCGCCCTGCGATCGCTTTCGGCTTGTCCGCAGTTCACCTCATCTTGATCAGCTTCCGTTCGACTTGAGCGCCAACCTGCATTATTGGGCAAACTCGGGACGGGCATCGGGGCCGCAGCGACATGCCGGACCGATGTTTCGCAGGCAGGCGGCCGGGGCCGTTTGGAGGGTGGCGCATGCGATCCGCCAAGGCCCTCATCGCCGATGCATGCGACGTCCAGAGGGAATCGCGGCGTGCCTTTTTTCCCGGTGAATGACATGGAGATATCGACATGACGCGCATTGCATTTCTGGGTCTTGGCGCCATGGGCGCGCGCATGGCGGCCAATCTGATCGAGGCCGGGAACGACCTGACGGTCTGGAACCGCGATCCGCAGAAGGCTGAACCGCTTGCGGCGCTGGGCGCAAGCGTCGCGGCAACGCCGAGGGCGGCAGCGGAGGGGGCCGATGTTGTGATCGCCATGGTGCGTGACGACGATGCCTCGCGCGCGATATGGACAGACCCCGAGACGGGCGCGCTGGCCGGCATGTCCGGCAATGCGTTGGCGGTCGAGTGCTCGACCTTGAGCCTTGAGTGGACGCGGATGCTGGCGGCCGCTTGCGGCGAGGCCGGGATCGATTTCGTCGACGCACCGCTGGCAGGATCGCGGCCTCAGGCCGAGGCCAAGGCCCTGATCTTCTTTGCGGGCGGTGAGGCGGAGTGCGTGGCGCGCGCCGAAAAGGTGTTGCTCGGCACCGGATCGGCGCTCCATCATGCGGGTCCTGCCGGGGCCGGCATGGCGGTGAAGCTGGCGGTCAACACGCTTCTGGGCCTCCAGGTGGCGGCGATGGCCGAACTGACGGAAACGCTGCGCAGCGAGGGGCTGGACCCGTCGCAAGCTCTCACGATCATCGGGGCGACACCGGTCTGCGCACCCGCCGCGAAAGTGGCCGCCGAGATGATGCTGAGCGACCGCTTCGCGCCGTTATTCCCGGTCGATCTCGTTGCCAAGGATCTCGGCTATTCCCTGGAGGCTGCCGGGGGCGGGCGCCTTGCGCCGCTCACGAAGGCGACGCTCGATGTCTACCGCGCGGCCGGTGAGGCTGGCTACGGTAGCGACCACATGAGCGCCGTCGTGAAGCTGTATCGACGCTGATCCGCCGGCGAGCCAGATTGGCCGCCACGGTAAATGGCAAAAGGAAAAGGCGGGCACCTCAAGGCGTCCGCCCTCTCGCGTGCCTGTTCAGACGGCGAGATACTGCTGCCTGAGATCGGCGTTCTCGAGCACCTCTTTGGCACTGCCTTCAAAGGCCACTTCGCCGGTGTCGAGGATGACCGCACGGTCCGACAGGCGCAGCGCCGCGATGGCGTTCTGTTCGACGATGATCGTCGTGATGCCAAGCTCGCGGATGCCGTGCAGGATGCGCTCGATCTCCTGCACGATGACGGGCGCAAGTCCTTCGTAGGGCTCGTCGAGGAGGAGCAGCTTCACGTCGCGGACGAGCGCACGGGCGATCGCCAGCATCTGCTGCTCTCCGCCCGAAAGCGTGACGCCTTCCTGCTTGCGGCGTTCGCCGAGGCGCGGGAAGCTTTCATAGACGCGCTCGATCGGCCAGCCGTGCCCCGGTGCCACGAGGGCAAGCTGGAGGTTTTCCTCCACCGTCAGCCCCGGAATGATGCGCCGGTCTTCCGGCACCAACTGGATGCCGGCCCGGGCCGCCTGCCAGGAGCTCATCTTGTGCAGCGGCAGGCCGTTGAACCAGATTTCGCCATCGGTCAGCGTCGGATTGTCGAGCCGCGCGAGGGTGCGGAACGTGGACGTCTTGCCGGCGCCGTTGCGGCCGAGAAGGGCCAGGATCTCGCCCTCGGCGATATCGAAGGAGACGCCTTGCACCACATAGCTCTCGCCATAGTAGGCGTGGATGTCCTTGACCTGCAGAAACGGGTCGGTGCGCGTCGCCGCGCCTTGCTGCTGTTGCATGACGGCGCTCATACGTGCGTTCCTCCGAGATAGGCTTCCTGCACGCGCGGATCGCCGCGCACTTCGTCCGGCAGGCCCTCGCAGATGATGCGGCCCTGGGCGAGGACGCTGATCTTGTCGGCGAGCGAGAAGACCACGTGCATGTCGTGCTCGATGATGATCTTCGTCATGCCGCGCTCCTTGATCTTCTTGAGCAGGTCGACGGTCGCGTTGGTGTCGGCGCGCGACATGCCGGCGGTCGGCTCGTCGAGAAGCAACAGGCGCGGATGCTGGATGAGGCACATGGCAAGCTCCATGCGCCGCTTGTCGCCGCGCGACAGGCTGCCCGCGTGGCTGTGTTTGCGGGCCGTCAGGTTGACGTCTTCGATGAGATGCTCGGCCTCCTCGCGGATCGCCTTCTCCGAATCGAAGGACGTCAGCGCATTGAGCCGGAAGGCGCCGTCGCGCTTGGCAAAAGCCGGCGCCATGACGTTCTGCAGCACCGACAGATCGGGAAAGATTTCCGGCGTCTGGAAGACGCGGGCAATCCCGACCTGGTTGATCTGGTAGGGCGCCATGCCGGTCAGCACCTTGCCGTCGAAGACCACGGCGCCGCGCGTCGGGGCGAGACGGCCGACGATCACGTTGAGCAGCGTCGACTTGCCGGCGCCGTTCGGCCCGATGATCGCGTGGGTCTTGCCTTCCTCGATCGCAAGATCGATGTCGGCGAGCGCATGCAGGCCGCCGAAGGTCTTGTGCACATCCGCCACATGCAGCACGACGTTGTCGCGCATTTCTGTCTGCTTGATGGGAGCGTTCATCGGCTCACCTCCTTATTCGGCCGGCTGGGCGCCGACCGCACGGCGGCCCTTGCCACGATTGCTGCGGAAGAGGCTGGTCAGCCGCATGGCGCCCTCGACGATGCCGCCCGGCAGGAAGACCACGACCAGGACGAAGATGAGGCCGAGGGTCAGGTGCCAGCCTTCGCCGACGAAGTTGCTGGCGATGCCGACCACGGTTTCCTTCACGCTGTCAGGCAGGAAGGAGAAGACCTGGTTCAGCACATGCTCGTTGAAGGCAGAGAAGATGTTCTCGCAGTATTTGATCAGCCAGGCGCCGATGACCGGGCCGACCAGCGTGCCAACGCCGCCGAGGATGGTCATCAGGACGACTTCGCCCGATGCGGTCCACTGCATGCGCTCCGCGCCCGCCAGCGGGTCCGCCACGGCGAGAAGACCGCCGGCAAGACCGGCATACATGCCCGAGATCACGAAGGCCGCAAGCGCATAGGGCCGGGTCGAGAAGCCAATGTAGTTCATCCGGGTCTGGTTCGACTTGATGCCCTTGAGCATCATGCCGAAGGGCGAGCCGGCGATACGCTGCGACAGGAAGAAGGCCAGGATGAGAATGACCGCGCAGACGTAGAAGCCCGTGTAGCCGTTCATGTCGAGGCCGAGGAAGGTCGTCGTCGGCAGTCCCGATCCGGCTTCGGAGAACATCCGGTCGATGACGCGAGGATCGCGAAGCGACAGCTGCAGGCCAGTCTCGCCGTTGGTGATCGGTGTCAGCACCGAGTAGGCGAGATTGTAGCACATCTGCGCAAAGGCGAGCGTCAGGATGGAGAAGTAGATGCCCGAACGGCGCAGGCTGATGTATCCGATGGCGGCGGCGAAGGCCCCCGACACTGCGATGGCAAGAAGGACGGCTGGGATGCCCTCCATCGACAGCAGCTTGAAGGACCAGACCGCCGTGTAGGACCCGACGCCGAGGAAAGCGGCATGGCCGAAGCTGAGGTAGCCGGTCAGGCCGAACAGGATGTTGAAGCCGATCGCGAAGATCGCATAGATGCAAAGTCGCTGCAGCAGGTCCGGATAGGAGGCCCCGATCGGATCGAGCCAGATCGGCATCGTCAGCACGACCAGCGAGAAGATGCCGAGGAGGGTCAGATCCTTGGCGCTGAACTGGGAATTGAGCGTCATGGCCTCAGCCCTCCATCACGCCGCGCCGGCCAAGCAGGCCGCGGGGGCGCACCAGCAGCACGATGACGGCCACCAGATAGATCACGATATGGTCGATGCCCGGCAGGAGCGTCTTCACCTCGTTCATGGAGGCGAAGCTCTGCAGGATGCCGAGCAGGAAACCCGCCAGCACGGCGCCGGGCAGGGAGCCCATGCCGCCGACGACGACCACGACGAAGGAGAGCACCAGGAATTCCATTCCGAGGTTGAAGCTCGGCGGCAGAAGCGGCGTGTACATCACGCCCGCGACACCGGCGACGACGGCGGCGAGGCCGAACATGGCCGTGAACCGGCGGCCGATGTTGATGCCGAGCAGGCCCACCGTCTCGCGGTCCGCCATGCCGGCACGCACGACCATGCCGAAGGTGGTGAACTGCAGGAAGGCGAAGACGAGGCCGATCACGCCGAGCGAGAAGAGGAGATAGAGCAGCCGCCACCAGGGATAGATGACGACGCCGGGCGTCATGCCGAAAAAGGCACCGACATCGGCCGCTCCGCGCCAGGCATCCGGCATCGGCTGCGGCAGCGGATTGGCGCCGAAGATGGCCTTGATGACTTCCTGCAGAACGATGGCAAGGCCGAAGGTGACCAGAATTTGTTCCGCATGCGGGCGCTTGTAGAAGTGCTTGATCAGTCCGCGCTCCATCGCCACGCCCACGATCAGCATCACCGGGATCGCCAGCAGGATCGCGACCGGCACCGAATAGTCGATCAGCACGTTGCCGAAATCGCCGAAAATGGCGTGGATATAGGGCTCGCGAACTTCGAGCGGCGTGCCCCATGGGGTCGTTTCCGTGGCGCTGAGCGTGATTTTCTCCAGCGTCAGCAGCTTCTGCAGCGTCACCGCGCAGAACGCGCCGAGCATGAAGAGCGCGCCGTGAGCGAAGTTCACGACGCCGAGCGTGCCGAAGACGAGCGTCAGGCCAAGGGCGATCAGCGCATAGGCCCCGCCCTTGTCGAGCCCGTTCAGGAGTTGCAGGAAGATCTGGTCCAGCATGCGTCGAATCCTTGGTGGAAAGGGCGCGAAAAGGTGCCTGGCGGGACACCGCGTCCGATCTCGGACAGGTTCTTGTTGCTTGGCGCTCCGGGCGCACCGTTTTGGTGAGGCGCGGGCGCTTTTTAAGCCGCAATGGCGTGTCCGGCGCGGGACTGGCGCGCCGGACCGTTTGTCATCGCAATCAGCAGGGCTTGGCGTCAGCCGGGCCGAGATCGCCGCCGAAGATCGACGGGTCGTATTCGACCTGGGCGCGCGGCACGACTTCCACGACTTCCAGAAGGTCGAACTTGGACGTCGGCTCCTTCTTGCCCTGCACGACCAGCACGTCCTTGAAGCACTGGTGGTCGGCGGCGCGGTATTCGGTCGGTCCGTTGCCGAGGCCGTCGAACTGGAAGCCTTCCAGCGCCTTGATCACTTCCGGCGGGAAGAAGGTGCCGGCCATCTCGCAGGCGTTGGCATAGAGCAGCGCCTGGACGTAGCAGGTCTGGGCCGCCTGGGACGGCGGGAAGCCGTATTCGGAGCCGAAGGACTTCACGAAGGCCTTGGAGCCGTCGTCCTGCAGCGACCAGTGCCAGTTGGTGGTGCCGAGGATGCCCTTGATGGCATCGCCCGCGCCCTGTGCCATCAGGCGCGAGAACAGCGGCACGACGACCTGGAACTGCTTGCCGTTGACCTGCTTGTCGAGGAGACCGAACTGCACCGCCTGGGTCAGCGAGTTGACCATGTCGGCGCCGTAGTGGTTGAGGATCAGGACGTCCGCGCCCGAGTTCAGCACTGGCGTCAGATACTGCGAGAAGTCGCCGGCGCCGAGCGGCGTGCGGACGGCCGCGACAGTCTGCCAGCCGAGCTTCTCGGTGGCGTTCTTGATCGATTCTTCCTGCGTCCAGCCCCAGGTGTAGTCGGCGGTCAGGTGATAGGCGCGCCGGTCGTTGCCATAAGCCTTGGACAGTACGGGCGCCAGCGCCTGGCCGGACATGTAGGCATTGAAGAAATGGCGGAAGCCGTAGCGCTTCTTGTCCTTGCCGGTGGTGTCGTTGGAGTGGGTGAGGCCGGCCATGAAGATGATGCCCATCTCCTGGCAAAGGCCTTGCACGGCAACAGCCACGCCCGAGGACGAGCCGCCGGTGATCATGATGGCGCCGTCGCGCTCGACCATGCGCTTGGCGCTGTCGCGGGCCGCGTCGGACTTGGTCTGCGTGTCGCCGGTCACATAGGCGACCTTCTTGCCCAGAATGCCGTTGCCCTTCAGCGCGCTGCCCTTGAAGGTGCTGAGCATGCCGCCGTCGCCCTCGCCATTGAGGTGCTTGACCGCGAGCTGGTAGGCACGCAGTTCGTCGGCGCCCTCGGCCGCGTAGGCGCCCGTCTGCGGTACGTTGAAGCCGAAGGTGACGGTGTCACCCTTGGGATCGTTGCAGAATTCGGCAGCCCAGGCGCCCTTGGTGAACATCAGCGGCGCGGCGCCGAAACCGACGAGCCCGGCGCCGGTGGTGGTCAGCAGCTTGCGGCGGCTGAAGCCATTCTTGCTATCATTCATCCTTGTTTCCTCCGCGGCGATCGCCCCGTCTTGAGACGCGGGTGCATTTCGCCAGTCGTTGACCTTAAGGCAGGGTCTCCAGAAAGGGCCCGGATGCGGCACATATTGAAATGCGGCGGCAACGCGAGCGCCCACGGGCGGAGCGGCAAAGGCCGAATTCCACCCGGCAGCTCCACCCCAGCATTATTCGCCATACTGAAAATGATCGCAATAGAGCATTGTAATTTCTGTAGAAATTTGTAAATCTATAGACTAATATCGTTTTAGATTTGTCAATGTCTTGACAAGGCCGCGACGTGCCCAGGCGCTCTCGCGCGCCGCAGGGGAGTGGGGATCATGCGGGCGCCGGTGGGCATTCGGCTGCGTAGCCGACGGAAATCAATGGGGCTTTCCCAAGCGGCCCTGGCACGCGAGGCGGGTATCTCGCCGAGCTATCTCAACCTGATCGAGGCGGGGCGGCGCGATGTCGGTGGCGCCCTTCTGATCCGGCTTGCGAGCCGTCTCGACCTTGCGATCGACGAACTCACCGGCGCGCGCGACCAGCGTCTGCTGCAGGATCTGGCCGAGGCGGCCGCCGATCCGCTGATCGGCGACCTCGATCTCGATTCGGATCGCACGCAGGAACTGGCGGCGAGTTTTCCCGATGCCGCCAAAGCGCTCGCCCGTCTGCACCGGGCTTATCAGGAGGCCTCGGCCAGCGCCGATGCCTTTGCCAACCGGCTGCGCGCCGACCCGCTTTTTGCCGAACTCCTGCACCAGATTCTGAGCCAGATCACCGCCGTGCGATCCGGTACGGAGATTCTGTCCGACGTTCCCGATCTCAGCCCCGAGGAGCGCAGCCGCTTTCTCGGCAACATCGCCCGCGAGGCGAGGGCCATGTCGGACGTCGCGCGGACCCTGATCGGCGAATTCGACCGGGATCGCGGCCGTCACCGGTCCCTGTCGCCGGCCCGCGAACTCGACGAACTGATCGTCGAGGAACGCAATCACTTTCCCACGCTCGAGGCGGTCGCGGACGATCTCCGGCGACAGGTGGCGCGCTTCGGGCCGATTGGCGAGGCGGGGCTTGAAGGCGCCCTTGAGCAGCAGTTCGGCATCACCGTCAGCCGCGGCGGGCCGCCTCCCGGTGGCGGTAGCCGCAAGGACCGGCAGGGAACCGGCCAGTATCACTACGACTCGGCGGAAAAACTGCTCTGGTTTCGCGGCTCCGCGACGGTGGCAACACGCCAGTTCCAGATGACGCGCCTCTATTGCGAACTGGCCGCGTCCGATGCGATCGCCAGGGTCGGTGACGATGTGCGCCTGACGAGCCCCGACGCCCGGCGTCTCGCACGGCGGGCCATGGCCTCCTATCTCGCCGGCGCCTTCCTGTTGCCCTACGGGCGCTTCCTGACGGACGCGGAGGAAAACCGCTACGACATCGACTTTCTGGCGCAGGCCTATTCGGCAAGCTTCGAGCAGGTCGCGCATCGGCTGGTGACCCTGCGCCGCAAGGGCGAAGAGGGCATTCCCTTCGGCTTTCTGCGCTCCGATCCGGCCGGGCGGCTGACCAAGCATTTTCCGTTGCCGGGGCTGCTACTGCCAAACTCCGGTCATGCCTGTCCGCTCTGGGCGATCTATGGCGCCTTCCGCAAGCCCGGCGAGCCCGTGCGCCAGATCGTCCGCTTTGCAGATGGTTCCCGCTACCTCTTCATCGCCAAGACGGTCTCCAAGCGCCTTGCGACCTATCGCGAGCAGCCGTTCCATCTCTCCGTCATGCTGGCCTGCGACATCCTCCACGCGGATCGCACCATCTACGCGGCGGGCCTCGATCTCGACGATCTCAGCGCCGACGTCGCGGTCGGCCCATCCTGCCGGCTCTGCATCCGCCGCGACTGCGAGCACCGGCAGGAGGAGCCGCTGGCTGGAGGTCGCGGCGAGGGGGCGTTGCACGAGCCCTTCGTCGGGACTTAAGGACGACGCCGGCCGCTGCCGCCGCCATGCTGGTCCGGACGGTCCACGGAGAGCGGTCTCTACGGAAGAACCCGGTGGGAGAGCATGCCGCGTTGACGAACTGCGACCAATGACTGGATCTCTGCGAACTTGTGAGAAATCCGGCTTTGCTGTCTATAGTAGGCGCGGAGACCTGAACTCCGGTTCAGCCTGATCTTTGGGTGAAGGCTGGAGCGAAGACATCTTTCGGGAACAGAGCGCGCCGGCGCCGGCCCGAAGGACAAAAGACAGGTCAGGGGAGGGCAACGTGGCGGTGGATGTTCTGATCGCCGAGGATGAACCGGCCATCATGGAGTCGCTCGACTTCATTCTGCGCCGGGCGGGGTATTCGATTCACACGGTCGGTGACGGCGATGCCGCGCTGCAGGCAATTCGCCAGCAGGATCCGCGTCTCGTCGTGCTCGATGTCATGCTGCCGCGCCGAAGCGGCTTTGAGGTGCTGAAGGCGATCCGCGCAGACAGGCAAACCCGTGCCTTGCCCGTTCTGATGCTGACGGCCAAGGGCCAGGCGCAGGACCGGCGCACCGCCGAGGAACTGGGCGCCAACGCCTTCGTGACCAAACCCTACGCCAACGCCGACGTCGTCGAGGCGGTGAGGCGCATCCTGGCAAGCGCCGAGGTGGGCCGTGTCTCCTGAGCGCCGGCTTGCCGGTCTCGCCCTGCTGCTGCCGGCCTTTGGCGCGTTGCTCCTGACGCGCCCGCTGATTGACATCTTCGATGCCAAGGCGCGTCTCTTCGGCTTGCCGAGAGTGGTCGTCTACCTGTTCGGCGTCTGGCTTGTCCTGATCGTATTGGCATACCTGTTCTCGCGCCTGCTGCCGAAGGATGGTGAGGACCGGCCGCCGGACAGGACCGGCAGAGGGGCGGGAGGCGGCTGATGCTGCCCTTCAACCTGGTGCTGCTGACGTCGGTTGGTTATGTCGGCCTGCTCTTCCTGCTTGCCTTTTTCTCCGATCGCTATTCGCGCGCGGGCGGGACCGGTTTCCTCTCGTCGCCGCTCGTCTATACTCTGTCGATCTCGGTCTACTGCACGAGTTGGACCTTCTACGGCGCCGTCGGGTCGGCCGCGCGCGGCGGGCTGGAATTCCTGGCGATCTATCTCGGCCCGACGCTCGTCTTCATCGGCTGGTGGTTCATCCTGAGAAAGCTCGTGCGGGTCGGCCGCAGCCGCCGCATCACGTCGATCGCCGACCTCCTGTCCTCGCGCTTCGGCAAGTCGGGACCGCTTGCCGCCCTCGTCACGCTCATCGCCGTCATCGGCACGACGCCCTATATCGCGCTGCAGCTTCAGGCGATCACGTCGTCCATCCAGGTGATCACGTCCACGGGCAGCGGCCTCGGCCCGCTGCGGGCCGACGACGGGACGCTGGCGCTCGTTGTCGCCATCGGCATGGCCGTCTTCACGATCCTCTTCGGCACGCGCAACATCGACGCCAACGAGCAGCACCATGGCGTCGTCGCCGCCATCGCCTTCGAGGCCGTCGTCAAGATGCTTGCCCTTCTCGCGGTCGGCATCTTCGTCGTCTTCGGCGTTGGCGGCGGCTTCGGCTCCATTATCGCCGCAGCCGAGGCGCACGGGGTCGCCATTCCCGACAGCAGCAATTTCGGCTCGCGCTGGGTCTCGATCCTCGTGCTGTCGGCCGCCGCCGTTCTCTGCCTGCCGCGCCAGTTCCAGATCACGGTTGTGGAGAATTCCAACGAAGGTCATCTGCGGACCGCCGGCTGGGCCTTCCCGACCTATCTTTTCCTGATCAGCATCTTCACGCTGCCGATTGCCCTCCACGGGCTGACCGTGTTGCCGGAAGGCTCCAATCCGGACATGTTCGTGCTGACGCTGCCGCTTGCGGAAGGGCAGAAGCTGCTGGCGCTCTTTGCCTTCATCGGCGGTTTTTCCAGCGCGACGTCGATGATCATCGTCGCGACCATCGCGCTCTCGATCATGGTCTCCAACCACCTCGTGATGCCCATCGCACTGATGCGGTCCGACCGGATGGGGCTCGGCGAGGGCAGGGACGTCACCCGTTTCCTGCTCTCAAGCCGCCGCATCTCCATCGCGGTCATCCTCTTCCTTGGCTTTCTCTATTTCTGGCACACGGGAAAATCCGATGCGCTCGCCGCCATCGGCCTCATTGCCTTTGCCGGCGTCGCGCAGATCCTCCCTTCGATGCTCGCCGCGCTTTACTGGCGCGATGCCACCGTCAAGGGAGCCTTCGCCGCCACGCTGACCGGCGCGGTCGTCTGGGGCTGGACGCTCTTCCTGCCGAGCTTTTCGACCGCCAGCGCCGACGTCGCCCGCCTCGTCGCCTTTGGGCCGTGGGGCCTCGAATTGCTCCGCCCGCAGGCGCTCTTCGGGCTCGATGGCCTCGATCCGCTCGTCCATTCGGTGTTCTGGAGTCTTTTTCTCAATACCCTCGTCCTGATCGTCGGCTCGATTTTGAGCCAGCAAAGCCCCATGGAGCGAATTCAGGCGGCGCTGTTCGTTGACGTTTTTCGTCGGTCTGCCGGAGACGACGCGCATCTGCTCCGGGGGTCGGCGACGGTCAACGATCTCTTCTTCGTCGCCCAGCGGGTGTTGGGCCCGACGCGGGCTTACGCGCTCTTTCACGAGACCGACCGCCAGCTCGGTATCCAGAAGCGGATCGCCGAGCCGACGCCGGAGTTTATCGGCCGGCTGGAGCGCGAACTCTCCGGCTCGATTGGCGCGACCTCCGCCCACGTCATGCTGTCGAAGGTGGTCTCGGGCAGCGAGGTGTCGCTGGAAGAGGTCATGAAGATCGCCGGCGAGACGCGGCAGGTGATCGAGTATTCCCAGGAACTGGAACGCACCTCGGACGAATTGCGCCGCACCGCCGACGAACTGGCGCTCGCCAACTCGCGCCTGCGCGAACTCGACAGCCAGAAGGACGAGTTCCTCAGCCAGGTCAGCCACGAGGTCCGCACGCCGATGACCTCGATCCGCTCCTTCTCCGAGATCCTGCTCTCCCATCAGGACATCGCGGAGGACGAGCGCTCGCGCTTTCTCGGCACGATCCATCAGGAAAGCCTGCGGCTCACGAAGCTGCTCGATGAAATTCTCGACCTTGGCGCGATGGAGCGGGGCGAGCGGACTTTCGAATTGGAGCGGACGGACGTCGAGGCAACGCTCGACCGCGCCTTCGACGTCTGTTCCGCCATGGCACGCCGGCATGGCATGGCGCTGGAAAGAGGCGACCGACAGTCCGGCGTCTTCGTCATGGCCGAGCCCGACCGGCTGGCGCAGGTCTTCATCAACCTCATCAGCAATGCGATCAAATACAACGATGCCGAAAAGCCCTTCGTCCGGGTGACGTCGCGCCTGCGCGACGGCGTCTATCAGGTCGACGTGGCGGACAATGGTCCGGGCATCGCGCCGCAGGACCGGGCCCGCATCTTCGAGAAATTCGTGCGTGGCCGGCGCGGGTCCGGGCGCGACGAGTCGGGCTCGGGCCTTGGCCTTGCCATTTCCGTCGAGCTGGTCTCGCGCATGAACGGCACCCTCGAACTCGTCGACCGTCCTCCGCCGGGCGCCACCTTCCGCCTCACGTTGCGACTCGCCTGACAGGGGCCGTCCTGCTATCGCTCGTTCGGATAGTCGTCGGAACGGTGGTCGGACAATGGATTTGCGCAGCGAGGATGGAACCGGGATCGTGAACCCCAGGGTGCTTGCCACCGACGCGCCTCCGATTCCCGCCTCGCAAGCCTGGCTTGCCGCCTATGACGGCGGTCTTGGGCCGATCATCAACCTGTCGCAGGCCGTTCCCTCCGACCCGCCGCCCAAGCTGCTGCTCGATCGGCTCGAAAGGGAGGCGGCAAGGCCGGTCACGGCGACCTACGGCCCGATCACCGGCAACGAGGACTTGCGCAGGGCTCTCGTCGGCGAGGTTTCGGACATCTACCGGGCCGATCCATCGTCCCGGCCGGACGTGACGGATGCGGCGATCACGGCGGGCTGCAATCAGGCCTTCTTCGCTTCGATCATCGCGCTTGCCGGGGCCGGCGACGAAGTGATCCTGCCGGCTCCCTGGTACTTCAACCACAAGATGACGCTCGACATGCTCGGCATCGTCGCGGTGCCGTTGCCCTGCCACGCCGGGAACGGCTTTGTGCCGGAAGTTGAGGCCGCGAGGGAACTGGTCAGTGAGCGCACCCGCGCCATCGTTCTGGTGACGCCGAACAATCCGACCGGCGCAATCTATCCGGCCGAGACGATCGAAGCCTTCCGGACGCTCTGCACCGAAACCGGGATTGCGCTCGTCATCGACGAGACCTATCGCGACTTCCTGCCCTCAGGGCATGGCGCACCGCATCGCCTGTTCGAGACGGCCGACTGGCGCCGGAATGTGATCCAGCTCTACAGCTTCTCCAAGGCTTTCGGCATTCCCGGTCACCGGCTGGGGGCGCTCGTCGCGGACCGTCAATTCGTCCAGCAGGTCGCCAAGGTGCTCGACTGCATCCAGATTTGCCCGCCAAGGGCGGCGCAGTTCGCGGTCGCGGGCTGCATGGCGGACCTGAAGACCACGCGGGCGGAAAACCGTGACAGGATCGCCGCACGGGCGCAGGTTTTCAGCGACATTATGGCCGGCGTCAACGACTGGACGGTGTCGTCCATCGGCGCCTATTTCGCCTTCGTCCGCCATCCCTTCGATCTGCCGGCCGAGCAGGTCGCGGCCGCGCTGGCAACGCAGACGGGCCTCCTGTGCCTGCCCGGAAGCTGGTTCGGTCCCGGGCAGGAGGATCACCTGCGCTTTGCCTTCGCCAATGTCGACGATGCGCAGTTGCAGGGCGTTCCGCAGCGGCTGGCGGCGCTCAGGCTCTGAAGCATGTCGCGCAAAAGTGGGAACCGGTTTTGCGGGAACGACATGCGATAAGGCATCGGCCAAACGACGCCGAGCTTCGGCATAGAGGCATTCAGGCCCTCAGAGCGGCGACCGGCGGCTGGCGATAGGCGAGCAGCGCCGGAACGAGCGCCATCGCACCGCAGACAACCAGCAGCAGGCCGACCGCGTTGAGGTCGGCCACCGTGATCTCGATCGGCAGGATGATGCCGCTTTTTGATGAAAAAGCGTTGGCGATCATCCGGGCGGCCGCATAGCCGATCCCGAGACCGGCGAGGACGCCAAGACCGACAAGCAGGAAGATCTCGATCCAGACGATGCCGAAGACGGATGCGCGCGGTGCGCCGAAGGCCCTGAGGGCACCGATCTGACGCCGGCGCTGCGCGACATGCACGACGCTGACGAGCAGGATGGCGGCCGCCACGAGAAGCTGCGCGCCGCCCGCGACGAGAGACAGGATCATGCGGGCGTCGCCGAGCGTTGCGTAGAGGCGCGTCAGCACCTCGGCCGGAAAGACGGCGACGGTGCCGTTGCCACGATAGTCTTGCCGGAGCTTGTAGGCGTCGGCGATGGTCTTCGGCTTCACGACGATTGCCGGCACGCCGGGCTCGCCATGCTCATCATGTTCCGCCTCGGGCTGGCTGCCAGCCTCCGCCGCTTGATCGGCGTTGGCATCATCATCATGGTGCAGGCCGTGGACGGCCCAGACAGCCTCGATGGGAACGAGAATGGCGCGGTCCCAAGGAGAGCCGAGCGGAGAAAGGCGGCCGACGACATGATAGTCGATCGTGGCATGAGCCTCGCCATGCGCGTCCGCGCCGTGCATCGGATGGAATTCCGCACCGGGTTCGAGCCCCACGAGGGCCCCCGCAACGGCATCGAATTCCTTCGAAAAGCCGGTGCCTTCGGTGATCGTGCCCATGTTGGCGAGAAAATCCGGGGTGACGCCGACGACCGGATAGCCGTTGTAATTGTCGCCGAAGCCGATCGGCGACGCCCAGGCAACGCGCGGGTCGGCCTTCAGCGTGTCCAGCGTCTCGCCGGGCATGAGCGGCAGGGGTGCTGCCTGCAGGAAGACGGACGAGAGGACGAGTTGCGTCTCGCTGCCGGGCGCACCGATGACAAGGTCGAAGGGCTCCGCCGCGCGGGCGCTGCCAAGCCGAAGGCCTCGCTCCTGCAACGTGACGGCAACGCCGAGCGCGGTCGCCAGCGCGACGAGGAGAACCACGACGAGGCTCCCGGCCCAAAGGCGTTTCAAATCGGCGGCGATAAAGCGGATCATGCGGCAAGCTCCCGCCGGTCGGTGACAGGATGACCGCTGACGAGCCTGAGAACGCTGTCCATCCGCTCCACGAGACGGGCGTCGTGGCTCACGACGATGAGCGTTGCCTGTTCCTCGCGGGCAAGTTCAAGCAGCAGGTCTGCGACCGCGGCCCCGTTGTCCTCGTCGAGGCTGGCGGTCGGCTCGTCGGCGATGAGAACGCCCGGACGGGCGAGGAGGGCGCGCGCCACGGCAACCCGCTGCATCTGGCCGCGCGACATCGTCTCGATGGACTGGCGGGGTCGCTCGATGCCGACACGGGCCAGAAGGTCGGCGGCGCGCTGCGGCAGGGCCGGATCGAGGCGGAAATGCGCGAGCCGCTGCGGCAGGAGCACGTTGTCGAGAGCCGAAAGGCCCGGGAACAGATGGAAATCCTGCATCACGAGGCCGATGTTGCGCGCACGCCAGCGGTCGCGCCCGCTCTCGGATAGGCCCGAAAGGTCCGTATCGCCCCAGAGGACCGAACCGATCCGGATCGCTTCAAGACCGGTGATGATGTTGACGAAGGTCGTCTTGCCGGAGCCCGAGGGACCGGTGATCGCAAGCCGGCTGCCGGGGGCGACCGAGAGGTCGTCGATGCGCAGCGCCGGCGCGTCGAGGCCGGGATAGGTGACGCTGAGGTTCTTGATCGCGAGCGGCAACATGGATCAGGCGGCTCCGAATTCGGCTTCGACGATGCGCAGCCGGCTGAGGAAGCCGGTCTCCGGATCGGTCCAGGACCCGACCTCGAGCTTGCCGGAAACCTCGATCTTCGCGTTCGCCTGCTCGAAGGTCTGGGCGCGGTTGAGATAGACGACGACGATATTGTCCGGCCAGTCCGCGTCGGACGAGCAGAACGGGCAGAGCGCCATCGGGATTTCGGAGAGCACGAAGAAATCCGCCTCGGCCTTGAGCGGCGGCGCCATGAAGCCCTGCATCGTGACCGGCTTGCCGTTGTTGCCCTTGACCTTGTCGGAGAATTCCAGGCCGAGGACGGAATAGGAGCTGTAGAGGTCGTCGAAGGTGAGGGCGGTTGCCGCGAATGCCGGGCGGAGCGGGAGAAGCATGGACGCTGCCGCAAGCAGCACCGAGCGGCGGTCCGGCATCGGCCTTTTGTTTCCTCCGGTCATGGTCCGCGCAGGCGGACCATCCACGAGAGCTGCTTGCGATGAATGTTTCCGGAGCATGCCGAAATCCTCTCGAATTCAAGAAACCAGGCGCAGCGGCATGGGCAATTGTTTTCGTGGATGGTCCGCCTGCGCGGACCATGACAAGACTGCAAGGCCATAGGATCAAAAAAAGAAGAGGATCCCGGTGATTTCGCACCGGGATCCAGTCTGACGCAAGAACGCTTCTTGCTTACATCTTCACGTCGGGAGCGAGCGCGAAGGCATCGGCCAGAACGCGGTAGACGTCGCTCTGCTCCATGTAGCCCTTGAACTCGTCCGCGCCCGGGCCGGTCGCCTGGAGGACGACGTCGTCGACCGTGTGGGCCGCCGTGTCGCCGCTGCGCGGAATGTTGCCGACGCGCAGGACCGCGCCAGGAACGTCCTTGTAGGCTTCGTTGGCGACATAGTTGCCGTCGGCATCCTTCACGGCCGGCTCGAACGGGCCATCCATCTTCGGACGGAAGGTCTCGTAGTAGTCGGGGAAGTTGCCGGAGAACATCGCGAGGCGACGCGAAACGTCGATCTTGTCCGGGTAACCGTCGCCATTCGCGTCGGTGTAGTTCGGGAAGCCGGCGTCGTCGTAGATGCCAACCTTCTCGCGCATGTCGTTGCCGGGCTTTTCGTCATCGATGGTGCCGACGATCGAAACGCCATGAGTATGGTCGCCGGTGACGACGATGAGCGTGTCGGGATGGGTCTTGGCGAACTCTTTCGCAACGCCGACCGCCTGGTCCATCTCGATGGTGTCGACGACCGCGCGGTCCCAGTCCATCGGGTGGGACATCTTGTCGACCGAGGCGGCCTCGATCATCAGGAAGAAGCCTTCCGGGTTCTTCGAGAGCTGGTCGATGGCGGTCTTGGTCAGGTCCACGAGGCCGGGCTGGTTCGGGAACTTCTCGACCGTGCCCTTCTTGAGGAACAGGCGGTCAAGCGCGACGTCCATGTTGCCCGTGTGGAAGAGGCCGAGCAGCTTGTCCTCGTTGCCGGCGCCGGCCGACGCGAGTTCTTCCTTGCTGGTGACGACCTTGTAGCCGGCCTTCTGGAACTCGTCGATGTAGTTGTGGTCGTCCTTGCGCTTGGAGCCGGGAATGTCCTTGCCAAGGAAATAGGCCGAGCCGCCGCCGAGGATGACGTCCGGCTTGGTGTCGAGGAACATGCCGGCGATCGCGGCCTTCTCGCCGCGCTTGCGGGTGTGGGCGATGACGGCCGCCGGGGTGGCGTCCTCGATCTCGGCGGTGGAGACGACGCCGATCGACTTCTTGGTCGTGCGGCGCAGGGCTTCGGCGATCGTCTCGACCTTCGGATCGTCCATGGCGTCCTTGGTGCGGTCGGCGTAGACGCCGAGGGCATTCACGCGCGACTTGTGGCCGGTCATGTAGGCCGACATGGTGTTGGCGCTGTCGGTGGCGATCGAATGGGTCGACGACGTGCCGATGAAGGCCATGTGGTCGAGATCGTCCATGTTGAGGCGGCCGTCGGCCTTACCCTCGGTCATGCCCTTGGACATGATGCGGGCCGCCGTGCGGTGGGCGACCGAAAGGCCGTCGCCGACGATGAAGATGATGTTCTTCGCCTTGGGCTCGGCCGGAGTGGCGTAGACGTCCCAGGTGACGGACTTGACGTCGTCGCCGGCCTTCGCCTCGATCGTGTAGCTGCCGGCTTCCTTGACGACCACGTCGCGGGCGATCACGGCCGAGGCATCGACATCGCCGTCCTTGGCGTTGAAGGTCAGGTCCTTGCCGATCACGTCCTTGGCAGGCTTGCCGTTGATGGTGATGGTGACGTCTTCCGGCTTGACGGTGGCGTCGAACTCGACCTTGAAGTCAAAGGGCGAGTCCGCCAGGATCGTGGCGCGATCAAGCGGATAAACGGTCGCGGCGTGGGCCGCGCCGGCGAGGCAGGTGGTCGCCACGAGGGCGGCAGTCAGAAGGCGCATTGGTCTCTCCCCGTTTCAGGAATGCCAAAGCGGCTTAGGGCTGCTGCATGTCAGTGCGATGAAGCTTCCATGACGATTGTCGGAATTCGCCGTCAGGAAGCGTCAGGGCGGCCTCGGCGAAGGGCCGCGCCGCCAACTGGCGCTCTTGCCTAACCGGATTTTGGTCGAGCGAGCCGGCGAAGGTTCGAGGATGTGTGCGTGCGCAGGGATTTGACCGCGGCGCCGACGACCCGCTCGGGCGATGCCCCGGTGATCGCGGCGCTTCCGGCCGCCATTGCCGCCTGGGCGAAGGCCGGCGGCTTTTCGGAAATCATGCGCCTCGCCTCGCCCGCAGGCATCTGCCACATGCCGGCGAAGCTGGCGAGGCGCAGGCCGATGACCATCTGCGACTCAAAGGCGAGACGGGCGACGTCGAGGTTGCTCTGCCAGTAGGTGTGGAAAGGAAGCGGAGTGAAGACCTTGTATGCACGGTTCTTCATGGGATTGTGGCTCCAGCGCCGGGCGCATCGGTCGGCGGATGTCGGCGAGCGGCCAGCCACCCTCAACGCGGCGCACGCCGTTTGGTTGCAAAGTCTGACAACCAAACGGCGGAGCCATGGCGGGACCCGCCGCAGATCGACCTGATGGACGGCGGCTCCCGGAACGTCAAAGTCCCATGCAGAGATATTTGATCTCCAGATAGTCCTCGATGCCGTATTTCGAGCCTTCGCGGCCAAGGCCCGACTGTTTGACACCACCGAAGGGGGCCTCGGCCGTGGAAATCAGCCCGGTGTTGATGCCGACGATGCCGTATTCCAGCTTCTCGGCCACCCGCCAGACGCGGCCGATGTCGCGCGAGTAGAAATAGGAGGCGAGGCCGAATTCGGTGTCGTTGGCAAGGCGGATGACGTCGGCCTCCGTCTCGAACCTGATCAGAGGGGCGAGCGGTCCGAAGGTCTCCTCCCGCGAGACGATCATCTCCGGCGTCACGTCGACGACGACAGCCGGGGACATGAAGTTGCCGCCAAGCGACTCGCCACCGGTCAGAACCCTGGCGCCCTTGGCCTTGGCGTCGTCGAGGTGCTCGTTGACTTTCTTCACCGCCTTTTCGTCGATCAGCGGACCGAGCGCCACGCCTTCGTCGAAGCCATTGCCCGTCTTCAGTTGGGAGACCGCCGCCACCAGCTTTTCGGCGAATTCGTCGTAGACCTTGGCCTGGACGTAAATGCGGTTGGCGCAGACGCAGGTCTGGCCGTTGTTGCGGAACTTGGCGATGATCGCGCCTTCCACCGCCTTGTCGATCTCCGCGTCGTCGAAGACGATGAAGGGTGCGTTGCCGCCTAGCTCCAGCGAGAGCTTCTTGATCGTGTCCGCGCTCTGGCGCATCAGCAGCCGGCCGATCTGGGTGGAGCCGGTGAAGGTCAGCTTCTGGACGATCTCGCTGGAGGTCATCACGCCGCCGATGGTGGCCGCGTCTCCGGTCACGACGTTGAGGACGCCCGGCGGCAGGCCGGCTTCCTCTGCCAGCACCGCCATCGCCAGCATCGAGTAGGGTGTCTGGGCCGCCGGCTTGCAGACCATGGTGCAGCCCGCCGCAAGCGCCGGACCGGCCTTGCGCGCCAGCATGGCGTTCGGGAAGTTCCACGGCGTGATCGCGGCGACAACGCCGATCGGCTGCTTGATCGTTACGATCCGCTTGTCGCCCCACGGCGAGGGAATGGTGTCGCCGTAGACGCGCCGGGCCTCCTCGGCGAACCACTCGATGAAGCTTGCGCCATAGGCGACCTCGCCTTTGGCTTCGGCCAGCGGCTTGCCCTGTTCAGCAGTCATGATGCGGCCGAGGTCGTCCTGGTGGGCCATCATGAGGTCGGCCCAGCGCTTCAGGATCGTCGCACGCTCCTTGGCGCTGCGTCCGGCCCAGTCGGGAAAGGCCGCGGCGGCCGCATCGATCGCGCGCTCGGTTTCGGCCGCGCCCATGCGCGGCATGGTGCCGAGGACCTCGTCGGTTGCCGGATCGGTGACATTCTCCGTCTGGCCGCTGTCCGCATCGACCCAGGCGCCTCCAATGAAGGCCTGCTGGCGAAAGAGGTCCGGCTTTTTCAGATGCTTGATCATGACACGTCTCGTTCTGCTGCGTCGTCTGTAGCGGGTTGGCGGAACGGATCACGGCCCGCCGCGAACTTCAAGTGCCCATGCACGGGAAGTACAGCCGTCAGCGCTCCGGCCAACGCCGTCATACGCATTTCTGTCTATGGCGATTGCGCTGCGAAGACGGTCGTTCGACAGCAACTCCCGCCTAACGTGCCGACATCCTCCCTGAAAGAGCCGGCCGTCATGGTCCGGCAAGACGGGAGGATCCCCCTTCCATGAAGCGTGGGATGCGGCAACCTCGCCGGCGCAGGCCGGGCGACAAGTTCAAGGCAGGTCCATATGACGAATACCAGACGGCTGGGTTATTCGGGGCTTCAGATTTTCCTTCACTGGTCCATCGCGGCCTGTGTGCTGTTCCAGTTGATCTTCGGCGAGAGCATGACCGAACTGGTCGACGCCCATGAAGAAGGCGAGGCGGTCGGCGCCAACGATCAATTGATGGGATCGCTGCACTACTGGGTTGGCATCGCGATTCTTGTGCTGGTCGGGCTGCGTATCATTCTGCGTCTCAGCCGTGGGGCTCCAGAGCCGTCCGGCGCCAGCGGGCCGCAGGTTCTGCTCGCCAAGCTGGCGCATCTCGCCTTCTACGTCCTTCTCGTTCTCGCTCCGGTCCTCGGCCTTGCCGCCTATTATCTCGGCGATCCCTGGGGCGACATCCACACGCTGGTAAAGCCGGCCTTCATTGTGCTCATCGCTCTCCATGTGGCTGGTGCCCTCTTTCATCAGTTCTGGCTGCGTGATGGAACGCTGACGCGCATGACTCGCGCCGGATAAAGAGAAGGTAAAGTATAAATTGAGCGGACAGCCGAAAGAATGATTTCGGTTGTCCGTATTTTATTTGTAACTACATGGAAATAATAAGTAAAAATCATCAATTTAACAATTTATTCATGAACGAAGACCATATGGGTATTTGCAGTCAAAAGGGAGATCTGCAATGTCCATATCATCCGTATCCTCTTCGGCGACCATGGCCGCCACGCTGAAGGCCCAGTTCCAGTCGCAGGCGGCATCAACATCCAACAAGGTCGATGCCGACGGCGACTTCGATGGTGATGTTTCCGACACCCCCCAAGCCGCCCTCGCGGAAGGCGTCGGACAGCTCGTCGACGAAACGGCCTGAAGCCGTCGGCCTTTGCGGTCGGCGGGTGGCGACACCGCGCGGGGAGGCGGGATCGACAAATCCCGCAATACGCTCGGTGCCGGCTGTCCGCCGGCCGCGTCCGGGCTGCAGGAAAATTCGGCGTCCGGGGAGTGGCCTAGCCTCTGTCCCGCATGCTACAGGCAGGAGTTGGTTCCAAGGGCACCTGAGTGGCGCCTTGGCAGTCTCTGGCCCGTTACAGCTTCGGAATTACGTTTGTCACCGCTTCACCTTCTTCTGGTTGCCCTTGGCGGAGCGATCGGCGCCACCGGTCGCCATCTGCTCGGCATCGCCGTCATGCGACTCGTCGGGCCGGGCTTTCCCTGGGGAACCTTTGCCGCCAACGTCATCGGCTCCTTTGTCATGGGCGCCTTCATCGAGCTCTGGGCCCTGAAATTCGGCGGCGCGCAGCCAATCCGCCTCTTCGTCGCCGTCGGCATGCTCGGCGGTTTCACGACCTTTTCTTCCTTTTCGCTCGACGCGGTGACACTCTACGAGCGCGGTGCGATGCTGCCGGCCGCCGGCTATGTGCTGGGGTCGGTCGTCGCCTCGCTCGCCGCGTTGTTTGCCGGCCTTGCCATTGTGAGGGCCCTAGCATGAGTACGCCGGTCATGAAGGTCGAGATGGTGACGGTTGGCAAAGACGAGGCCGGCATGCGCCTCGACCGCTGGTTCAAGGAGCACTATCCCGGTCTTGGCTTCGGTCATCTGCAGAAGCTGCTGCGCTCCGGCCAGGTCCGTCTCGATGGCGGCCGGGTCAAGGCGGACAATCGCGTCCAGCCGGGCCAGGTGGTGCGCGTTCCGCCGCTGAACACCGGCGATGGCGGTCCGGCGATGTTCGATGCGTCCGGCGCGCCGATGGCACGTCCGAAGCAGGTCGCCTCGGCCAACGAGGCCGACTATCTGCGTTCCTTGCTTCTCTACGAGGACGAACATGTCTTCGTCTTCAACAAGCCCGCCGGTCTTGCCGTCCAGGGCGGTTCGGGCATGACGCGGCATATCGACGGCATGCTGGAGGCCCTGCGCGACAGGAAGGGCGTCAAGCCGCGCCTCGTCCACCGGCTCGACCGCGAGACGTCCGGCTGCCTGCTCGTCGCGCGCACCCGTCTCGCCGCCTCGACGCTGGCCCGAACCTTCCAGACCCGCTCGGCGCGCAAGATCTATTGGGCGCTCGTCTATTCGGTGCCGAAGCCGCGGCAGGGCAAGATTTCCTCCTATCTCAAGAAAGAGGCGACACCCGACGGCGAGATGATGCGTGTGGCGCGTCACGGCGAGAAGGATGCTCAGCACGCGGTGACCTATTATTCGACCGTCGAGGCGGTGGCGCAGAAATTTGCCTGGCTGACGCTGAAGCCGGTCACGGGACGTACCCACCAGCTTCGCGTCCACCTGCAGTCGATCGGCCATCCGATCATCGGCGATCCGCGCTATTTCGACATCGAGAACTATGAATTTCCCGGCGGCATTCAGAACCGCCTGCATCTGCTTGCCCGCCGTCTGACAATTCCGCACCCGGCCGGCGGTGGATCGATCGACGTGACGGCGCCCCTGCCGCCCCACATGCTGCAAAGCTGGAACAGCTTTGGCCTTGATATCGAGGACCTCGACAAGGCCGATCCCAAGTTCCCGGAAGATTGATCAAGAATGTTTGAGCGCCGGTGGGTGCGACGCTATGTCGTGCCCGCCCATGCAGGCGTTGCACCGGAAACCCGACGGCGTTACTCATCTCACCAGTCTGCGTCTGGCGCGTGTCTCGCAAGCGTCCAGCAGATCAAAACGCAGCGGAGTACGGACATCGGTCCAAGGAGGATACCAGCCATGAAAACCCTTTTCGCAGCTCTTGTGGCCGGTCTTGTGGCGTTTATGCCCATGACCGCCTCGGCGCACGGTCCGACTCGTCAGAAGGTCACCGAAACCGTCGAGATCAATGCGCCCGCCGACAAGGTCTGGGCTGTGGTCAGCAATTTTCAGGACATGAGCTGGCATCCGGCCGTCGAGAAGACGGAAGGCGAGGGCGGCAGCGAGATCGGCGCGACCCGCAAGCTGACGCTGAAGGGCGGCGGCGTGCTGGAAGAAGGTCTGGAGAAATTCGACGCCGCCAAGATGATGCTCTTCTACCGTCTCGAAAAGGACGACGTGGCGGTGCTGCCCGTGACCAACTATTCCTCGCGTATCACCGTGAAGGATCTCGGTGGCGACAAGTCCGAGGTGACCTGGTGGGGCGCCTTCTACCGCGGCTATCCGAACAACGACCCGCCGCCGGAACTGAACGACGAGGCGGCCATCAACGCCGTGACCGGCGTCTACAAGTCCGGTCTCGAGGCGCTGAAGGCGAAGATCGAAAGCGGCAGCTGATCGTGGCCGCCTTGGTGTTCCGGAAGGCGGGCCTCTGGCTCGCCTTCTTCGTTTTCGGCCTTGCCGCCGCTGCCGGCGCCCGGGCCGATGAAGCCTTCGTGACCAACCAGTTGTCCGAAACCGTTTCCGTCGTCGATCTCGATAGTTTCGAAGTGGTGGCGACGATCCCGGTTGCGGGCAAACCGGCGGGCGTTGTCGTCTCGCACGACGGCTCGCGGGCCTATGTGACGAGCCCCGAGGGCCTCTTCTTCACGGTCATCGATACCGCCGCGCGCAAGGTGCTGAAGCAGGTGCCGCTCGAGCATGGCTATCTCGGCATCGAGATTTCCACCGACGACAAGCGGCTCTTCATCGCCGACTGGTTCCGCCACCGCATCACGGTCTTCGATACGGCGAGCCTGGAGCGGATCGCCGACATCCCCGTCGGTGACTCGCCCTCCGGCATGTGGGCGACGGCCGACGGCACCCGGCTTCTCACCTGCGATCGCGACAGCAACCAGATCTCCGTGATCGACCTTGCGACCCTCAAAGTTGTGGGCACCGCAAAGGTGGGTGAGCGTCCCTTCGCGGTGACGGCGACGAAAGACGGCAAGCGCGCCTTCGTCGCCAACGTGAAGACCAACGACGTGTCGGTCGTCGATCTGGAGACGCTCAAGGAGATCAAGCGGATTCCGGTCGGCGACACGCCCTATGGCGTCGCGATCACGGAAGGGCACGGCTTCGTCACCGACCAGCACGCGGGCGAGATCACGATCTTCGACGTGAAGACGCTGGAGCCGGTCGATACGCTCGACGTCGACGGCTTCCCCGAAGGGATTGCCACAAGCCTCGACGGCACCAAGGTCTACGTCGCCAACTGGGACCTCGATACGCTCTCCGAGATCGATGCGGAGAGCCACAAGGTGCTGCGGGAGGTGGATGTCGACGACGGCACCCGCGCCTTTGGGCAGTTCATCCGCAAGGTGGATTGAGGGCTGCTGTTCCCCGGAACAGGCGGAGGGCCGGAGCATCCTGCCGGCCTTCCGGGCGTGAAAAATGGCACGAATCCGGCAATTGGCTGTCCATCTGCCTTCAGCGCATAGCAACAAATCCCGATGGGGGATCTTTTCCGGTTTTACGTATTGATTCGAGCGCCACGCTGCGCTGAGATGAATTCGCGGCGGGTTGCTTAAGGCATTTGGGCGAAAGTTCGTGTTTAAGGAAGGGCGCCGAAGAACCCTGCTTCGGCGCCTCTTTCCCTTCTGCCCTTGCCCGGTGCCCTGCGATCCCGCCGGCGGGATTTTTCACCATGACGGTTCGCACTCTTCCCCTGCTTGTGCGTTTTCTGGCCCGGCACGCCCTCATCGGCTTCGGCATTGCCATCGCTTTCGTGACGACCATCCTGATGCTCGACATTGGCGGCCTCGGCGCGCTCGTGACCTCCTCGCCGTCCGGCTGCCTCGCCGCTGTCGTCCTGACCTTTGCGATCGGCCTGACCTTTTCCAGCGTCCAGATGGGCTTCGCCATCATGTTCCTGGCCGACAAGGACTGACCCTCGGCGCGGCCACCGGTGCTTGCCTGACCGTCTTTCGGCCGACTCGACGCGCGGAAAAACGTTGTCTATTGAGATCGCGTCAGGATGCGCGACGACGGTGAATTGCCTATATTCGCCGTCATTCCCGCAGCATCTCGACAGACGGATCGGTCAGGCTCTTGAAACTTGTTCTCTTTGATTGCGACGGCACGCTGGTGGACAGTCAGCACATGATCGTCGGCTCCATGACATCGGCCTTCGCGCTCTGCGGCTACGCGGCGCCCGCGCGCGAGGCCGTGCTCGGCATCGTCGGCCTGTCGTTGCCCATTGCCATCGGCCGTCTTGCGCCACACCTCGACGAGCCCGGAGTCTCGGCTCTGGTCGATGCCTACAAGGCCGCATTTCACCAGTCCCGTATCGACGGCGTCGTCGAACCGCTCTATCCCGGCTGCCTTGAGGCGATCGTGGCCCTCGCGGCGCGCGAGGACGTACTGCTCGGCGTTGCGACCGGCAAGTCGCGCCGTGGCCTGACGGCGGTGCTCGGCAGCCACGGCCTGGAGAAGCATTTCGCCGTGCTCAAGACCGCCGACGATGCCCCGTCCAAGCCGCATCCGGCGATGGTCATCGATGCGATGGCCGAGATGGGCGTGGACCCCGAGGACACGGTCGTCATCGGCGACACCGCCTTCGACATGGAGATGGCCCGGTCCGCCGGCACGCGCGCCGTCGGTGTGACGTGGGGCTATCACGACGCGACGAGCCTCCAGCACGCCGGTGCCCATGCGATCGTCGACAGTTATGCGGATCTGATGCCCGAACTCGACCGCTTCCTTGTCCGGGAGGCCGCGCAATGAAGGACGTCTTCGAGGATCTGGTGACTGGTGAGGATTTTGATCCGGTTCGCAAGGCGCAGGAAAAATCCCGCCGCGAACTGCCGAAGCGCTTCTACATGGACGTGACGGTCGCAGAACTGGACGGTCTTTTCGCCATTCATCTCGATGGGCGGCCGATCCGCACGCCCGGCCGCAGGATCGTCGGCGTGCCGCATCGCCCGGCCGCCGACACCATGGCCGCCGAGTGGGCCGCGCAGGGCACGCACATCAATCCGGCAACGATGCCGGTGACGCGTCTCGTCCATTCCGCCATAGACGGGGTGGCCAACGCCGTCGAGGCGGTGGCCGAGGACGCGGCCAAATATGCCGGGACCGATCTGCTCTGTTACCGCGCCGAAGGCCCCGACGGTCTTGTCGCGCGCCAGAGCGCGCACTGGGATCCGGTCGTCAAATGGGCGGAGGGCCGCTTCGGCCTCACCTTCAGGCTGGCCGGCGGCGTCATGCCGGTCGCGCAGGACGAGAAGGTCGTCCCGGCGGTTCTGGCGGCCATTCCGCGCGATCCCTTTCTTCTTTCGGCGACGCATCAGTTCACTACCATCACAGGGTCGGTGTTGCTGGCGCTCGCCATCGTCGAAGGTCGGCTCGGCTTCGAGGAGGCCTTCGCGGCGTCCAACGTCGATGAGGACTGGAACACCGAGCAATGGGGCACGGACGCCGAGGCCGTCAGCCGGCGTGCGTGGCGTTCGGACGAGATGAAGGCCGCCGCCATTCTCACCCAAAGGTAGGGCAGGGTGCGGCACGAAGGTGCCTTGCCGGTGGCCGGCGGGGCGGCTAAGCCGATTGAAACAGCGGATTTCAGGGGGAAGACCATGAAGGAAGTGCTCGACGAGTTGGATCGCCGCCGCGAGGCCGCCCGCATGGGCGGTGGCCAGCGCCGCATCGACGCCCAGCATGGCCGCGGCAAGCTGACGGCGCGTGAGCGCATCGAGATCCTGCTCGACGAGGGAAGCTTCGAGGAGTTCGACATGTTCGTCGAACACCGCTGCACCGACTTCGGAATGGAATCCCAGAAGATCTCCGGCGACGGCGTCGTCACCGGCTGGGGCACGGTCAACGGCCGCACCGTCTTCCTCTTCTCCAAGGACTTCACGGTCTTCGGCGGTTCGCTCTCCGAGACGCACGCCAAGAAGATGGTCAAGATCCAGGACATGGCGCTGAAGAACCGCGCCCCGGTGATTGGCCTCTTCGATGCCGGCGGCGCCCGCATCCAGGAAGGCGTTGCCGCGCTCGCCGGCTACGGCGAGGTCTTCCAGCGCAATGTGCTGGCCTCCGGTGTCATCCCTCAGATCTCGCTGATCATGGGCCCCTGCGCCGGAGGCGACGTCTATTCGCCGGCGATGACCGACTTCATCTTCATGGTGCGCGACACGTCCTACATGTACGTGACCGGCCCGGACGTGGTGAAGACCGTCACCAACGAGACCGTGACTCACGAGCAGCTCGGCGGCGCTTCGGTCCACACAGTGAAGTCGTCGATCGCCGACGGTGCTTTCGAGAACGACGTCGATGCGCTCATCGAGATGCGTCGCCTGATCGACTTCCTGCCCTCCAACAACGAGGCGGATGCGCCGGAGTTCGACGTCTACGACGATCCGGACCGCCTCGACATGTCGCTGGACCGGCTGATTCCGGACAACCCGAACAAGCCCTACGACATGAAGGAACTGATCCTGAAGACGGTCGACGAGGGCGACTTCTTCGAGATCCAGGCGACCCACGCCAAGAACATCATCACGGGTTTCGGCCGCATGGAGGGCCGCACGGTCGGCTTCATCGCCAACCAGCCGATGGTGCTTGCCGGCGTGCTCGACAGCGACGCCAGCCGCAAGGCGGCGCGTTTCGTGCGCTTCTGCGACTGCTTCAACATTCCGATCGTCACCTTCGTCGACGTGCCGGGCTTCCTGCCGGGCACCGCGCAGGAATACGGCGGCCTCATCAAGCATGGCGCCAAGCTGCTGTTCGCCTATTCGGAGGCAACCGTGCCGAAGGTGACTGTGATCACCCGCAAGGCCTATGGCGGCGCCTATGACGTCATGGCGTCGAAGCATATCGGCGGCGACATCAACTACGCCTGGCCGACTGCCGAAATCGCGGTGATGGGCGCCAAGGGCGCGGCGGAAATCCTCTATCGCTCGGAACTCGGCGACCCGGAGAGAATCGCCGCCCGCATCAAGGAATATGAGACCCGCTTCGCCAACCCCTTCGTCGCGGCCGAGCGCGGCTACATCGACGAGGTCATCTTCCCGCATTCGACCCGCAAGCGCGTGTCACGGGCTCTCAAGCTGCTCCAGAACAAGCATGTCGAGATGCCCTGGAAGAAGCACGACAACATTCCTCTCTGAGGGATTGAGTCCACTGGAAAGGCTGAAAGCCGGTCACTCCGGCTTCGGCCGGACCGGTCCGTAGAAAATCACCCACACCTTGAAATCGTCGCTGAAGCTCTCGAAGCGGTGGGGCACATAGGCGGGAACGTAGAGCAGGTCGCCGGGACCGAAATCGACGAGTTCGTCGCCCCGGCTGAAGGTGCCCGTTCCGGTCGCGACGATATAGAGTTCGTCCCGGTCATGCGGCTGCTGCTTGTCGGTCCCGACTGGCGCATAAGCCTCGATCGAAATCTCCTCGCGCTGCTCGAAGACTGTCTCGAACGGATGGACTTCGGAAAGGCGGCTGAAAGCGTCCCTTAGCGTCACCCGAACGGCTGTGGAGGAGGGGCGTTCGGCCATTCGGTAATCCTTCGCATTGAGCCCGTCCGAGAGCGGTGGGGCTTCTAGCCCGCCACCGCCGCCTCATACTCTTCCGACAGCATCAGCCACTCTTCCTCGGCCGCCTCGATCGCCTTTTCAGTGTCGGACCGGTCCTTGGCGAATTTCGCGCCCCTTGCCGGGTCCTTGGCAAAGAGAGCCGCGTCGGCGAGGATGAGGTCGAGCCCGCTCAGGGCGCCGCGCAGCTGCTCGAGCTTCTTCTCGATTGCCTGGATGCGCTTGCGCAGCGGCGCCAGTTCCGAGCGCTTTTCGGCATTCTGCTTGCGCTTTTCCGAGCCTGTCGTCTTGATCTCGGGCTTTGCCTCGACAGCCGGCTCGGCCTTGCGCTTCGGCATCGTGCCCGAAAGGACGTAGCGCTTGTAGTCGTCCATGTCGCCGTCGAAGACCTGCACCTTGCCGTCGGCGACGAGCCACAGCCGGTCCATGGTGGCTTCCACAAGATGTCGGTCGTGGGCGATCAGGATCACGGCACCGGAAAAGTCGTTGAGCGCGGCCATCAGGCTTTCGCGCGCCTCGATGTCGAGGTGGTTGGTCGGCTCGTCGAGGATCAGCAGGTTCGGCCCGTGGAAGGTCGCCATGCCGAGCAGCAGGCGGGCGCGTTCGCCACCGGAAAGTTCCGCGGCGGGGGTGTCCATCCGCTTGACGTCGAGACCCATCTTCGCCGTTCGCGCGCGCACCTTGGATTCGGGTGCGTCCAGCATCAGCCGGCGGACATGCGCGACGGGGCTTTCCTCGGGCACCAACTCGTCAAGCTGATGCTGGGCGAAGAAGGCGATGTTCAGCTTGGAGGCGCGGGTGATCGAGCCGCCCATCGACTCCAGCCGTTCCGCGATCAGCTTGGCGAGCGTCGACTTGCCGTTGCCGTTCTTGCCGAGCAGCGCGATGCGGTCGTCGTCGTCGATGCGTAAGGTCAGGTTGGAGAGAACCGGCTTGCCCGCCTCGTAGCCGACGCTGACCTTGTCGAAGGCAAGGATCGGCGGCGCGAGCGTCGCCTTCGGGCTCGGGATATGGATCGGCGGCATCACCTCGTCGACGATGCCCTCGATGAACTCCATCTTCTCCAGCATCTTGAGGCGCGACTGCGCCTGGCGCGCCTTGGTCGCCTTGGCGCGGAAGCGGTCGACGAAGCTCTGCAGGTGCTTGCGCTTGGCGTCCTGCTTCTCCTTGGCCTTTTCGAGAAGCATTGCCTTTTCGCGCCGCTGGCGGGCGAACTGGGTATAGCCACCCCTCCAGAAGGTGATCTTGTTGTGCTCCAGATGGAGAATGCCGGTGACCGCCTTGTCCAGAAGATCGCGGTCGTGGCTGATCAGCAGCACCGAATAGGGATAGCGGGCGATGTAGCTCTCCAGCCACAAGGTGCCTTCCAGATCGAGATAGTTGGTCGGCTCGTCGAGCAGCAGGAGATCCGGCTCGGTGAAGAGCACGGCGGCGAGAGCGACGCGCATGCGCCAGCCGCCGGAGAAGGACTTGCAGGTCCGGGCCTGGGCCTCGGCATCGAAGCCGAGACCGGCGAGGATCGTCGCCGCGCGCGCCTCGGCCGAATAGGCGTCGATGTCGGCAAGCCGCATCTGGATATCGGCGATGCGATGGGCATCGGTCGCCGTCTCTGCCTCCGCCAGAAGGGCGGTGCGCTCGACATCGGCCTTCAGCACATATTCGATCAGCGTGTCGTCAGTGCCCGGCGCTTCCTGCGCCACCCGCCCCATCTTCGCACCGCGCGAGAGGGAAATGTCCCCGGACTCCGCATGCAGCTCGCCGCAGATGAGATTGAACAGCGTCGTCTTGCCGGTGCCGTTGCGCCCGACGAGGCCGATCTTGGCGCCGTCCGGGACGACCGCGTTCGCGCCCTCAAGAAGAGTGCGTCCGGCAATGCGATAGGTGAGGTCGGTGATTGTCAGCATGGGGTCGGGTTTTGGCGTGAAGTGAGGGCGGACGCAAGAGATCTTCCGGCCCGAAATGGCCTGATATCGAATTGGAGTGCGCTTTTGATGTCAGGGCCCGGTGTTCCGGGCGGCAAAGACCAGCAAAAATGATGCCGAACCTCAGATCGTCATCTGCTGACCGAGCTCCAGAACGCGGCCCGTCGGGATGCGATAGAAGTCCGTCGCATTGGCGGCCGAACGTGCCAGCCCGATGAAGATCTTGTCCTGCCAGACCGGCATGCCGGTCTTTGCCTGCGCCTTGAAACTGCGCCGGCCGAGGAAGAAGGACGTCTTCATGATGTCGAACTTCAGGCCCATGCGGCGACAGTCGGCCAGCGCCAGCGGCACGTTCGGCTGTTCCATGTAGCCGTAGGTCAGCTTGAGCAACTTGAAATCGTCGCTGAGCGTCGTCAGCTCGATGCGCCTGTCTGCCGGGACTCTCGGCGACGGGGCCGTGACCACCTGCAAGATGACGTTGGTCTCGTGCAGCACCTGATTGTGCTTGAGATTATGCATCAGGGCCGAGGGCACCATCTCCGGATCGCTGGTCAGGAAGATGGCGACGCCGGGAACGCGCGTGCGCGGCTTGCGGCCGAGCGAGGTAATGAGTTCGGTCAGCGGCAGGCTTTCCCGGTGCGCCTTCTCGTAGACGATCTTGGTGCCACGCACCCACGTCCACATGCACAGCGCCAGATAGGCGGCGATGGCGACCGGGATGTAGCCGCCTTCGGCGATCTTCAGGAGATTGGCGGACAGGAAGATCAGCTCGATGAAAAGGAAGGGGACGATGACCAGGATCGAGAGGGCCAGCGACCACTTCCAGACGCGGTGGACGACAACAAAGGCGAGAAGGCTCGTCAGTACCATCGTGCCCGTCACGGCGATGCCGTAGGCCGAGGCAAGGGCGGAGGACGATTCGAACAGTACGACCAGCAGCAGCACGCCGCCGCAGAGCATCCAGTTGACGCGCGGCAGGTAGATCTGGCCTTCCTCGGTCTCCGAGGTGTGGCGGATTTCAAGGCGCGGCAGGATGCCGAGTTGAACCGCCTGCCGTGTCAGCGAGAAGGTGCCGGTGATGACCGCCTGGCTGGCGATGATGGTGGCGATGGCTGCCATGATGACCATCGGCAGGCGGGCGACATCCGGCAGCATCAGGAAGAAGGGATTTTCCGCGCCCTCCGGATGGGCGAGCACGAAGGCGCCCTGGCCCATGTAGTTGAGGGCAAGGGCGGGAAAGACGAGGCCGAGCCAGGCGAGGCGGATCGGCGTGCGCCCGAAATGGCCCATGTCCGCATAGAGCGCTTCCGCGCCGGTGACCGCCAGGAAGACGGAACCGAGCACCGCAAGGCCGCCCATGCCGTTGTTGAGCAGAAATTCGGCGGCATTCAGGGGGTTGAGCGCCAGCAGGATGGCCGGATCGTCGCTGATATGCATGAGGCCGGCGCCGGCGAGCGCCAGGAACCAGATCGCCGTCAGCGGTCCGAACAGGGCCGCAACGGCGCCGGTGCCGCGGCTTTGAACGAAGAAGAGGCCGACGATGATGATCATCGTCAGCGGCACCACGAAATCGTCGAAGACCGGCGTGATGATCCTGAGGCCCTCGATGGCCGAAAGCACCGAGATGGCCGGCGTGATGATGGCATCGCCATAAAACAGCGCCGCGCCAAGGATGCCGACGACAAGCACGAAGGTCGTCCGCGATTTCATGACGCCCTGGGCAAGGGCCAGAAGCGAGAAGATGCCGCCTTCGCCTTTGTTGTCCGCCCGCATGAGGAAGAGGACGTATTTGATCGTGACGATGGCGACCAGCGACCAGAGCAGCAGCGAGACGATGCCTTCCACATCGGCACGCGAGATTCCGTCATAGGCCGTATGCGCCAGCGCTTCTCGCAACGCATAGAGCGGACTGGTGCCGATATCGCCATAGACGACACCGACCGAGCCGAGCGCCAGCGTGAGCACGCTGGCTTTCTTGTGCCCCGGATGGTCGGATGCGGTTGTCTCGGGAGACGGAGGCAATGACGTCGACGCGTCGGCGTCGGTCACATCGGCTTGGAGCTTGGGCTCATCTGGCATGCATTGCGCCTGAATAGATGTCACCTGGAACGTCCCGCCGTTTCGGCGAGACGTCATCGAACGGGGCCGCCGGGCAGATCACCGGCCGGCCCGGCATATTCCGATCGGTATGGCCAACCGGATCCGGGACGATCGACGCCCGGAGACGGCGTTCCCGTCAACACGCTGGCCGAGGGTCTATACATCTTGCAGCCAAATGGCGAAAGGCCGAACGGCTTTCGCCGAACGGCCTTCGGATATTCGCGCCCTTGCCCGAGGGGCAATCGTCAGGTGCCTTGCTCCAGGTCGGGCGCCAGGACAGCGCGGACAGTCAGGCGTTTCAGACCGCCCGTGAGCGTTGGGCTGAAGAATGCCCGCAGCTTTCGGACGGTCCGACGCGCAGGATGCCAACGATCCGCGCAACGTCTTCCTGCGTGGTCAGCTCGTGGCCTCCGGCGCCCCGGAGATCGAGAGCTGCTTGCCGGCCTGCTCGCAGCGGAAGGTCAGGGCAGGGCCCTCCGGCGTCTTGAACGACGCGTCGGTGTTGTTCTCCAGCAGAAACTCGAGCCGGGCCGGTTCGATCGTCCGGGCACCTTCGGGCTCCAGCGGCACGGAAATCAGCGTCATGGCGCAGGCGCGGGCCTCCGTCATGAAGAAGCCCATGGCCCGCTGGCCGCCGATCTCCATGTCGAAGCCGACCGCCGGCGTGAGGGCAAGGGCGCCCGCCTGCGTCGCGGCACCTTTGGCCGACGCAAGGCCTGTCGCGATGGCCATGGCCGCGGCAACGCTGAAAGCAACTGTGGTTCCGGTCAAATGAATCCTGAAAGCCATTGAAAAATCCTCGAAAAATAAGCGCCGCATCGCGCAATGGTTCTAAAAGTCTGTGTATTTCCGGCGAAATCCGGTGCCGGTTCTGCGTCCGCACTTGCGAAAAAATGCAAGCGGGAGCGTTTCCGCAGCCTTGTTTCGGACGGGGGCGCCGTCGTGCAATGGGGCTGCGAAGATACAGCTGTGAGCAGCGATATCGCCGGAAGGCAGACATCGCGCTCACAGCCGCAAGTGCAGGCAATGTGCACCGGTCGCAGAATCTGGAGAATCAGGAAAGGAATTCGGGACATCCGGATCCGTGACCACAGCCGTGATCCCGGTTTTCCCCCCGTTGTCTATCCTGGGCGCTGCCCGGAAGACGAATTCCTCCCCGATCTGCTCCAGCGTCTCCTCGAAGGTGCAGGTCTTACAAAAACAATAGTCTTGATCAAAAACACCGCATCGAAAATCAACAGATCATCAAATATGCCGGCAAGCAAAACTGCTGTCGGCGATCTTGGTGCCGGCCGTTTCCGGACGGCTAAAGGTCTCAAAAACAACTTAAACACGATCACCTGAGGCACGGAAAACCCAGCCCCATGGCATTCGAAAATGGCCTGCTGCGATTCATTTGTTCGTATACAAACGATTGGGATGAACCGCTTTCAAACCCGGCCCCAAACGAACGCGGTGACGATCAGGACCCAACACATCGCGGGCATCAAAGATTGATCCCAACGATGGCGAAGGCCTGAAAGTGGGCCAGTCTCCCGTTCCGCCTCTTGAACGATCGAACTGAACCAACCGCACCGCCATCCACAAGAGCACTACCGAAGCTTTCGTTCCGGCGGATACTTTTGTGTTCGAACTTTGCCGATTTGAAACAAATCACCCAGAAATATGGCAATTTTGTGTCATTTGTGGTTAAATGTTACATTCTGAGGTGTTTGGTGGCTTGTTTGTGGCATTTGTATACGATTTTGTGTCCGTTAACGCTCAGCTTTCCCACGGAAATCGGGAATATTCGGCTTCTGTAAGAAAAATTACAAAACCGAAGCGCATACGAACGCCGCCCTGAAAACAAGAAAATGCCGCTGCGCCCGGTGGGGCACAGCGGCATCGAAAAGCCTGAAGTCTGCGGGCCGCAAAGGCCGATCAGATCGCGCCGGGCTGAACCTTGGCGATACGAACGGAGCCGGCATCCTTGGCGCAGGTGAACGTCAGCGAGCTGCCGTCCTGGGTTTCGACCGCGGCCTGCTGGCCGGAGGGCAGGGAGAACGCGACACGGGCCGGCTGCACGAGGGCGTCTTCCAGATCGGCGGCGCCGACGACCATGGTCATGGCGCAGGCGTTGCCGGCGGTCGTGAATGTGCCGATGGCATGGGTGGTGCCGATGGTCTGGTGGAACCCTGCGCCGGCGGCATAGAGGGCACCGGCCGCGCCGGTGTCACGAGCGCCGGCATATGCGAACCCGGCGGCGGTCACGACAGCGGCGACAGCGGCAGCAGCGGCGATTCGGGCGGCGAACGGACGAGTAGCGGACATTGTTTTCTCCACATCATATGGGTCGCCCGCTATTCTGTTAGGGCGCGGCGACCCGGTTCCACGTCATTTCGGCATGCGGAAAGGAGACGTGGAAGCGCCTTCCTGCACGGTTTGACGTCAACGATGGCGTCGGTCTGGGTCCCTCGAACTGGCCATTCGCGTCAGATCGCGAACTTCTTGACCCGCTCACGGGGAGTGCACTGCCAGCGAACGACCCGCCATTTGGGATGCGACTCATTCCACTGGGCGATGGTCTGCGGCGCGGTCATCATGCACTGCATGGGCCCGACGGGGTCCATCGACACGACGATGTTTTCCTTGCGGCAGTCGACCGGTGAACTGAGAAGGCAGATCGAAAGAAGCAGTTCCATGCGAGAGGTCCCCTTGTGTTTGTGGTGACCCGCCAGGCGCTTCCTTCGTTTCCCTTCGGTTCGTTTTGCGGCGTTGCAACATAGGTAGGACGAATATGCCGATTTGGGAATAGGCAATTAAAAAATTTAAAACGTTTAAAATGCGTCTAACCGATTTATATCGCGATAAAAAATCTGAATTACCGTGTTAGAAAAACTGAATATGCAGAAAATGAAGGGTAGATATGCGCTCAAAGCGAGGCATTGGGAAGTAAAAGCCAGAATTACTGGCGAGTTATATATAGGTGGTTTCAGAGGGCGAAAAATGCCCTGTCGTTGATGTAGATCAATGCGCGAAAATATTTGAAAAAATTGGGATTTTGAAAACATTCAGATGATTGTCCTGATCGCCTTGCAGGCGAGTCAGCGGTGCGGCTTAAAAATTTTAAAATCGGATCACCAACCTGTGTTCGCCGCACGAGCGTTTTTCCGGGGCAGGGGCTTGTCCCGCTCGCCCTGCCATTCCTTAACATGCGCGCGGAATTCGGCGCGGCGGCCCACGGCCCCGCGACGGACGATCGGCGATGAATAAGGAAAGGCTGTTCATGACCTTGCGACTTTACGATCTTTGCGGAGCGGACCCGAAGCTGCGCTTCAGCCCCTATTGCTGGCGGGTAAAGCTGGCTCTTCGCCACAAGGGAATCAGCGTCGAGACAGTGCCGACCCCGTTCACTGCGGTCCCGGAAATCGGCGGCGGCGGATTTCCGACGGTTCCGGTTCTGGAGCTTGAAGACGGCAAGACGCGGATCGTGGAGAGCTTCGCGATCGCTGAATATCTGGAGGAGACCTTCCCTGATCGACCGGCCCTCTTCTCGCCGGGCCCGGCCGGCCGGGCCAGTGCGCGTTTCATGGACGGCTTTGCGAACATGACCTTTGCAGCGCTGGCTTTCCCCCTGATCGCCAAGGACATCCACGCCCACCTCACCGAAGCGGACCAGGTCTATTTCCGCCAGAGCCGCGAAAAGCGTCTCGGCAAGACGCTGGAAGAGGCGGCCGCCGGACGCGAGAACAAGCTCGGCGAATTTCGCAAGACCCTCGCGCCCGTGCGCCACGTCCTGCGCTCGTCGCCCTACCTCGGTGGCGAGTCGCCTCTCTATGTCGATTTCATCCTCGCCGGTGCCCTGACCTGGGCAACGACCATCAGCGACTATCCGATTCTCGGCGACGAGGCGGAGATCTCCGACTGGCTGAAGCGGGTGACGCAGGGCGAAACCGCTCTGGCCTGATGGCGGACCAGCGACGGGCCTGTTGCGGCGACGCGGCAGGCGCCTGTCCGCGCCGGGACACGCTGCAAAGTATTCAGGGCAGTTCGGAAAGAGTGAGGCCGCCGCCAGGGTAGGTTGACGGCGGCCTCTTGCCCATCCGGTTCCCGTCGATGCCGGTCAACAGGCACCGAAATGAGCATTGGAGGGCCGGTCGCAGCGCGTGCGTCTGCCTCCGGTCCGGGGCGACAACTCATGTCTGCAGGCGTTTCAGCTGCGGACAACCCGGATATTGGTCGCTATTTGCGATAAGTTCCAATTGTAAGTTCTGACCAGTCAAATAAGAATATCTGATCATGCTGACGCTGCGCCAACTCCGCTATCTCGATGCGCTTGCCCAGGAAGGCCATTTCGGCAAGGCCGCCGAACGGGTCTCCGTGAGCCAGCCTGCGCTGTCCATGCAGATCAGAGAACTTGAGGCCGCACTCGGCGCCACGCTCGTGGAACGCTCGGCGAGTGGCGCGCGGCTGACCCTGACCGGCGAGGGCGTCGTTGCCCGGGCGAGGCGTATTCTTGCCGAGGTCGGCGATCTGGAGTCCTTCGCCTCCCGCAAGGCCGGCGACCTCGCCGGGCCGCTGCGGATCGGCGTCATTCCCTCGATCGCGCCCTATCTGCTGCCCAAGCTGCTCCCGCGTCTCAGCGAGGAATTTCCGCGTCTGCAGCTCTCCATCCGCGAGACGGTCACCGCGACGCTTGTCGACGAACTGGCGGCGGGAACGCTGGACCTCGTGATCGCAAGCTTGCCGCTCGAGCATCCGTCCTTCGAGGAAGTGACAGTGTTCAGCGACGCCTTCCTGCTGGCAAGGCCCAACCGCGGGCGGTTCGCCGAATTGCAGGTCCATGCCGCCAGCGAGATCGCGCCGGAATCGCTGCTGCTGCTGGAAGACGGTCATTGCCTTAGGGATCAGACGCTCAACGTCTGCGGCGGCATCGACGCGCGCCGCTTGCGCTCGAGCGGCGTCACCAGCCTGTCGACGATCCTTCAGCTTGTGGCGGCGGGGCAGGGCATTACGCTCCTGCCGGAAATCTTCCTGCGCAGCGTCCCCGTCGATCCGTCCGAGATTCAGGTCTCGCGTTTCAGTTCGCCGGAACCGTGCCGGGCGGTCGGAATGGCATGGCGCCGATCGAACCCGCGTGCGGAGGAGTTCCGGCGTCTGCTGCCATCCGTGGCAGGGTGTTCGGGAAGCCTGGTGGCCCCTGCCTGACGCTCCCCGTCAGCGTTGCCGAACAATCAGCTCTTCTGCCGGCGATAGCACGGCCAGCGCCAGGCGCGACGGCTTCCGATGTCGATGTGGATCGCCTGCGTATGGCAGTAGAGACCGATGCCGCCGCGATCGGACTGGGCAAAGAAGAACTTGGCCAGCGTGTCGCGGGCAACGCCGGGCATGTAGAGGTCGACCGCGTTGCAGTACATGTGCTGGGAATTGCGCGCGCCATTGACCCGCCGGTTATAGGGCGGCGAGCGATAGCCGGACGTGATCACGACCTTCTTGCCGAAACGCGCCTCGGCCCGGCGTACCAGGGAGACGAGTTGCGGTTTCAGGCATCCCACCTGAATTGAACTGCGTGCGAGCAGGAGCCCGTTGCCGGCAACGACCGCGCTGGCCGGAACGCCCGGCACACGCATGGAGAAGGGATGCATCGGTCCATTGGTGAAGAAGTCGCTCGGGTCGTCATCCGGCGAACGCGACACCAGGACGATTCCCTCGGGCCAGTCGACCCCCGGCAGGCTGTCCATCTTCTCCACGCGGTGGGGCTTTTGAAAGGCTGCCGCCTCCGGTTCGTCATCCTCCGGCGGCGCCTCGACGCTCGCCTCGACGATCGGCTGGTTCTCGGCGGCTGCAAGGGCCTTTGCCGTTTCGGTCGCCTTGCCGTCCGCGCCGTTGGCCGTCTCCGTCTTGGCGCCGTCCTGAGACTTCGTGCCGTCCTCGGCCTTGGTCGCCGTCTCCGTCGTCTTGCCCGGCGCGGGCTCGGCGGCCTTTTCGGCCTTCGCCGCCTCACCGTTGGCCTTGTCTGCAGAAGCGTCCGCGGTCTTATTCTCGTCGGCCTGCTCTTTCGTGCCCGCTGTGGTGGCGCTCTCGGGTGCGCCAGCCGTCTTCTCGCCGTCGGCCGTCTTTTCGCCGTCAGCCTTTTCCTCGTCCTTGGAGGCGGTATCGACTGCCTGTTGCGCTGCGGCTCTGGCCGACTCCTGCGTGGAATTGCGGGCGAATTCGGACGGATCGGTCAAGCTCTGGCAAGAGCCGAGCACCAACGCCACGACAGCAAGACTCGTGAGGCAAAGCGCGGTCTTCAGAACAAATCCCTCCCGGCGCCATTGGATGGCGTTGGCGTTTCCCGTGTTTGCCGCTGAGCAGGCAATCTACCTGACAGGCTAAGTGCGAATCAAACGAATATCAGGCGTTCGTCGCATCAGTTGATCGTCCTGACGTTGCAGAAATCTTACTGACACTGCAAGTCGCCGGAATGGCGAAATGGACGAAATGCCATGGGCAATTGGAATTGGCGGCCAGTAACACCACAACAACGCAGGGAATGACAAGCCGAAAAATACGGATGGCCGGCGGACTGCTGCTGCGGCAATCCACCGGCCATGTTGTTGACAGCCATCAAGGAGACGGCCGTCCGACACTGCTAGAATAGCGCAACTCTAGGGTTTTGAAGGGACAGGACCGTGTGCGGGCCGGCTTACCAGTGCCCGGTGTTCGGCATCGACGTCCACGGTTCGGCGGGAGCGAGCGCCTCGCCCTTTTGCAGCAGTTCGATCGAGATGTTGTCCGGCGAGCGGATGAAGGCCATGCGGCCATCGCGCGGCGGGCGGTTGATCGTCACGCCGGCCTTCATGAGCCGGTCGCAAAGGCCGTAGATGTCGTCGACCTCATAGGCGAGATGGCCGAAATTGCGGCCTTCTCCGTAGGCCTCCGGATCCCAGTTGTGGGTGAGTTCGACGAGCGGCGCCGCGCCGGCCTTGGCCCTCTCGCGGTCATCTGGCGCGGCCAGAAAAATCAGCGTATAGCGACCGTTCGGGTAGTCGTTCCGGCGGACTTCGACGAGCCCGAGTTTGTTGCAGTAGAAGTCCAGAGCGGCGTCGACATCGGCCACGCGGACCATGGTGTGCAGATAGCGCATGAAATATCCTCGATCTTGATCCTGAAGGCGGGCAACCTATCCTGATGTAGGAGCATGTCCGTTTCTTGAAAATGGCGGTTCGGATTTTTTGAGTTCTGGTTCAGGAAATCGTGTGGAAAAAGCGAAGTCCAATGATTATATAGAGTTAACAAATAGTTAACAAAGGCTTGGTGGCCACTTGCCTTAGAATTCGGCAAGGAGTTGCCGTCGTAACGACAGTTGGAGTTTGCTTTTCATGCCACTGATTCGGATTTTCGCAGGAGAACGGGCAGGAATCGCGTCCGTGCACTTGCGAAGACCTGGGCATTCGGTGCTAAGATTCATTCGCGGGAATCAACTTTTTTTGTTGATGTGATGTGGCCGGCATAGTTGCTGTCGTAGGGGAGGGGCCATTCTCATGGCTAAGGTGGAGTCGGATCTGAAGTCTGTTTCCGGCGTCGGAGACGAAGTCACTGCGGACGTGATCGAGGTTGCAGGCACGATCAAGTGGTTCGACGTGGCAAAGGGGTTCGGCTTCATTGTACCGGACGACGAAATGCCGGATATCCTCCTGCATGTGACCTGCCTGCGTCGCGACGGCTTCCAGACCGCCTATGAAGGGGCACGGGTGGTCTGCGAGGTTCTGGATCGTCCGAAGGGGCTGCAGGCCCTGCGCATTCTTTCCATGGATGAGTCCTCCGCCGTTCATCCGTCCCAGATGGCGCCCTCGCGCACGCACGTTCAGGTCGTGCCCACCAGCGGGCTGGAGCGCGTTTCCGTGAAGTGGTTCAACCGCGTTCGTGGATTCGGTTTCGTATCCAAGGGTGAGGGGCATCCGGATATTTTCATCCACATGGAGACCCTGCGCCGTTACGGCATGGCCGAGCTGCGCCCCGGGCAGGAAGTGCTGGTGCGTTTCGGCGACGGACCCAAGGGTCTCATGGCCTCCGAGGTGCGTCCGCTGACGGCCGGCGGAGCCCCATCCTCGCACTGATTCCTTCCATGACAGGGTGTCCCTTGAGCGGCAATTCGGACGCGCCTCGGCCCGGAACGGTTCGATGCTGAGGCGTTTGCTCCTTGCCGCCGGATTGGGCGTCTGCGCGGTCTTAGCGGCGGCTGTCTCCGTGTCGTGGCTGGATGCGCCGCTTGCAATCGCATCCAGAGCCGCCTCATCCCTGGAGACGCTGACCGTTGAGACGACCGGCGGGCCGAAGTCGTTCAAGGTCGAACTCGCCCTGACCCCGGATCAGCGAAGCCGGGGCCTGATGTTCCGCAAGGAAATGGCGCCCGACCACGGCATGTTCTTCGACATGGGGCGCACCGCGCCAGCCTATTTCTGGATGAAGAACACCTATCTGTCGCTCGATATCATCTTCATCGACGAGCACGGTAGCGTCGCGACGATCGCCGAAAACGCCAAGCCGCTCTCCGAAGAGATGATCCCCTCCGGTTCGCCCATCCGCTACGTGCTGGAACTGGTTGCCGGCGGCGCCCGGCGTTTCGGCATTCAGGTTGGCGACAAGGTCGACATACCGCCACGGATGCAGGCGCAGTAAGTCTCCATCGTCATGGACGCCGCCTGCTCCAGAATCGGGGCGGCGCTCCTGCCAAGGCAACTCGGCTGACGAACGCCGCCGTTTTCGATCTGTGGTCCCGGCCAGTCAGCGTTGCTGGCGCCCCAGCCAGACGAGCAGAGCCCCGGAGAGGGCGAAAAGGCTGCCTGCCACGGGAACCATGGCATAGCCATACCCCGCAGCGATGACCGCACCGCCCGCCGCCGCTCCAATGGCATTGCCAAGGTTGAAGGCGCCGACATTGATGGACGAGGCGAGGCCCGGGGCTTCCGAGGCGGCGTGCATCACTCGCATCTGCACCGGCGGCACCATGGCGAAGGCCGCAGCGCCCCAGAACAGCAGTCCGACAGCCGCGCCGATATGGCTTGGCAGAAGCAGCGGCATGACCAGCATGATCGCCGTCAGTGCGCCGAGGAAAAGCATCGTCGCGCCGTCCAGAGACCATCCCGCAAGCCGTCCGCCGATCCAGTTGCCGGCAGTGAAGCCGACACCGATCAGGACAAGGCAGAGCGTCACGAAGGCTCCCGACGCGCCCGCAAGCGTCTCGAGCGCCGCCGCCACATAGGTGTAGAGGGAGAACATGGCGCTCGCGCCCAGAACCGTCGTGGCCATGGCGAGCAGAACCCTGGGGTGGGTGAGGACGCGCAGTTCACGCCGGATGTCCGGCATCTTGCCGGGCTCGCCCCTTGGGAGCGCCATGGCGAGCGCGGCAATGGCAACGAGGCCGAGGACGGCCGTGCCCGCAAAGGCCATGCGCCAGCCGACCTGTTGTCCGATCCAGGTTGCCGCTGGCACGCCGCCGATATTGGCGATGGTCAGGCCCATGAACATCGTTGCCACCGCGGCGGCCTGCTTGTCCCTGGACACGAGTCCCGCAGCGACCACCGCGCCAAGCCCGAAGAAGGCACCGTGGTTGAGGCTGGTCACAAGGCGCGCGAGCAGCAGCACATCGTAGTTCGGCGCGAGGGCCGACATGAGGTTGCCCAGCGTGAAGATGCCCATGAGCAGCATCAGCGCGGTCCGCTTGCCGAAGCGGCTGAAGGCGATCGTCATGATGGGCGCGCCCACCATCACCCCGCCGGCATAGGCGCTGACGAGCAGGCCCGCCTTGGGGATCGAAACGTCGACACCGTTGGCGATCACCGGCAGAAGACCCATCGGCGAAAATTCCGTGGTGCCGATCCCGAAGGCGCCGATAGCGAGCGCCAGCAGCGCCCATCTGGTGGCGACCGCCGGCTCCGGGCACCTGCCGTCCGATTCGAATGCGACGCTCATTGAGAGAGATCCCTGTTGATTGAAGAGTAAGACGGGTGACCCTTGCCTGAAGGGCCGGGACGGGCAGCACTGAAGGTCCGGCGCGAGCGCAGGCGGAAAGCTCGATCCGATGGTCCAGTGAAATTCAAAGGCCGCGGTTGGGCCGCGCACCCTTCCGGAGGCGGAAAGCCTCGGGAAGACAGTCGCGGCGGACGGCAACGTGGCGTGTGCGGATGGCGATCCGGTCGAGATGCATGGAACTGCCCTTTCGGGCAGTTACTTACGATCTGCGTCCCGGTGCGATAATTGGCCGGGACCCGAATTGATATTTCGGGATTCTCGAAAGAAGGTCTTGGACGCCTGACGCGCTGTTTGTCTGGACAGGCGCCGGACTGCGCATCGGGCAGATCGATTGCCGGGCTGCCTTTGAGGGTACCTTTGGACGGGCCGGTCAGCCGGCCTGCACCGACAAGGTTCCAAGGGCACGGACCTTGATCTGCTGCGTTCGCCCGCGCACGGCAATCTCGCGGGATTCCGCATCATCGAGCGTTTCGCCGGCAAGGTTCAGCAAGGCCTCGGAGACGACCACCGTGGCATCGAGTTCCTTGGTGGCTGCTTCCAGGCGGCTCGCCGTGTTGACGACATCGCCGATCGCCGTGAAGCTCGTTGCCCGCCCATAGCCGATCTCGCCGACGATCACGGGCCCCGCATGCAGGCCGATGCCCATGCGCAGGGGCGTCGGAAGCTCTGTGGCAATGCTCTTGTTGAGGCGCACAAGCCGCCGCTCCATTTCCTGCGCGGCTTTGAGCGCACCCCGCGCCGCCTCGTCCGCGCTCCCCGACAACCCGAACAGCGCCATGATGCCGTCGCCGAGAAACTTGTCGACATGACCGCCGTTCTGCTCGACAGCCTCCGCCATTTCCCGGGCGAAGCGGTTGAGCAGGAACACGACGTCATAGGGAAGCTTGGACTCCGACAGCGTGGTGAAGCCGCGAAGATCGGCAAACATCACGGCGAGAACGCGTTCCTCGCCTTGGCGGGCATCGTGGCCGGAATGCAGATCGGCAAGGCTCGCCTGTGGCGGCAGCAGCAACGTTACGGTCAGGTCGCCCTTCGGTCTCACCTGACAGGCAAGCCGGACGCGCGGTGGAGCCTTGACCCGCTGCAGAACGCCGATTTCGTCGTCGCTTGGCGGCTCCAGCACCCCCGGTTCGCCGTCGATCAGGACACGGCAGGTCGAACAGCGGCCTCTTCCGCCGCAGACCGAGGCGTGGGGGATGCCGCGGGAGCGGCTGACTTCAAGAATCGAAAGGCCGACCGGGGCCGAAACGGTTGGACCGGTCGCATACTGCATGCGGAAACGCCGACCGCGCGCCAGCCACATCTTGCGCAGCAGCCGCAAACAGAGCGTCGCGATGAGCGCGGCCGAAAAGGCGATCAGGAAACGGTCGTGGATCAGCGACAGCGTCGCCTTCTGGGCGTCGGTGACTTCTGCCGTCCGCCGGAGCGTCGCCGCAAGCCAGTCTGGATCGGCAAGGCTGCGGAGATGAACCTCGCGGCCGGACGCGATGAACCCGGTCAGTGCAATGAGTGGAACGGCCGTGCACGCCGCGGCGAGGGGAGAGCGCCAGGCGGCGAAGATGGGCTTCAGACGCAGCCAGTAATAGATGCCGATGCAACCGTGAACCCAGACGATCAGCAACACCGTCAGTTGGAAGGCCGCGTTCGCCGTGGCGCCGTTCCAGAACTGGGCCTGCAGAATCCGGTAGTCGTTCGGGATGCCGAACAGTTCATAGGCGATCCGCATCGAGATTACGTGGAGGACGAGCATCGGCGGGATCGCAAAGCCGAGGACCATCTGCAGCGCCTCGAACGGGCGCATTTTGAGGCTCTTGCGCTGGTAGAGGGCGTAAAAGGCGAGGGCGAGGTGGGTCGCCATGGAGCCGTAGAGCAATATCAGGCCGACAGGGCTGCCCCAAAGGGCTCCATACCTGTTGCCGGCCGTCTTCAGGAAATCGATGCCGGCAAGGCCAAGTCCCAGAATGAGAAGATGGCCGGTCACATAGACGAAGAGGACGAGCCCTGTCACGAGCCGTAGCCGGCGAATGGATATCAACGACTGCTCCTGTTGGACCGGCCGGGTCGGGCGGCGCGACCTCGAAAAACACCCCTTGCTCAGTCTCGATCCGAAGACGGGAAACGGGGGCAACAGACAAATTCGGTTGGCCCGAGGGCCGCATCGAGACCGGTGCGCATCGGGCATCACTTGATGGGTTGGAGCGAACGCCGAACCCGGTCATGAGGCGGTCATATCGCACATTCGCCGCTGGCTGTCATTTCGCTGTCAGCCAGCGCCTGATCACGATCGCGGCAAGGCCCTGACGGCATGGAAAAGGACCTCGGGGCCACCGTGCCTTCGGGCGCAAGGCGGAAAATCGCGAGGATCGATCGAGGTGGGCTAATCCCTTGGCGGATCAGGCGATCGGCGGGCGGATGGGGGCAGATTTCGCCATCGTCAACCTCTCGATAACCATCATTCTTAAGCCGGGATTAATACTAAAAGATGTATACGGAGGTGGCACAATCAAAAGGGGAATTTCCTCGGAACGCGGGACCCAACCTTCGTTCATGTACATCACCTTGATTTTGAACGGGAGATTGGTCGATGAGGGGAGTTCCGGTCGAAACCACGCGAGCTGGTGACGCCGATGCCGAGCAATTGGACATTGCATATCCGCCGCGTCGTTCCGCTCACGCTCACAACATCAGACGCATCGCCATCTTCGGCACGATGCTGTTCTGGGTGCAGGCCGCGAGCCTCGTCTATTTCCTCCACTGAGATGGACCTGCGAGAGGGACAGCAAGCGGCGCGGTAAACCCGTGGCGGAGTCGGGCAGGAATACCTGCCGTCCCCACGGCGGTTGACCAATGTCCGGATTGGCCGAAGCGCGGCGGCCGCGATGCAATGCACTGTTCGCCGACCGCCGAGCTTTGCCGTTCAGACCAGTGCGTCGCCGTCGGCATGGCCATAGATGATATAGCCGGCACCGGCCTCGGTCCCCCCTTCGTTATTGAAGGGTGCACCGACGATCAGGTCGTCATAACCATCGCCGTTGACATCGCCGGCTGCCGAAACGCTCTGCCCGAGATTGTCCCCGGATCCCTCGGCGATGATCTTGAAGCCTCCAATCCCGTTTGCCAGATCGTCAGTATAGATGCGCCCGTCGTCGGTCTGGACGTTGGTCGACCCGAGCACGACGTAGGCCGCCCCGGGCGAGGGAAGGTAGAATCCGCCTCCCTCAAGTTGAGCCCCTACAATGAGATCGTCCATGCCGTCGCCATTGACATCGCCGGCGGGTGAGACACTTCCACCCAGCGACGCTCTATCCGAGCCCCCGAAGCTCTCAAGAATCACGAAACCCCCGTTTCCGTAGATGACGTCCTGCAGATGGACCTGTCCGCCTGCCGGGGCAAATGCGTCGCCACCAAAGACGACGTAAGCGGCTCCTAACAGGCCATTGGCAGTGGGGGCGCCGACGATGACATCGCCGTAGCCATCGCCGTTGATATCGCCGGCTGCTGAAACGCTCTGGGCAATGTTCCTGTTGTAGATTTCCCAATCGTCCATATCGGCATCGATTTTGAAACCGCCGATGCCTGCGGCGATGTCATCCAGATTGACGACACCGGAAGCGGGCTGCAAATCCTGCTGACCGTAGACGACATAGGCCGCGCCAGAATTTTCCACTCCTCCGGGAGCGGTTTGTGTTGCGCCTATAATGACATCATCAATGCCATCGTTGTTGACATCGCCTGCCCACGCCACGCTGGTTCCTGCATTGTCCCAGGTATTCTCGCCGATGATCTTGAAGCCGCCGGTGCCCGCTGCGACATTGTCGAGGTCGATGATGCCGCCGGCGGGCGACAGGCCATCGGCGCCATAGACGACGAAGGCGCCTCCCGCGCCAGCGCCGCCTGAGGATTCGCCCGTTGCGCCGATGATGAGGTCATCGATGCCGTCGCCGTTGATGTCGCCGGCCGATGCCACGCTCTGGCCTGCTGCGTCGTTCATGTTCGCGCCGATGATCTTGAAACCACCGATGCCAGCGGAAATGTCCGCCAGATCGATCGAGCCGCCGGCAGGGGACAGACCGTCAGCCCCGAAGACCACATAGGCTGCACCCGAATTTTGTCCTCCGTCGTCGGCGCGAGGGGCGCCGATGATCATGTCGTCAAAGCCATCGCCATTGACGTCGCCAGCCGAGGCAACGCTCTCGCCGTATTGGTCGCTCGCTGTTCCACCGACGATCTCGAAGCCGCCGTTCCCGGCCGCGATGTCGGCGAGTTCGATCGTGCCGCCGGCAGGAGACAGGTCGTCACCGCCGAAGACGACATAAACTTTGGTCACAAATGCGTCGTCGTAGTACGGTCCACGTGCGGTGATCAGAAGGTCCGCGTACCCATCACCATTGATGTCTCCGGCGTTTGCGACGGTGCTGCCAGCCTCGTCTCTAGGTTCTTCGCCTATGATCTTGAAGCCGCCATTTCCACTGGCGATCTCGGACAGGAGCACTGACTCCGATCCCTGCTGAACACCGTTGACGACAAGAGTTGCCGTGTTGTGAACGCTGGTCGTCCCATCGACGATATCGTAGTTGATTGTTACGGTGCGGCTTTCGCCAGCAGATAGCTCCGAATAGAACTGCCTCGGATCGAGTTGAAGGCTGTTCCTCTGAATTGTAACGGAATTGCCGAGATCATCCGTCGCTGTGATGTTTTCGAAATCTAGGATATCGGTGATGTCGGGATCAATCACGCCGTCGTCTAGGTGCAGATAGATTGGTTGATGGTCGGCGCTGACCTGTCCAAGATCGATTGGATTCGCAATAGGTGCATCATTCACGCCGTCGATCTTGACGGCAAGAATACTGCGGTCCTCAAATCCGAGATCGTCACGAACGGTGTATTCGAGCTTGATCGTTGGGCCATCGAAACGGGAGCCGATGAAGTCAAAAGACCCGGATGGACTGAAGTCCAACGATTTGCCATCCGGTGAAATTGAAAAAGCGGCGGCAACTTCGCTGTTCGGAATGAAGCCAACGCCTAGGATGACTTTGAAATCGGTTATCTTTAGATCGCCGACCGGCTTTAGCGGATTGTAGTCGTTGGCCAGCACATCGATGGAGATTGCGGTCTCCTCGTCCGTCGTCGCGGTGTCGTCGACGGCGATCACCGGCGCGATGACGTCCATCTGCTCGAAGGCGTTGAGCTGGAAGTTGAAGAGATGCGAGGTTAGCAGTCCGCTGTCGCCGTCGGCAAAGGCTGTGGTCAGTCTTGCGACCTCGGCCTGCACTCCGGCATCGAGCGCCTCGTTGTGGGTCAGCAGGAGCCGGAACGTGTCGTGGCCGGGCCCGCCCGCATACCAGCTGAAACTGTCGTCCCAGAGCCGATGGGTGACGGTGTCGTCGCCGTCGGCGAGGTTGACGTGGTTCATTCCGGCGCCGGCGTTGACCGTATCGTTGCCGGCGCCCGAACTGATCTGGTCGTCTCCCGATCCGGTGTTGATCGAGTCGGCTCCCGCGCCCGTCTGTACGAAATTGTTGCCGTTTCCGACAAAGATGAAGTTGTTGCCGCCGAGCGACCGGATGACGTCGTCGCCGTCATAGGTATGGATCACATCGATGCCATAACCGGTCGAAATCGAATTGTTGCCGTAGCCGGCGTCGATGAAGTTGTTCCCGCCCGCATCGATGATCATGTCGTCGCCGTAGAGGGCAACGATGTGATCATTGCCGTTGCCGGTGGCAATGCTGTTGTCGCCATCACCCGCATCGACGTCGTTGTTGCCATTCCCGGCCAGAATGGTGTCGTCCTCGGCGCCGGTGGTGATGATGTCGTCGCCGTCGCCTCTAATGATCGTCACCATGATGGTCCTCCCGCCGCCAAGGGCTGATTGGGTGTTTCAATCTGCTTTGCTGGTTTCCCGGACAGCCAGCTTTCGCCGGTCGCCCCGCCGGTCATCCCCGAAAGGAGCGGCGTAGACTTTCCGTGAAGGGCTCAAGCAGGATGTCGGCAAATGTCCGGGCCTGCGTCTTGAGATAGGCCTCGACCGGCATGCCGGGCAGAATCTCGGGCACTGTCTGGTCTGCGTCGTCCGCGATCCGCACCCGCACGGTGTAGTAGGAAAGGCCGTCCTGCTGCTGGACGACCCGGTCCGGCGAGACAAAGATCACCGAGCCGGCAACCGGCGGAACGGCGCGGCTGCTGTAGGCGCTGAAGACGAGTTCGGCGTCCTGGCCCAGCCGGACGTTGTCGATATCCCGCGGGTCGACGCGCAACTCGGCGACCGCCGGCTCGTCCTCGGGAACGATTTCGACGAGCGGGGAGAAGGGCTGGACGGCGCTTCCGATCGTGTTGACATGGAGTTTTGCGACCGTTCCGGCGCTGGGCGCTTTCAGTTCGACCCGTTGCATCTGGCTTTCGGCGGTCTCCAGCTTCTTCTGCAGGCTGTCAATCTCAAGCCGGGTCTGCGACTGTTCCTCTGTCAGGTCGTCCATGAAACGGCGATCGAGGTTCTGCAGCCGGTTCTTCGCCTCGTCAATTTCGTGCGGCAGCGTGAGTTGACGCGTCCGCAATTCCGCAAGCTGGCGTTCGACTTGCGCCTGACCCCGTTCAAGGGCGCGAAGGTCGGACGCCCGAACGAGCTTCTTCTTGACGAGGCCGCGGCGGATCGCAGTCTCTTCTTCCAGGTTTGCCAGTTGTCCCTGGACCGCCGCGATCTCCGCGTCGTTTCCGGCCTTTTCCTCGCCCAGTCGCATCAGTTGGGCGCGAAGAACGGCGTTTTCGTTCATGCGGCGCTCGCGCCGTGCATCGAACCGTCGCTTCTGATCGTCGATGAGGCGCGTGAGCACCTGTTCGCCAAGAGACGAAAGATTGTCCTTCAGGCGTCCGACGCTCACCGGATCGAAGCGGTCCGCACCGGCGCGCTCGGCATTGAGCCTTGCCTCGATCAGTTGCCGGCCGGCAAGCTGGAACTTGAGGCCGTCACGCGCAGCCCTGAGTTCGGTATCGTCCATGACAACCAGGACGTCGCCCGCGTTGACCTTGTCACCCTCGCGAACGTTGATCCGGGAGACGACGCCGCCGATCTCGTGCGCGATTTGAAGCGTATTGCCGTCCTTGACGACGGAGCCCGCGGCGATCACCGCTCCCATCAGGGGAGCGGTCACGGCCCAGGAACCGAACAAGCCGAAGAATGCGACGATGCCGAGCATTCCCGCGATGGCAAGTCCGCGCACCTGCGTGACGCGCATCAGGTCGCTGGCGGGTAAGGAATGAGGGTGATGGGACCGGGCCATGGCGTCACCGTGCCTGGACATGAGGGGGCGCTCCCGGCTCGCCGAGAGCTGGCGCGGCGTGTTTGACGGCGTGGGCGGGAATCTGGCCAGGCGCCGGCTGCACGACCTTCGGCTTCAGGACGTCGCGGGCCGGGCCGAAGGCAGCCACTCGGCCATCCCTGAGCAGGAGAACCTGATCGCAGATCTCCAGGAGAGGCGTTCTCTGCGTCACGACGACGATCGTGCGTCCACGATCCCGGGCGGCAGCGAGTGCTGTTCTGAGGGCCGCTTCACCCTGGCTGTCGAGATGGGCGTCCGGTTCGTCCAGCAGGAGCATCTCCGGATCGCGGAAAAAGGCCCGGGCGAGCGCGATCCTCTGCCGTTGCCCTCCGGAGAGGCGGATGCCGCTCTGGCCAATGACCGTGTTGTAGCCGTCGGCAAGCGTGCCGACGAACTCATGGGCGCCGGCAAGTTCGGCGGCCTCGATGATCTCCTCGTCGGTCGCATCGGGGACGAACCGCGCGATGTTTTCGGCGATTGTGCCGTCGAAGAAGGCGATATCCTGCCCGACGTAGCCCGTGTGGCGACCGAGCTGTTCGCGGTTCCACTGGACGAGATCGAAACCGTCCACGCGCACATGGCCGGCCGTGGCGCTGAGGGAACCGGAAAGGATCCGAAGCAGGGTCGATTTGCCGGCGCCGCTCGGCCCAACGATCACGAGGATCTGGCCGGGCTGGGCCGAAAAGGAAATGCCGGCAAGAACGGGTTTCCGCGTGATGTCGCCGCCGGCGGCAAGGCCAATTCCCGCAACATCGACAACGCCTTTGGGGGCCTTCAGGCGCATTGTCCGGCGATCCGGCGCAGCGCGCGTTGCAAGTTCCTTCTCCACACGGCGATACGCCGATCGCGCCGTGGCAAGCTGGCGCCAGCCGCCGATGACATTCTCGATGGGCAGCAGCGCTTTGCCCGAGACGATACTTGCCGCAAAGATCAGGCCCGCCGACAGGTGATCCACCAGCACCAGATAGGCGCCTGCGCCGAGAATGATGATCTGAAGCGCCTGTCTCAGGAAGCGAACGAGACCGAAGAAACTGGCATTGAGCGCCGCGACCGCATCGACGCCCCCTGCACCTTGCAGGGCCCTCGAGTTCCAGCGCCCGAGAACCGCCTCCGACATGCCCATCGCGTGAACGTCGTCGGCTCGGTGCAACGCCTCCGAAATCGATCTGGAGGCTTCCGCCTGAAGGCGCGTCGCCTCATCCTGGCGTTTGCGTGTCTTCCATTCGTTGCCGACGGCTGAGGCGACGAGGAGCAAGCCGCCTCCAAGGGCGATCCAGGCAAGCAGCGGGTGGACCACAAAGAGGATCAACAGGAACGCCGGGGCGAACGGCAGATCGAAAAGACCGATGAAACTGCGGCTCGACAGCGTCTGGCGAACGGTCGCCACATCCTTGAGGGCGCCGATGGGGTCGGCGGAGGCGGTCTGTCTGCGCTGAAAGGCGCCCGCCGCGAGAACAGGCGCAACGGCAAGCTCGTATTTTGCACTCAGCCGCTGTGCGATCCGCGCCTTCAGGCTCTCGAGGAGACCGAACAAGGCAAGGGCGAACAGGATGACGATCGTGAGATAGAAGAGCGTCTCCATGCTCTTCGATGGCAGGACCTTGTCGTAGATTTGCGCCAGATGGATCGGCATGGCGAGCGCCAGCAGATTGGCCGCAATCGAAAAGACGAGGAGCCAAGTCAGATGCGCGCGAAAAAGACCTTGGCCAGTGGCCGAGATCCCTTGTTCTTCCGCGCTCGGGGCCGTGCCGCTATCGTGCGAGGCTGGGCGCGATGGGCGGAACCAGCCCATGCATTGACGGGCGAACGGGGGCACGCGTCGCAAGAAGACAAGGAACGACCGGGCATCGTCCGCCCCATCTTGGCGATGGTTCGGGACCGACCGTTCTTCGGTTGTTGTGGGTCTATCGTGGATATTGCCGCTACGGTTGCGGTCGATGTGATCATCAAGTTCGTCGGTTCTAGTGAAACGAAACATTGCTGACCCACGAATACTGGATTGAATCTGAACTTATACCGTTATTTGATTTGATTTCACATTTTTGACCAATAAATAAGGCGATAATTTGAAATAGAGAAAAATTCAAGAAGAACTCTAGACTGAAAGCTTATTTCTCTTAGAGGAAGCCTTTATTTTTGGTCGTTGTCAACGCGCAATTTTAGACGGGCGCAGCGGCTTTGCGCCTGGACGCGTTGGCTGCGGGCGCCGTTTCGGGGGGCTTTCCGACGCAACCAGCAACGGTGGTATCCGTCGCCAGGGGGCGGGGGCGAAAAAGAACGAATGCGCATTCTGTGTCTGCCTACCGGGCAATAGGGGTATGACCGTCTCGGCGAAGGGGTATCGAGAGAATTGGAAAGATGGAGCCGATGACGCGCGTCTTCCCTGACCATCGCGCGCCAATCGTCGGCGGCGCGGAAGCGGGCAGGGAGCGGTGTCTTGCCCGAACCCGCACTGGCGCCGTTGGCTGGGTCAGGCGCTCTGAAACGCAAGACCTGACCCCGGCTCTTCCGTGGACGACGCCGACGTTGGCAATGAAGTGCCCGTCTGGTTCGCGGCCGGCGAAGCCGGAGGAATTCAGGACCTCGATCGATGCTTCATGAGATCCTACACAAGATGTGGCGAGCGTCCGGCCGCTGTCGTGGCTCGATAGCAAGTGAACATCATGGCAACGGTCTTTGGGACCTTTTGGGGACTTTCCGCTTCCGGGCAAGTCACCTGGTTCCGAATTGTTCTGAAGTGGCCGTCAAACGGTGCTTGCCCTCATCAGCCGAACTGGCTAGAAAACGCCCGTGATCAGGGATGTTTCGGAATATCGGGGCATAGCGCAGTCTGGTAGCGCACCTGCTTTGGGAGCAGTTAGTCTGATCAAAAATTCCACATTCAATTCAGACTATTGCGTCATTTTCTCTGAATGCTTTTGGTGATTTCTTTGGGGCTTTTGGGCTCCTGATTGTCCTGCAGTGCCTTGGCAACGTCCAGAACTTGCCGATGCGGCGTATAAAGCAAGGTCTCCGTCTGTAGGTCACTCGGGCAATAGTCGGCTTTGCGCCCCAAATCGGCCATTCGAGACCGCGCCTCAGCCGCCCAAAAGCGGACGAGCTTCCGCTTGGAGCGCGGGAAACACTGCATCGCCGAGATTTACACTCTTCGCAGTCTGCGAACACCGTGATGGGGTGCTCGCTATCCGGGGGATAGTGAAATTCGTCCCCTCGCGAAGTCCATGCTAGCGGTATAGCTTGGAAGGATGCATTTAGGTCGGGACTACTCGATTGGCAGATCAGCCGATTGCAGATGACCGCGAAGATGGCGCGGTTACGCCGTTAGCGCTTGACAAGGTTCGAGCGTCGAAGGCTGGACACGCTTACCATGAGGCGTGGGCTGCGCGCACGGCTCTCGAACTTCTTCCACCTTCGACGGACCTTATCAGCATCACCCTCGAAGGATTCGATGAGGAGGACGAGCAAGAACTAGGAGCAGGTGCGGTCGAGATTGCCGATCTCGTCCGTTATCACGGCGGTACCGATGTCGCCCAGTCGCATCGTGTCACCGTCGTTCAGTTCAAATATTCGATCGCGAGTGCCGATAAGGCGGTGAGGGCGTCCGACCTCGCTTCCACGCTGAGAAAATTTGCGGCTTCGGACGCTGAGCTGCGAGTTGCCTATGGTGACCGCCATGTCGTGGAAGTGGTCAGGTACGAGTTCGCGACCAACCGGCCCATCCACGCCAACCTTGGCAAGGCTATATCGGCCCTGGTTACCGGTTCGGAACCTGAGCACGACGTGGCCCGTCAAGCGAGCCAGATCGCGGAAGCCCTGCGCGATTACCCGCATTCGCAAGCCGAATTGCTTCAACGACTGGAGCTGGTTGGCAGCAAGGGTAGTCTGGTCGACGCCGAACGCGGGATTTCCGCGACCCTTGCAGCCTGGGGCGAGCCCGGCGATCCAGATGCGGAAAAGCGACTGCTCAAGCTGCGGAATCTGATCAGGATCAAAGCCGGTCCGGGCAGCGAGGCGGACAAGCGAGTCGATCGGATTGCCGTCTTGGCCGAACTCGAGGTCGAGGACGAGGAGAGGCTGTATCCGACGCCCGACGCCTTTCCCGATGTTGGGGAAGTGGTCCAGCGGGCGGTCATGGCCGACTTGTTGCAGCTCGCGCGCCAACCTGGCTTTCCGCTTGTCGTCCATGCGGCAGGGGGAATGGGCAAGACGGTGTTGATGCAGGGCTTGGCCGAGCAGCTCAAGGTTGATGGGCCAGTCGTCCTGTTCGACGGTTTCGGTGCCGGCCGGTGGCGAGATCCCTCGGACAACCGCCATCTCCCCGACCGAACCTTGGTTCACCTGGCTAATTTGCTGGCGGGAGAAGGCCTCTGCGACATCCTTCTGCCCATTGCCGACGTCACGGCGCTCCTGAAGGCATTCCGCCGACGCCTTGCACAATCAGTCGCTTCCGCGCGCAACACGCGCCAGGACGCCCATGTATCCTTGGTACTGGACGCCGTCGATCATGCCGGGCTCGCTGCACAGGAGACTGCCACTCAATCATTTGCCCACCTGCTTCTGCGCAGCATCAGCACAAGCCCGATCGATGGCGTCCGGATCGTTGCTTCTTGCCGGACTGAGCGGCTTGCTCTCGCAACGGGCGGCAGCTCTCATCGGAAATTTCCGATACCGCTGTTTACGGATTCCGAAGCCCGCACCCTAATCGCGAGCCGAGCGCCGGATTGCTCTCAAGCTGAAATCGCTGCGCTGCTGACGCGGTCGGGCCGCAATCCCCGCTGTCTGGATAACCTCATCGCGGCGGGTCGGCCTTTCGACCCGATTTCATTCCCGGATTCTCCGACCGAACCTAGTGATCTCTTGGACGCCCTCTTGCGAAAGCGACTGGACGACGCCCGAGAAACGGCCCGCGCTCGGGGTGCGAGCGATGCTGACATCGATCTCTTGCTTACCGGGATAGCCTTGCTTGCGCCGCCCGTGCCGATCGAGGAGCTGGCTGCGGCGCACGGTTTGATCGCCGAGCAGGTGGAAAGCTTCGCTGCTGACTTGGCGCCGCTGCTCGAACGAACGCCGCACGGCCTGATGTTCCGCGACGAGCCGACCGAAACCTTGATCCGAACGACATACGGTAGCGACCAAGCTGGCCGAGACCGTGTCATCGCGGCCCTGCAAGAGCGCCAGGTTTCTTCGAACTACGCAGCGAGGGCGTTGCCGGCATTGCTGACATCGTTTCGCGATGCAGATCAGCTCATCGAACTGGCTTTTGATCTGCGTGTTCCTACCGGCGCCTCCCAAGTCAGTGTCCGCGACATTCGACTGGCCCGCATCACAGCAGCGATTACGCTGGCGGGAGACCTTGAGCGCCGAGACGATCTGTTCCGCCTGCTGCTCGAGGCCTCGCTGGTCGCGGCCGGCCATGAACGATCGGACCGCTTTCTCTACGAGCATCCCGATCTTGCTGCGGTGTCCGGCGATCCGGAGGCTTTGCGCAGACTTGCGGCAACTTATGTCGGCTGGCCGGGAGGGAAGCACGCGGCGCTGGCGTTGGCGAGCGCGTTCGCCGGCGATCGCGATGAAGCCCGCCGGCATGCCCGTCGATCTATCGACTGGCACAATTGGGCCGTGCACTCGCGACATACCACGCGGTTCAGCAACACGAATGCGTCGCGAGAGTGGGATGACATCGGCTTTGCCTATGTCGAGATGCTGGTGGGCAACGACGTCCGGGTCGCTGAGTTTTTCGCTCGTCGCGGCGACGGAGCGGCCTACGCAAAGTTCAGCGACTTGTTCGACCTGCTGGAACGTCATTACCTCTCTAGTCATCCGCCCACCTCCCGTGTCTTCGCCCACCTGGCGCGGTGTACGCTCCCATCCCGCGCCCTCTTTGCCGCCGCGCTCCAATTCGGAGACCGCGACGCCACCCGTGATAAGAAGCTGGTCGCCGCGATGGCTTCTGCTCCAGCTCCCACCGGAGATGGCGCCAGCCTGGCGATGGCAAGCGTTCTTGCGTCGGCCCGCGCCGCCGATGTCGGGCTCGATCATGAAGCCTCGGTGCTCCTCGCCGGCGCCGGGCTCAAAGTTCAATCGATCCATGACTATTCGAGCTACTTCCCGATCGACCGGACCGTTGATGTAGCGGTGCTTGCCGCAGGCGTGCGATCCGCTCTGCGAGGTCGGCCCGCCACGCTGCTCGACATCGCCCCGGCCGAGTTGGTCGAGTTGGTGCCCAGAAGTTTGCGGACGCGCGGACCGGCGGCGTTTGCTCGCGCGCTGGATCGAAAGCTGGCGGAACCGAAATACGGACCTGGTCGGCGGCCGAGGCGGCGTCGCGACAGCCTGAATGGCGAGAAGCGGTTCGACTATTCACGCGCGCTCAGCGGCCGGATCATGCCGTTGCTGCCATGTGCGCAGGACCTGGCAAATATCATTCGCCCGCCGCTTCGAACGACGCGTTCCGAGATGCTCTCCCTAGCGGTTAATCGTGTCATCGCCAGCGTCGAGAAGGCATCGAATTATCCGTATCGCGATGGCAAAGCCTATCTCGCCAGGACCGGTTTTCGGGCGGTCTTCTATCTGGCCGACGCGCTGGGAGCATTCGACGCTGCCCTCGCGAAACAGATGGTCGATTGGCTGGCAACCGCGCCCGGACTGTACACACCGGAACTCACCGACTTCGTCGCACGGCTGTCCCGCCTACCTCAATGTCACGAGGCAGCGCTCGTCCTAGCCTCTCATGTCGAGAAAAAGATCCAACTCGACACCGACGTCGGCTCCCGGGTTACGGCCTACGGCGGCCTTGCCCGCGCCGTATGGCGGGTAAGCACCGAGGAGGCCGCAGCATACTTTCGCCGGGCCCTCGATCTTGCGGAAGCTATCGGATCCGACGATTTCGACCGGACGAACCATCTGTTGGAACTTACCGCGCACTACAAAGGTGCCGAGCTGTCGCCGGAGGCATCGCACACGCTCGCTCGCATCCTCGAACTGAACCAGGGCGAAGACGGTCGTTTTCCGTGGATCGAATATGCGAACACGATGGTGCCCATTGCCGGGCGGGCAACGTTGGCGATGATCAACCGTCTGGACGATCGTGACGTTGCGCGCCTGAGACTCTCGCTCGGTCCCGCGCTCACCGTCCTGGTGCGGCAATCGAAACTTTCGGCCGAAACGGCAGCGGCGCTTTTTGGGCTGGCCCCGCCGGGAGAGGCTTGGACCTGGCATATCTCGGATTTCGCGACAGAGGCGGTCAAGCAGCTTCCTCCGGAGCGGCACGAATGGTTCTTCAACCTCCTTCTGGTCGAGATCGATCGAGAAGACCAATTGTCGCCGGCGCGCGATACGATCGAAGGCCTCGCTCGCCTCGCCACCGAGCATCTGCCCGAGACCTCGGCAGCCCGGATTCGGATCGAGAGACTTCTGTCTCGGCGCGGCCCGCGAGACGATCTTCGCTCTGCCGCAATCCCCGCTCCGGCGGAATCAGAGCCACAACCCTTCCCGGTCGATCTGAATGACCCGGATGAGATTGACCGCCTGATACTCCGCGAGGAAGTCGATCAAGCCGGGCGTCGATGGCCGGTGCGCACTTTACTCGACCTTGCACAGAGTGCGGCAACCCCAGCTGAGCGCCTCGGGTTTGTTCGCGCCGTCGTTGAAGCCACGGCCGCGTCGCTGGCCGACAAGATAAGCGCGCTCGACGGCCACTTGGAGGTCTGGAGTGCATCATCCGCAGCCATGCGTGATGCGCTACCGGAGCTCGGACTGCGGTTGGCTTCGAAGCATGCGACAGAACTCGCTAGCTCCAGAACGGACGCCTGGGGCGGATGGCGGGGGCTCGAGCGGTATTTCCTAGCTGACCGGGTCGCTCTGGTCGAGCACGTCGTGGCGGGGCTGCGCAGCGACGCCGGAAACCTGGGTGGCAATGCATGGCTGGCGCTGGCGGCCCGGCTGGCTGCGGATGTCAAAGACGAGGCGATCGTCGAAGGTCTCGAGCGATTTCTCGCGACAAGCGCCGAGAAGTTGCCGAACGAGGTTGGCGATGGCCCGTGGAGCTCGGCTCTCGCGGTGCCGAACGATGAGGTGGATCTGATCGCGGGCCTTTTGTGGGCACGGCTCGGTCATCCCGTCGCGGCAATGCGATGGCGCGCCGCGCATGCCGTGCGGCGAGTGGCTGAAACTGGGCGTTTCGATTTCATCGGCAAGCTGATTGAACGCTTTGATGCCGGAACGGGCTCGCCCTTCACCGACGCGAAATTGCCCTTCTTCGCCATGCATTCACGGCTTTGGTTACTGATCGCTCTCGCTCGGATCGCCAAGGATTCTCCTGCATCCTTGGTGCACCACAGAGATTTTCTCGAACGGATAGCTGGCTCGGTCGACTTCCCTCATGTCGTCATGCGCTCGTTTGCACAGGATGCTCTCGGCGCGATTGCGCCGGCGCTGGAACCTGCGGAAGAGGCGATTGTGCTGGGCGCGATCGCATCCACGAACGTCTCGCCACATCCACAGGCTCCCCGAGCCGATTATACCGAGTTTCGCTATGTCTCGCGCCCGGACACCTCGCCCCGCCCCGACAATCCCTTCCACTTGGATTACGACTTCAACAAGTATCAGGTCGAACGCCTGTGCCACGTTTTCGGATGTCCGGGCTGGGAGATCGAAGACCGCATTGGGCGCTGGGTGCGGCGTTGGGATCCTTCCGTGAAGGCGATGCACGAATGCCCGCGCAGCAACGGATACGATCAAACCTGGTCATCGGGTTATGTCCCCGATCGCGATCTCTACGGCGGCTATCTCGGCTGGCATGCGCTCATGCTCGCCGCAGGTGAGCTCCTGGCCGACCGTCCCGTCGTTGGCGAGGATTGGAGCGGGGATGCCTGGGGCGCTTTTCTCGACGAATATCGCCTGTCGCGCGATGACGGCTTGTGGCTCGCTGACCTCACCGATCCGTTTCCGCTCGATCTTCCCAAGGACGCGGACATCCCGATGCCGGACAGTGGCGCTGCTCGACGCCCGGTCGGCGAGGACATCCGCCTGCTTGCCCCGATGCTGGGCATTCGGGATGACAAAATTGCTTCTGACTGGATTCCGGCCGCGGGTCGCTGGTCGATCGACCGGGATACGACGCTGACCCTACGCTCCGTCGCGGCGAGCGCGAGCGATGCCCGCTCGACGGTGATGACCCTCCTCTCCGACGAGCCGTTCTTCCGTTGGCTACCGGACGACGAAGACGAGATTGCTCGCCATTTTGGACATGAAGGTCACAGCGTCAAAGCGTGGGTGGCGGAAACTCCCAACACGCAGCGGCAACTGGATCGTCACGATCCCTATGGCTGCACCTCCGCGCTCGACAGGCCGTTCCCTACAGACGCCACCATTCGGGTGTTGAGCGCAACCCCGGGCGATCCGGTCGTCCGAGAATGGTGGATCGAAAACGCCAAGGCATTCTACGCGGAGGCTTGGGGCGCGGAGGGCGGCCGCGGCGAGCAAGCGTGGAGCGAAGCCGGCTCTCGAATATTCGTCAGTCACTCGGCGCTGACGTCGTTCCTTACGGCGACGGATCAGCGTCTCGTTGTCGCGTTGAAGCTCCAAAAATATCACCGAGGCAAAACGAGCGGCAAAGCCGGCGACACCAGCGCGTTCACACATCGATGGCTCCTCGCGATCATCAACCGGCGCGGCGAAGTTTGGATGCCACATCGCCTGTCGAAGCACGCCAGACGCGCAATTGAGGAGCTTGATGCCGACCGGAGACGCGATTTTCACCCGCGGTTTCGGGCCATCGCCGGTCTTCCCGACGACTGGCTTGCGCGTGAAGCTCATCTCCCGATCGATCCCGAGCTCTACCGTGGCTTCTTGGAGCAATTGGAGAAAGGCGACGCAGATCCGTAATAAGACGGAGCGATATTGTCAGGGCGGCTGCGATCATTGCGATGGCGTGCCGGTTACCCGATAAGTTTAGCATCGAGAACGTGGTCGAACGTACGTCCGCTTTGGCAAGTCGAAATGTCGAGAGCGGCCCGTCAGTTTCCGGCCCCACTCCTGCCGTCAATTATTCTCCCAGGCGCCCGTTGATGCAGCCAATGGCGGGTTAATTGCGCTTACTGCCTGACCTAGATTGTTTGCCCCGTTTCGCCAACTTTCCTCCAGATTCCTCCACCCTTTGCATCGCGTTGCGCACATCATCCAGTGCCGCATGAGCGTATTTGGCCGTCGTTGAAATGTCGGTGTGGCCGGCGAGTTTGCGGACGGTCACGATGTTGCCGGTCTCGCGCACCAGGCGGGTGAAGGCGGTGTGGCGCAGGTCGTGGAAATGGAAGTCGTCGATCTTGCCGCGCACGTCCCGCCGCCAGCGGGTCTTGAGGCCGTTGTAGGTCATGGGCACGCGGTCGCCGCGGGCAATGCCGGCGTCTTGGTCCGGCCGGGTCGCGACGTATGTGAAGACGGCTTCGCCGTGATGGTGCCGCAGCGGCCAGAGGATCGCGCGCACGGCTGATGTGATCGGGATATGGCGCACCTTGTCCGGCTTGCCCGGCCGGCCCTTGCCGCGAATTTCGATGACCTCCGATGGCCATTGAACGCGGGACCAGGTCAGCGTGACAATCTCCTGCAGGCGGCAGCCGGTCACGATCGCGAACTCAATGACGGGGCGATAGTCCTCCCGGATCATTTTCAGGATCCGGGCTTCCTCGGCATGGCTTGCCTCGCGGACGCGCTCGAACTTTTCCGGAAGGATGACCTCCTTCCAGGCGATCTCTCGCACGTCCTTTTCCCAGACGACACGCGCCCGCTGGAGCACGCGGCGCAGGGGCTCGGTGAAGGTGCGGTTGACCGTGGCGGCCGAGATCTCCTTGTCGCGACCGCGTGCCTTTTCGGCCCGACGCCGGGCGACGGCGTCGGCGACATCCGAAATGCCGATCATTTCGATGAGCTTGTCCTTGCCGAGCAGCCGTTCGATGTGGCCAAGCGCGGTCCAGATGTCATCGGCGCTCGCCCGGTGCCGGCCGACTTCGTCCCAATAGCGGACGCAGGCATCGTGCAGCGTCATGGGGAGAGCCTTGCGGGCCTTCTCCTGCGCGATCAGGGCCCGGGCTTGCTTGCGCCTTTCCGCTTCGAAGCGTTCCGCGTCGCGCTTGTTCGCGTAGGGCGTTGGCCCTGAAAATCGACGTCCACCACATTGGAAGTCGTAGTAGTAGATCGGCGAGGCTGTGCCGTCCTTGGTTCTGATCCGGTAGACGGACACGACATCCTCCTTTGCCTCTCCAGGAATTCCAGGCAATCATCGAGCCCGAACAGCTTGCGCGGGCGAGCCCGGCCGGCACCGACGATGCGGTAGCGAATTCCGCCATTCCTCGCGAGTTCGAGCAAGGTCTTTTCGCAAAGGCCCAGCACCGGAGCGGCCTCCTTGGGCGGCAGAAGCGCCTTGTCGGAGAAGGCGGCAAGAAGCGCGGGCGGGGCGCTTGCGGCCATCATTGATCGCACCAGGTCTTCGGCCCGTCGGGCCAGACGCGGGCATAGCCGCCGGTCAGCAGCGCCTGCTCAACGTCCATTCCGCCGGCATAGACGCGGGCAAGGGTGCGGCCATAGCGGTCCTTGCCGTGGCGCTCGAGCTGGATCGGCCCGCGGGCGAGCAGCGCTTGCAGCGCTCGTGTCGCCTCGTCACCGGCGCGGCGCTCATTGGCGCATTTCGGATCGCTCACCTCCGGCGCGTCGACGCCGAGAAGGCGGATCTTCTCGCGGTGGAACCAGAGGGTGTCGCCATCGACCACGCAGGAGACGCGCTTGCCCGCGCCGCAGATTGGCAGGCTCTCGGCGCCGGCTGCCGGCACAAGGGCGACGAGCAGGGCGGCGGCGATCAGACAGCGGGCCATTTTTCTCTCCAGTCTTCCAGCATCAGGCCGGCGCTTACTGCGGCATTGGTCACCTCCGGCTGGCGGGCGCTACGCGAGCAGCAGCTCGCGACCGTGCCGAGCTCGGCCGAGGCGCGGCGAATCCGGTCCTCGATGAATTCGCGCACAAAATCATGGTGGAAGAGCAAACGGCCGCGCGGCTCTTCGCCCAAAAGTGTCTCGATCTGCTCGGGCGGTCGACCGATCGCGCCAACGCCGGTCTTGCCCGCCTGACGCAGCCGGTGCTCGACATGGCGGGCAAGCGTCTGCGACGCGCAGACAATGACATCGCCGCTTTCTGCCATTTCGACGAGATGCGCGGTGCGGCCGGTCTTGCGGCTGATGCCGGCGAAGATATGCAGACCGGAAAGGGCGGCGGCGCCATAGCCCCAGATGTCCGGCTCGATGCGGGGAGGTGGCTGGCAGGTCATCCTTCGCTCCCTCCGATCATGCCGAGGGCGGCAAGGTAGAGGTCGAGGATCGTTTCCTCTTCCTCGCGCTCGGCGGTGTCCTTCTTGCGCAGGGCGATCACCTGTTTCAGCACCTTGGTGTCGAAGCCGTTGCCCTTGGCCTCGGCGTAGACGTCCTTGATGTCGTCGGCGATCGCCTTCTTTTCCTCCTCCAGGCGCTCGATGCGCTCGACGAAGGCCTTCAGCTGTCCGGCGGCAACGCCGCCCGTTTCACCGGAATTGGTCATGGTTCGGTCCTGATTGAAAAGGGCGCGTTCCAGCGCGGTAAAGGTCGCCGGCCAGGAGGTGTGGGCTCGGCGGCGAGTGGAAATCATCCGGCGTCTCGCGACTGCCAGATGGGTTTGACCGTGACGACGGGCCGGCCGTGCCGGGCCCTCGCCGCGCTGGCAGGGCTCCGCAATTCTTTCCGAAGCATCGGCTTTGGTTTGGCGGGCGTTGTATCGCGCCGCCGTCGCACCAGCAGACGGCCGATCAGAACGCCGGCAATGGGCGCTGTGGCGCCATAGGCGAAGACCCAGAACAGGATTGTGCCGGAAGACATGGCGGCTCCTCGGTCGGAAAAGGGAAGAGCGGCCGGACGGCGAGGGAGGGGCACCGTCCGGCCTCATCGCGCCGTGGTCAGGACGGGGGCGGCGCGGAATGGAGTTTCATAGGCCCGCTCGTGCTGAGGGTCTCCCCCGCACGAGGCGGGCAGGCTCAGTGTGCGGCGCGGCGGCGGCGCTGCTGGCGGTAAAGGCGGGAGGCGGCCGAGAAGTGGACGTCGATGTCCTTCCTCTCGATGCCGGCGGCGATGAAATCCGCATCGCGGACGCAGCCCGTGAGGGGCATGCGGTCGGCCATCACGGCGGCCATCTGGCGCGCGACCGGATTGGCGGTGGAAATGCGGGGCGTGAAAAACATAGGGAGCTCCATCGTCTATGTTGTCGATGAAGCAATATAGCGCAAAACGCTAATTTCAAGTCAAGATCGAATTAGCGAAAATTGCTAAATATGGAAATGACCCTCCGTCTGACTGACGAATCATACTGAGCATATTTCGCTAACTAGCTGGTATCGGTGTCGTCTAGCATCGATCGCATCGGTCGGGATGGTTGCAATCATGGCGCGACTGCAAGATGATCCTGAACGGCGGATATTAATCGCTGGGAAATGGGGGGGAGCGATGCGGCGAATTTTGACGGTGCTGCCAGTTTTGGCAGTGCTTCTTGGCGGCTGCTCGATTACGAAACCTGTGGCGGTGATCGCCGACAATGGCGACATCCTTACCGGGACGACGACGGTCAACATGGCTGAAGGCAAGTTTCAGGTGTCCGGCGTGCTGAAGGGCACGCAGACACATTGCAAAGGGACCTATGATCCTTCCGACCTCGCCCAGACGATCCGAACGCCAGTGACCTGCGACAACGGTCAGGTCGGTATTGTGACCGCCACTCGTGAGCCAAAGGGGTTGGATGGGTTCGGCACTGTGGAAATGCAGGATGGTACCAAGGCTGACTTTATCTGGGGCAAGGGCGCCGAACCTTATGTGAAGAAAAGCTGATGCGGGCCGTGATCCTCATCGGGCTTCTTGCCCTTGGTGCCTGTGCGCCGAAACCGCAGATAGTGGCTGAAAAGCTGGACCGCATCGATCCGAAGTTCGACACTGAAGAATGTCGCCAGATGCGGCAGAAGGCGCTGGACTATGACGACAAGGTTGGAGGGCGCATGGCGATCGGCCTTGCCTCTGGCCTGCTGCTCGGTCCGTTCGGGCTGCCGATCGCAGCTGCGGCGGATGCCAACCAGAATGAAATTCGCCGATCTTGGTCGCGCGAACTGTGGCTGGCATGTTCTAGCCAACCGCTGCCAAAAAATCTTCTGACAACAGGCGAGAAGCCAGCCGACCTGACGCCAGAACAGGAGGCGCATCGCCGCGCCATCGAGGAGCGGCTAAAGCAACAGCATTTAGGCGAGAGCAGGTAGCTGGCCGACCAGTCCGTCCGTCGGTTTGGTCCGGCTATTCTTCATTGATGATCGCAGCGACAACCCGTCCGCGAAAATGGATTTGCTCATCTTGGTTCGGCAGTGCTGGAATTGGTGCTTGGAATGCGGGATCGTTTGATTCCGGCACGAGCCAAACCGAACCGTCGGCCCGCACCCTGACGGATTTGATCGTGTTCTCGCATGAACCATCGGCGCGCTGATATTCGATGTGATAGCGGCGGCCTGCGATCAGATCGCTGGGACCATCTTGACGGGGCGCAAGTACGACGACAGTGCCAGGCGGATAGACTTGATTCATTGATTCGCCCCGGATGACGCCGGCATAAAGGGCCAGTCCACGCAACTCGGGCCGATCGGCAATAAAAACGTCAAATTGATCTTCGTTCGGCATCTCGAATGCCTGAGTCCAAATACCGGCCTGAAGGTAACCTTGCGCGCGAACGCGAATCATGTTGCTCGGCGGCGCAAGAAGGTCGGCAGGCTGGCATTTTAGGATCTCTGCGAGCGCCATCAGGCGGTCAAGCTTGATCGCCGTCTTCCCTTTTTCGAGCTTGTTATAGTTCGTCAGATGCAGGCCAAGTTTATCTGCGACCTGCTCTTGCGTCAGGCCAGCTTTCTCGCGGTGCTCGCGGATATATTTGGTCGGCAGTTCGGTGGGCATAATATTCATTTTAGCGAAATTCGCCAAATAGGTTGATAGCGCAAATCGCTAATTTCGCTTGACAGGAATTTAGCGAATAACGCTATATTGCGTTCATGCTGAAGAAATGGCGCGAACAGAGCGGTCGCACGCTCGCTTGGTGTACTGATGTCCTAGGGCTCTCCAATCCGAGGACATTCCAACGCTACGAGACGGGCGAAAACCGCGCCGACGCTGACCTGATCGAGAAAATCCGCTTGATGACCGGCGGAGCTATCGGCGCGGAGGAAATGAATGCCATTCGTCTCGACTGGCTCCGGCGTTCCGGACGGATTGGAGATTCTGATCTAGCTCTTGTTCCATCATTAGCGTCCGAGACAGAGGCCACCACATGAACGGTCTTGTGATGCGCTGTGCGCCGCTCGGCTGCACTTTGTTTCCAGACTCAAACTGGTTGCCTTTCCGTCGTCGGCGCTTTGTGACGACGATGATGCGAGCATGGTCTACGCGCAATCAGAACGCGGAGGCTGGCTTATGATACCCGTGAGGAAGCGCGCTGCCGTTGGAGCCGCGCGCGTAACCTTGTCGGTTGATGTTTCGATTGTCCACCTGATCTGCCAGCCGTCCTATCCGAAACCCACGCCGATCGTGAAATCACGGGTGAACTGCAGGCCGCAGAAATCGCAGCACAAATCCTGTTGTCTCACCCCGTTGTCGTTGAAATCCGGATGGCGGATGTCTCTTAGGACCCGCAGTCTTGCGCGGCAGTCCGGGCAATCCATCCATCCTGGCTTGACGAGATGTCTGGCTGCTTCTTCCAGTTCGGCGATCCGGGCTTCCAGCCTCGCTATTCGATCCCGGAAATCAAAGATAATTCTCGACGCTGGCAAAGCGTCGAGGGCCTTCAGGACGCTGAGTTCGAGAGTAGAGACTGCCACCGCACACTCCTTCGACAAAATCGGCCCCGCAGGCATGATCCGCCAGAAGTTGTGCAGTCGCAAGCTGTTAGACGAGTTCTCCCGCGGCGATGCTCAAATGGAATCACATCATCGTTTGGGATGCGAGGTTGAGGATGAAGTCAGCCTCTCTCGCTGCCACCAATGTGATCACAATCGGCCATCGCTGACCGCGATCGTCCACGAGCTCTTGACTATTCGCCTTGCAGGCGGAGCCAAGTCGACCCGAGGGTATGTCCGTCAGCGTGCCATGCCCATCGATGCAACCCGGGGCGAGCTCGCGAATCATCAGTGTGTAATTCGCGATCTCCTCGTCGGCGTTCCATTCCAGCCGGCCGACGCCGGAGAGCGTCCTCAAGTATTCCGTCATATCTCCCGGTCCCGGCTTTTGCCCTCGAGAGACACCCTCTGCCAAGTGGCCCCCAGCCTGTATCATTTTCTGCTTATACGCTCTTGGCAGTTTGCCGGATCGTGTCTGGCGGCAGTCCTTCGCACGACCCCTGATGGTGGAAGCCGAATTCACTCGGTCAGAAATACCCCCTGTTTTCGTTGGGACATCCTCGCTGGCGTCAGGGACACGATGGACCTTGTGCGGCCGCGCGGCAATCAGAACGGGGAGGCCGGTTTATGACGCCCGTGAGGCCAAGGGCCGCCGGCAGCGTTGGCGCCAGTTCTGCGCACGAAGGCCTTTCAGCCGCTCTATTCTCAAAACAGTTCCATGCCGGAAAAGAGGCATCGGAACTTGGCCGAGTGCCGCTCGACTTCATCCATGACGATGGGATAGCGCGCACCGTCGGGAAGGATCAGTTCCTGCTCACCCGCCTCGAATGCCGCCTGCAAATCCTGCGGCCACAGACAGCCAATTGTTCCGTGGCCGTGAAGGCGTCCGTCGGGCAGTTCCGTCAAGGTCAAGATAACGTTGACGGATTTCTGTTCGCTGCCCCAAAACAGCAGGGCAGGTCCTTCGGTCGTTCTGCTCGCATTCCCATTCATGTTCAATGCAACAGCCCCTCGCTGAAATACTTCAGACGGGTCATTCTCCGCCCTTGGGGCGATGCTGGCCGGCCCGTATCAAAGCCTGTCGTGCAAAATTCAATCTCGGACCAACGTTTTTGGCCGCGTTGGTCTTCTATTTCTAAGAAGATTCTCAGTAAAGAAAAGTGCCGACGAGCCGGAAAACCCATAAAAAGTGCTGGAGCCTGCAAATTTTACGAAAATGAACACTGCTTCGTGAAAACATTGATCGCTTCTGTCTATCACGTTTCAAATTGGAAATATTCTTGGTTCCCGATTAAGTGGTATTACGGAGTCGTCAATTCAGAAAATCAGCCTGAGAGCATTGCTTCGGGTTGTGCCAGCCGACTTGAATGGATGACGCCCACCTGGTTGCCGCAAAGCGGGACCGCGGAGGCGCTCGCATGACGCCGGTGAAGCCCCGGGCGGCCGGAAGCGCTCACGCTGCGATCGCAGCGCTGCTGGCCCAATGCGGCGGCGTGGAGCGCGCGGCGGACGTGGTCGGCCGGCGCCCCTCGACCGTCTATGGCTGGAGCGACCCGGACGCGCCGGGCGCGGCGAGCTTCCACCAGATCGCACTGCTGTCCGAGCTCGGCCCGTCCACCGCCTGCGCTGAATATCTCGCCATGCGGGCAGGGGGCCTGTTCCTGCCTTTGCCGGCGCCGGACGCCGCCGAGGAAGTGGCCGACCTTTCGGCCGAAGCGGCGGAAGAGTTCGGCAAGGCCATGGCCGACCTGGTGCGCGCTGTCTCGCCGAGGGGTGAAGCGGGCGCGGCGATCTCACCGAAAGAAGCGGCGCAGATCCTCGCCGACCTCGATCCCCTCATGCGCACACTCGGCCACATCCGGGCCCGGGCGCTGGCAGCAGCGGAGGCGGGACGGTGAGCAACATCCTCTCCTTCGATCCGCCGCTCGATGTCGATGCCTGCGCAAGGCGGCTGAACCGGGCCCGCCGGGCCCTGGCGAGCGCCGACACGACCGATAACGAGATTGCGGTGCTGCAGGCCGAAAAGGCCGTGCTGCAAGCGCTGCTTTGCGAGAGCGAGGCGCGGCGGCGCCAACTCGTGCGCACGCTCAACAACGCCATGGTGCGCTTTGGCCCCGCGGTCGGCGATGCCCGGTCGTCCTCTCCTGCGGTTACCTCGGGTGAGGGTGAGTGATGAAGTCTCGCCAGAAGCCCACCATCGACGACCAGATCGCCGAGATGACGCAACTGATCGAGCGGCAGACGAACTTCCTCGCCGCACAGGTGGCGCGCGGACAGCTGCGGCAGGAGACGGCCGACTGGCGGCAGGACTGCTACGAGGCGGGGCTCTCGTCTTTGCGCTTCGTGCGCCGCTATGCCGACGACTTCCGCGACTTCATCGAACGGAAACAGGCCTTCGAGCGCGAGCGCGCGGCCGAACTGCGCGGGGAGGGTGGGGCGTGAGCACGATGCGCTTTTCCATCATCCCGGCATGGATCGTGACCGACGCACGGCTGAAAGGGCGCGACCTGCAAGTGCTCTGCGTCCTCGGCCGCCACATCGACCGATATGGCTGGTGCACGCGCAGCCAGGTAAAGCTCGCCGAGGAGCTTTCCTGCGCGCGCTCCACCGTGCAGGCCTCGCTGGACCGGCTGATGCGGATCGGCGTCGTGGAGCGGCGCGTCAACGAGACGATGGACGGGCGCGACTGCGCCCACGACTACCGCATCCTCTTCGACGCCGCGCCGGACCTTTCGATGGTGCCGGGCCCGGCCGACGACGAGCCCGAAACAGGTGGTCCGGAAGGCGCCGAGACCCCCCTGCCGACAGATCGGCACCCCTGCCGATATACCGGCACCCCTGCCGGCCCAGAGTCGGCACCCCCTGCCGGTCCTGGATCGGCACCCTATAAGAACGTACCCCTTAAAAACGAAATTGAGAGAGAGCGCGCGGGCGAGCCCCTGCCGAGATCGCCTGACACGGCAAACCCGCCGGAGGGGACCGCAGGCGGGTTGCCGCGACGACCAGGCGACCGAGCCTCGCCGGAGGGAACCGCAGGCGGGTTGCCGCATCGACCCGGGAGCAGAACCTCGCCGGAGGGAGGCGCAAACGGATTGCCGCATCGACCCGGCAACCGAACCTCGGCGGGGTTGACCCGAGCCTCGGCGGAGAGGACCGCAGCCGAGGCGGGCAACAACGAAGCCGACGAGGCCTTCGACGCGTTCTTCGCCAACTGGCCGACAGCCGCCGCCGACGACCGCGGTAAGGCCCGCAGGGCTTGGGATGGATTGACACCCGCAAAGCGCCGCGATGCGACTGAGCGGGCACAGGACTATCTCGCCTACCTCAAGCGGATCGGCCGGAAACACATCGTCTCGTCGGCGACCTATCTCGCCGAAATGCGCTGGACGCTGCTGGCCGACCAACGACGAGCTACGGGATTCGACACCGTCGTCCTTGCGCCGTTTTCCAAGGATTGGTCGGCGGAATTCTGGCGCCAGAGCTTCGGCGATGGCGACGAGGCAACGGCGCAGAATATGCTCTTCGAGGCGCGGGCCGGACGGGGCTGGACCGTTCTCGCGACCAAGGCGCCGACCGAGGCTGCGGTTGACGCGCTCGTTGCGGTGAAGATCGGCGGCGAAGGCTGGCAGGCCTGGAGGGCCTATTTCGCCCATCACTGCCGATTGCTGCCGAATCCGAGCCGCGTGCCGGTCGTCTATTTGCCCGCCGAGCATCCTCCGCCGATCGAGGCCTTAGGGCCTTCGCCGGAGCGGCGGCGAGAACTGGCGGACCAGCTGCGGAAGACGTTGAGGAGATGAGGATGGCGCGCGGGCGAAAACGAAAAATGGTGGAACGGTTTCCGTGCGGCAAGGTGCGGGGACCGAGCGAGGTGGACCTGCGCAGGATGGCAGCCGAGGAGGAGCGGCGGACGCGGTCCGTCGCACTCAGCCAGCATCACCGGAACTGGCTGCCGGAGCATCTTCGTGCCGACCAGCGGGCCGGGACGCTGATCGGTTGCCTGATGCTCGGCGGCGTGATCGGCGAGGGCGAGTATCTGGCGGCTGAGCGCTATCGCCGCGTCAAGAACGACTTCCTCGGGCTGCTGGCGTCCCCCGTGCTGCCGACGACCTGGGACGGCGAGGTGCGGATGGAGGCCGAGACGCCGGAAAGCGACGAAGAACGGCGCGAGCGGGTACTGCGCCACTACGACGAGGCGATGGCCGAGCTCGCAATCGACGCGGTGCGGGACCTTGGCCTGCCGGTGCGCAACGTGACCGGGCCGTGGGTGTCGGCGAAGCTGGACGACCTGGTCTTCCGCGACCGCATGCCGGCCGAGGCCTATTGGCCGATCTGTCGCGAGGCGCTGCGACGGCTGGCGCAGCTGTGGAAAACGGATGGTTGCGAGGGGCCGAAAACAAGGTCCGAGGCCCGAAAGCCGCCTCAGAGACCGCGCGAGGAACGGGAAGCCATCATTTTGCATCGCTGATGGGTTGACGCGGCTGAGGTGCTGTGACTAGTTTTCCGAAATTCATGATGCCTGTTTTGGGTGTCTAGAATTCGAAAAGCTCCGCAGTCCCCCTGCGGGGCTTTTTACATTTCGGAGGTGCGGAAGCTGAAGCGGGCATGGGCTGACCGCCGCGATGAGATGCGCTTGGAGACGAGCTGTGCCTGCCGGGCGCGGCCGTGAAAAATTGGCTCCCGCGAATCCGCCACTGCCGCGTCTGAATCTGCCATCCTAGGCTCAGGACCCATTAATTTGCATTGATGCGTGATATGTGATTCAGGGTGGCAAAGGAGTTTGCCATGCCTGATTTGTTTCTGCTCTCGCCTTCCCAGATGTCGAAGATCGAGCCATTCTTTCCGAAGTCGCACGGGGTGCCTCGTGTGGATGATCGCCGGATTGTGTCGGGCATCATCTATGTGCTGAAGCATGGCCTCCAATGGAAAGATGCCCCAAAGGGGTATGGCCCTCACAAGACGCTCTACAACCGCTTTCGCCGCTGGACCGAATTGGGCGTGTTCGATAGGATTTTCAGTCACTTGGCAGCGAGTGGCGGCGCTCCGGACACGCTGATGATCGACGCGACGCATCTGAAGGCTCACCGGACAGCGTCAAGCCTTTTAAAAGGGGGCTTCTTCCCCGCCACATTGGCCGCACAAAGGGTGGACTGAACACCAAACTGCATGCTGTGTGCGATGGCGAAGGCCGACCGCTCGCGATGTGCCTGACGGCGGGACAGGTTTCTGATCACGTCGGGGCCAAGATCCTCTATCCGGTCCTGCCTGAGGGCGGCAGTGCGACAATGATTGCCGACAAGGGATACGATTCCGACGAGTATCGCGCCGCGCTCCAAGCCAAAGGCATCGCGTCCTGCATACCGCCGCGCAAGGGCCGAAAGGCACCTGCCGAATTCTGCAAAACCCAATACAAACAACGCCATAAGATCGAGAACATGTTCGGGCGCCTGAAAGACTGGCGGCGCATTGCTACCCGTTACGACCGCCGCGCTGACGTCTTCATGGCAGCAATTACAATCGCAGCCATCGTCACTTGGTGGATTCAATGAGTCCTGAGCCTAGACGCGGGAAAATACGCCTTTGATGCCGCGAAAACGTAATAAGATCGACGTGATGACAACAGCGGGCGCAGCAAGCAGTACTGCTTGGTACCAAGGCCATCCCCAAGCAACATAGGCCCCGTAAAACACCACTGGAGCGGCGAAAATACTTAATCCGAACAGGTAGAAAATGGCGAACGCGACCGTGGCCATCGAAATGCTCAAGCCAAACCAGAGCTCCATGCCGTCATGGAAGGCTGTCCATTGAAGGGCAGCGGCAAACAAAATAAACAGCCAGAAAGCAAGTAGCCCTAAGAGGCTCATCGTTCCGCCTTTCTCTTTGCCGAAAAATTGAGGGTAATTCCTGCAATATTTACGATCGAATTGAAACCAGATTTTGGCGAGAAGCACCGGCCGAACGTCTGAATTTTCGAAGTTAATCGATCAACGGTAGTGAGCATCTAGTGCGGGCTGCGCTGAGCATGACCGTCATCGCAGCTCAATGTTGGGTTGACGCAATGCCGGTGCTGTGACTAGTTTTCCGAAATTCATGATGCCTGATTTGGGTGTCGAGACATCAAAAAGCCCCGCAGCGCTCTCTGCGGGGCTTTTTGCGTTCTGGAGGCGCGGATGCTGAAGCTGGCATGGGCGGACCGCCGCGATGTGATGCGCTTCGAGAAGGGCCTTCGCACGATGGGCTCGGCGGCGATGGGCAAGGTCGAGGCGCGGGCGGTCAACCACGTTGGCCTGAAGGCCCGCACGCAGGTTCGCCGGGCTCTGACGAAACAGACCGGGCTGAAGCGCAAGACCATCGTCAAGGCGGTGAAGGACTATCGCGGCTCGGCGGCCAATCCGAAATTCTCGCTGACGTCGCGCGGCGGCGATATCGCCCTGCGCTTCTTCGGCCCTCGCGAGACCCGGGCGGGTGTTTCCGCCACGCCGTTCGGCGGGCGAAAGGTCTTTCGTGGGACGTTCCTGCGCGGCGGGCGCTTCCCGAGCCGCGTTGATCTAAAGATGGGCGGCACGGTCTTCGAGCGGGCCGGCGCACATCGCCTGCCAATCGAAAAGGTGAAGTCAGGCGTCTTCATTCCGACCGAGATGGTGCAGGGCGAGACGAGGCGGGCCTTCGACACGACGGTCGCTCGCGATCTGCCGAACCGGCTGCTGTATGACCTCAAGCGCATGGCGCCGGGCCTGTTCTGAGCAATCGCCGCGCTGTTGTTGTGTTGTAAGCCGGGTTTCGTGGGCAGGCCCCACCCCCGGGTTTAGGGACCGTATCCCCATCCGGACCGCCCGCGGGCGGGAAGACCCCGAAATCTCGCCAGTCTGAGAGTAAAAGAAAAGCCTAAAGCCGGTAAAGCTGGCTAAAACCAAGGGGATAAAGGCTCAATCTCGGTAAAGCTTCCGCTTGCCCCTGGCGGTGCCGCCGGAATGGATCGCCGATGACGCTGCAACTCGTGACCAAGGGACAGTTCGCCGCGATGATCAACGTCTCGGCCGGGCGCGTCTCGCAGATGATTGCCGCCGGCCAGATCAGCCAGGCGGCGCTTGTCGGGGCAGGGCAGCGGGCCAAGATCAACGTCGAGCAGGCCAAGACCGACCTTCGGATGGCGCTCGATGTCGGCCAGCGGATGGGAAACGGGATCAACACCCGCCTGGACGACGGCGATGGCGCTGCGGATTCGGTCGAGGCCCCGGCGCCTGGCGCTCAACGGCAGGACGCGGCGCCGGCTCGCGAAAGCGGCATCGACTACCAGATCAAGCAGGAGAAGCTTGAGCAGGTCCGGCGCGCGAACCGCAACGCGGCGATCGCCGAGGCGCGCGAGCGCGGCCAGCTCGTCGAGACGGCCGCGGCGAAGGCCGAGATGGTCAAGGTTGCCAGCAGCATGCTTCAGGTCTTCGAAGGCGCGCTCGCCGACTTTGCCGGCGCCGTCTCGGCTCAGTTCGAGGTGCCGCAGCGCGACGTGCTCCACCTGATGCGCCGGGAAATGAAGAAGGTCCGCGCGGCGGCCTCGCGCCAGATGGCGGCGCTGGGCGAACAGGAGACGGAGACCGTGCAGACGACGGTCGATGCCGACGAACTGGACACGGTGAACTGACGCGATGACGTCGCTGGCGGTCGAGACGGCAAATGCCACGCGGCTGGGTTATCTCGCCATGGCCGAGGTGCTGCAGCCGCCGCCGGATGTCGACTATCTCGCCTGGGCCGAGGCCAACATCGTTTTCTCGGATCGGGAGAGCCCGTTTCCGGGACCGTACAACCGGGACCTCTTCCCGTATTTCGACGAGGTGCTGCGGGCGCTGTCGCCGGACGATCCCTGCCGGATCGTGACGCTCTGCAAGTCCGCTCAGATCGGCGGCACGGTGGTCGCCAACATCTTCACCGGCGGCTCCATTGCGATGGACCCGGGAGACATCCTCTACGTCCATCCGACCGAGGGCAACGCGCAGCGCTGGTCGAAGATGAAGCTCTCGCCGATGCTGCGGGGAACGACGGCTCTCGCCAGGCTCTTCCCGATGAAGAACCGGGACGGGCTCGACAGCGTCCTCTACAAGGAACGGGTCGACGGGCGCGGCGCGATCCAGATCTCGGGCGCCAATTCGCCGGCCTCGCTCAGCCAGGTGACGATGAAGCGGCAGGTCCAGGACGACCTGTCGAAATGGGAAAACAATTCGGCGGGCGATCCGGAGACGCAGGCGGACAGCCGGTCGCGGGCGCATGACTTTGCGAAGATCCTGAAAATCTCGACGCCGCTCGTGATGCCGGGATGCCGGGTGACGACGAACTTCGAGGCGGGCAGCCAGGAATATCCGTATGTGCCTTGCCCGCACTGCGATCACTTCCAGGTGCTGGATTGGGAAAACTTCCTGTCCAACCTCGACGAGGAGCATCCGGAGAAGGCGCACTTCTCGTGCATCGAGTGCGGCGGCGTCATCGAGGAGCATCATCGCCGGAAGATGAACCGGCGGCTCACGTTCCGGGCACACAACCCGAAGGCCAAGCGCCAGCATCGGTCCTTCTACATCTGGTCGGCCTATTCGGTCCTCCAGTCGTGGGAGACGATCGCGCGGGAGTGGCTGAAGGCCAAGGGCGATCCGGCGTCCGAGCAGACCTTCTTCAATGACACGGTCGGCCGGGCCTTCGTGACGCAGGGCGAGGCCCCGCCATGGGAGGCCCTGCGGGACCGGGCCGCGCAGTCCGACTATCCGAGGGGCCGCATTCCGGCCGGTGCGCTGGTCATCACGATCGGCGTCGACTGCCAGGACGACCGCATCGAATGGCAGGCCGTCGGCTGGGGCCGGGACAACCGCCGTTTCGTCATCGAATACGGCGTGATCCCGGGCCACATCGCGGAGGAACGCCCGCGCCAGATGCTCGACGCGCTCGTCGACCAGACCTGGGCGAACGCGGTCGGGCGAAAGATCGCCGCCGACCGGATCGCGATCGACGGCAACGCCTGGACCGAGGACGTCTGGGAGTGGGCGCGCCGGCACCTTGCCTCGCAGGTCATCATGGTGCGCGGCGTCGGTTCGGAGAGTGCGCCGCTGACGGCTCTCGTCAAGAAGGAACGCAACCCGAAGACGGGCAAGGTCCTGAAGTATTCGAAGCGGTTCTACAACTTCGCCGCCTCGGTGCTGAAGATGGCGCTCTATCGCAATTGCGCCAAGGAAGACCCGCTCGAGCGGGGCTATGTCGCGTTTCCGCGCGGGCTCGACGACGAATACTTCCGCCAGCTTACGGCGGAGCGGCGGGTGCCGAAGAAGCGCAAGGACGGCTTCACCGAGTATCGCTGGGAGAAAGACCCGGCGCAGGCCAACGAAGCCCTCGACACGATGAACCAGGCTGAGGTCGCGGCGATCCGCTACGGCATCCGCTCGATGCCGGATGCGATCTGGGACCGGCTGGAGGCCGAGCGCGAGACGCCGCCGGCCGAGGCACAACTCGACTTCGAGGACGGGCTCTTCGCCGGCATGAGCCAGGCGGGCGAGCCGGAGCCGCAGGCCCAGGCGACCGAGAAACCTGACCGCTCCCGCGAGGGACGGCGCAATCGCTGGAAGAACAGGCACTGATGGAAAAGACACGGGTGCGCGTGAAGGCAGGCAGTCGTCCGGCTGGCGAAGCCGTCGGCGTGCCCGCGGTGCGGCCGAGGGCGTCCTATCTGCGCGACAACCGCTCCGGCATCATTGCCGCGCGGCCGGCCTATCTTCGCGAGCATCGCGACGACGTGCGCCGGGTCTGGGATCGTGCCGGCGCCCTGGCGATGGACATGATCCAGAACTCGGGCCGGCTCAAGGGCGCCTGCGACCAGATCATCGCCGACACCGTGGGCGTGGAACTGGCGCTCAATCCGCAGCCGAACCTTGCAAAGCTCGGCTACAGCGATACCGAGCGGCGGGACTTCATCGCGATCGTCAAGGCGGGCTGGAAGACCTGGGCATGGAAGCCGTCGGAATGCGACGTGCGCGGCAAGCTGACAATCCCGCAGATGGCGGATGTCGGCCTGCGCTACTGGCTCGCCTTCGGGGAATCGACGGCAATTGCCGACTACATGGGGCCTGCGCTCAGGCGCCGCTACGGCATCCGGACAGGCAACAAGATGCTGATGTCGCCGCCGCACCGGCTCGTGCGCGACACGAACGAGTTCGAAGGTCTCGTGCAGGGCGTCATCCATGACGAGAATGGGCGCGCCGTGGCGTATCGCTTCCGCGAGCGGAGGGCCGGGATCGAGACCAAGGTCGACTATCGGGCACGGGACGCGCAGGGGCGCGACCTGGTGCTGCATGTCTTCGAGCCGCACTGCGCGTCCGACGTGCGCGGCCTCTCGCCGATGGTGCCCGGCATGCGCAAGCACCTGATGGCGGACGGCCTCGACGATGCGACGGCGCAGATGGCTTTCCTTCAGACGATACTCGGGATCACGCTGACCTCCGACGCCCCGTCGGCCGATGCCTTCGAGGGGCTCGAAGCGATCCAGGAGATCGCGGGCAAGGGAAGTTCGGATATCGCCTCGGACTTCATCGATTATTTCGGGGCGCAGCTTGATCGGGCAGCCGACAGCAAGATCAACGTCTCCAGCGATCCGCAGGTCAGCCACCTGGCGCCAGGCGAGAAGCTCGACATCAAGACCGCCGCGGTGCCGGGCTCGGACTATCTGCCCTTTGCCAAGTCGCTGGCGCGGGACATGGCGCGGGCGCTCGGCATCACCTATGGCGGCCTGACGATGGACCATCAGGACGCGACCTATTCGTCGGTCCGCATGGAGACCTCGTCGATCTGGCCGGTGGTGATGCGGCGGCGGGAGCGGATCGCCGCACCGCACTACCAGATGCCCTATGAGCACTGGCTGGAAGAGGAGATCGAGACCGGGCGCATTCCGTTCAAGGGCGGCATCGAGGCCTTCCGAGCCAACCGGGACGACGTGCTCTGGGCGAACTGGCAGGGACCTGCCCAGCCGACGGCCGACGACAAGAAATCCGCCGAGGCCTCGTCGGAGCGCCTGATCAACGGCACGTCCAGCCTTGCGATCGAATGCTCCCAACTCGGGCACGACCCGGACGAACTCTTCGAGCAGCGGCAGGCCGAGCACCAGCGCTACGTCAAGGCCGGCATGACGTCGCCCTACGACCGCAAGAAGGCCTCCGATCCGGCGACGAAACAGCCGTCGGACAGCAACGCGAAGGCAGGCGCCTGATGGCCGAGATCAAGATCAACGGCAAGGCCTATGACACGGAAAAGCCGTGCGAGGTCTGCCAGGCCCTGAAGGCGGCGAAGATCCGCATGGCGACGGGCGAGAACGTCCAGGAACTCTCGGTCCAGTCGCCGATCACGCGCCAGACCGTTGTCTACGGCGCCGCGAACATGGCGGCCCTCGACGGGCTGATCCGGGAGTACCAGACGGCATGCGAAGCGACCACGACCGGCAAGCGTACCCGCTTTGCCAAGCGCATGCGCTTTTGCTGAGGACCTGACATGACGTTTGCCCGGGCACGGATCGCCGAGCGGTTGTTCAACACGCCGCTGCTCTATGACGCGCGCAAGGCGGAGGCGTTTGTCTCCGGCCTTGGCGGACGGATTGCCGGCGCCGACGTGACGATCGTCAACGGCGGCGAGGGGATCGAGCACCAAGCCTTCGAGAATGGTCGCCCTTCGGCCGGCCGGCTCGGCAACCGCATGGAGCGGCACCTGCAGCAACAGGACCTCCTGCCGTTCGATATGATTGGCGCGGTCGCGATCATCCCGATCGAGGGGTCGCTGGTGCACAAGGGCGGCTGGCTCGGGAGCTACTCGGGAACGACGTCCTACCAGGGTCTGCAGACGCAGATCGCCATGGCGATGAAGAGCCCGATCGTGCGCGGCGTCGTCTTCGAGATCGACAGTTTCGGCGGCGAGGTATCCGGGGCGCACGAGACGGCGGCGATGATCCGGGCGCTCTCGAAGGCCAAGCCGACGATCGCGATCCTGACCGACTTTGCCTATTCGGCCGGCTACATGATGGCCAGCCAGGCGCGGCAGATCGTGGCGCCGAAGTTTGGCGGGGCCGGCGCGATCGGCGTGATCATGCTGCACGCCGACATGAGTGCCTTCCATGCCAATCAGGGCATCGACGTCACCATCATTCGCTCCGGCGCGAAAAAGGCGCAGGGCAATCCCTTCGAGGCCCTGCCGGCAGACCTCAAGGCCAAGTGGCAGGCGACGGCCGACGCGATGCGCGAGGAGTTCGCGAGCTACGTCGCGACCGGGCGGGCAGGGCGCATCACCAAGGCGAAGGCGCTTGCGACGGAAGCGGCGGCGTTTGACGCCGCCGAGGCTTTGTCGCTCGGCCTCATCGACGCTGTCGGCGATCCGTCCGCGGCCTTCGATGCCTTCGTCAAGGCCGTCAATCGCTAGGGCAATCAACAGGAGCAAAGCGATGAGAAGTGTTCTCGCCGCGGTCCATGCAGCGATGCATCCGGACACGGCTGCCGTTTCCCTTTTCGGGGAAGAGCCGGGCGCGCAAGCGTCCAACAACCAGCCGCAGGCGGGAAACCCCGGCGCGGCGACCAGCGAAGAGGTTGTCATGACCGAACAGACGAGGCCCGGCGCGGATACGAATGTCGCCGCCGCGGCCAACCTGGCAGCGTCCCTCACGGGCGCCACCGCGAACGCCACGGGCGACCTGGCGACGTCCATCAAGGCCGCAGCCACTGAGGCCAAGGACCGGATCAAGGCGATCCTGACCAGCCCGAAGGCCGAGGGCCGGACCAAGCTCGCCGAGCATCTAGCCTTCAATACCGACAGCAGCCCGGAAGCGGCGGAGGCGATCCTCGATGCCTCTCCGGCGGCCGGCGCGCCGGAAGCCGGTGCGGACGACTACGAAAAGCAGCGGCTTGCCTCGGCGGGCCTTGCCCAGCCGGTGACCACGACTGCCGCCGCCCAGACCACGGGCACCCTGAAACCCTCGGCGATCTACGACAAGCGCCGTGAATCCATGAAGGGAGCCTGATCATGGAAGCCCTTACCGAGAAGGCCCGCAACCTCGCCTTCATTCTTTCGGAGGCGAACGGCTACCGCTCGCGCGAGACGCTGACGATCGCCGCCGGCTCTGGCGTCCTGGAGGCCGGCACCGTGCTCGGCATGGTGACGGCGAGCAAGAAGTTCACCGGCGCGCCGGACGTTGAGACGGTCGGCATCGAGGGTGCGGAAACTGCCGCGGCTGTCCTCGGCTATGGCGTCGACGCGACCGACGTCGACGTCGATGTCGTCTGCCTCACCAACGACGCCGAGGTCAAAGCCCCGATGCTGCTCTTTGACGCGAGCGTCGACGACCCCACCAAACGCGCCGCCAAGATCGCCGATCTGGCCGCCCTGGGCATCAAAGCCCGCTGAGGAGACCCACCATGGTTGCACCCAATATTCACGCCGGCGATCCCTTCAGCCTTGAAACGCTGACGGCCGCCGTCAATCAGGGCTCCTATCGGCCCGGCCAGGTCAGCGCCACGGGCGCCTTCGAGGAAGACGGCGTCTCGACGACGATGATCTCGATCGAGATGAAGGACGGCAAGCTCTCGCTGGTCGAGCCGAGTGCGCGCGGCGGCGCGGGCGAGACGACCGACGACGAGAAGCGCACGAAGATTCCCTTCCTGATCGACCACTACCAGCGCAACGATTCGATCCTTGCCGACGAGGTGCAGGGCGTTCGCGAGTTCGGGACCGAGGCCTCGCCCGAGCAGCTTGCGGTCCGCGTTCAGAAAAAGGCGATGCGCCATGGGCAGGACCTGACGATGACGCTGGAGCACCAGCGGGTCGGCGCGCTCAAGGGTATCGTGACGTCCAAGTCCGGCAAGGTCCTTCATGACCTCTATTCGGTCTTTGGCATCGCGGTCCCCGCCGCGATCCCGTTGGCGCTCGATACCGATGCCACCATCGTCTCCAAGCTCTGGCAGCCGGTGATCTACGGGATCGAAGACGATCTCGATGAGCCTTATGGCGGCATCCACGTCTTCACCGGCCGCGACTTCCACGATGCCCTGTGGCAGCACAAGTCGGTCCGCGACACCTTCATGTACAATGCCGGCGCTGCCGCGCTTCGCCAGGACACGCCGGACAAGTTCGTCTGGGGCGGTGCGACCTGGGAGCGCTACCGGACCGGTGCGAAGGCGACGGCCGACCTCGGTGCCCCCTATATCGCAGCCACTGAGGCCCGGGTGATGGTCACCGGCGTGCCGGACCTCTTCATCACCCGCTTTGCGCCGGCGGACTATGTCGAGACCGTCAACACCATCGGTCTGCCGCTCTACTCGAAGGCGATCGAGAAGCCGAACGGCAAGGGCTACGACCTTGAGGTCCAGTCCAACCCGATCTCGCTCTGCACCCGTCCGAAGGTGCTGCGCAAGCTGACGATCGCCTGATCGTCGGCAACCTCTGGACCCCATGAGGGGGCACGAAGAGCCGGGTGATGAGCCCGGCTCTTCGTCTTTTTGAGGGGCCGCAGAGCGGTCCGCAGCCACGGAAAGGATCGCCGCGATGGCGGAGAAGAAAATCTGGGTCGCCTTCCGGAACAAGGGGGTGCTTCCCAAGGCCTTGATGGGCACCGAGAAGGACATCAACGTCGGCCCGCATGAGCCGGTGAGGGTTCCCGAAACCTACGGCAACCACCTGATCGCCGATCGGTTCGCCTATGCCGCCGACGAACTCGCCAAGCAGCGCGCCGCGGCCAGGAAGGGCACGGCCAAGTCGATCGCCGCTGCCGAGAAGGCGGTCGCGGATGCGAAGGAAACGCTGGACAAGGCCGGCGACGACCTCGCCGCGAAGGCCGATGCGGAAAAGGCGCTGGCGGCAGCCGAAGCGGCCCTCGCCGCCCTGCAGGACAACTGATGGATATCGACGCGGCCTTCGCCGATGCGGGTAGCGTTCTGCTTGACCGCCTCGGCGGCGTCGTGACCATCGCGCCCTGGGCCGATGGCAAGATGTCGGGCGGCCCCGATGCCCTGCGGACCGAACTCGTCGACGTGCCGGCCTTCTTCGACCGCAATCCCGACCTGACCCAGATCGGCGGCGGCAACGACGTCGCCATGCGTGCGAAGGCGATGACGGACGGGCCGACGGTCACCCTGCGGCTCGCCGACCTTGGCCATGTGCCGCGCGAGGGCGACCGGCTGCTGAGGGTCGATCCCGACAGCGGCGCGCGCGAGCACTACCGGATCAGCCGGATCGGCAACGACATGCCTGGCTGGCTGATCCTCTACCTCTCGCCCGTGAAGATGTGAGGCTGGCGCCTTGAGCATCATTCGCCAACTCATCCAGATCGCGGCGGTCGAGGCCCTGCGCGACATGACGATCGCGACCGACCACGTCTTTGCCGGCAGCATGGATTCGCTGCCCGGGCTCCTGAAAGACGAACGCAGGGCGGTGCTGGTCGTCTCGATCGAGGAGGGCGAGCAGAAGGGCCGGATCCAGAGCGAGCGCGGTCTCTTCGGCCGCGACACGGTTCTGAAGCTCTTCGTGCAGGCAGTGGTGGCCGTTGGAACGGAGGATATCGTCAAGGGCGAGACGGTGATCGTCGCCGCGCTCGGCGAGACCGACGCCGCTTATGAGGCGCTCCTCAACATCCTCGACCGGCAATGGCGCCAGGTCCTGACGGTCAGCGAGACGCCGTGGGCGCTCGTCTTCCGTGGGCTCGTGATGGCCTTCGGCGAGATCAAGGATGCCCGGGCCTCCGATCCGGAGACCGGCACGAAGCATGCCGCCCGCTACACGCTGGCGGAGATCGAGGTGCTCGACGAGCCGTTGCCAGGGTCGATCCCGGCGCCGGTCGAGGCCGGCCTCATCCTCATGGAGGCGGACGGCGACGAGGGCTATGGCGAGGTCGTGCGCGTCTTCCGGGCTCTGCTTTCCGAGGGCGCCGATTGGGCCGACTGGCGCAAGACGCAGGCGCTGCTCGGGCTCGATCGGGATCGTCTTCTGGCTCTCGGGCTCGGCCCGCTCGCCGAGGACGAGGACCGCACGACGCCGCCGCTTGCCGATGGCGCGGTCCTGGTCGTGGACGGCGCGGAGGAGGTCGCCCCATGATCGAAGCCATCATCGACATGCGAACCGATATCGAGATGCTGAAGACCGCCTTCGGCAACGCGATGAAGGTCGGCACGGTTGCCGTCGTCGACGCCGAGCAGGGCTATCGCATCCGCTATGGCGAGGACGACGAAGGCGAGCCCTATCTCTCGCCCTTCCTGCCGCATCCCGAATCCGGCGGGGCGACCTCGACCTGGGCGCCGCTCTCGGTCGGCCAGGTCGTCGGCGTCGTCTCGCCGAACGGCGACCCGCGCCAGGGCGTCCTCCTGCGCGGCGGCTTCGGCGGCGACAACGCGGCGCCGTCGAGCGATCTGGAAGCCCATGTCGTTGAGGCCTTCGGCGTCCGGATGACCATGAAGGGCGGCAAGCTGACGATTGACGGCGACGTGACGATCAACGGCTCGGTCGCGGCCGTCGGCGCGAGCGTGACGCACAACGACACCAACATCGGCGACAGCCACGTCCATGGCGGCATCGCGATCGGCGTCAACGACACCCAGACGCCGCACTGATGAAGGGACCTCACTGATGACGACAGAGAGCTACCGGGTGCGCGACGGCTATGCCTACGTCAACGGCGCTCCGGTGCCTGCCAGCCGGATCGTGGATCTGACCGAGGCCGAGGCCCGTTTCGACCTCGACCGGGGCCGGATCGACAAGGTGCCCGCGAAGGCCCGGCGCCGGAAGGCCGCAGCCGAGGCGGGAGAGGCCCAGGCAGGAGAGGCCGAGGGCTGATGGCGGGCTTCGACCGGCGCACCGGCCAGATGATCGGCAACCTTGAGCATGCCTACCAGGGCGTCGAGGTGATCATGACGACGCGGATCGCCGAGCGCCTCATGCTGCGCGAGTTCGGGGGCGGCGTTGCCGAACTGCTCGGCCGTGCCGTGACGCCGTCCCTCTTCCTTGTCTGGCGCCAGCTTATCGCGACGGCGATCGACCTTTGGGAGCCGCGCTTCCGGGTGCGGTCCGTCACGGTGTCGTCGAGCGCCGGCGAGGCCCGGCTCGGCACGATCGCGCTTTCGATCTTCGCCGACTATCGCCCCTATGCCCACCTGCCGAAGACAGACAGCCGCTATTCGCTGAAGGTGGACCGCACGGTCACCTTCGGCGTCGGCATCGCGTCCGGCAATGTCACCGTCGGGACCATGGTATGACGCGCTTTGTTGCCCCGGACCTTTCCGCCCTCGGCGGCCTGCCGCTGACCGAGACGGGCTTTGCCGCACTCGAGGCGAGCCGCAGCGCCTACCTCAAGGCGGCGCTGGCCCTCTACGGCATCGACTACGATGTCGAGGCACTTGAGACCGACCCGCTGCGGATCGCCTTCTCCGAGGGCGGCGCCTACCAGGAGCAGCTTGTCGACCAGCGCATCAACGAGGCGATGTCGGCGCTCTCGCTGGCGACCGCAACGGGCGCCGCGCTCGACCATATCGCGGCGACCTATTACGGCATCTCGCGCCAGTCGACGACGGACGGCGACGGGCTCGTCACCTTCGAGAGCGATGCCCGCTTCCGCGCCCGCATCGCCCTCGCACCGGAGGCCTTCTCGACCGCCGGTCCCGAAGGCGCCTATGACTTCCACGCCCTCGAACTCGACGGCTTGCCGGACCTTTCCGACGTTGCGACCTATTCTGAAGAAGACGGCGCAACCTATTCCGATGCCGTGCTGTTCGCCGATGCCTACTCGCGCGGCCAGCGGACAACGGCCTTTGCCGGTCGGGCGAACGGCGACCCGGTGCTGGCGCCGGAAGTCCTGCTCGTCGTCCTGCCTGGGACCGACTACGGCGCCGCCGACCAGGCGCTGATCGACCGGGTCTACGATGCGGTGACCTCCGAAGAGGTTCGCCCGATCGGGGACAACGTGCGGATCGAGGCGGCCGAGGTCGTCGACTATACGGTCGAGATGACCGTGGCCTATGCGGCCGGCGCCGATCCCGCACCGATGATCGCTGAGGTCGAGGCCAAGATCGCCGCCTACGCCGCCAAGCGCCGCCGTGTCGGCTTCACGGCCGAGCGGCTCGGGCTCGGCGGCTGCGGCTATGTCTCCGGCGTCGAGGCGGTGACCCTGACGAGCCCGGCGGCCGACGTCGGCGGCGGGTCCAAGCAGGCCCCGAACTGCACCGCGATCACCGTGACGGCCGTCCAGGCCGCGGGCACCTGGGCCTGACGATGCCCGATCCGATCATTGATGCGCAGGTGACGGCTGCAGCGGCCGTCGCCGAAGCGCTGCTGCCGATCAGCGCGATGCCGCTTGAAAAGGCGATCCTTGCCGCCGAACTCGCCCGGCTTGGCACCTACACGCCCGAGACGATCGCGACGATCTGGAATCCGGCGACCTGTCCGGCCGTGCTGCTGCCCTGGCTTGCCTGGGCGGTCAGCGTCGACGTCTGGGATGCGGCCTGGCCGGAGAGCATCCAGCGCGCGGTGATCGCCGCGGCGCCGGGTGTGCATCGGATCAAGGGCGCCCGCAAGGCGCTCACGAGTGCGCTCGCCGCGATGACCGTCGACTGCCAGATCACCGAATGGTGGCAGCGCGAGCCCGTCGGCCGGCGCGGCACCTTCGACGTGATCGCCTTCGCCCGCACTAGCCTCTACGACGACGCCCGCCTGCTCGATGCCAAGACCATCGCCGCGATCGACCAGACGATCCGGCGCGCCAAGCCGAAGAGCCGCGTCTACACGCTGGCGGTCGGCGCGCTCGCCGCGGGCTCGATCGGCGTCTCCGGGACGGCCACCGCCGAACTGAGGGGGCGGGTCGACGCCCGCGCCGGCTTCCGTCCGAAGCGCACCATCACCCTCGGGCTCGCCGCCACCGGCACAGCCCAGATCCACGTCCGACTTGACATGAGGGCCACATGACTGCCGCCGCGCTGCAAATGACCATCACGACGGCGGGGCTTGCCGCCGTCATCGCCGCCCAGGGCGACGGGCTCCAGGCGACGATCACCGAGATCGCCGTCGGCAAGGGCATCGCCTCGGCTGGCGGCTTCGTCGGATACGAGCCCGCCGAGACGGCTACCGCACTCGTCTCGGAAACCGCTCGCGTGCCGCTCATCTCCGGTCAGGTGCTCGCCGACGAAGGATTCCGGGTCCAGGCGCAGGTGCCTGCGACCGAAGACGTCTACACGATCCGCGAGATCGGCGTCTTCCTGAGTGACGGCACGCTGCTCGCGGTCTGGTCGGACCCGACCCGCCTTGTCGCCGCGACCAGCCCGCTCGCCGACATCAACTTTGCGGTCGACCTGCATCTGGAAGCCCTGCCGCTGGACGCACTGGCGATCACCGTCCTGGAGCCGGACATCCCGGACCTGACGGCGGTGCTCGCTGAACTGCTGGCTGCTGCGACCCGAAATCACATCGCCAACATTGACCTTGACCAGCGCTGCCGCGCGGCGGGGATTTAAGGAGAGACCTTAATGGTTACAGCCGCAGAATCACTCATCGACGGGGCGACCGCGCTCAACGATGCCGTCGCTGCCTATACCGCGCTCACCGACGCCATCCAGGACAAACTTGACTTGCTCGCCGACTGGCAGATCGCCGCAGCGACCACAGTCACGATCGGCGTCGACTACGACACCATCCAGGAGGCCTGGGACGCGTTCAAGTTCAAGCAGTTGAATGCGGACGTGATCATTCAGGTGCCGGACGGCGACCACTATATCGAACCGACCTTGCTGGCCGATGCCCCCTTCGGCGCCCGCATCCATGTTCGCGGCAATCTCGCCAACCCGGCGGCCTGCCGGCTGATCGCGACATGGACGATCGGCGCGGCGCTGCCCTATGTCATCTCGGTCGAGCGCTGCGTTGCCGAGGTTTCCGGCTTCCGGCTCCTCGGCAATGGGCCTTACAAGGTCGCCTGCGGGCTGAAGGTCGGAACGGCCGCCGTTGTGTCCAGCGCGGACGGCTCGATCGAGGTCGACGGCTGCACCGCCGGCATTCAGGCAACGCAGGGCGCCACCTATGTCGGCCATCAGCCGGTGATCACCGGCTGCGTGCGCTCGATCGAGGGCTATGACGGCGCAAGGCTCTACGCCAACGACCCGGATATCACGGGCCTCGGCAAGGCCTGGATTGACCCGACCTCCGGCGACCGGAGCTACGGCATTTATGGTTCGCAGTCGGCCGTCGTCGTCTGCCGGGGTGCCACGGTCAGCGCGTGCCAGATCGGCGCGCTTTCGGCCTGGTCGGCCTTCCTGATCGTCAACAAGATCACGGTCGACGATTGTTATACGGGCGTTGCTGGCGATCGCGGCGGCTATCTGCGCGCCGGTCCCTCCGACGATCTGACCCAGCCGGCCACGATCACCAACTGCGACAATGGCATGACCTCCAACAACCTCGCGGTCCTGGAGGCGCCCAACGCCGTCGTCGACAGTTGCGTCGTCGGATATCAGGCCGCCGACCTCGCGCGCCTGATGGCGCCGGACAGCACCGCCACGAACTGCTCCAGCTTCGGTTATGCCGCCTACACCAATGCGGTGGTCACGGCGGAGAGGTCGCTGGCGAACGCCGCCGGCAACGGCACCAACTACAACCTTTCCAGCGGCACGCCCGGAGCCACCGGCGGCCTCCTCACCTACAGCTAAGAGGAAGAGCAGACCATGCCAGACATCCAGCCCCCGCGCGCCGATCTGCGCGATGCCATCCAGCGCGAAGCGGGCGACCTCCAGACCCTCTTCGGCACGACGTCGGACGGCGCCCTGGCGCTGGCGCTCACCGTTGCCCGCATGGCGCGGGCGATGTCCGGCGGCAGCACCATTGCCGAGATGAAAGCGGCGGCAAGCGATGCCGACGCAATCCTCGGCCCGCTGCTCGATGCCGTCGACGGCGGAACGGTCGTCACGACCTATTCGGCCAAGGGGCTCGACGAGGCGGCGGTCTTCACCGAGGTCGGGACCCGGGCAACCGCCGTCGCTGGCGTTCTGGCTAACGGCCAGTAGACCTCCGCAATCCCTGACATCCACCGGCGGCATCCCGGTTGCCGCATAAGCTTTTCGCAAAACCGGTTCCCACTTTTGCGGCTCATGCGTGAGCCGCTTTTTTTATGCCCGACGCCGGGCTGCAGGAGACCACCATGACCACACCCACTTTCGGGATGACCTTCACCCGGCCGGACGGCGAGGTGACATCGGTCCTCGATCCGGACTTCTCCAAGGCGCTGATCATCGAATCCTCGGAGGATGCCGATGCGGCCAAGTATCCGGTCGGGACGCCGGTGCGCATCTCGACCAGCGACACCGATGCGGTCGGCAAGCTCGGGACCGGCTATCTCGCCGACGCGGTCTCCGGCATCAACGCCCAGCTTGTCGGCCTCAATGCCGGCGCCGATGTGATCATCCTGCGCGTTGCCGAGGGCGCGGACGTCCAGGAGACGTCGGCCAATATCGTCGCGGCACTCGCGACGGTCGGCACCATTCCGAGCATCGTCAACGCGACGCCGCGGCTGATCTATGCGGGACGCACCGACTGGCAGGCCGATGCGCAGACCGCCAACCCGGTCGTTGCCGCGTTGCCTGCGGCCTGCGAGACGCTGCTCGCCATCGCGGTCGTCGATGTCGACGACACCAGCGCGGCAACCGCGATCGCCGCCCGCGAGACCATGTCCTCGCAGCGGCTCATGCCGGTCGGCGTCGCGGCCCGGGTCTACGAGGGCGTCAACCTCGTCACCCGGCCGATGGCGCCGCGCATCCTCGGCCTCTTCATGGCGGTCGACAACAACATGGCCGGCATTCCATCGGACCCGATCGCCAACCGGGCGATCCAGGGCCTTGCCGGGTTGTCGCGCAAAATTCCCTTCTCGCTGCTCGACGGCTCGACCGAGGGCCAGCAGATGCTGGCGGCCAACGTCTCGATCGTGGTGCAGGGCGAGACGGGCGTCGACGGCGCGGCCTCCGATGGCGGCTTCAGCTTCATCGGCACCGACAATGCCGACACGGGCACGACCTGGGAGCAGATCCACCAGGTGCGCATGGCCGACTTCGTGACCGCGAAGATGGCCGGCATCACCCGCGACTTTCTCGGCCAGAAGATCACGGCCGACATGGTCGAGGCCTGGCTCAACAGCCTCAAGTCGCCGCTGCGCGACTACAAGGCCGACAACGCGCTCCTCGGCTACGACGTCAAGTTCCTGCCCTCGCAGAACTCGGCCGCCGACATCCGGCTCGGCACCCTGCAGGTCAACCTCGGCATCGAGCCGTGCCCGGCCTTCAAGCTCGCCAAGCACGAGATCAGGCGCTACGCGCCTGCCGTCGATGCCCTGGTCGCCGAGATCGTCGCCAACTTCAATTAACGGGCAGGGCGCCGCCGCGCCCTCCCGCCGATCCCTTCCATTCGGAGACCCTGACCGATGCAGCCTCTCTACGTGCTCCAGGCGGTGGACGTTCGCCGCGCGACCGTTGCCGGATCCAGCCGGGCGACGACGGTGCAAAAGCTCGTCATCCCGCCGATCAAGTTCATGAACGCCAACCACAACCCGGGTGGCGGCGTGATGAGCGTCGACTTCACCCTGCCGCGCACCGAGCCGATCGAGCCGACCTTCATGGTCAAGGGCATCGACACGGACATCTTCGACGGCATGGGCTTTGCCGACGAGTGGACCTTTGCCGGCGCCTTCCGGGACAAGCAGTCCGGGGCCATGGTGCCGATGCGCGCCGTCATCAAGGGCGCGATCTCCGAATGGGAGCCGGACGAAAGCGACCCGGCCGACTTCATCGGCTGCAATCACATCTTCAAGGAAGTGACCCACTTCGACCTGACGATGGACGGCAAGGAACTCTACTACATCGACTTCTGGGAGCGGGTGCTGCGCGTGAGCGGCAATGACCTCTTCGCCGACATTCGCTCGGCGCTCGGCGCCTGATCGGCGCACCGCACACTGGCGACGGACTGACCGCCAGCCTTTTCCCCTGACCGAGGACCAATCATGAGCAAGCCGAAGAGCGCCACCGTCACGCTGGAATTTCCGATCGAGGAGGTGGATGGCACCCCTCTTGAGACGCCGATCACGCAACTCACCTTCCGCCGCATGAAGGCCAAGGATGCCCTGACCATGGAAGGCATCGACGGCAAGACCGAGGCCGGCTTTGCCCTCTACGCCGCCCTTGCCGGCGTCGAGCCGGCGGTGATCGCCGAACTCGACACCGACGACCTGACTGCGATCACAGAGAAGGTGGCCCCCCTCATGGGAAAGTCGGGGGAGGCGATGCTGCGCCAGGCGATGGCGAAGGCAGCGGCGGAGGCGGCGAAAGCCTCTGGCGAGACCTCATCCTCCGATTCGGACGGGAAGCCCGATGCCCCCTGAGTGACGTGATGGAGATGGACATCGACGAGTTCATCTCCAACGTCGAGGCCCTCGGCCGGGTCATCAAATCCGAGCGGCCACCGCGCCGCTGACCGCCTGCCCAAACCCAAAGGCATCCCCGCTTCATGATCCTCACCTCGGAACTGATCGTCTCGCTGATCGATCAGGTGACGGCGCCTGCGCGCGCCGCTGCCGCCTCGGTCGGACGGCTGAAGGATGCGGCGAAGTCGAACGCCGAGCAGATGGCGGCGATGCGCGGCTCCATGATCGGGGCCGTTGCCGGGGCGGCGGCGCTGGCGACCGCCATGGTGGCGCCGGTCCATTCGGCGCTCGCCTTCGAAAGCGCCATGGCCGACGTCAAGAAGGTCGTCAACTTCGAGACGCCGCAGGCCTTCGCCGACATGAAGAAACAGGTCCTGGACCTGTCGACAGAACTGCCGATGACGGCGACCGGCATCGCCGATATCGTCGCGGCGGCGGGTCAGGCGGGAATGGCGGACCGCGAACTGGCGCAGTTCGCGGAGATGGCGGCCAAGGTCGGCATTGCCTTCGATATCTCGGCGGGGCAGGCCGGCGAAAGCCTTGCCAAGATCAAGACGGCGCTCGATCTCTCGGTCGACGAGACGGGCAAGCTCGCCGACGCGATCAACTATCTCTCCAACACCTCCGCCTCGAGCGCGCCGGACATCCTCGACTTCATGCGAAGGGTCGGCAGCCAGGGCAAGCAGTACGGGTTCACCGCGGCCCAGACGGCGGCGATCGGCTCGGCCATGATCGCGGCCGGCGCGCAGGCGGATGTCGCCGGCACGTCCTTTGCCAATGTCGGCCGGGCGCTCGCGCGGGGCGCGAACGCGACCAAGAGCCAGCGCAAGGCGTTTGCCGCAATCGGCCTCGATGCCAAGAAGGTGGCAAAATCGCTCCAGGTCGACGCCGTCGGCACGCTCAACGACGTGATCGAGCGCATCCGGGCGCTGCCGAAGCATTTGCAGGCCTCGACCATCTCCAGCCTCTTCGGCGACGAGGCGAGGGCCATCGCGCCGCTGATCGAGAATGCGGACCTCTTGAAGAAGTCCCTCGGCGCTGTTGCTGATGAAGCTTCCTATCTCGGATCGGCGCAGGCGGAATACGAGACCCGGGCGGCGACGGCCGGAAACGCGATCCAGCTTCTGCGCAACATCGTGGAGAAGCTCTCGATCTCGATCGGCACGGCGCTGCTGCCGGCGATCGTCGACGTCGTGAAGGCGATCTCGCCCTACATCAGCGCGCTGGCGGACCTTGCGATTGCCCATCCGGTCGCCGTGCAGGCGATCGTGGCCCTCGTCGGCGGATTGGTGGCGCTGAAGATCGCCAGCATCGCCGCGCGCTTTGCCTTCCTCGCCCTCAAGGGCGGCATGCTGGACCTTGCGATCGTCGGGGCGCGAGCGGCCGGAGCCATGACGCTGCTCGGCGGACCCTTGAAGCTGCTGGCCGCGCCCTTGACGATGCTGGTCGGATCGGTGCGCGCCGCGCGGACGGCGCTCGTCGGCTTTGCCGCCTCGGCCCGGATCGTCGGCATTGCCGGCGCCTCGCAGATCGCCCTGGCAGGGCTCGGGCAGGGCTTCGTCGGGCTCGTCAACCCGATCGGCCTGGTGCGGGTGGCGCTCGTCGCCCTGCGCCTGGCGCTGATCACCACGGGCATCGGCGCCCTCGTGGTCGGCCTCGCCGCGGCGGGCGTGTGGATCTACAACAACTGGTCGGGCCTTGCCGCGATGTTCACCGGCATCGGCGATGCCATCGCCGAGAAGTTCCCCGCGCTCGGCGCCGCCTTCCAGCCGCTCATCTCGGCGATCTCCGCGATCTGGGACACCCTGTCCTCGCTCTTCGGCAAGGTCCAGATGAGCGACCAGGAATGGCGCGACATGGGCCGCCGGTGGATGACCAATCTGCTGGACGGCCTGATCGCCAACGTCGAGGCCGTGCTGGCATGGTTCCGCGACCTGCCGTCCCGGATCCTCGCCACTATCGGTTCGATCGACATCGCATCGCTCGTCTCGTGGCCGTCGATGCCGGACTGGCTCGGCGGCGGCGGGGGCGGCGACGGCGCAACGCCTCCGGCCACGGGAGAGCAACCCGCCAAGAAGGGCAAGCCCTGGCGGACGAAGGGCACGGTCTCCAATGCCGCGACTGCAGCCAACGACAATGCCGGCATTGCCGGTGCTCGCGCGGCCGGCGGCGCTGTCCGGGCCGGCCTCAACTATCTCGTCGGCGAGCGCGGCCCGGAACTGGTGACACCCACGCGCGACGGCTTCGTCCACAGCGCGACCGACACGGCCCGGATGATCCGCGAGAAGATCGCCGGACTGGTCGGCGCCGGCCGCGAGACGCTCTCGGGGATGCTCGGCACGAGCAACGCGGACGCCGCGCCTAATGGTCCGACCGTTCCGGACATCGCCGGAGCGATGGCCCGCCAGATGGCGCAGGTCTCGTCGGTGGCCAACGACAATGCCGCGGCGGCCGGGCGCGGCATGATGGACGCCGTGCAGGCGATGCGCGGCAAGCTGGCGGACCTTGCCGCACCATTCGCCGGGGGCAGGGCGCCAGCTTCCGTTGCGAGCGCCCTTGCGCCGGCTCCGCCCTCGCAGCCGCCCGGGCAGCCCGGGGCGGCTCAAGGGCAGCAGGCAGGGGACCGCACGATCACGATCGGCACCATCATCATCAAGACGGAAGGTCAGGCCGATGCCCGGAGCATCGCCAATGACCTGAAGCGCGAACTGGAGGAGCGCCTCGCCGGTATCCAGACGGACACCGGCTGGGCGGTGGCTTAGCGATGCTCTACATTCTCGGTGCTCTCGTCTTCGACACCCGGCCCTTCAACGCGGACAGCTTCGAGCGCTCCTCGTCGGCCGACATCGTCGCCAAGGGAACGATGGGCGGCCTGCAGACGCACGAATTCATGGGCGAGGGCGATGAAGAAATCACCCTGACCGGACGCCTCCTGCCGTTCCGGACCGGCGGTCTCACGGAACTGGAGATCGCCCGCGAGATGAGCCGGCAGGGCACGCAGATGCCGCTGATGCGCGGCGATGGCCTGCGGCTCGGCTGGTATGCGATCAACGCGCTCGACGAGCGCCACGACGACCTGATGCGCGGCGGCGTCGGCTTCACGGTCGACTACCGCCTCCGCCTGGTGAAGACGGGCAACAGCGCGGCCATTTCCGAGGCAGGGCTGATCGTCGGCCTTCTCAACCTGTTCGGGGTCATCTGATGGCGAGCCAGATCACCATTCGCCGGGAAGGGCGCACACTCGACGGCGTGCTCTTTGCCGAATACGGCGTCGACGGGCGCAAGGTGCTGGCCGAGACGCTGGCGGCCAACCCGGGCCTTGCCGCGCTCGGCCCGATCCTGCCGCTCGGCACCGTCGTGACGATCCCGGACCTGCCGGCGCAGGACAAGGCGGCAGCGACCGAGATCGTGACGCTGTTCTCATGAGGCGCGAACTCTTGTCCGAAAACCGGTGCCCACTTTTCAGGAGTACGCTTGAATGAGTTGGCAGACCTTCTGGTCGGTGACCTCCGGCGCCGTCGACATCTCCGAGCCGCTGCGGCCCTATCTGATCGATATCTCGGTGACCGACAAGGCGGGCGAGGCCTCCGACACCTGCGCGATCACGATCGACGACACCGGCGGCAATGTCCGGATGCCGACCGAGAAGGAGCCGCTGCTGGTGTCCCTCAACGGCATCCCGGTCTTCTCCGGCTTCGTCGACAGCGTGCGCTCGTCGGGCAGCCGGTTTGGCGGGCGGGTCCTGCGGGTCCAGGCGAAGGGCTTCGACCCGGGTGGCAAGGCCAAGCAGTCGCTACACTTCCACATGGACGACACGACCCTGAAGGCCTTCCTGACGAAGGCGGCCGAGAAGGCCGGCTTCACCCTGAAGATCGACGAGGACCTCGGCGCCACGAAGCGGAGCTATTGGGCGGCCGACGGGGAGAGTTTCCTGCATCTCGGCCAGCGGCTTGCCCGGGAGTTCTTCGCCACCTTCAAGTTGCGCGGCAAGCAGGCGGTCTTCCTGCCCCGCGGGGAGACGGTCCAGATCGCGACCGTGCTCGGCGAGGTCGGTGAGGCAGAGCCGGGCAACGTCATCTCCTGGGAGATCACGCCAGTCTCGACCCGGGCGCGCTACGGCAAGACCAAGGTGCGATGGTTCGACCGCGCGAGCGGAACGTGGAAGACGGAAGAGGTCGAGCACGGTGGTGCAGGTTCGGGGGATGCCGACGAAGAGGCCGTCGAGACCGTCCGCACGTCCGCTCACGACGCCGATCAGGCCAAGGCCATCGCCAAGGCCCGCAAGCGCCAGGCAAAGCGCAATGACGGGCTCGGCTCGGTCGAGATCGACGTCAACCCGCTGGCGCAGGCCGAGGGGCTCTTCGTGCTCTCCGGCGCCCGCGTGGGCGTCGACGGCACCTACAGGATTGCCGCCGTGACGCATCAGGGCAACCGCGGCGGCGGCACCACGACACGGCTCGAACTCTGCGAGCCGGACATCTGACCACCCATCCAATCCGAACCATCCGCGACCGCCCTTGAGGCGGTTTTTTCATGTCTGACTGAGGAGAAGTCCCATGTACATCAACGACAGCGCCTTCGACGCGGCACTCAACTGGATCAAAGCCAATGGCCTGCGGCTCGACATCTGCTCGGCCGAGCCGGCCACCTATGCCGGCGTCGCGGCCGTCTCTCTCGGCAACAAGGACCCGATCGCGATCGCTGCGCCTGCGGACGGTGCTGTCTCGGGCCGCAAGGTTTCGGTGCCGCAGATCACGGATGGAGCCGTCTCGGCCGATGGCGATGCCACCTTCTGGGCGATTACCAACGGGGCCGATACCCTGATTGCGACGGGTGCCTTGGCTGCATCCCAGACCGTCACCAACGGCAACACCTTCACGCTCGCCGCCTTCGACGTGACCTTCCTCGACGCGGCCTGATCGGGCAACTGGAGGCCTGCTAGATGGTTGCGACCCTCGGCACGAGCGATGGCACTTATTTCCTCGGCAATGGGTCGCAGGCCTACTGCAACGGCACGCGCAACATCGGCACGGCGGCATCCGACCGGATCGTCTTCATCACGGCAGTGCTGGAGTTCGCGGCCGCCGCCGACATTCTCGACGTCCTCATCAACGGGGCGGACGTCAATTCGACGATCCATGTCGCCAACACGGCAGACGGCACGCGGATCGCCTTGATTGCCTGGGGGCTTGTTCCTTCGGGCACGACCTGCACGGCGCTGATCGGATGCACCCAGCCGATCGTCGCCGCCTTCTGGTCGACCCGGGCAGTCTACGGCCTCGGCACGTCGCCGACGCTGCATGACAGCACGGCGGCCTCCGGCTCGGGTCTCGTCGCGTCGAGCACGATCAATGCCGCGCTCGACGGGCTCGTGCTTGCCTCCTGCAACTTCGATGGCGTTGGGGCGACCAGCCCTTATTTCACGGTGGCGGGCCTCACCAAGCTGAGTGAGGTGCAGTCAGCCGACACGGGGCTGCGTACCGCTTCAGGCGGCTTGGTCCCGAGCGCCAACGAAACCGCGCGAGCCTTTTCGTTCACGGCGGACAGCAACCCTCAACCATGGTCGACGGTCGGCGTCAGTTTCTCGGTCTACGCGAGCAGCACGGACGACCTGACGGCCGACGGCCTTTCTTCCTCGCCCTCGGTCGGGGCGCCTGCGCTCGGCCAGGCGCACGCGCTCTCGGCAAGCCCGGTCTCGTCTGCCGCATTGATCGGCGTTCCGGCCGTGGGGCAGGTTCATACGCTCGCCGGGTCCGGCACGGCTTTGACGCCATCGACGGGGACGCCTGCACTCGGTCAGGTTCACGCCCTGGCGGCCAATGGCGCAGCATCCGGCTCGGCGGTCGGCGTGCCGGCGCTTGCCCAGGCGCATGCGCTTGCCGCCGAAGGCGTCGCTTCCGGATCGTCCGCCTCGGCGCCCGGGCTCGGCCAGGCGCATACGCTGGCCGCCGAGGGGCCGACGTCCGGCTCGACGGGCGGCGCGCCAACACTTGCCCAGGTCCATGCGCTGGCCGCCGATGGCGCGGCCTCGCAACCTTCCGCCGCCGCACCGCAGATAGGGCAGGCGCATGCACTTGCCGCATCCGGCCTCTCGGTGTCGTCAACTTCTGGCAGCCCTGCGCTTTCCGAGACCAGCGCCATGGCAACCGAACCTATCGGGTCGGCGGCAACGCTTGGCGCCCCTGCACTTGCCCAGGTGCATGCGCTCGCCGCAGGTGCGCTCGCGATCCCGGCCAGTCTCGGGTCTCCGGCTCTCGGGCAGGTTCACGCCCTCGCGGTCGAGGGTGCGTCGCCTGTCGCGACGGTTGGGGCTCCTGCGCTTGCCCAGGCCCATGCGCTTGCCGCCGAGGGGGCGACATCGCGGCCGTCTGCCGGCGCACCGCAGATCGGGCAGGCGCACGCGCTTGTCGCATTCGGCCTCTCGGTGCCGTCGACATCGGGCAGCCCCGCGCTCTCCGAGGCCAATGCCATGGCGGCCGAGCCCATCGGGTCGGCGGCAACGCTTGGCGCGCCTGCGCTTGCCCAGGTGCATGCGCTCGCCGCAGGTGCGCTCGCAATCCCGGCCAGTCTCGGGTCTCCGGCGCTCGGCCAGGTCCACGCCCTGGCGGCCGACGCGGCCACCTCGCAGGCCTCCGCCGGCGCGCCCTCGCTTGCTCAGGCCCATGCGCTGGCAGCGGAGGGCGCCACATCGCAGCCTTTTGCCGGCGCACCGCAGATCGGGCAGGCGCACGCGCTGTCCGCATCCGGGCTCTCGTCTCAGCCGGCAACAGGCCGGCCGGCTCTCAACGAGATTTCGGTGCTGCGGCCGGTGCCCGTCTCGTCGATCACGCAGACGGGCATGCCGGCGCTTCATCAGGCGCATGCGCTTGCCGCGGTCAGTCTCGTCTGCCGCCCGACCGTCGGCCGGCCGATCCTCCTGTCCGGGCCGCAACCGCCGACGCCAGGCGCACGGACTTTCGACGTCTCCGCCGAGCAGCGCGCGATCCGCGTCTCGGCCGAGACCCGCACGGTCCGCCTTGCCGCCCCGGGCCGATCGGTCAAGGCGGCTTGAGCCCTTTCATCGGAGACGTTCATGGCAAAGACTTGGGACTACAAGGACCCGGACGAAACGCTCGACTACCGGATCGACTGGTCGGACCGCCTGGCCGGCGACACGATCGCGACATCGGTCTGGGTCGTTCCGCCGGGGCTGACGGAAGGGCCGAACCTCAACGATGAGACCACCACGACGATCTGGCTCGCAGGCGGCGTCGAGGGTGCCACCCATTCCCTGACCAACCGCATCACCACGGCCGGCGGCCGAACAATGGATCAGAGCGTCCTGCTCGCGATCAAGTCGAAATAGAGCCGCCTCCGGGCGGCTTTTTTCATGCACGAGAGGTGACTTATGAAGCTCGTCGAAGACTGGCGGCGCGTTGCTGCGCTGTCGCTCAGCTTTTGGATGCAGATCGCCGGGATCATTGTCCTGATCTTTCCGGAACTGCGCTTTTACCTGACCGGCCAGGACATGGACCCGGCGTTCCTGTGGTGGCTCGGCATCCTCCTGCTCGTCGCCGGCGTCATCGGGCGCCTCTACCCGCAGGGTCTGTCCAAGTGGCGCGAATGGCTGCGCATCATTGCAGTGCTCATTGTGATGGCGCTTCTGGCCTTCCTTCTCGCGGCCGAGGTCCGGGCCTCTCCGGTCAGCGAAGAGGTCACGCTTGAGATCGCGGTCCCGTTCATCGCGAAGAAGGAAGGCATCAGGCTCAAAGCCTATATCCCGGTGCCGGGCGATGTTCCGACGATCTGTGCAGGGCTGACGACCATCAACGGCGAGCGGGTGAAGCTCGGCATGACGATGACGCTTCCGGACTGCATGCGGGAGTTTGCCAAGCAGGTGCGAAGGTATCGGACCGGCCTTCATCTCTACTTCACGTCCCTCACGGTCAACTCCCGCCTGACGCCGAAGCGGGACACGGCCTACACGTCACTCGCCTTCAACTGCGGCATCGCCGCTATCGGCAGGAGCACGGCCGTTCGCCGCCTCAATGCCGGCGACATCCGCGGAGGATGTGAGGCGATCACCTGGTGGAACAAGATGGGGACCCGCATCCTGCGTGGTCTGGTTCCTCGCCGCGCCGAAGAGCGTGACATGTGCCTGGCCGGGCTCTGATCATGCCCGTCTGGCTGACGAGCCTCGGGCTCAAGATTGCCGTCGTGGCCGCCCTCGTGGCGGCCATTTTCTTTTATCGGGGCGAGGCGATCCGCGCCGACGCTGCGCGCGCCACGCTCGCGGCCCAGAACGAGACACTGACGTCCGTCAACGCCCAGAACGCCCGCAACGTGGAGCGGATGCTCGACCAGGCCGAGGCGACCAACCGGCTTCTCGGCGATCTGACAAAGCAGCAACAGGACATCGCGGCCGACACAGCGGCGGCGCGCAAGACCATTGAGGAGATCCGGGGCCATGACGCGGCGGCTGACGAGTATCTGCGCACTCTTATTCCTGACGGCCTGCGGGCCGCGGTTAACCGGCCTGCGCGCGCCGGTCGTTGAGACGAAGACGGTCTATGTCGGCCCACCCGATTCCATGCTGGTCGTGCCGGCCGAGCCGGTTCGCGACTCGAAGGACACCGCTGACCTGATCGACCAGCTCGACGGCTACAAGGGCAGCTTCGCGGCTTGCGCCGCCAATCTCGACCAGGTGGCGGCATGGAAGGCATCTGTCGAGGCGAGCAACGAGAACGAGACACAAGCAAACAACTGAGCGGGGCACATGAGCGACGGACCGCAGAAAATGCAAAAGCCGCAGTGGAAATACGAGGTCAACCTCAATTCCATCCTACAGGTCATCACGCTCCTCGGCTTTGTCGCCGTGTGGGGTGGAACGTGGAACTCCATGCATGAGGGGCAAGCACAGAACAGACTGTTGATCGAACGCCTCGAAAATCGAATGACGACTGTAGAGCAATATCAGCGTGCCATCGCATCGGTCGAGTTTCGTGTCGGCGCTCTGGAAAAGGGTGCGCAATCCATCATTGAGTCGCAACGAGACATCGTCAAGACGCAACAAGATTTCGAGCGGTCGATCAGCGCTCTCGCATCAGATGTGCGTGTGACACGCGAGATTGTACAACGCCTAGAAAAATCTCTAAAAAATGACTGATGCTCCCGAATGGCACCAATCTCAAATAAATAAAGGGACCGGGTCAAGAATGACCCGGTCACGCGTCCAGAGTTCCAGGCTTTCCGCGTCGACTCGATCAATGATCGAATCGCCTTTTGCCCCCAAGAGAGCCTTGTGAAATTAGATCAAGCCCAATAGCTTCACAAGCCGACTTCACTCGGAATTGAACAGACTGATCAATCTGGCTTTTATCAGCTCCGGGGTGTGGACCATGCTCAGAGGAGTATAGCCACGCGTCTTTAGGTTTTCACCTTGGACATACACGCATGGGCCCCGGATGAGATCAAGCAGCGAGTCAATTAAAAGGCCGTAAAACTTCTCGTAAAGTTCATACGATCCCTCGGCCTCCTATTCAAATGTTCATTTATTTATCAAGACCTTCGGTCTTGAGGAGCTCCTGCTATCGATCTGTTTGACAACAGTAATTCATCGAGATCAATAGCGGGCTTTCTGGTCGCAACCGAAAAAGCAGACTTGAACCGGCCAACTGGCCTTTCAACCAAGTGATATACGACTATCGCGACCAGGAACGAAATGGCCACGAGACCAATTTTCATCCACATCGGACTGTGGCTGGCCAATACGACCATTGGAAAATGGAACAGATAGATGCCGTACGACAGCTTGCCGAGATAAACAATAGGCGAGAACGACAGTGCCCTGGCCATGATGCCCCGCTCAGCAGCGGCAATGACAAGCCAAGCTGAAAGAAGCGACGTCACCGTGAGGCCGACTGATTGAGTGAAGGCTGAACGATGTGGCGCAAATAGGAAAATGGCCAGGAGCCCAACAGCGGGTAGCCACCATCCTGCGCTGCAGAAACGCTTCAAACCGGACGGCACTCGCCATAGCGCAAGAATACACCCTATCAACAATCCATCGCTATGGGTATCAAAGCCATTGTAGGTACGTTCTGGATCAACCCCCAACGCAACAAGATAATAGCGCCAAATTGTAACGCCCGCGAGGCCAACAAGAAGCCAAAAAATCTTCTTCCTGCCCGGGAGAAGGACAAATAACATAGGCCATAAGATGTAGAATTGTTCTTCCATGGCAAGAGACCAAGTGTGACCGAGATCTCCTTGGGGCCATAAATCAAGTGCGCGATTCCAGTTCATGAAATAGAGCGCCGAAATTGCAATCGCCTTCACTTCATCGATCTGACCCTCTAAAGGCCCTCTCAATAAAATTATTATGATTTCCGCCAAGAGGAGGACAGAAAAAGCTGGCGCCAGTCTCAAAAAGCGTCGGATATAGAAATTTTTGAAACTGATATGACCAGTTTTTCTAATCTCTGAATCCAAAATTGAAGTAATAAGGTATCCAGACAATACAAAAAATACGTCAACGCCAGCCCATCCTCCCGGCATATACCGATCTGACAAGTGGTATAGGACGACCGCCAGCACCGCGAAGGCGCGTAAACCATCGAACGCAGGATTGTAAGTCATTGGTGACCAATTTTGACAGAAGACCCCAGTCTATACGCCGAGGCGAAAACGCTGACAACTTAAAATTGGCCAAAACGGTGGCGTCATGCCACTTTTGCACCGCATTCAATTCGGGATTTGGGCGCTTCTTGGGGGGGTAGAATTACAAAAATACAATATAATTCGAGATTAATTGCGGCAATATTCAGATCTATCTAATGATGGATCGCATCGCGCGGAGTAGGGGGGCCTCAATGAAGCGATAACATGCCCAGCCAATCAGAATAGTTATGATTGTGATGGATGCCTTATCAGAAAATGACATCGAATCATGCCGTGATAATATGCTTGTTGCGCACAATATTACAATTACATGAGTTAAATAAATTGAGTAGGAAGCATCGCCAACAAGTCTCAGCGGAGCAAACGCGGGCTTGGCCAAGTGCTTTTCGCAAGCGATGAATCCAAGCACGAGTAGTATCGCGGGAACTCCATAGCCGAGCGTCCTCGGTAAATCCGATAGCGACTCATAGGCCAGTCCAAACGTTAGCAGGCTAGCTGAAATGGCCATCAGTCCTTGTGGGGCCGTGATTATCCGGCGCTTGTTAAAGGCGTAAGCCAGCACAATACCTGCGAGAAATTCAAGAAGTATCGGGCTTGTGACGCGAAGCGCAAATGCATCCGTGGGTGTCAGTAGAAACCGACCTGCAATCAGAGCAAAGAAAGATAAAGAAACGATAATTATCCGTGTTTCAATATTCTTTATCAAAAGGGAGACGCTAAATATAGCGTAAAACATTACTTCGTAATTCAGTGTCCAGCCAACACCAAGTATCGGCACTGGCTGTCCGTTAATGGAATTTGTATATGGTATAAACAAGAAGCTGTATATAAAATCGGTGATCTGGTATGTAAAAGGTCCGGTATTCGTCATATACTTCGCAATAAGATAAGTAATAGTGAAAATATAATACATAGGAGCAATGCGAATTATTCTATCTTTAATGAAGTTGTATGGAGTATAGCTCCTTCGTTCCGTGGATGTGAAGATGACGAAACCGCTGATAACAAAGAAAATGTCCACTCCAGCTTGACCGGAGTCGAAAAATGAGGAGGCGGATCGACCAATCCATTGTTGGGGTTCATTTAGGTGATAAAAAAAGACAGACAATGCTGCGATGCCGCGCAAAATCTGTATTGAGAGCAACTTTTCGGGGCGGGAACTTGCAGAATTTTTGGGAATGGAGCCTCGTGATGCTGTGATTGTTGCCTGTTTCACTATTCGGCTTTCCCACAATGTACTTAGATTGGATGGCAGCCATTCCGACCGCATAAAGAATGGCGGCGCATTCGGTTGCTAGTTCGACAAATCGGCCAATCAAACTAAACCAGAGGGACGATAGGGCGGGTGGGCGTTACAGGATCACGCTATGGCCATTGGGGGCATAGTGTGCCGCTTTCGATGTTGTGTCTCGCCAAGTGCCCTTGCGTGAATCATGCCACTTTGGAGCGATCGACGATCATCGACGATCTTCAATCGGCATCGCTAGCCTATACCTAGTGGCCAATGACAGCCATCGTGGCGGTTGAAACGGGCTGCAATGTGTCGGCGAGACACCTGAAATGCGATTTTCGTTCCCACAGGATTGGCGAACGACCTGATGTTGTGAGCTTATTCCCATTTTTTCCCCTTGTTCTGTGACGTCAAGGTGGCGAGCCGTAAAGAGTTCGAGCGCGTCCGCCAGACCAACCCCTCGACGCTCACCGACCTGGAGCGTGCGGCCCGCTTCCTCTATCTCCAGAGGCTGTGCTTTGGCGGCAAGCCGGGCGACGTCTTCGGCGTTGAATCGACGCATTCGGCTCGGATTTCCCTCTCCCGGCTTGATCCCGTTCTGGATGCGGCGCACGAGCGGCTCGAAGCTGTCGTCTTCGAGCAGCTTGATTGGGCCGATCTCATTGCCCGCTAAGACACGCCCGGGACGCTCTTCTGTCTCAATCCGCCCTATGTCGGCGGCGAGGACGACTACGCAAAGGGCATGTTTTCGCTGGAGGACTTCTCCCGCATGGCGGACATCCTCGCCGGCATCAAGGGCGCCTTCGTCTTGTCGATCAACGAGCGGCCGGAGGTGCGCGAGTGGTTTGGCGCCTTTCGCTTCCAGTCCGTCCGGCTGAAATACACGGTTGGAGACGGGGCGGCGAAGCCGGCCGAGGAACTGATCATCTCGAGCCGGAAAGCGGCGTGGAGGCTGTTGTGAGGAGCCAAAGCAAACAGAGACTGTGAAACAGCTACGGGGGAGCGCCGAAGTCGAAACCGCCGGTCCATTGGCGCACCTGCGCGTGGATGTGCTTGCGCATGAATTTGATGTCGTCCGAGGTCAGGCCGTCGCGGCTGCGCACGAATGCCTGCAGCAAGCCATGTCCGCGGTGCATTTTGTGGTTGCCGAGCCGTGATTTGTTGTGCGCGATCTCATGCCAGATCAGCTTGGCCACATAGTCTGGCGGCAGTTTCTCTCCGGCATATTCGCTGTCGATATAGACCTCGGACGCGCTTTTTTCGCCGGTAAAGGTGCAGCCCAAAGCGTTGCCGCCGTCCCGAACATCGAAGTGCTCGGCCACACGGCCCATTTCTTCGTTGGGGACGACGTAGACCATGACATCTTCGGGTCCGAGCGCGGGTTTGGCCATGGTGGAATAGACCCGCACCGTTTCGCCGTTGAGCGATTTCTTCAGGAGACCGGCGAGCTCTTCGCAGAGCTGTTGCCATTTGTATTGCAGCTTGTAGGGATTGCCGAGACAGACTGCGACCATGCGGAAAATTCCATAACTGATTTGCTTTAAATGACCTTATTAAATGGGCATAATGCGCCCTATCCGGCATCACGACACGAAGGTGTTCAGATTGTCCGGCTTTCTGAAAGTCGTCCGTAAGACGCTTGCTTTTCGGACTCTGTGATTATTCTCCGAGTTTATGGCCATTCGATGGGAGAGCGGAATTTGTCCGTCTTCAACGAGTTCTCGGTTACTTATTCTTGATTTATCCCATAATGTTGGACAGATTCACTACTTTCGTGCTGTGACGCCAATTTCTTCAAATTGCGGCCAATGTGATCGTCTTTGTTGGCGATGTTTCGGGCCTCTGGCGGTTCGCGAAATGGCAATGGCGTAAACCTAATCCGCCACCAGACAAATGAAACAGAATTAGCAATTCTGCTTCAGCTTTCAGTGTTGCTGTTGAAGTGAGATCGAGCGATCGATCTTTACCAAGGGAAAATGTGTGGACTGGGCCAAAGAATCGCTTCAGCGCGTCATCGGCCGAAAGACGCCGTGCTTGTAGTAGAAGATCACTTCTCCATCGCACTCGAAGACGCGGCAAGGCGGGTGCTTGGCGATCAGCGAATAGCCCTCGCCGTGAATCTTGCAGATGGCATTGAGGTCGACCTTGAACGACTGCCGGCACTTTCGGCAGATGGCCTTCACCTCCGTCCCGTGCTCAATCATCGCGCCCACGGATGCCGCCCATTTGGGAACATCGTCCCATCGCTTCATCATTCCACCTCGATTTTGGGAATTTGTTCCTTTTTTGTTCTCTTTTGACTATGATGTCAACGACCGCCATCCCGCCTGAGGATGGCCCTTCGGGAGTTGAAGCCATGACAAAGAGGGCAAGCACCTATCCAACGCTTGGCGCGTTCGCCGCTGATTATACGCTGGCTGCTACTGACCATGCGGGCATCGGCGGATGCGAGGAAACGGGCAACGACTGGCGAAAGGCTTCCTGCTCCAGGCGAGATGGCTTTTTGAACGACCAGAAGGTTGCTTCTCACTTCCGAACTGGTCTGGGCGCTCGTGACGTCATGGCCGGCCTGCCGCCGGCGAGCCTCTCGCCAACCGGGCATTGCCTGCAGCGGGATTTACGTCGGGATCGAGGCGGCAGCGCCCGCTGGCCGGAAGGGCGTATCGATCCGGCTCTCGATCAGCCTGTCGATCTGTCTCAGCTTTTCAAAGCGGCTGAGGGGCGTATTCGGGACCGCCTTCGGATCATAAACGTAGCTCTCCAACGCCGTGTACTTCAGGCCCTTCTTTAGAAACGCGCTTTTCTTGTCGGCTTTGGAGGGAATCCCGAGTTTCCGCCGCACGAAGATATAGGCTCTCACGAGAAGCGAGCGGAAGAACAGCGTGGTTGCGGTGGGATCGTTCCTGATGGCCACCAGCAACGCCGCAAGCGCCGACCGACAGTCCCGGGCGGCAATGAAACGGTCCAGAGCATAAAGATGCGTCGCCCCTCTGGCCAGCCGAATGGCGTAGCCGTCGAGGAAAGGGGAGCTGGCAATGAATTTTTCGACGACGGCGGAAAGGCCCCTGGCCATCTTGCCGTGGTTGGACGACATGTTGCCGGGATAGTGACGGTAACCGACAAGATGCTCGGCGAGACAGTCGATCTTGTATTTCTGTGCGATCCTGAGTTCGAAATCGAAGTCCTCGCAGCCGCCGATGCCCGCAGCGGCATAGGAGGGGTCGAAGCCTCCGACCTCCCGGGCGACGGATGTGCGCACCAGCAGGCTGCTGCCATTGCCGATGTATTTGAGAGCGAGGTGAGATGCGAAGATATAGCCGCGTGCTATTCTGCGCAGATCCGGCGAGATACAGGTGCCGTTGGCGTCGATCGTCCGCGATAGACTGTAGACAGCGGCCCAGTCGGGCGAGTGGCCCTCAAGAATGGCGACTTGTTTTTCGATTTTGGTCGGATGCCAAAGATCGTCCGCGTCAAGGAAGGCTATAAATTCCCCATTGGCGCGCTCTATTCCATAGTTTCTGGCGGATGCAACCCCGCCATTATCTTTTTGAAAGACTTTGACTCGTGGATATTCTCTGGATAAATTTTGACATATTTGACGGGATGAGTCAGTGGACCCATCGTCAACTACGAGTATTTCCAGATTCTTGTGTGTTTGATTTAATGCGCACTCAATGGTTTCTTTAATGAATTTCTCGCCGTTGTAGATAGGTATGACAACAGAGACGAGCTTATTGGTTAACAATTCGGCGCCTTCATTGCTTTGTTAAATTGGATGATTTCTAGCCGGATTCATCATTCATATAATTTCTTGTTAGTTTTAGTTTATATTGGAAACTAAATGGCGTCTAGTATTTTATGTTTTGCCCTTGGGGTGTATCCATCATCGATCGGTCAATCGAGGGTTTGGACGCTGCCAATAATGTCGCTACAAGGCGCGGCCGTTAGGCTGAAAATTCCTTGCGGAATCAATGAAGATTATGCAGCCCGCACCTTGGTCTACGTAACTGGGATTTATCAAAAATCTCTGGCGTTGCCGGTGTTGCCATTTTTGGAAGATGGTATTGAGCCCATTTATATTTCCGGTGTTCTTCCCCTCACCATAATCCCCTGACTCGACAACGCTGAAGGCTGGGATCTGCCGGTCTAGTTTGCTCCCGAGCTGAGCGGGCCCGCTCACAGTCTTTGTCGATTTTAGGCCCGAATGGACACCCCTCTGCAAGGAGCCGGGAGATGAGGCGCCCAGCACCTTCTACGGCATTCTGACCCGCAAGTGGGTCGCCGAGGTGATGCTTGGGGAAATCAGGACACGGCTCAATTCCCCGCGGGACCAGACCAAGAATCTGCAGCGACCGCAGGCCGAAGGAAATTTGAAGTTGGCGACGAATGGAGAGGCGCGGCGCTTCTCCATCAGTTGGTGAGTGAACAATCAAGGAACAGTCTTTGGGACTTTTTTGGGACTTTCCGCGCCCAAATGCGCCACTTGGTTCCGAATTGTTCCGAATTGGACCTCAAACGGTGCTTGCCCTCATCTGCCGAACTGGCTAGAAAACGCCCGTGATCAGGGATGTTTCGGAACATCGGGGCATAGCGCAGTCTGGTAGCGCACCTGCTTTGGGAGCAGGGGGTCGCAAGTTCGAATCTTGCTGCCCCGACCATCCATGATCTGTTGATCGGAGCCTGCCGGTCAAAGGCGGCCGGCGCCTGGACTGTTATTCGAGGAGGGGCGTTCACACGATGACCGCGCGTATCTACAAGCCCGCCAAGACGGCCATGCAGTCCGGAGAGGCCAAAACCCACCGCTGGGCTCTCGATTACGATCCCGAGCAGCCTCGCTCGGTGGAGCCGCTGATGGGCTGGACCTCCTCGGGCGACATGAAGCAACAGCTCCGTCTCTTCTTCGAGACCAAGGACGAGGCGATCGCCTACTGCCAGCGCCACGGCATTGCCTACCGCGTGATCGAGCCGCAGACGAAGACGCCGAAGCGTGTCTCCTATTCGGACAATTTCAAGTTCAACCGCAAGGAAACCTGGACCCATTGATCGTCCGGGCAAGGGCCGGCAAGGGCAGGGGGCATCCTCTGCGCCGCGTCCGGCGCATCAGGGGCCCCGTAGCTCAGCTGGATAGAGCAGCCGCCTTCTAAGCGGCAGGTCGCAGGTTCGAGCCCTGCCGGGGTCGCCAATCCCGAGAGATGATTTTGAATTTACTGAAGAATTTATGATTTCCCCGCGTCTCGCTCCGAGGTGCGGCGCATTTTTGATATTGTCGCAGCAATAACCGCGGGCCTTCTTGGGCATCGCATCGTGCCGGGAACGAAAGACAGGCTCTTGCAATGACTGACCAGCAGCCGGACACCGACGGAGACAATTCCGCCCCCTTCCGGCTCGGTTCCATGGTCTTCGCACCGGCCCCAACGTCTGCGACGCCTGCGGCAGGGAGCGGCGGCAGTCCCCAGTCCGATCCATCCGACCGCAGCGAGCCCTTCCGTCTCGGCGGCATGACGCTGGCGCCGCCGCCGCAGCACACGCCTCTGCCCGGCGATGGAACGACCGAAGCGGCCGTTGAACCGATGGCTCCGCCGCCGTCTGCAGAGCCGCAGCAATCGAAGACCGAAGAGCCTCGGCCTTCGCCCGCTCCGCGCAAGAGCCGCGCGAAACGCGTGCTCATCGGCACGCGCACGATTCTCGATCTCGCGCTCCTTGCTGTCTTCGCCATCCTTCTGCTGGCGCCGGGCATCAGCAGCCTGCCGGTCACTGATCGCGACGAGGCCCGTTTCGTCCAGGCAACGAAGCAGATGATCGCGAGCGGCGACTATGTCGACATCCGTTTCCAGGATGAGCCGCGCTATCAGAAGCCGGTCGGCATCTACTGGCTGCAGGCCGGTGCCATCAAGGCGCTCGGTTACGATCAGAACGCACCGCTCTGGGCCTACCGGTTGCCGTCGCTCATCGCGATGGTCGTGTCAGTGATGCTTGTCTACCTGATCGGCGCGGTGCTCTCCGGCTCCCGCGTCGGCACCTTCGCGGCCATCGTCTTTGCCCTGTCGCTGATTGTCGGGGTCGAGGCGCGGCTCGCCAAGACGGACTCGGTGCTGCTGGCCTTCATCCTGCTGGCCCAGCTTGCCATCGCCCGCGTCTTCACCGACCCGCAGCAGCGACCGAGGCCTCTCTACGCCTTCCTGTTCTGGACGGCGATCGGCTGCGGCATCCTCGTCAAGGGACCGGTCATCGTGATGGTGAGCGGCCTGACGCTGCTCTTCCTCGTGATCTTCTCGCGCAGCCTGAAGCCGCTGACGGCGCTCTATCCGCTGCGTGGCCTGATCTGGACGCTGATCCTCGTCCTGCCCTGGTTCCTTGCGATCTGGGACGTCAGCGGTGGCACCTTCTTCCAGGCGTCGGTCGGCAAGGATCTTCTGGCCAAGGTCGGAACGGGGCAGGAGGCGCACGGGGCGCCGCCCGGCACCTATCTCGCCGCCGCCTTCCTCACTTTCTGGCCGGGCATTGCGCTTCTGCTGCCGGCCCTTGGGTGGATCTGGCACAACAAGTCGGCCCGCCCGGTCGGCTTCCTCCTTGCCTGGGCCATTCCGTCCTGGATCGTCTTCGAAGCCGTGGCGACCAAGCTGCCGCATTACGTGATGCCGCTCTATCCGGCGCTGGCGCTGATGGCGGCGCTTGCCGTGCGTGGCGGTGGGCTCCAGATGACGAGCCGCTGGCAGCGCGTCTGCGTCGGCTATGTGCCCTTCATGGCGCTGCTGCTGGCGGCAGGCCTCAATGCCGGCTTCGTCTACACGGAAGGCCATGTCGATCCCTACGGCCTTGCCGCCTGCTTCATCGGCGCGCTGGTCGTGATTGCCGGCGGCTGGCTGATGATGAAGGCCTGGCTGCGCTCGGGTCTCGTCACGGCCGCCCTCGGCATCGGTATCATCTACGTCACGGCCTTCGCCTGGTTGCTGCCGCGCGCCGATCATATCTGGGCGTCCGATCGCCTCGCCGAAGTGGCGCATATGGCCGTTTCCTGTCCCAATCCGACCTATATCGCGGTCGGTTACAGCGAGCCGAGCCTCGTATTCCAACTCGGTACCGACCTGCAATTCGACAGGGCGGACATCGCCGCCGCGACTTTCCGGCAGAGCGACTGCGCGGTCGCCATGGTGGATTCGCGTTACGACGAAGCCTTTGTCAGTGCGCTCGGGCCGGACGCCGTCAAGCCGGTCGTTGCCGTCGAGGCACGCAACCTTAACGGCTTCAAGCCCCGGCGCTTCGATATCTATGTGCGCGGGCTCGCGGCGGCACCGATCTTGGGCGAAGCACCGCCGGCCGAACCCACGCCCGACGCGCCGGATGCGGCTCCTCCCGTTGACGCTTCGGCGCCGGTAAACTGAGCCCCGGCATGATCGCAAGATTGAAAGATGCCATCGCGTGGATTGGGCGGTTTTGGCAGAGCCATCGCCCTCCGCGAAGCGCTCTGCCCGTGGTCGTTGCGGTCGCGGTCTTCCTCATCGTGATGGGATTGCTCGTCGATCATGCGGCACGCGCCGCCGCGATGGAACTGCCGGTCTGGACGCGCGGGATCCTCGGGTTTCTCACCAACTTCGGCAAGTCGGACTGGCTGCTCATTCCGTCCGGGATTCTGCTGCTCGCCCTGCGCTTCTACGATTTCGGCGCGATTGCGGGCTCGACCCGGACAGCCATCCGCATGACCATCGAGCGGGCAGGCTTTCTGTTCGGCGCCATCGCCATCTCCGGCATCGCGGCGGTCATTCTCAAATACGGCTTCGGCCGGGCACGCCCGAACACTGCGGACAAGGTCGGCGACGGTTTCATCGGCCCGACCTTCGATGCTCATTACGCAAGTTTCCCCTCCGGCCACGGCACGACGATGGGCGCCTTCGCGCTCGTACTGCTGATGCTGGCCCCGCGCTGGCGCGTGCCCATCTTTCTCGGGACGGCGTTCATCGCCTCGACGCGGGTGCTGGTGGGTGCCCACTATCTCTCCGACGTGATCGCCGGCTACGCCTTCGGCTTCTACATGGCCTGGCTGGTTGCCTGGGCATTCGCGCGCGAGAATTGGGCGCTTGAACCGGCTTCCGGAGCCTTTCCCCGCCTGAAATCGACTGGCGGCATTCCGATTTGGTCGGAATTGGCCACGCTTTTGCCGAAACGACTTGCAACCGCATTCGGGCTGGCGGATACCAGCGCCGAATCAGAAAGGCCGGGCGCTGCGTCCCCCGCAATCCGGCCCGTTCACTCGCAGGACCATCTCATGACTGGCGCTTCCCGTATTTCCGTTGTGATTCCGGCCAAGGACGAAGCGGACAACCTTGCCGTCCTCATCCCGGAGATTCTGACGGCGCTGGCAGGGCGCGATCACGAGGTCGTGGTGGTCGACGACGGCTCTTCGGACCGGACGGGCGCGATGCTGGCCGGGATGCGGGCGGAGGGCAAACCCGTTCGTCACATCCGTCACGAAAGCCCATGCGGCCAGAGCGCGGCCGTGCGGTCCGGCATGCTGGCGGCGAGCGGCGATATTGTGGCGACGATCGACGGGGACGGCCAGAATGATCCGGCCTATATCCCGGCGCTCGTCGATGCCCTTGAAGCGGCGGGTCCAGGCGTCGCGCTCGCGGCGGGCCAGCGCCTCGGCCGCACCGACGGCTTCTGGAAGAAATACGCCTCCCGCTTCGCCAACTGGCTGCGCGGCGCGATCCTGCAGGATGGCACCCGCGACAGCGGCTGCGGGCTCAAGGCGGTCCGGCGTGAGGTCTTCCTGTTGCTGCCCTATTTCGACAGCTGGCACCGCTTCCTGCCGGCCCTGGTGATCCGTGAGGGCTACAAGGTCGTGCACGTCGACGTCGTCGACCGTCATCGCCGTTTCGGCAAGTCCAACTACGGCATTTTCGACCGTGGGCTTCGCGGCGTCCTCGATCTTTTCGGGGTCTGGTGGCTGCGCAAGCGGCGCAGAAAGGTGCCGGTCGTCAGCGAGATAACCTCAACTGCTCCGAAGGCGGAGAACGTGAATGTCTGACCTTCTCGCGCGCTTTTCCGACTGGCTGCACATGGTCTTCGTCGCCCAGATCGACCTCTGGGTGATCCTTGGCTTTATCGCGCAAGCCTTGTTCATGATGCGCTTCGTCGTGCAGTGGATCGCCAGCGAGCGGGCGAAGCAGTCCGTTGTGCCGGTTGCCTTCTGGTTCTTTTCCCTCGGCGGCGGCTTTCTGCTGCTGGTCTATGCCGTCAAGCGGGCCGATCCGGTGTTCATCGCCGGGCAGGGACTGGGCCTGCTGATCTATCTGCGCAACCTTGTTCTGATCTTCCGTCACGACCCGGCCGCGACCCCGGAAAAGGACAAGGGCTGATCCGCCGACCGCCGGGCGAGGGACACGTCTCACAGAACGTTGCCCTACGTGATTTCCCTCACGGCGTGTTTTTCGGCTATGGTGCTGCCGGGGTTGATCGACAAGAACAACGAAGGCAGGCAGCACCATGACATTCAGGTTCGCGATCCCGTTTCTTTGCGCAGGCGCAATGCTCTGCGGCCCGGCCCTGGCCGGCGAGACCCCGGCGCCCGAGGGTGCCAAGGTCTATTTCATCACCCCAATGGACGGCGAAACTGTCTCGTCGCCGGTTAAGGTGGTCTTCGGCCTTTCCGGCATGGGGGTTGCCCCGGCCGGAACGGACAAGGAGAAGACCGGCCACCACCACCTTTTCATCGACGTTCCGCCGCTTGGCGAGGGTGAGGCGGGCGAACTCGACAACCCGATCTCGAGCGACGACCACCACGTACATTTCGGCGGCGGCCAGACCGAGACATCGCTGGAACTCTCTCCCGGTCAGCACACCCTGCAGCTTGTGCTCGGCGACATGAACCACATCCCGCACAATCCGCCTGTGGCGTCGGGCGTGATCACGATCACGGTGAAATAGTCCACGGCGCCCTCGCAGCGGGGCTTTGCCCGATTTGCCCAAGCGGCGGCGAACGGCGGCTCGGCTCAGTGCGGTCCGGCCGCGCTGTTCTGGCATCCCGGCTATGACCCCGCGGCGATGGCCTTGACGCCATCGGCGACGAACTGGACGGACATCGCCGCCAGCAATACGCCGAGAAGCCGCGTCAGTACGCTGCGACCCGTCTCGCCGAGAATGCGATCCATGCGCTCGGCCGCGAGGAAGACGACGAGGCAACTGGCAACGATGGCAAGGGTCAGCGCGATCAAGGCGATGAGGCCCAGCGTCGATGGCGCCTTGGCCGCGAGCAGGATCGAGGCTGAAATCGCACCGGGGCCTGCAATCAGGGGGATGGCCAGCGGAAACACGGCGACCTGATGCAGGTCGTCGAGAATCTGGCTTTCGTCGGCGCCGGACATCTTGTGGGTCACGACATTCTGCGCCGTTTCCTTCTTCCGCTTCTCGCGCTTCTCGAACACCATTTCCGCCGCGATCCAGAAGAGCAGCAGGCCGCCCGCGATGCGGAAGGCCGCCAGCGAAATGCCCAGGAAGCCGAGAACGGCCGATCCGGCCAGGATGAAGAGGATCAGGATCAGGCTCGCGATGCCGCAGGCCCGCACGGCGATGTCGTTGCGGATCGATTTGTCGGCGCCCCGCGTCAGCGCCAGGAAGATCGGCGCAAGTCCGATCGGGTCGATGGTGACGAGGAGAGTTGCCAGAGCGTTGAGCAGATAATCGGTCATTCACGATCCCGGGGCAGGGGCAGGGCGTTGCCTGCCGAGGCTGGAATGGCGGAAACTCGGAGAATCGGAACGTTTCCGCGGCCCTGTTTTTTTGAATGGAACTGCTCCAGAGCCCTCAACGCTCTGTCACGGCCGCCATAAGAAAAGCACAAATTTGCCGTCAATCGAAATGAACGGGGGATCAAGGGGCAAAAAGCCTTGCACCCTCATCCCGCGCCATTGGAACCACGGTCCGGAATCGGCTAGAAATCATCGATTGACCGTCATCGAATCGAGACCCTGAGTTTTGGCAGAAGACAACAACGATACGCCGCAAGGCACCGGCCCGTCTGACATCAAGCCGATTTCCATCGCTGACGAGATGCGCCGCAGCTATCTCGACTACGCGATGAGCGTGATTGTCGCCCGCGCGCTTCCTGATGTGCGCGACGGCCTGAAGCCTGTTCATCGCCGCATCCTCTATTCGATGCACGAGAACGGCTACGAGTGGAACAAGGCTTACCGCAAGTCTGCTCGCGTGGTCGGCGACGTCATGGGTAAATACCATCCCCATGGTGACGCCTCGATCTACGACGCGCTGGTGCGTCTCGCGCAGCCGTGGTCGATGCGGCTGCCGCTGGTCGACGGACAGGGCAACTTCGGCTCGATCGACGGTGATCCGCCTGCGGCCCAGCGCTATACCGAGGTCCGTCTTGAGCGCGTGACGAACACGATGCTCGACGATCTCGACAAGGACACGGTCGATTTCTCCGACAACTACGACAATTCGGAACGCGAGCCGACGGTCATGCCGGCGCGTTTCCCGAACCTGCTCGTCAATGGCGCTGGCGGCATCGCCGTCGGCATGGCGACAAACATTCCGCCGCACAATCTCGGTGAGGTGATCGACGCCACCGTCGCCATGATGGAAAATCCCGCGATCGAGATCGAGGAACTGATCGACATCATGCCCGGTCCGGATTTCCCGACCGGTGCGTTGATCCTCGGCCGCTCGGGCATTCGCTCGGCCTATATGACCGGGCGCGGTTCCATCGTCATGCGTGGCAAGGTCCGCATCGAGGAAATCCGCAAGGATCGCGAAGCGATCATCATCGACGAGATTCCCTATCAGGTGAACAAGGCGTCGATGATCGAGAAGATCGCCGACCTTGTGCGCGAGAAGCGGATCGAGGGCATCTCGGATATCCGCGACGAGTCCGACCGTCAGGGCATGCGCGTCGTGATCGAGCTGAAGCGGGATGCCGTTGCCGACGTGCTCCTCAACCAGCTCTATCGCTTCTCGCCGCTGCAATCGACCTTCGGCGTCAACATGGTGGCGCTCAACGGCGGCAAGCCGGAACTGATGAACCTCAAGGACGTGCTGTCGGCGTTCGTCAGCTTCCGCGAGAATGTCGTCAGCCGGCGCACCAAGTTCCTCCTGAACAAGGCGCGCGACCGGGCGCATATCCTCGTGGGTCTGGCGATCGCGGTCGCCAACATCGACGAGGTCATCAAGCTCATCCGCAGCGCGCCGGACCCGGCAACGGCCCGCAGCCAGCTTATGGAGCGGCGCTGGCCGGCGTCGGATGTCGATTCGCTGATCAGGCTGATCGACGATCCGCGCCATACGGTGAACGAGGACGGCACCTACAACCTCTCCGAAGAGCAGGCCCGTGCCATCCTCGACCTGCGCCTGCAGCGTCTGACGGCACTCGGCCGTGACGAGATCGGCGACGAGCTGAACAAGCTGGCAGCCGAGATTTCCGACTATCTCGACATTCTGCGCTCGCGTGTCCGCATCCAGGACATCATCCGCAACGAGCTGGCCGAAATCCGCGCGATGTTCGCCAACGATCGCCGCACGGAGATCGTCGAGAGCGACGCGGACATGGACGACGAGGACCTGATTGCCCGCGAGGACATGGTGGTCACCGTCAGCCACGAGGGCTACATCAAGCGCGTGCCGCTCTCGACCTACCGGGCCCAGCGTCGCGGCGGCAAGGGCCGCTCGGGCATGTCGACGAAGGACGAGGATTTCGTCACCCGGCTGTTCGTCGCCAGCACCCACACGCCGGTGCTCTTCTTCTCCTCACGTGGCATTGCCTACAAGTTGAAGGTCTGGCGCTTGCCGATCGGCAATCCGCAATCGCGCGGCAAGTATTTCAAGAACCTGCTGCCGCTTCAGGATGGCGAGCGGATTACGTCCATCCTGGCGTTGCCCGAGGACGAGACGACCTGGGAGACGCTGGACGTCATGTTCGCCACGACCGGTGGCACCGTCCGGCGCAACAAGCTCTCCGATTTCGTCTCCGTGAACCGCAACGGCAAGATCGCCATGAAGCTCGACGAGGGCGAGGGCATCGTCTCCGTGGAGACATGCACCGAGACCGACGACGTGCTCCTGACGACTGCGCTTGGACAGTGCATCCGCTTCGAGACGACGCAGGTACGCGTGTTCAAGGGACGCGATTCCATGGGCGTGCGCGGCATCTCGCTGGCTGATGGCGACACCGTCATCTCGATGTGCATCCTGCATCATTTCGAGGCGTCTCCGGCCGAGCGGACGGAATACCTCAAGCGTGCCGGAGCGGCGCGGCGTGCGGCCCTGGGCGAGGATGCCGAGCTCGAGGCCGAGGATACAGCGGTCATCGACGCCGATGAGGCTGCCGAAGGCGAGACCGAGGGCGAGCTGTCCTACGACCGCTATATCGCCATGGGGGCTGCCGAGCAGTTCGTTCTCACCGTCAACGAGAAGGGTTACGGCAAGCGGTCGTCGTCCTACGACTTCCGCACGTCGGGTCGCGGCGGCAAGGGCATCAAAGCGACGGACCAGACCAAGCTGAAGGAAATCGGCAACCTCGTCGCCACCTTCCCGGTTGAGAATGCCGACCAGATCATGCTGGTCTCGAATGGCGGCCAGCTCATCCGCGTGCCCGTCGACGGCATTCGCTTCGCCAGCCGCGCCTCGAAGGGCGTGCGCATCTTTGCCACCGGAGCGGACGAAAAGGTCGTCTCCGTCGAGCATCTCTCCGAGGTTGAGGAGGATGAGGGCGAAGAGGGCGGCGTTACCGAAACGGGCCCCGCCACAGACGAGTGATCAGCGACCAAAGAATGAGGCTCTGAACCGGCTCTTCACAATTTTGTGAAGAGCCGTCTTCGCTCCGCCGATTTGTCGCGCGCGGGAGCGGTTGGAGCCGTAACTCATTGATCGTCAAGGGGAGTGGCAACCACAGTGGGGCGTGCCCGCCGAAGGCCATCAAAGCCCGGCGAGCAGCTCTTGCGGGATGCCATTTGCAACAGCAAAAGCCCGACGCTTGGGGTAAAGCGCCGGGCTTTCGCGATTTTTGGAGATCACTCTGAAACTGACCTGCTGACAGGTACAGCTTATAACATGAAAATCACCGCTTCGCCATCACGCGGAGGAGAACGGACGTGTTCGAGTTGCCGTGATCGGTCTCAACGGTCTGATAGTTATCAGCTTCATGAGCGGCGACGTTGGCAATCGGATCGGACTTGGCCAGAACGTCGCCGGACGAATCCGGCGTCTGCGCACTCACCGACTGCGCGAATCCGAGAACGGCAAAGGCAAGGCCCGCAACGCAGGCGGTGGTGACAAGAGCGGTATGCATGATCGCGATGCTCCGGTGTCAAAGAATGATGCGGCACCAAAGAATTCGTCAGGCCATTCTGCAAGATGGGAACACTCGGACCGGCCCAATACTGCAGTGGTCAAACGCATTCTACGACCGCGGTACCGTTGAAATGGGTTCGGCGCGGTATTGTTCCAATCAATCGGCGAAAACGATTGCGTGATCGGTAATATCGCCGGGGCGGCGATGCTCTGGAACGGAATGCTGGCGAGAAGATCGCGACTGATGCGCCTTGCGGGAAGCAGACACATGTCGCGTGAGTGCGAAGAGGCACAATGGCCAGTCAGGCAGCGGTCAAAGAAGTTGGCCAACTGGCCAGACGTGCCTGATCAGCGGGGCATCCGGACGACGGTGGAGACGCCGATGCCGGCTGTCGTCGTTGCGGTGGCAAAGGAGGGCAGGTCCACCCCTTTGCAGGACGTTGCGTCGGCGAAGGCGCCCCTGCAGTTTGCGATCACGGCAGCCCGGTCGCCCTTCGGGGCAAACGACCACTCGTAGCTGCTTCCTCCGATAAAACCGACGGACGTTGCAACCACGCACGAGAGCGCAGCGATTTGCTTGAGCCGTTTCAGGTCGGGGCGCATACGCAACATGATCTTCACCATCTTTGAACACGGACCGCATGGCTGGATCCGAGACGCCTTAAGGATGGAGCAAGGGGCTGAATCAATCGTTAACAAGACCTGAACGGCAATGGCCAGAAGAAACGCCAAAAACTTCAGAGAAAAGTCACTTTTCGGCCTCAATTGGCATAGTTATCCACAGGCTGCGCGAGGGTGTACGGGGCACTGCTTAAGGGTCTTGACGGGCACGCAGAGTGGATCTGGCCGCTCAGGTCCAGCACCCGGCGGGGTGGGGCGCTGAACGGCATCTGCCACGGGCCTTGCCCGGTTCCGGGAGACCGGATATCCATGCGGCCATGATCAAGGCGCTTTATTCCGGTTCTTTCGATCCGGTCACCAACGGCCATCTCGACATCATCCAGCGTGCCGCAAGACTGTTTGACGGCCTGGTGATTGCCGTTGGCGCGCATCATTCCAAGTCGAGCCTCCTGCCGGCGGACGAGCGGGTCGCCTTGCTGCAGTCGGTCATCGACGATCTGCCACAGGACATTCGGAACAATCTGGAGGTCGTGACCTTCTCCGGCCTCGTCGTCGACGCAGCCCGTCAGGCCGGGGCATCCGTGATCGTGCGGGGGCTGCGCAGCGGCACCGACCTCGACTACGAGGAGCAGATGGCTGGCATGAATCACGAACTGGCCGTCGATATCGAGACCGTCTTCCTGTCCGCCTCGCCGGAGGTTCGCCACATTGCCTCGAGCCTCGTCAAGCAGATCGCGGCGCTCGGTGGCGACATTCGTGCCTTCGTCCCGCCAAAGGTGGCCGAAAGACTGGCGCGCACCTGAGTCATGCATCGATCCCGTATTTGTTGCGTTATCCGCACCACTTGGCGCGCCCGGCGCGCCATCACTTTGGAATGAGGAGAGCTTCCTTGCTTCGTTCAGTCTTTGCGGCCCTGATGCTGGGCCTTTTCGCGCTTCTGCCGGCGGCCAACGCCGCGGAACAGCTCGATCCCGAAAACACCCTCTATATGGAGCTGTCCTACGGCCGCGTGGTCATCCAACTGCGCCCCGATCTGGCCCCGAACCACGTGGAACGGATCAAGACGCTGACGCGCCAGGGCTTTTATGACGGCATCGTCTTCCACCGCGTGATCGACGGCTTCATGGCCCAGTCGGGCGATCCGACCGGCACCGGCATGGGCGGCTCCAACCTGCCCGACCTCAAGGCCGAATTCTCCAAGGCCCACTTTGGACGCGGCACCATCGGCGCGGCGCGCTCCTCCGATCCGGACAGCGCCAACTCGCAGTTCTTCATCTGCTTCACCGACTGCGGCTTCCTCGACGGCCAGTACACGATCTGGGGCCAGGTCGTCTCGGGCATGGAATTCGTCGACAAGATCAAGCGCGGCGAGCCGCCGGCCAACCCGGACAAGATTATTTCGTTGAAGGTCGCTGCCGACGTGAAGTAAACCGCGTCGTCGAAAGAGCCTGTTGAAAAAAGACAAAGGAGGCGGCCGTGGCCGACATCAAGGATCCCGAGAACACGCTGGTGCTGGAAACGACCAAGGGTACGGTCGTCATCGAGATGCGGCCCGATCTGGCGCCCGGCCACGTGGACCACATCAAGAAGCTCGCTCGCGAAGGCTTCTACGACGGCATCGTCTTCCATCGCGTGATCGACGGCTTCATGGCCCAGACCGGCTGTCCGCACGGCACCGGCACCGGCGGTTCGAGCTATCCGAACCTCAAGGCCGAGTTCAATGCCGAGCCGCACGTGCGCGGAACGGCCTCGATGGCCCGCGCCCAGAACCCGAACAGCGCCAACTCGCAGTTCTTCATCTGCTTCGACGACGCAGGCTTCCTTGACCGCCAGTATACGGTCTGGGGCAAGGTCATCGAGGGCATGGAGAATGTCGACAAGATCAAGCGCGGCGAGCCGGTGCGCGATCCCGACAAGATCATCTCGATGAAGGTCGCCGCCGACATCGCGGCCTGATTTCACCTGCCGGTGAAGACTTTTGGGCGGATGGCCGGGCACCGGCCGTCCGCTTTTGCTTGAAGTGAATGCCTTTTCCATGAAGGTCGACCTCTTCGATTTCGAACTGCCACAGGAACGGATCGCGCTGCGCCCGGCGCGGCCGCGCGATTCGGCGCGTCTTCTGCGCATCGGGTCGGACGGTGATCTGGCCGATCACGTCGTCAGCGACCTGCCGTCCCTCCTGAGGGCCGGAGACATCCTCGTCTTCAATGACACCCGCGTCATTCCCGCCCAGCTTGAGGGCGTTCGCCTGCGCGATGGGGAGCCCGGGCCGGTTGTGGGCGCAACGCTGCATATGCGCGTTGCCCCCGACCGCTGGCGCGCTTTTGTGCGCGGCGCCCGCAAGCTGAAGACCGGCGATCGCGTCGCCTTCGGCGCTGTGAAGGATGGCACCTGCCTCGGCGAGCGGCTCGATGCGACGGTGTCGTGGAAGGGCGAGGCCGGCGAAGTGGAATTCGCCTTCGATTTTTCCGGCCCCGATCTCGATGCCGCAATCGCAAAGGTCGGCCATATCCCGCTGCCGCCCTATATCGCGGCCAAGCGGGCCGAGGACGCCGAGGACCGGCGCGACTACCAGACGATCTACGCCAGGGAGGAGGGCGCCGTCGCCGCGCCCACCGCGGGGCTCCATTTCACCCCAGAGCTGTTGGCAGCGCTTGAGAAGGCCGGCATTGAGACGGCCTTCGTGACGCTCCATGTCGGGGCGGGCACGTTCCTTCCCGTCAAGGCCGACGACACGGAAGAACACCGCATGCACGCCGAGATCGGCCATGTCACGCAGGAGATTGCCGACAGGCTCAATGCGGTGCGGGCAAAGGGCGGGCGTATCGTCTCGGTTGGCACCACCAGCTTGCGCCTTCTGGAGAGCGCTGCCGGCGAAGACGGGATCATTCGACCCTTTGCCGGGCCGACGGACATCTTCATCACGCCCGGCTACCGCTTTCGCGCCATCGACGTGCTGATGACCAATTTCCACCTGCCGCGCTCGACGCTCTTCATGCTGGTCTCGGCCTTCTCGGGCCTTGAGACCATGCGCGCCGCCTACGCACACGCCATCGAAACGGGCTATCGCTTCTATTCCTACGGCGATGCCTCTCTGCTCCTTCCGAAGAAGACCCCATGACCGAACGCTTTTCCTTCCAGATCCACGCAACCGACGGCAAGGCGCGGCGCGGCACGATCACCACGCCGCACGGCAAGGTGCGCACGCCGGCCTTCATGCCGGTCGGAACGCAGGGCACGGTGAAGGCGATGTTCATGGATGATGTGCGCAGCACCGGCGCCGACGTCATCCTCGGCAACACCTATCACCTGATGCTGCGGCCGGGCGCCGAGCGTGTGGCAAGGCTCGGCGGCCTGCACGCGTTCAGCCGCTGGCCGCACACGATCCTGACCGATAGCGGCGGCTTCCAGGTCATGTCGCTGGCGCAGATTCGCAAGCTCACCGAGAAGGGCGTGACCTTTCAGAGCCATATCGACGGATCGCGCCACGAGATGACGCCGGAACGGTCCATCGAGATTCAGGGCCTCCTCGGTTCCGATATCCAGATGCAGCTCGACGAGTGCCTCCGGCTGCCAGCGACAGCGAAGGAGATCGACCGGGCGATGCGCCTGTCGCTGCGCTGGGCTGCTCGCTCGCGCGAGAAATTCGTCGCGATGGGCGGACCGGAAAAGGGGCAGGGGCTCTATGGCATCGTTCAGGGCGGCGACGACGCGGCTCTTCGCGCGGTGTCAGCCGCCGAACTCGCCTCCATGCCCTTCGAGGGCTATTCCATCGGCGGTCTCGCGGTCGGCGAGCCGCAGGATGTCATGCTGCAGATGCTGGACATCGTCTGTCCGCTGCTGCCGGCGGAAAAGCCACGCTACCTGATGGGCGTCGGCACGCCGGACGACATCATCAAGTCGGTTGCGCGCGGCGTCGACCAGTTCGACTGCGTCATGCCCACGCGCGCCGGGCGTCATGGTCTGGCCTTCACCCGCTTCGGCAAGATCAACCTGAAGAACGCCCGCCACGCGGACGATCCGCGTCCGCTGGATGAGGAAAGTTCGTGCCCCGCGGCGCGGGATTATTCGAGAGCCTATCTGCATCACCTGGTGCGCTCGGGCGAGGCGCTGGGCGCCATGCTTCTGACATGGGCCAATGTCGCCTATTACCAGAGCCTGATGCAGGGCATTCGCGATGCCATCGAGGAAGGCCGCTATGCCGACTTCATGGCCGAGACGAGCGAGGCATGGGCACGCGGCGACTTGCAGCCGCTGTAGCCGTATCCTATCTACGCCGTCCCGGTTCGCCGGGGTGATCCGCTCAGGCCGAAACGCGCGGCTCGTCCAGAAGCTTGCATCCTGAAATCCGCCAGCTTCCGTCCGGCTGCTGCTCGACGGCATAAAGGGCTGTCCAGTCCTTGCCGTCCGGGCCGACGACGAAGACTTCCTGAACAAGGTTGCCCTTCACCTCGCGCAGCCGCCCGAAGGCGACGGACTTGGGACGATAGACCGGCTGGTAGCCGCCCTTGACCATCGACATGAAAGTCTCGGGGTTGACGAACTGGCGTTGCAGCACCGGCGAGGCGAAGGAATAGGCCCTGGTGCTGTCGTCGGAGCGGAAGGCATCGATCTGGCTGGAAATCAGGGCCTCGATGGCCCGGGTTTCGGCCAGGGTGGGATCCTGCGCTCGCGCAGGACCCTGCATCAGCAGGAAGGCGGCGGCAAAGAGCGCGCCGGCAAATGACTGAAGTGAACCACGCATGTGCAACATAGCACCTCCAGAAAGACTGTCCCAAAGACATCCTCTCATGGCGCGTCGTTGCGTGCGTCCTCAAACAGCAGGGTGAGCGAAGCGGCACGCCACGCGTCATGCTGATGGAAAAGGATAGCACAAACTTCCCGTCCGCAAAGAGCGGGCGATGAAGTTTTGTGCTGCGTAAAATATAGTCGACCCGAGCCGCCGGGCAGGATAGGCCTTGTTTGCCGGGCGAACCGCGCGAGCGGAAGGCGGCAAACCGGCGTGTGGGAAAGGCCGATCTTTCCTCGTCCGGGTGCACACTATATTTAGGGCTTCGGGATAGCCAAGACAGGCGGCGGGATGTAACGATCCGCTCAACGATGGAGCGAAGTTCGGCCTGAAAACGGCCGGCGGCAGGAAGGTTCGAGGAAAGAATGAAGGATCCGGTCGAATATTACATGAACGCGCTGGTGCCGATGGTTGTCGAGCAGACGAATCGCGGCGAGCGGGCCTATGACATTTTTTCGCGCCTGCTGAAGGAGCGGATCATCTTCATCACCGGCCCGATCGAAGACACCGTTGCGACGCTCGTCAGCGCCCAGCTCCTTTTCCTTGAGGCGGAGAACCCGACCAAGGAGATCGCGATCTACATCAATTCGCCCGGCGGCGTGGTGACGTCCGGTCTTGCGATCTACGACACGATGCAGTTCATCCGTCCGAAGATATCGACGCTCTGCATCGGTCAGGCGGCCTCGATGGGTTCGCTGCTGCTCGCTGCCGGCGAAAAGGGCATGCGCTTCTGCCTGCCGAACGCACGCATCATGGTGCATCAGCCCTCGGGCGGTTTCCGCGGGCAGGCGTCTGACATCATGCTGCACGCTCAGGAGATTCTGAAGATCAAGCGCCGCCTCAACGAAATCTACGTCAAGCACACCGGCCGCGAACTCGATGCGATCGAGGAGGCGCTGGAGCGTGACAATTTCATGACGGCCGAACAGGCGAAGGACTTTGGCCTGATCGACAAGGTGATCGAAAGCCGTGTCGCGCTGGACGGTGATGCGTCCTGACAGGGTTTGCGGCGACCTGGCGCAGGGGCTGCGCAAGTGGACGCGGCAATGAGGAAATTGGCAGGAGGCGCGGCATCCGCTCGTCTCTTGCCGGGCGGAATATGAGGTTTTCCGAAGGCTTGAAGGTCCGCATTTCTACGGCTGGATCTCTGGTCAAAGCCTCATAGCCCGTTAAGTATATATTGATCCCTGGGCCCCCAACATGTTCTGATCGCTTCAAGCGTGATTTGTATCGGGTGTAGGGTTGAAAGGATCTCCTTGGTGTCGGGGCCTTGGCGGCGGATGCGTCGCGAGGGGACACCTGGGCAAGTGCGGACGGCAACGTCCGACAACCGAGCAGGAACCGATTGATGACCAAAGTCAACGGCGGCGAGTCGAAGAACACGCTCTATTGTTCGTTCTGCGGCAAGAGCCAGCACGAGGTCCGCAAGCTGATTGCAGGGCCCACCGTTTTCATCTGTGACGAATGTGTCGAACTCTGCATGGATATTATCCGTGAGGAGTCGAAGTCCAATCTCGTGAAATCACGCGATGGCGTGCCGACGCCGGGTGAAATCCGCGCTGTGCTGGACGACTATGTCATCGGGCAGCAGCAGGCCAAGAAGGTTCTGTCGGTCGCGGTTCACAACCACTACAAGCGCCTGAACCACGCCGCCAAGAATTCCGACGTCGAGCTGGCCAAGTCCAACATCATGCTGATCGGACCCACCGGCTGCGGCAAGACCCTGCTCGCCCAGACGCTCGCCCGCATCATCGACGTGCCGTTCACGATGTCCGACGCGACGACGCTGACCGAAGCCGGCTATGTTGGCGAGGACGTGGAGAACATCATCCTCAAGCTGCTCCAGGCCGCCGACTACAACGTCGAGCGTGCCCAGCGCGGCATCGTCTACATCGACGAGGTCGACAAGATCTCGCGCAAGTCCGACAACCCCTCGATCACCCGCGACGTCTCGGGCGAGGGCGTGCAGCAGGCGCTGCTGAAGATCATGGAAGGCACGGTCGCTTCCGTTCCGCCGCAGGGCGGGCGCAAGCATCCCCAGCAGGAGTTCCTGCAGGTGGACACGACCAACATCCTGTTCATCTGCGGCGGCGCTTTTGCAGGTCTGGAAAAGATCATCTCCGAGCGCGGGCGGTCCACGTCGATCGGCTTCGGCGCGCAGGTGGTCGCTCCCGAGGACCGGCGTACCGGTGAGCTCTTCTCCGCGGTGGAGCCAGAGGACCTTCTGAAGTTCGGTCTGATCCCCGAGTTCGTCGGCCGTCTTCCGGTTCTGGCGACGCTCGAGGACCTTGACGAGGAAGCCCTGGTCACGATCCTGTCCGAGCCGAAGAACGCCTTGGTCAAGCAGTACCAGCGCCTGTTCGAGATGGAAGACGTGGAGCTTACCTTCCACGACGAGGCGCTGCGCGCCATCGCCCGCAGGGGTATCGAACGCAAGACCGGCGCCCGTGGTCTTCGCTCGATCATGGAATCGATCCTGCTCGACACGATGTACGAATTGCCGGGCCTTGAAGGCGTGCGCGAGGTCGTCATCAGTGCCGACGTGGTCGAGGGCAAGGCCCGTCCGCTCTACATCTACGCCGATCGCGTCGGCGAGACGGAAGCGACGGCCTGAGCTGGAACAGGGCATGATTGGGGCGCCGGTGAGGCGCCCCTTGAAAGCTGTTCATGGACGGCACATCTGGTAGGATGCGCCGCAGGACAGCGGAAGATGCACTGGAGGGGCAGGGACCCGGGCTTGTGAAGACGGGAACTGCCTGCATAGGACGAATGCTTCCCCCCGGAAGCCTATTCCGTACTGCGTTTCCCGTGACAACCGGCGCGCCTGAAAGGCACCCAAGCCATATCAGGCCTTACCTGCGTCGGCCGCCGTGACCGGTGACCTCCCAACATCGAGTTGCGACGGGCCAATTTTGAAGGAAACAACGAACGATGGTCGATAAACCCACCGTCTCCGGACCTGAACGGGGCACCTTCCCGGTGCTTCCCTTGCGCGACATCGTCGTATTCCCGCACATGGTCGTGCCGCTCTTCGTGGGCCGCGAAAAGTCGATTCGCGCCCTTGAAGAGGTCATGGGCGACGACAAGCAGATCCTGCTTGCCACCCAGATGAACGCTGCCGAAGACGATCCTGCGCCGGATGCGATCTATCCGGTGGGCACGCTCGCCACCGTGCTGCAGTTGCTGAAGCTGCCCGACGGCACCGTCAAGGTGCTGGTCGAAGGCTCGACGCGCGCCCGGATCGAGGACTATGTCACCCGCTCGGACTATTTCGAGGCCGATGCTGTCAGCCTGATCGATGACCCGGCCGATGACGTCGAGGTCGAGGCGCTTGCCCGCTCGGTGCTGTCCGAATTCGACAACTACGTGAAGCTCAACAAGAAGGTCTCGCCGGAAGTCCTCGGCACGATCACGCAGATCGAGGACTACTCCAAGCTTGCCGACACGATCGCCTCGCATCTGGCGATCAAGATTTCGGAAAAGCAGGAGATCCTGGCTCTGACCTCGTTGCCGGAGCGGCTGGAGAAGATCCTCTCCTTCATGGAGAGCGAGATCTCTGTTCTGCAGGTGGAAAAGCGCATCCGCAGCCGCGTCAAGCGGCAGATGGAGAAGACCCAGCGCGAGTACTATCTGAATGAGCAGATGAAGGCCATCCAGAAGGAACTCGGCGACGGCGAGGAAGGCAAGGACGAACTGGCCGAACTGGAAGAGCGGATCAGCAAGACCAAGCTCTCCAAGGAAGCCCGCGAAAAGGCCATGGGCGAAATGCGCAAGCTTCGCCAGATGAGCCCGATGTCCGCCGAGGCGACGGTGGTGCGCAACTACCTCGACTGGCTGCTCGGCATTCCGTGGAAGACCAAGTCCAAGGTGCGCAACAACCTTTCCCATGCGGAAGAGGTTCTGGCCGCCGACCACTACGGTCTGGAGAAGGTCAAGGAGCGCATCGTCGAGTATCTGGCCGTCCAGAGCCGCGCCAACAAGCTGAAGGGGCCGATCATCTGCCTCGTCGGCCCGCCCGGCGTCGGCAAGACCTCGCTGGCAAAGTCCATCGCCAAGGCGACGGGCCGCGAATATATCCGCATGTCGCTCGGCGGTGTCCGTGACGAGGCGGAAATCCGCGGTCACCGGCGGACCTATATCGGCTCGATGCCCGGCAAGGTCATCCAGTCGATGAAGAAGGCCAAGAAGTCCAACCCGCTCTTCCTGCTCGACGAGATCGACAAGATGGGCATGGATTTCCGCGGCGATCCGTCGTCGGCCCTGTTGGAGGTGCTGGATCCGGAGCAGAACTCGACGTTCATGGATCACTATCTGGAGGTCGAGTACGACCTGTCGGACGTGATGTTCGTGACCACGGCGAATACGCTCAACATCCCGGCGCCGCTGATGGACCGCATGGAGATCATCCGCATCGCGGGTTACACCGAGGACGAGAAGGTGGAGATCGCCAAGACCCACCTGATCCCCGAGGCAATCCACGATCACGGTCTGCGCACGGGCGAATTCTCTGTCTCGGACGATGCGATCCGGACGGTGATCCGCCGCTACACCCGCGAGGCGGGCGTGCGTAACCTGAAGCGCGAGATGGCGACGCTGGCGCGCAAGATCGTCAAGGACATCCTGACGTCGGACAAGAAGACGGTCGCTGTCACGGCCGAGACGATCGAGACTTACCTCGGCGTTCCGCGCTTCCGCTACGGCGAGGCCGAGCGCGAGGATCAGGTCGGTGTCGCGACCGGACTTGCCTGGACCGAGGTGGGCGGCGAATTGCTGACCATCGAAGGTGTCATGATGCCCGGCAAGGGCAAGATGACGGTGACGGGCAACCTGCGCGACGTGATGAAGGAATCGATTTCGGCGGCGGCGTCCTACGTCCGTTCGCGGGCCATCGATTTCGGCATCGAGCCGCCGCTCTTCGACAAGCGGGACATCCACGTCCACGTGCCGGAGGGTGCGACGCCGAAGGACGGTCCGTCCGCTGGTATCGCGATGGTCACGACCATCGTCTCGGTGATGACGGGCATCCCGATCCGCAAGGATGTGGCGATGACCGGCGAGATCACCTTGCGTGGCCGGGTGCTGCCGATCGGCGGCCTCAAGGAAAAGCTGCTTGCAGCTCATCGCGGTGGCATCAAGAAGGTGCTGATCCCGGAAGAAAACGCCAAGGATCTGGCGGATATTCCGGAAAACGTGAAGAGCGGTCTGGAGATCATTCCGGTCGCCCGCATGGACGAGGTTCTTCGTCAGGCCCTGACGCGCGTTCCCGATCCGATCACCTGGACGGAGCCGGAAACGAAGTCGGTCGTGGTCTCCGACGAGGAAGCCGGTGCGGTCGTCGCACACTGACGATCAGGGCGGGCATCTCCTGCTGACACAATTGAGAGAGGCTCCGGCATTCGCCGGAGCCTTTTTCGTATGTACGGGGTGGACCCACCCGACGTTGGCGGCAGGTGGTATGCCCGGAGCGCTGTTGCCATGTTGCGGGCATCGCAGCGCTGCCCCTCGCTCCTGCGCGGTGGCATTTGAAAACGGCGGTTTCCCGCCCGATCGGGCAAGAATGAGCGGCTGGCAGGTGATTCTTTGCCCTCGAATGGCCCGGTTCCGTCAAGTCGGAGGCGCCAAGGTTCGGGCATTTTTTGTGCCGAAGTGACGTTTCTTTCATCGTGAAATGCCCCAAAGGTCGCACTTTGTCAGAAAACAGCGGAATTCCGGGAAAAAAGTGCTTTTGACCTCTTGCATTTCCCTCCAATTCTGAGGAGTGTCGCCCGCGTGGTGCAGGCCGACGGGGGGGTCGGCCCCCCAGAAGCAGACTGCAAGAGGATTCAAGAGTATGAACAAGAATGACTTGATCGCGCAGGTCGCCGAGAAGGCTGATCTGACCAAGGCTCAGGCCGGTCAGGCCGTTGACGCGCTCTTCGATGCGATCACGGCTTCCCTGAAGACCGGCGACGAAGTGCGCATCGTCGGCTTCGGCAACTTTGTCGTCACCGAGCGTGCCGCCACTGAGGGCCGTAACCCCCAGACGGGCGCGACGATCCAGATCCCGGCCTCCAAGCAGCCGAAGTTCCGTGCTGGCAAGGGTCTCAAGGACGCCGTCAACGGCTGATCTGTGAGGTCTAGATCGTTCGTGGCGCCGTGCTTGCTGGCAGTGTCACTGAGCGGTCGAACCGAAATGTCATGACGGCTCCCTGGAGCCGGCAAGATTTGGGATGGCGATCACTGCAACGGTGATTGCCATCCTTTTTTGTTGCAAGAGCAGTGGCGACCGCCTAAACGATTGGTCGCCTCACCGGAGCGACCTGTTTTCTCTCCGCGCTGGCGGACCTGGAGACGTCCTGCATGGATCAGGCGTTCCGCCTGGCGGAGACAGGCGCCAGGGGGCATTCGGAGGGTTGCGCCGGAAAGTCCATGCCGATGGCCGCCGTCATGAACGGCGTTTGAGGGCGGGCGGTTAGCTCAGTTGGTAGAGCGCCTCGTTTACACCGAGGATGTCGGGAGTTCGAGTCTCTCACCGCCCACCAATCCTCCCCGAAGTTCAGAAACATGCACGCCGGCGGCACGTGCGGCTTCACCGGAATTTGCGCGTCCCGGCGCATTCGCCTCTTGACGAAACGCCCCGCGATTTCCAATTCTCAGGTCGTCATGAAATGTGGTATGCCAAATACCATCAGAGTGAGGCGGCAGGAAACCGGCGCTTGCCGGTCCGAAGGCTGCCCGAGCTTTGGACAGTGAGAGGACCTTGCCCGATTTCGAGTAATCGACGGGGAAAGAAGAGGTCGCAATCCTCGTGGGGGAAAGATCGATGAGCGCAGTTGCCGCCAAGACCGTCTATGCTGGAGATCATTCGCCGCTGGTGATTTATCTTGCCAAGCTGGACGAGATGATCCGTGCCGATCAATACAAGGAGGCCGCCGAGACCTTCGCGGCGTTCGAAGCCGAACATCCGGGCAATGACTATTTCGTCGAAGAGGCCCTGCCGTACAAGATTCAGAATCACCTCACGACCAAGTCGGGCCATCCGACGGCGGTTGTGAAGCTGACGTTGAAGCATCCGACCTGGGCGGTTGACGTGGTCAAGGCCTTCCACGAACCGGCGCATTTCGCCGAGTACATGGCCAAGCTTGAGAAGACGATCACCGATCTGGTCTGATCGGCCTCAAGTCCATAGCTGACGAGCCGCCACGATGACCGGGAAACTCCGGTTTTCGGGCGGCTTTGTCATTTAGGGGTATGGGCTTGCGGCAATGTCCGCCTGCCGTCCGTCAGGGAGCCGGCACCCGGGCGATACAACGGCCCCGCACAGCGAAGGCGAGGCCGTCTCTTTCCTCAGGGGCCGTGCCGCGTCGGCTTCGGGCCTTGACGCTTTCCGGGCTTTGCGGCGGCAAAGGGCTGCCCCTTCTTGCGCGGCGCCTTCGGCCCGTGGGTCTTGGACTTGGCGCCTTGTGCGTCGCCCGCATGGCCGAGGTCCTTGCGCGGCCTGCGCCCGGATTTGGCGGGGCGGGCAGGGCGGCTGGGGCCGCGTCGATCCATGTCCTCAAAGAGGTCGCCGTCGTGGCGGACAATGGTCACTCCCCGGTCGAGATGGCTCGGGCCGCTGATCGCCGTCGCATAGGCCTCGGCCGCATCCCCGGAAATCTCGAACAGCGTCGCCTCCGGCAGGATGCGGATCGAGCCCACCTGCGAGCGTGTGATGCCGCCGGCCTTGCAGATGATCGGCAGCAGCCATCGCGGATCGGCGCCCCGGTCCCGGCCGATCGAGAGGCGGAACCAGACGCCGCTTTCAAAGCGCGCCATCGGCCGTTCACCAAGGCTGGCCTTCGGAGGCGGAGGCACAAAGGCGTCGACGAGTTCGGGTGCCGGATGGTTCTGGGCGCGCAGCCGCAGGAAGGCCGCCGCCAGTGCCTCTGGCGAATGCTGCTCGACGAGCGCGGCGACCGTCTCCGCCTCGTCCGTTCCGGGTTCGGCGAGCGGAAACACCTCGCCAAGAAGCCGCTCGCGCTCCAATGCAAGCAGGGACTCCTGCGTTGGCGGCGGCATCAGGCTGGCCGAAACCCGCGCGCGGGAGAGCAGGCGCTGGGCGCTGCCGCGCCGGTGCTGCGGAGCGATCACGACGCAGGTGCCGCTGCGGCCCGCGCGTCCCGTGCGTCCGGACCGGTGCAGCAGAGTCTCGGGATTGGACGGCAGGTCCGCGTGAATCACCAGATCGAGATTCTTCAGGTCGATGCCGCGTGCGGCGACGTCGGTCGCAACGCACACCCGCGCCCGCCCGTCGCGCATGGCCGCCAAGGCATTCGTCCGCTCGTCCTGGCTGAGTTCGCCGGAGAGCGCCACCACGGCAAAGCCCCGGTTGGCAAGGCGGCTCGCCAGATGCCGCACGCCCTCACGCGTGCCGCAGAAGACGATGGACCGCTCGGCATCGAAATGCAGCAGCGTGTTGATGACGGCGTTTTCCCGCTGGTTGGGCTGCACCGGCATGATCTTGTAGTCGATGTCGGCGTGCGCCGTGCGGGCGTCTTCCGTCGCGATGCGGACCGCGCCGCGCTGGAACCGCTCGGCAAGGGAGACGACGCCATGGGGCATTGTCGCCGAGAAGAGGAGGGTCCGCCGGTCAGGGTTGGCCGCACCCAGGATGAATTCGAGATCCTCGCGAAAACCGAGATCGAGCATCTCGTCGGCTTCGTCGAGAACCGCGCCGCGCAGGGCGTCGATCCGCAGCGAGCCGCGTTCGATGTGATCGCGCAGCCGGCCGGGCGTGCCGACAACGATGTCGGCGCCCGCGGAAAGGGCGCGCATTTCCGAGCGCATGTTCATGCCGCCCACGCAGGTGGCAATCCTGGCGCCGGTGTCCGCATAGAGCCAGTCGAGCTCCGTCTTGACCTGCAGCGCAAGTTCGCGCGTCGGCGCGACGACGAGGCCGCGCACGATCCGGCCGGGAGCAACCTTCTCGTCGGCGCCGATCAGTGTCGGGGCCAGGGCCAGTCCGAAGGCGACGGTCTTGCCGGATCCTGTCCGGGAAGAAACAAGCAGGTCAGAGTTTTCCAGCGCCGGATCGCACATGGCGACCTGCACAGGCGTGAGTGTATCGTAGCCGCGCTGGCTGAGAGCGCGGGCGAGGGGCGGAGAAATGTCTCCGGCGTCTTTCATTGTGTCGCTTTCGGTATCGGTTGGCCCTCGGGTCACCATCGCAATATTGCAGGTGAGGGGCCGACAGTTTGCATGATCGGTATTCGTCCCGGCTTGCCACGTCAATTCATCTTGGCGCTTGGCTGACCTGCATGCGCGACGCGCGGACCTTGGCGCACGCCAAACATGACAAAAAAATAATCCAACGCCGCGGGTGGCTTTAGTATGGATAGTGCAATGAAGGCCCCGAACAAGGTGGCCACGGACAAACGGGAGGTGAGCAATGTCCAGAACCCTGGCAATCCTCACGACCGGCCTCGCCATTCTCTGCGCCCCCGCCTGGGCCCAGAGCGGTCGCGGTCTCGTCAACGACTATCCGACCGACGTGCGCGCGGACTATGTCTTCGGCTGCATGAAGGTGAACGGCGAGACGAACGATTCGCTGCGGCGCTGTTCCTGCTCCATCGACCTGATCGCGACGATCGTGCCCTACAAGCGCTACGAGGAAGCCTCGACCTTCATCAGCCTTGGCATGATCACCGGCGAGAACGGCGCGCTCTTCCGCTCGACTGAAGAATCGAAGGCCTCGATCGGCGATCTTCGCCGCGCCCAGGCGGAAGCCGAAATGCGCTGCTTCTGATCGACGCCTGTCAGATAGAGAGAAAAGGCCCGGCATCATGCAGATGCCGGGCCTTTTTCGCATTGTGCCAGCCTGCGGCCGTGCCTGCGATCAGCTTCCGCTGCGCGGCTGCTGGGCCCAGGCGCCGTGGAACGCCGCGCCGTCCGTGTCCGTGGCGTCGACCGAGACTTCCTCGCCATTCGGGATATAGGCGAAGCGGAAGTTCGGGTTCTCGGAGATCGAGATGCCGCCTTCCATCTTGAGGATCAGGTCCTTGCCCTGGTTGACCGTCAGTTCGTTGATGAAGCGCGGCGGAATGTAGTTGAGCGTGACCTGGTCCTTCTGCAGCCCGGAATTGTTCGGGTGGTGGATCATGATCTGTGCCTGCCTGCGGCCGGGTGCATCGCCGTCCTGCTGGGGGAACTCGCGGAATTTCATCTTGCCCATTTCGGCCAGCGCCAGGGCCTGGTCCTTGCCGGCCGGCGCGGAGCAGCCGCCCGCCGCCTTCACGTAGCGCTCGGTGACATAAAGCTGCCCGTCGCTCGTCTCGGCCACGACGTGCACGTTGGTATAGGCGTTGACGCGCACGCGCGTCTCGATATGGCTGACGCCGGCGGATTTGCCGAGCGTGAATTCCGCCGCGACCGGGGCTGGGTTCTCGTCGATGACCAGCGTGACCTTGTCGATCGAACGGCTGTCGCCGGGGGGTAGCGTGAAGTTCATGGCGATCGGAACGATCGCGGCGTCTTCGGCGCGATAGGGCGCATCGAGGCTGATGATGCCGGCGCCGTCCTGCATCGGCCGGTCGGCGAAGACGTTCGTCACAAGGTCGGCCCAGGTTCCGGTGGGCTTGTCGAGCGCAAGGGCCGGGGCCGTGAGGACCGCCGTTGTAAGACAGGCCGCGCCTGCCAGGCTCAGGACGGATTTGAATGAAGTCATGGTGTCGTTGCCTCCCTGCGGCATATTTTGACGAATGCTAACATACAAAGACATCCGACTCATCCCGCAAGTTCGGGCGCAAATGATCTTTGCGTGATCCTGCTTGCGGCAAATGAGCCTATTCCCATTCAAGCTCCGCATAGGCGGCCGTCGCGTTGCGCGTATTGAAGTCGTCGAAGAGCTGCCATTTCCCGGCTTCGGACTGGCCGGCCGTCTTGACGGCATTCGACATCGGCGTGCCGGAGGCAATGGCTGAACGGACATCCTTGGCGAGGATGTTGAAGTAGTTCCGCTCCGGGTCGAGGGCGGCCGGCATGGACGCCGCCGCGGGGCCATGCCCGGGCACGACGGTCTTGGCGGGAATCGCGGCGAGGCCGTCCAGCGTTTTCAGCCAACCGAGAATCGATCCGTCGATCGACGGCAGGTGATCGAGAAAGACGAGATCGCCGGCAAACAGAAGGCTGACGTCGGGAACGAAGACGGTGAGATCGTTGTCCGTATGCGAGACCGGCCATGACGTCAGCTGAATCGTCCGCCCGCCGAGATCAAGCGTCATACTTTGGTCGATAGTGAGGGTCGGCGGAATGATCCGGACGTCGGCCAGAAGAGCGTCGCCCATTAGCGATTCGTTGGCCTTGACATAAAATTCTCCCTTGGCGGCCATCGCCCTTGGAAGGTCGGCATGACCGACGAATGTCGCCCCGGTCGGAAGAAATGCTGCATTGCCAAATATATGGTCGGGATGGACATGCGTGTTGATCACGTAGCGGATTGGAAGCGCGGTCTTCTTGCGGATGGCTGCGAGCAGTTCGCGGCCCTCCAGGGCGCTGCCGCCGGTGTCGACGACCGCGACCGCATTGTCTCCAATGATGAAGCCAATATTCGCGATCGCCCCGATATTGTCCTTCCTCATCAGGTCAATTTGGCCTTCATGAACGAAAATTCCCTTGTCGACCTCGACAACAGGCAGGGGGCGAACGGTCTCCGCAACGGCTACCGGCGCGAGCGCGGCAATGATCGAACCGGCCAGCATGAGACGCTTCGAAAGTACCCTCATCAATGGAATGGCACGTCGGAATATCGCCCTTGACGCGATATTGCAGCGCAACAAGAAATTGCAGGAAGTAGGGTTGGGAAGGATGGACATGAGCGCTCCTGGTGGCATTGAAATGCTCTTGAAAAGGGATGCGGCAAGGGGAGGTTGGCCATTTTGCCGCAGGTCTCGGGTGGCATCTCCGAAATGCCGCATTTGAGCCATTTTGGGCCCAGAAGCCTTCATTGGCATATTAAATCGCTTTAATTTGATGACCCTGTAGAGACTTGCGGGCTTCGAGAAAGCTGACTACAGTCTGCGTCAGCCGCCGATTTCGACGGATCTTGCGTTTGAGGGAATGCTTGGTCTGATTCGAAAACCGCAGCAGGGATATAAGAATGGATACGCCAACCGTATCAAGAAAACGCCCTGTAGGTTGTGACACGCTGTCGGAGGCTGTCCCTATCGTTTGAAGGTTGATGTCCGGGTCCGGTAGCCTGTGCAGTCGCCTGCAAATCGATCACAACGCTGAAGAAGTGTGCTCTAGGGAGAAGACTAATGAAAAAAGCAGTCAAGTTCGCCTGCATGACGGCCGCCGTTGCGCTGCTGGCCTTCCCGGCCTCGGCAAACGATGATCTGGTCAAGATGAGCCAGAACGCGGCCGATTGGGTCATGCCGACGGGCAACTACGCCAACACGCGCTATTCGGAACTCAGCCAGATCAACAAGGACAACGTCGGTAGCCTGCAGGTTGCCTGGACGTTCTCCACCGGCGTGCTCCGTGGCCATGAAGGTGGTCCGCTCATCATCGGCGACACGATGTATGTGCACACCCCCTTCCCGAACATCGTCTACGCGCTCGACCTCAACGACGACGGCGCGATCAAGTGGAAGTACGAACCGAAGCAGGATCCGAACGTGATCCCGGTCATGTGCTGTGACACCGTCAACCGTGGTGTGGCTTACGGCGACGGCAAGATCATCCTCTACCAGGCTGACACCACCGTGGTGGCTCTGAATGCCGAAAGCGGTGCCGTCGAATGGTCGGTGAAGAACGGTGATCCGGCCAAGGGCGAGACCGGTACGTCCGCTCCGATGGTCTTCAAGGACAAGGTTCTGATCGGCATCTCGGGCGGTGAATTCGGCGTCCGTGGTTCCGTGACCGCCTATAACCTCAAGGACGGCTCCCAGGCGTGGCGCGGTTACTCGATGGGCCCCGACAGCGACACGCTGATGGACCCGGAGAAGACCACGGCGCTCGGCAAGCCGGTCGGCAAGGACAGCGGCACGGCGACCTGGGAAGGCGATCAGTGGAAGATCGGCGGCGGCACCACCTGGGGCTGGTATTCGTACGATCCTGAACTGAACCTCATCTATTACGGTTCGGGCAACCCCTCCACGTGGAACCCCGCGCAGCGCCCGGGCGACAACAAGTGGTCGATGACCATTTGGGCTCGCGATGCCGACACCGGCACGGCTAAGTGGGTCTATCAGATGACGCCCCACGACGAGTGGGACTTCGACGGCATCAACGAGATGATCCTCACCGATCAGCAGATCGACGGCAAGGATCGCAAGCTCCTCACCCACTTCGATCGTAACGGCTTCGGCTACACCCTCGACCGCGAGAGCGGCGAACTGCTGGTCGCCGAGAAGTACGATCCGGTGGTAAACTGGGCGACGGAAGTCGTGATGGACCCGAACAGCGACCAGTATGGCCGCCCGCAGGTCGTCGCGCAGTACTCCACCGACCAGAATGGTGAAGACGTGAACACGACGGGCGTCTGCCCGGCGGCTCTCGGCACCAAGGACCAGCAGCCGGCGACCTACTCGCCGAAGACTGAACTGTTCTACGTGCCGACCAACCACGTTTGCATGGACTACGAGCCCTTCCGTGTCTCGTACACCGCCGGCCAGCCCTACGTTGGTGCGACGCTCTCCATGTATCCGGCTCCGAACAGCCATGGCGGCATGGGCAACTTCATCGCCTGGGACGGCAAGAAGGGTGAGATCAAGTGGTCGCTCCCCGAGCAGTTCTCGGTGTGGTCGGGTGCTCTGGCCACCGCTGGCGACGTCGTGTTCTACGGCACGCTGGAAGGCTACCTGAAGGCGGTCGACGCCGAGACGGGCAAGGAACTCTACAAGTTCAAGACCCCGTCGGGCATCATCGGCAACGTCACCACCTATGAGCATAGCGGCAAGCAGTATGTCGCGGTTCTCTCGGGTATCGGTGGCTGGGCCGGTATCGGTCTCGCCGCTGGCCTAACCGATCCGAACGCCGGTCTGGGTGCCGTGGGTGGCTATGCTGGTCTCAGCAAGTACACCGCTCTCGGCGGTCAGCTGACGGTCTTCTCGCTGCCGAAGTAATCGGCTGACGAAGAAATAAATCTGGAGCCCGGTGCATGCTGGAAATGTGTGGACCGGGCTCCATCTATGTTGTGTGATCTTCAACGTCTTTGGCCGGAAACCCGGCTGGCGAATGGAACGAAGGTCCTTGATTAGCCTTTCGTATGCTGTGCTCTCATGTCTCATGTCTTGGAGTACGGGGTAACGGTAGGCTTTTCGCTCTGCCTGATGGGTGTCGAACGGGACGCCCGGGGGTGGAGAGCGCAAAAATGACAAACGGCCGATCAAACCGACGTGGGTCCAATCCGGGACCTCATGAGATCCGCTAACGGCCGAGCCAAGAAATCGCGCCATGCGAAAAATTTGAGGACTGGAGAGGATTTATGCCCCTTAGAAAACTGACATTGGCGGTGGCGATGGTTCTGTGTGCGAGCACGGCTCTTGCCGCCGACCACGTGGCCGTCGAACAGGATGAAGATACCCATCTGTGGAGGGATGCCGACGGCAATCCGACCTACAAGATCGGTGAAGACGGAATTCCCGACTACCACACCTATATCGGCTACAAGCGCTACACGGCCAATTGCATGCCCTGCCATGGCCCCGATGGCGAAGGCAGCACGTTCGCTCCCAAGCTGACCGACTCGCTGAAGGGTTTCGGTTACGACCACTTCCTCGATGTGGTTTCCAGCGGGCAGCAGAACGTCTGGCATCCCAACAACAGCGTGATGCCGGCTTGGGGTACTGACCTCAATGTCATGTGCTACGTCGATGACATCTATGTCTATCTGCGGGCCCGCGCGGACGGAAATCTCGGCCGCGGCGAACCCAAGCGCCCGCCGAATGACAAGGCTGCCAAGGAAGCCGCCTATTCCTGCCTCGGCTTCTGACCACGCTCGCGACGCACTGTTTGGCGATTGACCTCTCTTGAGGCAGCGCGAAACGACATTGATGCCCCTCGAAGCCAGGTTGCGCCGTTCCGCCAGAGTGCGGAGCGCTGTATCGGTTTCGAGGGGCATTTTGTCTTCGGAGCAAGTCGTCTGGTCCGCGGACCCGGTCGAGGTCGCTCCGGTGGATGGATTAAGAATTGGTCATAATGGGTTGGCAATAGAGATTTTTTGCCGATGACCTGACATGGTGGGTGGAGTTTGAACCCACTGGCAGACCTGTCAGCGAGAGACAGGCACCTGAACGAAAAAAACGAGATCGGGAGGACGACGATCCATGAACAAGCAGCTTGCAGTGGCCCTGATTGCCCTCGCTGCCATGACTTGCGGCCTTCGCCCGGTACTGGCGCAGACGGCCGTAATGCCGGCCCCTGGTGCGGACACGGAGACATTCGGCGAGGCGATCGAACTCGTGGATCCGGATGTGCTGCGCGTTTGCTCGGACCCGAGCAACCTGCCGTTTTCGAGCGAGAAACTCGACGGCTTTGAAAACAAGATCGCGGATCTGATCGGCGAGAAACTCGGCAAGCCGGTGTCCTACAGCTGGTTCCCGATGGCGACAGGCTTCGTGCGCAAGACGCTGGGCGAGCATCGCTGCGACGTCATCATCGGCTACGCGCAGGGCAACGAACTGGTCCAGAACACCAACGCCTATTACCGCACGTCCTATGCCTTCGTCTTCCCGGAAGGCAGCGATCTCGAAGGGCTGCAGTCGCTGGACGACCCCCGGCTGAAGTCGAAGAAGATCGGCATCATTGCCGGAACGCCGCCCGGCAACAACATGGCCCACTATGGCCTGATGGGGCGGGCAAAGCCCTATCCCCTGATGATCGACACCCGGGTTGAATCGTCAGCCGCGAGGATGATGAAGGATCTGGATGCCGGCATCATCGATGTTGCCATCCTTTGGGGGCCGATGGCTGGCTACTACGCCAAGCAGGATGCGACCCCGATGAAGGTCGTGCCCATGGTCAAGGAGACGTGGGGTCCGCGCATGGCCTATCGCATTACCATGGGCGTTCGCCGCACGGACCAGAACTGGAAGCGCCAGCTCAACACGCTGATCCGCGAGAACCAGGACGAGATCAACAAGATCCTGCTCGACTATGGTGTTCCGATCCTGGATGAGCGCGATCAGCCGATCACGCAGTGACGGGATCATGCGGCGTCGTCACATAGGGGCACTGGCCTTCGGCAGCGCGCTGGCCGCGTTCGGCTGGATACAGGCGGGCGTCGCCGGCGAACAGCCGGTGCCAGAGCCCGGCGACTACCGGCAGGAAGACTACCGGGCACCGGTGCCGTCGACCTTGGCCGGCGGCAAGGTTCTCGACACGGCGGCAGCGAAGGTCCTTTGGCAGACGGGCGAGGCGGTGTTCGTCGACGTTCTGCCGGTGCCGCCGAAGCCGAAACTGCCGCCCGGCACCTACTACCGCGAAAAGCCGCGCGACGACATTCCCGGCAGCATCTGGCTGCCCGATGTCGGCTACGGACGCCTGCCGTCCGACATGGAGGCCTATTTCGCCGACAATCTGAAGGAGGCGACCGGCGGCGATCTCGATCGGCCGGTGGTCTTCTATTGCCTCGCGGACTGCTGGATGAGCTGGAATGCCGCCAGGCGCGCGATCGCCTGGGGCTACAAGGCGGTCAGTTGGTATCCGGACGGGACCGACGGCTGGTCCTTCGAGGATCTGCCGCTGGAGCGTCGCAAGCCCGTTCCAAGGCCAGGTGAGCAGCAAAACTGACGATCGGTATCAGCGCTCGGGACTGAAGGCGCGTCGAACAAGTGCCTCAGGTCATCGCAAAGAAGCGGACATGCTTGCTGAAATGCGGATGGCGCAGCCCGAAAAGGTGATGCAGCACGGAATCGACGTCTTCCGGGTAGAAAGGTTTGCGCAAAAAGGCGCAGGCGCCAACTTTCTGCGCGGCCTGATCGAGCGCGTCTGAATATTCTGTCGACATCAGGATCACGTCGGATTTGTTGGCCTCGACCGCAAGCTGCTCGGCGAGTTCCATGCCTGTCATGCCCGGCATGTTGAAATCTGCGAAAACAATCCGGAAGGTCTGGCGGCGGACCGCGTCAAGGGCGCCATGCCCGTCCTCCGCCTCGACGACATTGAGGTTGAAGATGCTGCGGCTGAGCACTTTCAGCACGATCTTGCGCACCGTCGCCGAGTCGTCCACGACCAGAATGTCGAACGGCTTCTTGATGGTGGTGAAGGTATTGAGGACAAGGCCGACATCGAGCTTGCTGAAGGGTTTGGTGAGAAAATCATAGGCGCCGAACGCCTTCAGCAAAGACTCCGAATGGTCTGTGAGCGAGTTCGACATCGAAATGGCAAAGGTGTCGCTCTTCTTCAAATGAAGCGCGCCCATGACTTCCACGCCGCTGATATGCGGCATGTGGATGTCGAGAAACGCGATGTCGAAGGACTCGCTCTCAAGTCGTTCGATCGCTTCGCGGCCGTCGGAGACAAGCGCGAACTCACATTGCACTCCGGTTTCCGTCAGCGCCATTTCCACAAATTTCCTGACCGTCGACGAATCGTCGGCGATCATGACTTTGATCGGTTTGATCTTGGTGATGTTGTTCATCAGCCATGAAACCCTGCGAAAAAATTCAGCGAACCATAAGCACAATGAGCATAAAAAATTCTAAATGGATTTAAATTGAATGGAACTCGCAGAAAAAGGACGGGCGCCGTCTGTGGTCGAGGTGGAATCGAGTGGCCTCAGGCGCCTGTCGGCAGCACCCGGAAGATATCTGACGACGTCAGACAGGCCGAGACCCGGACGCTGCCAAACCCGTCCGCGATTGCCAGGCAGACCCTCGTGCACCGTTGCGTCAGGCGATCGTCTCGGGAAACCGGACCATCAGTTCCTGGCGCTTGGCTTCAATGAAGTCCTCGCCACGCTCTTGATGCGGCGTATCGAGAGCGATCTCCGCAAGCACGTGACTTGGACGCCGGGAAAGCAGCACCAGCCGGTCGGCGAGTTGGATCGCCTCGCGGATATTGTGCGTGACCAGCAGCGTCGTGGTGCGGCGGCCTAGCCAGACCTCCAGGATGAGCGCGCGCAGTTTCTGTGCCGTAGTTTCATCCAGCGACGTCGACGGCTCGTCGAGCAGCAGGAGATTGGGGTCGATCACGAGCGCCCGCGCGATCGAGACGCGGCGGGCGAGACCCAGCGACAACTCGGTCGGAAAGCGCTGCGTCATGTCGGAAATGCCGAGCGCCGCGTAGAGAGAGGCGGGGTCGTTCGCATCGGGCGTCGGCAGAACGAGCCGGACATTCTGGTCCACCGTTCGCCAGGGCAGCAGCCGCGGCTCCTGAAAGACATAACCGATGCGGGTGTCCGCCGGCAGATGAACTTCGCCCTTGTAGGCATGGTCGAGCCCGGCAAGGATGCGCAGCGTTGTCGTCTTGCCGCAGCCGGACGGGCCGATCAGCGCGGTGAAGCTTCCCGGCTGAAGCGCGAGAGACAGACCCTGGACGGCCAACACGGAAGAGCCATCCGCCCCCCGGAACCGCTTTTCGTCGATGTGGATTTCAAACGGTACGGACGCGCCAGCGGTTCGCATGAGCTTCCAGGGGCTGGAGGATGAGAATTTCGATCGTCAGCATGACGAAGACGAAGGAGAGCGCATAGGCAAGGATGCTGGCAACGTCGAAGAGCTGAAAGAAGAGATTGAGCTGAAAGCCGATGCCGTTGGAACGGCCCATGAGTTCGACCACCAGCACGATTTTCCACACGAGCGAGAGACCGGAGCGCGCCGCCGCCGCCAGATAGGGCTGAAGCTGCGGGATCACGATCTCGAAGAGGCGCTTCTTCCAGTCGAGCCGGAAGGCCTTTGCCATCTGGTCGAGATCGGGATCGAGCGCCCGGGCGCCTTCGCGTACCGTCACGATGACGTTGGGCAGCTTATTGAGCGCGACCGCGCCGATCGCGGCCGATTCATTGAGCCCGAACCAGATGTAGGCGAGGATGATGATGACGAGCGCGGGAATGTTCAGCAGCACGATGAGCCAGACGTCGAGCGCGCTGTTGACCGCGCGGCTGCGCCCCATCGCAAGTCCGATCGCCGAGCCGATGAGCATGGCCGACGTGAAGGCCGCGGCGACCCGGCCCAGCGTGACGGAGAGGTGGTAGGGCAAGTCGCCGCTCGCGATCTCCTGGATCATGATGTGGACGACGGCCCAGGGCGAGGGCAGGTAACGGCTCTCCATCAGGACGGCGAGCGCCGACCAGACGAGCACGAGCGAAACGGCGGACAGCAGCGGGCCGACGAAACGGCGGTTCTCAGCACGCATCGGCGGAACCTTCATCACCGGCGCTGGCGATGACGTCTCTGGATAGGGGCGTGAAAGGACGCGTGGCGAATGACCCCACGGTGAACTCCCTGATCCGGCCGCATCACGATGGCCGTTGTCTGTCGCCCGAGTGTCATTGCCAGGAATGACCCCGACCGGAAATGATCCGGAGGCGATTGTTTTCTTTCGAAAACTCTAGACGAGTAGCTGCGCCGGGTCAGGTGAACAAATCGTAACGTTGCCGGCGTTTTGCCCGGTGTCTTGCCCGGCGTCTTGGCAGGATCAGGCGGAGCGGGGGAGCGATGTCTCCGCCGCCAGTTCCGGCGGTTTCCAGCCGTAGATCCAGTCCATCCGCGAGCGCAGTCCGACCTCGCCGAAGAGACCGATGGCCGCATTTCGGGCAAACGCCTTGAGTCCGGAAAAGCCGTAGACCTCGACATTGCGGTTGGCCGTGTCGATCACCCGCCGCACGCGGGCGCCGCGCATGGCCTCATATCGCTTCAGCGCCTGCGGAATGTCGCCGTGGCCGAAGAGCAGGGACCCGAGCACCGCCGCATCCTCGATGGCCATGGCGCCGCCTTGCGCGGCGGTTGGCAGCATCGCGTGGGCGGCGTCTCCCATGAGCGCGATGCGGCCTCTGGCCCACGGGCCCGACGGATCGACGGCGCAGAGTGCCCACTTGCGCCAGGTTTTCGGCAGACCAAGCAGATGACGGACCTGGCGCGGCCAGTCCTGATAGCAGGAGAGGACATCCACGGGCGAGGCCGGATGATCCCAGCCTTCCTCGCGCCAGTCGGCGGCCAGAATCGCGACGAGATTGAGTTCCCGCGCGGAACGGACGGGATAGTGGACAAGATGGCGGCCGGCGCCCATCCAGAGATTGGTCTCGCCGAGGAGTTGGTCGCGCTGGCCGTCGGGCAGGCTTTCCGCAGGGGTCGTCGCCCGGAAGGCGATCTTGCCGGAGTAGCGCGCCGGAGCGCCACCGAGAAGCCGGGTGCGGACCTCGCTGCGCACGCCGTCGGCGCCGATCAGCACGGGCACGCGGACCGGCTTGTCCTCCATCCCGAGACGAGCGGCAACGCCATCCTCGGTCTCTTGCGCCTCGCCGAGCGGGCAATCGAGCTTGAGGGCGATATTCGGTTCGGCGCGAACGGCGTCGAGCAGGACGGACTGCAGATCGGCCCGGTGAAAATTCCAGTAGGGAGCGCCATAACGGCTGGCCGCCGATGCGCCGAGCGGCAGCGTGGCGATCGGCTGGTTGAGCCGGGCATCGAAGACGCGGAGCGCTTCGATCGCGACGCCCTTCCTGGCGAGCTCCGGCCCAAGCCCAAGCGCGAGCAGGACATGCGCGGCGTTGGGTGAAATCTGGATGCCGGCTCCGACTTCCGACAGTGCGCTTGCCCGTTCGGCAAGGACCACCTGCCGGCCCTGTCGCGCAAGGACCAGGGCCAGCGTCAGCCCCGCGACGCCGGCACCGACGATCAGGGCATCCGCATCAAAGGACACGTCAGTCTCCAGACAATTTCTTCCATCCGGACCACGTCGGGCCAGAAGGATGCTCAGGCCGCCTCGACGTCCCAGGCGCAGCCGGCCGGAACCGAGTCCGTGCCGTGCAGCGAAGCATCATACTTGTAGAGAGTCGAGCAATAGGGGCAGATCTTCTCGTCGTCATCGCCCATGTCGAGGAAGACATGCGGATGGTCGAACGGGGGCTTGGCGCCGACGCACATGAATTCGCGTGCGCCGATGCGGACGACATCCACGCCAGCGTCATTTTGAAAATGCGGGACGACCGAATGAGCCATGAGGATCGACTTTCCTGATTTCGCAACACGTGGAGCGACGATGCGGCGCACCTTATCCGCTCGGTGCGGGGATGTGTAGACGGTTTCGGGGATTTTGAGAACAGCCGGGCATTGAAACACCGTCGTCATCGGTGCAGCAGTTTCTACGCACCGGAGCGGCTTCGAACGCTATGCTCCCCGCCACACCTGCCGCGAGTCGGCCAGATTGCCATTGACCGGAACAAAGCATGCCGAGTTTCAGCCACAACGGACTTGAGTTTTCCTACCTCGACGAGGGGGAGGGCGAGCCGATCCTTCTCATCCACGGCTTTGCCTCCAACAAGATGATCAACTGGAGCTACACGAGCTGGGTGACGACCCTGACCAAGGCGGGCCGGCGTGTGCTTGCCATCGACAACCGGGGCCACGGCGAAAGCGTCAAGCTCTACGATCCGGAGGATTACACGTCCTCGAAGATGGCTAGCGACGCCGTGGCGCTGCTCGACCATCTCGGCCTGAAGAGCGCCGACGTCATGGGCTATTCCATGGGCGCGCGCATCGCCTCCATCATGGCGCTCGAGGCGCCGGACCGTGTCCGCGGCCTCATCTTCGGCGGCCTCGGCATGGGGCTCGTCTCCGGCGTCGGAGGCTCGGCGCCCATCGTGGAGGCGCTGGAGGCCAAGTCCATCGACGACGTCACGGACCAGACCGGGCGCATGTTCCGTGCCTTCGCCGAGCAGACCAAGAGCGACCTCAAGGCGCTGGCCGCCTGCATGCGCTCCATTCGCCAGAAGGTCAGCCCGGAGGATGTCGGCAAGATCACGCATCCGGTCCTCGTCGCCGTTGGCACCAAGGACACTGTCGCGGGCTCGGCTGACGAACTGGCAGCGCTGTTGCCGAACGGCAAGGCGCTCAACATCGAGGGTCGCGACCACATGCTGGCCGTCGGCGACAAGGTCTACAAGGCCGGCGTCCTGGAATTCCTCGACGCGCTGTAAAACCGCGCAGGCCGAGGCCTATCGCCCCGAAAAGGCGGGCTTGCGCTTCTCGGCAAAGGCGGCCCGTCCTTCCGCGTAGTCGGCGCTGTTGAAGCAGCGGTCGGCGGCGGCAAGCGCGGCCTTGCGCTCGGGGCTTCCCGGCGGCGTTTCGAGCGTCGCAATGGCGGATTTCGCGGCCATCTGCGTCAGCGGTGCAAGATCGGCAAGGCCAGCCACATAGTCGGCGACGTAGCAGGCAAGCGCATCCCTGGCAACGAGACGGTCGAGGAAGCCGAGGCTCTTGGCTTCGGCCGCGTCGAACTTCCGGGCGGTGAAGATCAGGTCCTTGGTGCTCGAAGGACCCAGCAGACGCACGAAGTCGGCGATGGCGTCGGGCGGATAGGCAAGGCCGAGCTTGGCGGCCGGAATGGCAAAGGTCGCGCCTTCCGCGCCGATGCGGATGTCGCAGGCGGCGGCAAGCCCCATGCCGCCGCCCATGCAGAAGCCCCGGATCATCGCGATGGTCGGTTTGGACGCCGAGCGGAGCGCCGCAAAGGAGTCTTCGTTGGCGGCCTCGTAGGCGCGCGACGTCTCGGCGTCCCTGCGCACCGTCGCGAACTCGGAAATATCGGCGCCTGAAATGAACGTCTCTTCGCCTGCGCCGCGCAACACGATGACCCGGACGGCGGGATCGGCGTCGAGCGCCGCGACGGCCGCCGGCAGGGCTTGCCACATCGCGAAGGAGACCGCGTTGTGGCGCCGTGTGTTGTCCACAACCAGCCAGCCGACATTGCCTTCGATGAACGTTCTGATTTCGCCTTGCTCGGCCATGGGCGGGCTTCTTTCCTTGTCCGGTTGGCATGAAACGCAATGGCCGCCGACGATGACGGACGAGGGTCCGCACCATGTCGGGGAACTGCGCGATGCATTCAACATCTCGTTATCGACTTTGAGGGCCGAGTGAAGCAACTTTTGCCGAAGCTGTGCTAAAGTGCGCCAAATTGACCCAAACACGGGGCCAAGCTGATCGAAACACAGGGAAGGGCGGGCGCTTGCGATACGGCCGTTGAAAGGGCCCAAAAAGCGCAGAAGTCCCGGAAGGCGGAGACATGGCAAATTCCTCAATGGGTAGCGGCGCGCGGACCCCGGTCCGGCGGCTGGAGACGGTCGATCCGGTGTGGCATCGCCTGCGCGAAGAGGCCGAGGCGGTCGTCTCGCGCGAGCCGGCGCTCGGCGGTTTTCTCCATCGCACGATCCTCGACCAGACGCGGCTGGAGGATGCGGTTGCCGAGCGGGTCGCCGACCGGCTCGATCATTCCGTCGTGCCTGCCGCGATGATTCGTCAGGCCTTCCGCGAGGCGATCGATGACGATGCCTCCATCGGCGAGGCCTTCCGGGTCGACATCGGTGCGGTTTTCGATCGCGATCCCGCTTGCGACCGCTTCATCGACCCGCTGCTCTATTTCAAGGGCTTTCATGCCATCGAGGCCCAGCGGCTGGCTCACTGGCTGTGGATGCGCGGGCGTCAGGATCTGGCGCTCTATCTCCAGTCGCGCATGTCCGAGGTCTTCCAGGTTGACGTCCATCCCGAGGTCAAGCTCGGCCGCGGGCTTTTCTTCGATCACGCCACGGGCATCGTCATCGGCCAGACAGCCGTGATCGAGGACGACGTCTCGATCCTCCAGGGCGTGACGCTGGGCGGAACCGGCAAGGAATCGGGCGACCGCCATCCGAAGATCCGCAAGGGCGTGCTGATCGGTGCGGGCGCGAAGGTGCTCGGCAACATCGAGGTCGGCGCCTGCTCGCGCGTTGCCGCCGGCTCGGTGGTGCTGCGGCCCGTGCCGCCCTGCACGACGGTGGCTGGCGTGCCGGCCCGTGTGGTCGGTGAGGCGGGCTGCTCCGAACCGGCGCGCACGATGGACCAGATGCTGGCCGCATCCGAACCCGGCAACTAACTGTCACGCGGGTGCCGGCGAGTGGCGCCTGCAATCCGCGCCGCCGGGAACGTGGCCTCGGGTTGGACACAGGGGCTTCGTCGGGGCTTTCAATCGTAGTTCGGGAAATTCCCGACCCAAGGGTTGGAAGCGCCGCGCGGCTGTGTCATACGGCTTTCTCAAGCGCTTTCGGCGGCCCGTTTGCCGCCGGGAGCCGGATGCCAAAGCAAGGTGAGAAACGCTTTTGACCAGCGAAGAACTCCAGAAAATCGAAAACTTCCTGCGCAGGACCTTCAATTCGCCCACCATCAGCGTGCGGATGCGGCCGAAGAAGGATGACTCGGCGGAAGTTTACGTCGGTGAGGAATTCATCGGCATCGTCTTCAAGGACGAGGAGGATGGCGACTACAATTTCAATATGGCCATCCTCGACGTCGATCTTGAAGACTGACCAGTTCGGAAGCCGGAAGCAGTCTCTTGGGCTGCTCCGGCCTCCCGCTGTTCAAGGCGTCAGCTCGGAAAGACGCCGAAACGGACCATCAGGGCATTCATGGCCCGTGACAGTTCCCGCCACTCGGGCAGGAGCCCGCGTCGGAAGCGCAGCTGGACGGAAAGTCCCCCGCTGGCATTGACCTCGCTGATGCAGGTCGTCGGGTAGCCCGTGCCGTCCTCTCGCATGCAATGCACGGTGAAGGGCCTGGTCGAACCGGGCTCGAAATAGACCTCCTCGCCGGGCAAGCCGGAATCTTCCGAAAGCTTCCTCCCGACCAGCCCCTCCGGGGCCTTCAGCCGGTCATCAGTGAAGAAGTGCTGGTAGACGCTGGACAGCCGTCCGGCGCTGTCGGTGGCCGACTGTTGCTTCTGGATCGTCAGATAGAAGAAGGGCGGCGTTGCGGACGTGTCGGCGAAGTCCTTCGCCGTCGCGCTGGTATAGCCCTCCAGCGACGGCCAGTGAATCTGCAGATCGAGACGCAAAACCTCGCCCTCCCGCCGTTCGTTTCCATAGCGGATCATGTTCGCGGGCACGGTGAGGCGCATGCCGTTGACGCTCACGGCGAGCGGCGTCGGATCGGAAGACTTGTCTTCGGTTTCGAATAGATCCGACGACCACCTGAGGCCGAAATTGATCACGAGCATCGCCCCCGCGATCATCAGCGAAATCGAGGCAAGGCGCAAAGGCCAGCTCGTCCGCTCCGTTCGCCGGAATCGGCGCACCTCGAAGTCGCTTTGGCTGAGATCGATCGGGCTGGTCCTGGTCGACGTGGCCGCCTCCCATTTTGAAACGGAACTGTACCGGGAAGGCACAAATCTGAGTATGAAACTATTGCTGCAAGATCGATTATCGTGGTTAATTTCCCGTAAATGCGGTACTTTTTCCAAACGGTACGGCGATTGCTCCAGTGAGACCAACAGTCCTGTTTTTTGTGCCAGTTTGATGGCTCTGGAGGCTTTGGGGTATGACGGGTACGGAGCTTTATGCAGCATTCATGGTGACGCTTTCGGGCTTCGTTGCGTCCGGGGTGATTGCGTCCTTCTATCAGCTGGTCACGACCCGGCCCTGTCGCTTCGAGCTTGCCGAGGAGGGGACCTTTCCCGTCATCGCCGCCATCATCACCTGCATGTTCGCAGGTCCGGTGATCCTGATGCGCAATGCGCTTCGCGCGCGCCGGATCGAGCATCGCCCGGTCAGCTGGCTCTTCGCCACCACGCTGATCGCCGGCGGATGGAGCCTGTGTTCGGGCACCGTCGTGGTCTCGTTGTGCATGGCCTTGGGCCACAGCTTCACCTGATCCGGTCAGGAGACCTGGGGGCTGGCGCCGAGGCCGGATGAGGGAGCCTCGAAGTCGACGGCCGATGATGACCCGTTGGAGCCCGGCTTTGCCGGGCTCTTGCCGTTTCAAGGGCCTTCCTTCGATAGCCCGTCGTCACCGATTTTCAGAAACAAATTTTCAAAAACAAAACGGCGGCCCGAAAGGCCGCCGTCTTTGCATTCATCGATGGTGTGTCGCTGGCGCGGGTGACGCGCCGGCGGACTCACTTGATCTTGGTTTCCTTGAACTCGACGTGCTTGCGCGCGATCGGGTCGTACTTCTTCATGACCATCTTGTCGGTCATGGTGCGGGAGTTCTTCTTGGTGACGTAGAAAAAGCCCGTGTCTGCCGTCGAAAGCAGCTTGATCTTGATGGTCGTTGCCTTGGCCATGACGCCAACATCCTTCCGAATGAGAGGAATTTCGGCCGCGCTGGCCGAGGCCGGTCCGAAAGGGCCGACAGTTGCGGCGCAAACTAGTCAAACCGCGGCGAATGTCAAGGATCCTTCACAGTCTGCCCCGGCGACATTTCATCTGCGGAACTGGGCTGGCCGCTTGCTGGGCCCGATGAATGGCCCCGGTCTTGGTAAGGCGGCGCCGGACTTGGTAAGAGAGGGCGTGTGCCTTTGGAGACCGGACCCCTTGCAAGTTCTTTTTGCGCTTCTGCTGCTCGTGTCTGCGCTGACCTTTCCCCTCGGCGCGACCTTGCCGCTGCTGACGGTGGACCGGCTCTATTTTTTCGAGGAAGCGCCCTCGCTCGTCGCGATTCTGCTGCAGCTCTGGACCGACGGCGACCGCCTGCTGGCGTTCGTGGTCTGTCTGGCCTCGCTGGTCTTTCCGCTGATGAAATTGACGGCCCTGTTCCTCGGCGGCTTTGGCGCGGCGACCTCCATCGTCCGGCATCTGCACGCGCTCGGCCGATGGTCGATGATGGATGTGCTGATCGTGGCGCTGGTGATCTTTGCGGCCAAGACGAGCGGCTTTGCCACCGCCGTCACCCAGCCGGGCCTCTGGTTCTATCTGGCCTCGGCGCTTTCCGCCGCTTTGGCCAGCCTGGTCCTGGAGAAGGTGAGGGCGGTCAGCAAATGACGGGCACCTGCGGCGTGGCGCTCTCCGGCAGGAGACCCACGAGCCGCGGATCGTCGCAGACCTCCACCTGCACGTCATAGGCGCGAAAGCCGCTTGCCATGTAGAAGGGCAGGGCGCGCGGGGAATCGAAATGGCATGTGTGGACGAAGACCCGCCGCGTCTCGGGGCTTGCAAAGGCGATCCGGAGACCGGCGTCCATCAGCCAGCGGCCGATGCCCTTGCCCTCGATGCCCGGAACGAGCCCGAAGAAGGCAAGCTCCACATTGGCCGGATCGGTGAAGTCGAGTTCGACGATGCCGACAGCCTCGTCGCCGCGCCTCGCGAGCTGGATGTCACGGCGAGGGTCAGAGAGGAGCGCCGCAAGCGCCGTCTCGTCCATCGCCAGGCGCGACCACCACATCCAGTCCTCGCCGATCCGGCGAAAGAGCGCCCGGAACTCCTCGGTGCCTATGCCATCCGCCCGCTCCAGGCGAAAACCGTCCGGGCAGGGAAATGGCGCGCCCTCGGGAGCAACCGTCCGCTCGAGGAAGGTGACAACGGTTGCGATCTTGCCCTTTGGAACCGGGTGGAAGCCGTCCGCGAGTGCCTTGGCGGTCATAGCGTCTCGTGCACGAAAGTCTCCCCGACGGGACGGTAGAAGACGGCGGGGCCACCAGGTGACAAAGCCGGATCCTTGACGAGCCGGTTCTTCAGGTCGTGGATCACCGAGCGTGTGATGCGCGGAAGTTCCAGATCGTCCGCCTCGTCGAGTGTCGGCCAGGCGATGTTCTCAAGTTCGCCGGTCCCCGCGACGCCGTCCGGCGCGAGCGCGATGGCGTCGGCCCAGACGACGAAGAAGCGGCTGTCGAATCGGCGGACCCGTCCCGGCGGCGTGATGGCGCGCGCAAGGAGCCGAAGCGCGCCAAGGTCTGGCGCAACGCGTGCATCGCGAAAGGGCGCCCAGTCCTCGCAGACCACGCGGGCAAGATCCGTCTCGCTCTTGCCGATCAGGTAGCCCGTCTCTTCGGCGGTCTCGCGCAAGGCGCAAAGCGCCAGCCCGCGCGCCCGGGCAGCGCTCGGCTTCGGCCGCATGCGGTCCATCAGGCGGTCGCGGACGATGGGATCGAGTTCGCTCGCCGCGAAGGCGCGGCCGTCCGTCGGATCGACCCGCCCACCGGGGAAGACGTAAGCCGCCGGCATGAAGGCATCCTTGGCGGGCCGCCGGCCCATGAGCACGCGGATACCCGACAGCGTCTTGTCGAGGATCAGGATGGTCGCCGCATCCTTCGGGCGGAGGTAGCCGGGCTTCTCGCCGTTGGCGCCGGTCCGGTTGCCGGTGCGCCCGTGCATCGGCGCGTTCATCAGGCGGTCTCGACGCTGAGGGCAGGATCGCGCGGGATGTCGTCTCCCTCCTGCGAGCGGGGATCGAAGCCGTGCATGTAGCGCGCCCACTGGAAGCCCACGACCGCACCCTTGATCGGCTGCAGCAGGGCGAGCGACATGACGAGCGCAAGTGTCGGCCACAGCGTCATCTGCAGCCAGAGCACCGGATGAAAGGCCGTTTCCACCATCAGGACCAGCGGCACGATGACATGGCCGACGATGACGATGGTGAAATAGGGGGCCGCGTCGTCCGATCGCTCGTGCGAGAGGTTTTCGCCGCAGGCCTCGCAGGCCGGAACGACCTTGAGGTATTTGCGGAACAGCCGCCCGTTGCCGCAGGCGGGGCAGCGGCAAAGGAAGCCGGACCGCATGGCCGGGCCCAAGGGGCGCTTCGGCAGCTCGTCTTCCGGTGCGGCAGGCTTCCACGTCTCAATCGTCATGCGTCATCTGCTCCAGCCAGTGCGGCGTTCAGCCGAATTCGTGCGGTCATCGGATCGCTCGGGTGGTTCGTCCCGGCTCCACAGCACCCTCAAGACCCGCTCCGACGGTCCTGCCAAGGATATGCGCGCGGCCCGGTGCTCTTTTGAGGGTCGGGGCGATGCGGTTTCCACCGGTCCGGCAGCCTTCGAGCGAAAGCGCAAGGCAATGCCTTGCAGATCGTCTCGGCGATCGGATCGGAATGCGCTCCGGCATCCTTCCCGATGACCCGTTTTCCCAGTCTTAATGCGATTGAGCCGGCCATGGAAGTGGGCTGTGCCGATCGGTCGCTGACATGGCGAACGCAGAGCCGATTGCGGGACGGGCGGGAAGGGGCAAATCTGCCGGAATGCCGGCCGTTCGGTGCAATGAGGCTGGTCCGGACAAGACCCTTCGATCTGTTGCGACTTTCGCTTGACCGAATCCGCACGATCCTCTAGGCATGGCGCCGCTGGAGACGTGGCCGAGAGGCTGAAGGCACTCGTTTGCTAAATGAGCATACCCCCAAAAGGGTATCGAGGGTTCGAATCCCTCCGTCTCCGCCACTTTTTCTTCGGCACTGTGCCGAAAAGCTCAACTCCCCCTTGGAATAACAAGTGGCGTCGTCCCAAGTTGGTTCGGCAGTATTTGCTGCTGATTGCGACAAGCCGAACTGTGACGGGGTATTTTCCCGGGGTACTAGGCGGCGTAGACAAATTCGGACTGTGTGAGAGCCTCCGATTATTCTGCTCCGCTAAACCACGCTGCGGTGACGATAAATCGTTCTGCATGCTTTGGGGAGCGGAACGGTCCAATCATTCTCCCCCCATGTCGTTCTCTGAATTCGGCTCCGTCCACCCATTCGCTTTCAAGCAAATAGGTTTGTCCGTTGTCGAACTTGCGAATTTCAGCAGAGCGTTTTCCGTCCCCGCTGTAGAGCGTTTTGGCAACTTGATACATTGCTCCGTCGAGTGACTTGTCGCTCGTCCCGCCAAAAAGCCGCTTCCACCAGTCCATTGTCCAACTCCTGAAGTCAGACACTTTGTCGGATAGCCTTGGAATCTCCAGCGCCGGCAAAAAGGATGGCGGCGTTGGCATGATTGACTGATCGATTGCTCTTGGCCACTCGCGGGGCGGGTTCACCAGTAAGCGTCGCTGCTTGGCTGATGCCATCGGACGACCGCTCGCCTTCCTTCTGACGGCCGGCGAGGCGCCAGACTGCAAAGTCTATTACACCCTGATCGGCCTGCCCGAGCGCACGCCGAATGCTTTGCTTGCCGACAAGGGCTGCGATGCCGATGCAATCCACGCCGCCTAATCCGGAAGGCCGGGTATTTCCGTCGCAGCATGTCGAACCCTGACGGCAAGCTGAAGTTCACGCCAGCTGTCGAGGCTAGTCGGAGACGTCCGGCGAGACTTTGTCTGGCCCATGTGGATATTCGGTACTGTAGCTGTGCGTAGTCTTTTCGATCGGCCGGTCGCCGAGAGATTGATCGCGACCATAAATCGTCGTGTGTAGACCCCAGTAGAGCGACCCATACAGGGTGAAGGCTAGCAGCAAGCCGACCGGGATACTGGAAATAGGCGATTTGAACGCGGGCAGGAACTGTGTCTGCCGACTGGGATCGGCGGCAACCGCGAGCAGAACAGCCATGATCAGCCCGTGTCCGATCAGGTCCGTGCGTCCAAAGGGCCAGACCGCTGCCGTGAAAATAACGAGAAGCGCAATCGCGGAAAGCCTTCGGATAAGAGGCGTCCAGACCAGGCCGAAACCAAGTGTGAATTCCGCGACCCCCGCCATCGGAATGAAGACGTCGCGCGGTAGACCGAACGTCAGAAAGGGTCGTTCGACGACCAGCGGATAAAACCAGGTCGGATAGGCAAATTTTTCGAGGCTCGACCACATCAGCGCGACGGCCAGTCCCCAACGAAGCGCCTCGATCCTTCGTGATCTCCATGTCTCGCGCGACAATGGTTCCAGGAAGAGATATGCGGCCACACCCAGGCCCAGTGAGAGGTAGTCCAGGAGGTGAAAAAGGTCGTAGTCCCGCAGTGCCAGGAGCCATAAGCCGACGATCCCGAAACCCGCGAAAGGCATGGTTCGGCGCGAGAAGATCAGCGCGGCGAGAACGAGTTGAAGCCAGGATACCCATTCCGCAGGAGTCTTTAGGTCAGGTGTGAGATAGATTCCGCCGACCGCGAATACGGCCACGAAGAATGCGGCAATGATCGCACGCAGGTAGTCATCGACCCGTGTCCAGAGAGGGGTGGTCAGGCCGTCAAGCACGTCGAGCGCACCCGCGCCAAACCGGCTCTTCTCGACAATGCGGGTGACGACGAAGAAGACGAGCGTGAGGCAGATGCCGAGCCAGAACCAGCGATCGGCGAGCGTTTTGCCGACCGGTGCCGGCTGGGCGGCGGCGATATATGGCGCGAACCATTTGACGTGCGCCGCGGCGCCCATCGGGAATGCGGTGAGAAGGAAACTTGTTGCCACTCCCACCAACATGACGGATGTGGCGAACTTTGGCCCTCCGACGAGTAACCGAACCCTCTTCACCGCAGCGTCCTCCTGGTCTGGTCAGGACGACGGTAGGCGTGACGCGGTACGGTGGCTTTGCGGATCTTGCTATGGTCTTGGTCGTGCTTGCCTTTTTGCAAGGAAGGGCGTGAGCTCAGCTATCCGACGGTAGGGGAGCTGCGGGATTGACCAGTTCGGCGCTGCGCAGGTCGCGCCAGAATTCGGGCGGGATCGTTTCCGCAAAGGCAGCACTGTCTTCTGCTATGCGCTCGGGACGGCTGGCGCCCGGGATGACCCCGGCGACGACGGGATTGGCGAGCGCAAAGTGCAGACCGGCGGCCTTCATCGATATGCCGTGCCGGTCCGCGATCTCCTTGATCCGGGCCACACGCACAAGGATTTCCGGCGTTGCCGGCGCATACTCGAAATTCGGGCCGCCGACGAGCGCACCGGAGCTATAGGGGCCACCGACGACGATGCCCAGACCCCGTTCGGCGACGGCGGGCATGACGCGCTGGAGCGCCCGATCGTGATCGAGGAGCGTATAGCGACCGGCCAGCAGAAACCCATCCGGGCGCGGTTGCTCGAGTTCCAGGAGAAGCTCGATCGGCTCCACCCGGTTCACCCCGAGGCCCCAGGCCTTGATGACGCCCTCGTCGCGGAGCCTGTCCAATACCCGGAAGGCGCCGAGGCGCGCGCTTTCGAACACGGACAGCCATGCGTCGCCGTAGAAGTCCTGGGCAACATCATGGACCCAGACGATATCGATGCGATCGGTCTGAAGCCGCTCCAGGCTGCCCTCGATCGACTTGAGCGTCGCTTCGGCGGAATAGTCGTCGACGACCTTGTTCGGACGGCCGTACCTGAAGACACCATTGTCGCCAAAGCTGATCTCGCTTCGGTCCTCCTCTTCATCGAGCACAAGCCGACCGACCTTGGTGCTGATGACGTAGCCGGCACGCGGCTTGTCCGCCAGCGCAGCGCCCATGCGGATCTCCGCGAGGCCGGCACCATAGAACGGCGCATTGTCGAAATACCGGATGCCATCTGCCCAAGCGGCTTCCACGGTCGCGAGCGCTTCGGCCTCTGGAATGGCGCGGAACATGTTGCCGAGCGGTGCTGCACCAAAGCCAAGCGAGCTGGGGAGAATGTCCTTCAATGACATAAGTTTATTTCCTCTGGTTCTGTTGGCAGATGTCGAGGCGCTGTCCGGCAAGCTGAGATGATTTTACAGTCGTTCAAGGACCAGCCTCGCAACGGCGGCCGACGATGCGGGATTTTGCCCGGTGATCAGACGCCCATCGCAAATAGCGTTCGGGGTGAAGTTTTCGGCGGCCACATGATCGCCACCAAGTTGTTCGAGCCGCGTTTCCAAAAGGAACGGCACCGTATCCTCGCCGTGTCCTGCTCTCTCCTCGGCGTCGGTGAACGCTGCAATCCGCCGACCGGCAATGAAGGGCGTCCCGTCGGTCCGGCGCATGCCGGCGAATACCGCGGGCGCGTGGCAGACCGCCGCAATCACGCGTCCGGCTGCCTCGAAGTGGAAGAGCAGGTCGTGGAGCTTGCGATTATAGGGCATGTCGAAAACGGTGCCGTGGCCGCCCGGCAGATAGACCGCGTCGTAAGGTTCAGCATCGAGAGTGTCGAAGGCGGGTGTGCCGCAGAGTTTGGCAACCGCCGGAGCCGAGGTTGCGGATTCTTCGCCAGTGGAAAGGCTGCGCGGATCGATCGGGACATCGCCGCCTGCCAGCGAGGCCACAGTCACCCTATGTCCGGCTCCCTCGAATGCGAGAAACGGGACCAGGAATTCTTCGAGCCATAGGCCTGTGCGACCTCCATCCAACAGGCGGTCGTGGCTTGTGGCGATAATCAGGATGTTGGCCATGGAGTGTTCCCCCGTGTCTCAGGCCGGCGAGAAAGCGTGGTGCGTCGAGCAGGCTCAGCTTTCGCTGAGTGCCGATGCGTGTCAGGTCCGCCTTGTTGTGATCGCCGCGAAGAGAGCCAGACCAATTGCCGTCAGCGCAAACCCCGCCCAGGCCGTCGATAGCAGGCCAAAGCCCGCTCCGATCGTGAGACCGCCCGCCCAGGCACCGAGAGCGTTGGCGATATTGAGCGAGGCAAGGTTCATGGCCCCCATCAATGTGGCCGACTCAGGCGCGAGGCCGGTCAGCTTGACCTGAATGGTCGGGATGGCCGCCATCATGGCAGCGCCGACTCCGAAGAAGGCCACAAACAGGATGATCGGGTTGGCACCCCAAAGTGCGAGGACTACGAGAATGGCGAGCGTGCATCCGTAGCCCAGAACGATACCGCGGTCCGAGTATTGGTCCGCGAGCCGCCCGCCGGCGAGATTGCCGACTGTCATGCCCGTTCCGAACAAGGCAAGGGCGATTGGTATGACGGAAGGCGGGAAACGGATCAGATCGGTCACAAGCGGCGCGATGAACGTGTAGACGGCGAAGATGCTGTTGATGCCGAGGGCGGCGACCGCCATCATGAGCCAGACGCGGGCTTTGCGAAGGCCGCTCACTTCGTGAAGGATGGAAGCACCGCCCAGTGCGGCGCTCTTGGGAAGAAACACCCAGAGCGAGGCCAGCGACACAAGTCCCAGGGCGCACATGCCGAGATATGTTTCCCTCCAGCCCATGGTTTGTCCGAGGAACGTGGCGAGCGGTGAGCCGACGATCGTCGCAATGGTCAAACCGGTCATGACGATCGCAAAGGCCTGGCCTGATCGCCCGGCGCCCAGCATATGGGACGCTACCACAGCGCCGGCGCCGAAATAGGCCCCTTGCGGAAGGCCGCTGATGAAGCGTGCAACGACGAAGAGCGGGAAATTGGTTGCGGCGGCGGACAACAGGTTGCCGAGAACAAAGACTCCGATCAGCATCAGAAGCAGGGTCCGGCGGTTCAACTGCGCAGCGACAAGCGTGAGCAGCGGCGCACCAACCACGACACCTATGGCATAGGCCGTAATCGCATGGGTTGCGGTGGGAAGATCGACTTCGAGCGTGTGCGAGAACAACTGAATGATCCCCATGCTGGCGAACTCGGTCGTTCCGATACAGAAGGTGCCGAATGCAAGCGCCAGCAATGTCATCCCGCCCCTTTTTATTCCGGGGGAGGTGGCGTTATCGTCTTGCTGAAGTGTCTCGTCCGTAACGGCTCTTGCGGCTTCGACGATTTCTCCCTGGCTGGATATCGACATGTGCTGTCTCCGTTTGAGAATGCGCGAATGCTGCGCGCCGGACGCGGCCAGTCCGTGCGCGGACCGCCGTGTGGCCGCGGCGCCGTTCTGACTGAAAGAAGAGTTGACCCGTGGCCGGCGACCGACCGCACCGACCTCAGTTCGGATCGGTTCTGTGGCTCGTGTGGTAACGGACCGACCACCAGTGGGAGATCAGGCCGATGCACCAACCGAGCAGCACCCATCCCACCCAGTAGGGCGGGCCGACCATCACGTTGACGGCAAAAAGGACGATGATTGTCGCGACAAATGCGGCAGCGTGGATGCGCAGGCCGAGCAGCATCTGGGCGGGGCTGGCGTTTTTCATGATTTGCTCGCTTGGCTCTGGTTCGTGATCGGGACCGCCGAGCCGCGTTCTTTCGACAATGCGAAGTCGCCAGCCTGGGTGCTCGCTGACAGGCTAGTCATGTTGGCCCACGGTGTTCTTTGCGTTTGTTGCGGTTGTTCTGGCTGGAATTGCTCGGTATCGGCCTTGTCCGCGGAGTGTGCTGATGTCGCAGGGCAGGAGCGGCGGGACAGCTTGCCGATCGACCGAATTCCGGACGCGTCCGGTCTCCATCGACCGGCAAGCTGTTGCGCGAGCGGGCTTTCGCGCGGAAGCCGGATGTCAGTGAATGCTGTCCACCGCTGCGACAATCGCATCGGCCACGGCCTGCGGCTGCGAAAGCATGGCGACGTGGCTTGAGGGAACATGGACGACCGTCGCCTTCATCGTGTCGGCGAAGATCTGCTGCAGCACTGGCGGGATAATCTGGTCGTTGTCAGCCACCACGTACCAACTGGGCTTCTGGGTGAAGGCCGCCGTGGTGACCTTGCCGTCGAACGCAACGTTGGCCAAAGGCGCCTGGGTGGCGGCCAGAAGAGCGGATTCGTCGGCCGGGATGTCCGGCGCGAAGTAATGCGCCATGCCTTGCGCCGACCAGCTCAGGACGCCGCTGGTGTCGGCATGCACCTCCTTCAGCCATTCGGGAGGGTGTGGCGCCGCGCCGACGATCGCGTTGATCGATTGGCCTTCGGAGGGCGCGAAGGCCGCGACATAGACAAGCGCGCGCACCTTGTCGCTGTTGCCAGCCTCGGTGATGACCGCCCCGCCATAGGAGTGACCGACCAACACGACATCGCCGGGCTGGTCTTCGATCACGCGACGGGTCGCTGCCACGTCGGCCTCAAACGAGGAGAGAGGATTGTGAACCGCGACAACGTTCAGGCCCTGCGCCTGAAGCAGCGGCACGACCTTTGACCAGCTCGAACCATTGGCCCAGGCGCCATGCACCAGCACGACCGAAGGCTTTTCGGACGCGATTGCAGCGGAGCCGATCGCCGTGGTCGCGACGGTGGCGGCTGCGATGACTTTTCTGATGGACATGGCTTCGCCTTTGCTTGGCTTGCCGCCGTAGCGGCGGTTGGAATGCGGCGCGGCCGCGCCTTGCGCCCGAATCTTCGATTTTCGGCCGGCGCTGCGACCTCGGGCAGCGCGCATGGCCACAAGAGCGGCAATCAGTAGGGGACCCATCCGATGCGACGGGCGTGCAGGCTGTGGATGAACAGGCGATCGGCGGTTTCGGTAGCGCCGGTGGTTTCGGGATAGAGACCCGAGGGATCCTGAAGATCGTCCAGAACGTCACCGTCCTCGTTGATCGCAAACACATGTCCGTAGGGCTTGCCGGTCGGCAGCAGCGAGCGTGGCAGACGCAGGAGGATCTTTCGCAGGAAGGGCCACTCGGAGAGCGAATCCGCAGCCGGATTGCGCGGCCTGAAAAGGCCTACCCATATCCGGCCATCGAAACCGCGGAGCAGGTTGTCGGGATAGCCGGGCACGTTGTCGAGCAATACCCGCGCCTGGCTCGAACTTGCCTGAACGTCGATATTCCGCGCGCTGGCGTCCACTCGCCAGATCCGATAGCGGCCCGTCTCGTTGACAAACAGGTTCTGCTGATCGGAGCCGAGCGCCAATCCGTTCGCGAAGGAGAAGCCGCGCGCGACGACTTCCGTGTTTCCGGTCGCGGGATCGTAAGCCAGAACCCGGCCGGTCGCCGATTGCTCGATGATGTCGAGAATGCCGGCGTCCAGTGTCCCGCCCCATTTCCGCGGGTCGAACCGCGTGGAGGATTGGGTGAAGTAGACCATGCCGTTCAAGGTCACGACGACCGAATTGGCGTAGCTGATGGGATCGTCGGCGCTGACGCGATCAGCCAAAACCGTGACCTTGCCGTCGGGATCGATTGCGAGCAGTCCCTTCATGGCATCGGCCGCGATCATGCGTCCGCTGGCATCGAAATCGAACCCGAGAACGCGCCCGCCCGTGTTGGCGAAGATCGTCTGGTCCGTGCCGTCGAGATCCATGCTCAGAATGTCGCCACTGGTCATGGCGGCGTAGAGCCTGCCGTCCTTTCCGATGGCGATGTGCTCCGGTCCGAACTCGTCTCCGATCTCGATCAGATTGATGTTGGAGAGGCGCGTGTTGGCGGCATGCGGTCCGACATATCCCGGCGGGACGAAAGCCTGCCAGGAGACGGGTTCGACCGGAACGGGCCAGAAGCAGACGTAGCCGACAGCGATAAGGATCAGCAAACCGACAGAGGCAGCAATGTTTCGCAGTATCGTCGGTCTCACGTTACCTCTCCCGGCCGGAAATGCGGCGGATGTCGAGGACTTTCTAAAGCGAGCAGGCCAGCCGGTATTTCAGTCGATTGCGGAGAAAGGGGCCGAAATTGCTGTATCGGCCCGGACTGTGCGATGCCGGCCGCGAAACTGACCCGGCGTCGTGCCTGTGACCTTGCGGAACATGCGGGTGAAGTTGGCCTGCGAGCCGAACCCTGTGTCGAGGGCGATCTCGGCGATGGAAAGTTGCTCCTTTGCCAGCATTTGCTGCGCAAGACGGATTCGCCGGTCGATCACGAAGCGATGCGGCGGCAATCCCGTCGCCTGATGGAAGAGCCGTGAAAAGTGGAACTGGCTCAGGCAGGCCTCCCGCGCCAATTCCTCGAGGGATATGTCCTCGCCCAGCCGGGCGTCTATGAAGTCGAGCACGCGCCGCAACCGCCTGCCGTCGAGCGAGGGAGCGCGCGCAGCCTGCGGGCTGTCGGCCATGTAGTTGCCGATCAGATGTGCGGCGAGCGTTGTCCGCAACCCTTCGGCGAGCAACCGATCCATCGGCTGGGTGTCGCGGCCGATGAGGCCATGCAGCGCCCGGCCGATCTGCGAAAGCGTCGTGTCGGTCAGGGCACCGACATAGGCGAGCCGGACCGCGTTCGCGTCGATGCCATAGGTGTCGAGCGCACTGCGCTCCAGCAAGGTCTCGGGAAGATAGACAAGAAGGCACTCCACGGAGCCGTCGAGCTCCAGTCGCGTCTCATGGGTGCCTGCCGGCACGAGCCAACTGGTTCCTTCGCGTGCCAGCCCCTCCTGCGTCACCCCGTCTCCTGTGCGCCGCACCCTGGCCCGGCCCGACAGAATGTAGACCAGTTCCGTGCATGCCGGTCTCACGCAATTTTGCGCGCCCGGTCCGATCTGCCTCAGTTCGACGCGCATGGCGTCCCATTCTGCCGGCCTGCCAATCAATGAGCTGGATTGGTATTTCTCGTTCCCATGCGTCGCGAGTGTCATGTCCAGCCTCTCCAGGCATCGGGCAAACCGGCGCGGGCGGACAGAACGATCGATCCGGCTTCAAAACATGCGCCTGGCCTCGGGCCATCTGCGCGAGAGTTTGACGCGTGTGCCGCAACCGGGCGAGTTAAGCGCGGTTAAAAGCGGTAAAGATGCGAGGGAGCAAGGAAGCCGGTCATTGTCGCGCAGGAGATTTTGGCGTCATGCTAAGATTGGCAACGGAGGCGGCTGCATTGGCTTCGTGGATGCGCTCAAGGGCAATGTATGACGGATAGAACCCCGCCAGCCACGCGACTATTCCAGTTTGGGCGGTTCAGATTGTTTCCCGAGCGGCACATGCTGCTTCTGGACGATCGGCCAGTCCGGGTGGGTGGGCGTGCGCTCGACATCCTGACCGTGCTGATCGAGCGGGCAGGCGACATCGTCAGCAAGCGCGAACTTCTGGCGCGGGTCTGGCCCGATACCGTGGTCGAGGAAAGCAATCTCAAAGTGAACATGGTCGCGCTACGACGCGCTCTGGAGGCAGAGCCGGGTGCACCTCAGTGCATTGCGACCATTGTCGGCCGAGGCTATCGATTTATCGCCCCGGTTCAGCTGGAGGCGACGCTGAAGCCGGAATTCAATCCGCTTCCGCTTCCGCTTGCGGCACGCAACCAGAACCTTCCGACCATGGCGAAGTCGCGGATTGTCGGGCGCGAGGAGGACATCTGCTCGATCGCCGCTGAACTGATGGACTGCAGGCTGCTGTCGATCGTTGGAGCGGGCGGCGTTGGCAAGACCACGGTGGCGCTTGCCGTCGCGGAGCGACTGCTCGGGTCCTTTCGCGATGGCGTCTGGCTCGTGGACCTCTCCACCATAAAAGATCCGAAACTCGTGCCCAGCGCGATTACCACGGGGATTGGCCTGGCGGCGCATTCCGCAAACACACTCGCTGCTCTGATTGAGTTCCTGCGTACGCGCGAAATGCTGCTGGTCCTCGACAATTGCGAACACGTGATCGAAGGCGTCGTCTGCGCCGTCGAGCGTCTGCTGACATCCGCCGCCGGTGTCAAAATCCTGGCAACGAGCCGGGAACTGCTGCGCGCACGGGGTGAAAGGGTCCGCAGATTGCGTGGTCTCGACGTGCCGGAGGCGAATGTTCACCTCGCTGCCGAAGACGCGCTCGCCTTCCCCGCAATCCAGCTCTTCGTGGAGCGTGCCACCGACAGGCTGGAGACTTTTGAACTCAAGGATTCCGATGTCGCCGATATCGCGGAAATCTGCCGCAGGCTCGACGGCATAGCCTTGGCGATCGAGCTCGCTGCGACGCATGTGGAAGCATTCGCGATACGCGACCTGCTGAACCAGCTCGACGGACACTTCCGTCTGCTCGACGGAAATCGCGGCGGTGTCGAGCGTCATCGCACGCTGACAGCGACGATCGACTGGAGCTATGCGCTGCTTTCGGAAACCGAAAGCGCGGTCATGCGCCGTCTCGCGACCTTCGCAGGTGTATTCTCGCTCGAATCCGCCTGCGCCGTTGCCGCCGGCGGCGATCTCGATAGCTTGCATGTGGTGGAGAATCTTGCCGGACTGGTGGCAAAGTCGCTTGTCGCCGCGGAAGTGCATGGTGACGATCTGCTGTATCGCATGCTCGACACAACGCGCGCATATGCCCTGAAAAAGCTCGCAGCCAGCAATGAGTTCGATGAGGCAAGACGGCGCCATGCCGAGCAATGCCTCGTGCTCCTTTCGCAGGCCGCTGCCGACTCGGAGCGTTTGTCGAGGAGTGAGTGGCTTCTTCGGCACGCGCCAAAGACGGATGACATGCGCAACGCCATGCGGTGGGCGTTCACCTCGACATCCGACCCGGCCCTTGGTGTCCGATTGACTGTTGCCGCGATTCCGTTCGGCAAGCAGGTCTCGCTTGTCGAAGAATGCCGCATAGCGGTGGAAAGGGCGCTTGACGATCGTTTCAGCGCATTTCGTTCGCTACGCGACGATCTCGTTTTGAACCTGAGCCTCGGCGCGACGCTTCTGCACACGCGCGGTCCGATGGTGGAGGTCAAGACTGCTCTGACGACGGCACTTCGTCTTGCTGAGGAGATCGCGGACACCGAGTTGCAACTGTCGTGCCTGCGCGGTCTTTCGGAATATGAGCTATGGACGGGCGATTCTCATTCCGCGATTGCGATCGCCGGCAGAATTCGAGAACTCGAAGCCGACGCAAATGAATTGAATGCCGGCAGCGGCGATGCGCAGGAAGGATCGGCACTGTCCTGGATTGGCGCGCTTGCGGCATCCAGGCTCCAGCTTGAGAAGATCGTCCGGCGTCCGCTTGGCCAGAGCCTTCGGCCGGACATTGCCCGTTACGAATTCGACCAGCGTCTCACCGCCGAGGGCGCCCTCGCGACAGTTCTCTGGCTGCAGGGCTTCCCGGATCAGGCAATCGCTGTTGCGAAACGGCAGCTTGCGGAAGCCGAAGCATCCAATTACGCGGTTTCCCTGTGCTACGCGCTGCTGCACGGCTCGGCAACGATCGCAATGTATGTGCGGGATTACACAGCGGCCCGGAACTTTATGGATCGCGGCATCGAACATGCCACTCGCCATGGATTGACGATTTGGCAGGCGATGGTGACGGGCGGCAGCTCCCGACTGAGCCTGTATCTGGGCCAGACACTTGACCTGACACATCTTCGCGAAAATCTGGCCGAAGTACGGAGAGGCGGCTTCCGCCTTCGCTACCCCAATTATCTTACCAACTATGGCGAGGCACTCGCCCGGCAGGGTGATCTCGCAGGTGGGCTGGCCGCCATCGACGAGGCGTTGGCGATCTGCAGGGATACCGGTCAGGTTGTCGGTATACCGGAAATACTGAGGATCAAAGGCAATGTTATCCGGTTTCAGGATAAGGCAGGTTTCGACAAGGCTGAGAGCTGCTACCGCGAATCCATCCGCATTGCCCAGAAGGACCAGGCGCTTTCCTGGGAGCTCCGCTCAGCAATGAGCCTGGTGAAGCTCATGCGCCAAAAAGGTGGCGACAGGGAGCCTGAGAATGGACTGGTGTCGACCTATGGGCGCTTCACGGAGGGCTTTTCGACCGGCGACCTGCGCAATGCGCGCCGATTGATCGAAAGCCTTTGAGGGGCAGGTATCGGCGCGTCCTCCGGTCCATCCGAACCTCGCTGGCCAGAGGCTTCGCCGCGAATTTCCGCCGAGACGCTGATGCGGTGCGGGCCGTCAGATGCTAGACCGCGATGCAACCCTTGTCGGCGCTGGTGGCTCCCATGATCTTTCCCAAGAAGGCGGTGTCCGATCCGCCGCTGGCCTCACGGCAGAACGCCGCATGGTATGCGGTTGTGGTTCTGTGCCTGGCGCTTCTGCTTTCCTACACGGACCGCCTCGTTATCAATCTGGTGGTCGATCCGATCCGCACAGAGCTGGCGCTGACCGATGTCGAAATCAGCTTTCTGCAAGGCGCCGGTTTCGCGCTCATCTTCGCGCTCGCCGGGCTGCCGTTCGGCCGTCTCGCCGATGCTGTCAATCGGCGGAACCTGATCTCGGGCGGCCTGCTGATATGGTCGCTTGCCACAATATGTTGCGGCCTTGCGGCCGACTTCGCCGGGTTCTTCGCGGCGCGCCTCGCTGTGGGTCTCGGGGAAGCGGCGCTGGTGCCGGCGGCATCGTCGCTGATTATCGATCTCTTCTCGCCGCATCGCCGCGGGACCGCGCTCGGCGTGTTTTCGCTCGGGGCCACATTCGGTGCGGGTGGGGCCATCCTGATTGGCGGCATATTGTTGGGCTGGATCGATGCGGGTTATTTCAAGTTCCTGCCTATCGTCGGAGAACTTGCGCCCTGGCGGCAACTGTTTATCGCGGTTGGACTGCCGGGGATCGTGATGCTGCCCTTGCTCTTGTTGATTTCAGAACCGAGGCGCTTCAACAGCTCTGGACTGATGCCTGTTTCCCAGGTTCTGCGCAGGCTTGTTGCCGACAACGGCACCGTCCTGCGGGTCTGCCTCGTCAAAGGCGTGCTTGCTATCGGCGACAACGGCATCTTTGCGTGGATGCCGACGCTGTTGCAGCGCGTGTATGACCTGACCGCTCTTGAGGTCGGGGCGCTCGTTGCGCTCGCCGTTTCCGGAAGCGGCGCGACGGCGTCCGTTGTTGGAGGAGCGCTGTCTGACAGCGTTGCCCGCCGCTGGGGTGTCGAGGCGCGCATTGTTCTGCTGCTGGGCTGCTACGCTCTGACGGTTGCCGGCGCCGTTGTTCTCTACTTCGCGCAGAGCGGCTCGCAGGCGGCGCTTGCATTTGGCATCTGGGCATTCGGTTCGATCGGTGCCTATGTCATCGGCCATGTCGTCATGCAGGAGAAGGTGCCAAGCGAAATGCGTGCGACCACCATCGCACTGTCGCTCGCCACCATCGGCCTGGTCGGGATTGGACTGGGCCCGACGCTGGTTCCCTTGGTGGCGGGTCGTGTACTGGAGGGCCCGGCGACGCTCCAGTCCGCCATGGCACTCGTCGGAATTGTGGCGTCGTTGTTGTCCTTCGTGATGATCTGGCCTCCTGTCCGCAAAAGTCTTCTGGCCTTGACGACTGCACCGGAACAAGCAGGCTAGCGGGTCTCACACCGGCCGCCGATCAACAGCATAGCGCCAAACCCCGAGCACAGCCGCGTCAGCGGTCATCTCCAATGAAACAGCAAGACGCGCAAAGAACATCGCCCGGCGGCAGTCGTATCTTCCGCTCATGTCCCGCCCACGAACGCATCCGCCGGCACCTTGTCCGGGTTCAGCGTCAATGAGACAATTACGGTCTAACGGATAGAGGAGGATTCTTGGCTCATCGTAACCCTTCAAGGCGCGAAGATGAGACGGAAATCCGGGACACAGAAGGAACCGGCGGAGAAGGCTGATCGAGGCCTGGAGTCAGGACGACATTGAGAGCCGTCCTCGCATGACCCTTGGTCATCTTACCCCGGCAGAATATGCTGTCGACACATCCAGTTGACCCGCCCCGATCGGGCCAAGCCAAGCCAGAAACGAACGCTGACTCCGGACCATTGCCTCCAGACACTTGTCGTTCGTGCTTTACGTGGCGGGCGCTTTCCCTGGCTCAGGCTTGAGACCTCAGGCGCGTGAAACTCATGGAGATGTGCGCGCGGCGCAGATGGGCGGCTGCCGCAAGGTCGCCGATTTCGATCGCCGCGAGAATGTCGGCGACCTCCCGCGAGAAGACGAACACCTCGCGGGCGAGGAATTCATCCCGGTCAGCACCGATCTGAGCCAATGATTTCAACCAGATACGGGACGTCTGATAGTAAAGCCGCTCGGAAATTTCCTGAAGGGGTTCGTTGGCGGTCAGCCGCATCAGGACATGAAAGAATTCCATGTTGAGCCGGGCGAAGGTCTTGGCGTCGGGTCTGTCGAGCAGCGTTTGCGTGCGGATGTGAAGGGCGTGGAAAAGATCGATCGTCTCGCTCGTCGGCGGCACCGGCGAGAGCTTGCCGAGCATTTCGGCAAGCTCCATGCGAAGTTGGTAGACATGGGTGAGGGCCACCAGATCGACGTCGCTGACGATGGTTCCGACCCCGTGGACGGATGTCAGCAGGCCCTCCGACTCCAGCCGGCCGAGAACCCTTCGCAGCGGCGTGCGGCTGACGCCGAATTCCGCCGCCAGCACCTCTTCGCTGAGGCGTGTGCCGGGTGGGTAGTCCAGAAGGCAGATGCGCGTTCTCAAGATGCCGTAGAGATGCCTGAAGCGTTCGCGTGCATTGCCGGAAAGTCCCCCCTCCGGGCGCACTTGTGCCGCGATGGGCCCGTCGGACGGTATCTCATGCTCGGCGTCTGTCATGGTTGTCACGCTTCCAGCTTGGTTTTCAGGCCAGTAAGCACATCCAGGCATCGTTGCAACTGGTCGATCGCGATGAATTCGTCCGGCTTGTGCGCCTGCTCGATGGATCCGGGGCCGCAGACGACGACCGACAGCCCATGCGACTGAAAGAGGCCAGCTTCCGTGCCGAAGGAGACGACGTCGGCGCTGCGCTCGCCGGTGAGTTCGAAGACGATGTCGCGCGCCGCGTTGTCGTCGGCCGGCTCAAGCCCTTCCACCTCGCCGATCACCTCGGTCACGATCTCCGCCTCCGGGGCGGTGCGCCGCATGGCCGGCAGCAGCACGTGATCGCAAAATTGCCTGAGGCCTGACTTGACGTGCAGGGCATCGCTGCGGTTGACGGGGCGCATTTCCCATTCGACCTCGCAGTGACCGGCGATCGTGTTGCGCGCGTTGCCGCCGGAGATCCGCCCCACCTGCACGGTTGTCCAGGGCGGGTCGAAGCGGTTGCCCTTCGGGGCAAGACCCTTCAGTTCCTCGCCGATCTCCATCAGGTGGCACATGTAGCGCGCGGCCGCTTCCACGGCGTTGGCGCCCTTGTCGGGTGCCGAGCCATGACCTTCGCGGCCGGTGAAGCGGGTCGTGTATTCGTAGCAGCCCTTGTGCCCCTCGATGACCTTCATCATCGTCGGCTCGCCGATGATGGCGAGCGAGGGTCTGAGATCGTTGGCTTCGAGCTCCGAAACGAGATGGCGGGCGCCGAAACAGCCGGTCTCCTCGTCATAGGTGAAGGCGAAGTGGAGCGGGCGGGAGAGTTGTGCCTCGGCGAAGACCGGCGCAACGGCAAGGGCAGCGGCAATGAAGCCCTTCATGTCGCAGGTGCCGCGGCCATAAAGCCTGCCGTCCTCCTCGCGCAGCGCGAAGGGGTCGCTGGTCCACGCCTGGCCCTCGACGGGCACGACGTCCGTATGGCCGGAGAGGATGATACCGCCGTCGCCTTCTGGGCCAAGGGTGGCGAAGAGGTTGGCCTTGTTGCCGTCCTCGCCGCGCATCAGCGAGATTCGCGCGCCGCAATTGCCAAGCTTTTCGGCCGCGTAGGTAATGAGCTCCAGATTGCTCTCCGAGGAGACGGTCGGAAAGGCAATCAGATCGGCAAGGATCGCCCGGGTATCGTCGAGAAGGTCGGAAGACATGGCGTCCCGCTGCAAGGTCAGTCCTTGACGAAAAGCTGGCGCGGCCGGTCGCAGAAACATTCCGCCGGACCGCGCTCGCCGATGAGGATGCTCTCGGTGATTTCGAGGCCCCAGCCGTCCATCCACAGGCCCGGCATGAAATGGAAGGTCATGCCGGCCTCCAGCACCGTCTTGTCCTCCGTGCGCAGCGAGATCGTCCTCTCGCCCCAGTCCGGTGGATAGGACAGGCCGATCGGGTAGCCGCAGCGGGCGCCGCGCTCGATGCCGGCCCGCTCCAGCGGGGCGCCGAGGGCCTCGGCGATATCGCAGGCCCGGTTGCCGGCGACAGCCTTTTCAAGACCGGCCTCGAGACCCTCGACGAGCGCCTTTTCGGCTTCGAGAAGATATTGCGGCGGCTTGCCGAGAAAGACGGTGCGGCAGAAGGGTGTGTGATAACGGCGATAGCAGCCGGCGATCTCGAAGAAGGTCGCCTCGCCGGCCTGGAAAGGACGCCCGTCCCAGGTCAGGTGAGGGGCGGCGGCATCGGCCCCGCTCGGCGTCAGGGGCACGATCGCCGGATAGTCGCCCCAGTCATCGCCGATCCCGCGGACCGTGTCGGCATAGATCTCGGCGACGAGGTCGTTCTTGCGCAGGCCGGGCTGGATCCGCTCGACGATGCCGTCGACGACCTTCTCCGCAATCCGGGCCGCCTTGCGCATGAAGGCGATTTCCTCGCCCGATTTCACGCCACGCGCCCGGTTGACGAGCGCGGTTGCATCGAGGAAGGCGGCATCGGGAAGTTCCTCCCGCAAGGTGAGGTAGGCCTTGGCCGAGAAATAGTAGTTCTCCAACTCGACGCCGATGCGCGCCTTTTCCCCGCCATGCTCCTTCAGCAGAACGGCCAGCGCCTGCATCGGGTGGCGCTCGGTCGACTGCACATAGTTGTCCGCATAGGGAACGATCCGGTCCTGCGTCATCCAGACGGTACGCAGCGCGCCGTTGGCGTCCTGGGTGCGGCCCCACCAGATCGGTGGGGCATCGGGCAGAACGATCACGCCCTGGTGCACATAGAAGGACCAGCCGTCGTAGCCGGTCAGCCAGGCCATGTTGGAAGGGTCCTCGACGAAGAGCATGTCGAGGCCGGCCTTGGCCATCGCCTCGCGCGTCTTCTTCAGTCGACGGTCGTACTCAGTCTGGGAAAACGGAAGCTGCAAAGCGCACATTTGGGTCTCCGCATGCTGCCTGTGTCGGCGGCAGTTGCCTTTAATGTACACAACACGATCAAAAATGGCAGATGTTTTTGGAAAATCCCGCGAAGAATTGTTGACATGCCGAGTGGGTTGGTCAAATTTGTACACAACAAGGTGAAAAGACCGCAACAAAGGGGAACTTCGTCATGCGCTCCAGGATCTTGAAGGGAATTTTCGCGGGCTGCGTCGCGGCTCTGATGGCGGCGACCACATCGGCCAGTGCCGGCCCGCTGATGGACCGCATCAATGCGGGCGAGCCCATCCGCATCGGCTTTGCCAATGAAATCCCGTTCGCCTATCCCGCCGATGACGGAAGCCCCAAGGGCTTCGTCAACGTCTTCACGATCGCCGTCCTGAAGAAGATGGGCTACGACAAGATCGAGCCGGTGCAGACGGAGTGGGGCGGGCTGATCCCGGGCCTCAAGGCCAACCGCTTCGACATCATCACCGGCGGCATGAACATCCTGAAGTCGCGCTGCGAGAACGTGGCCTTCTCCGAGCCGATGGCGAAGGTCGGCGACGGCTTCGTCGTCGCGGCCGGCAATCCGAAGAAGATCACCGACTACAAGAGCATTGCCGACAGCGGTGCGATCATGGTCACCGGCGCCGGTTATTCGAACATCGAGGCGGCGAAAGCGGCCGGCGTGCCCGAAGCCAACATCATGCAGGTTCCCGGTCCGACCGAGATTCTGGCCGCCGTCAAGGCTGGCCGAGCCGATGCCGGTGCCGGCACTTACTTCACGGTCAAGCAGCTGGCCGACACCACCGACGGTGCGCTTGAGGCGAGTGACCCCGATGCGATGCCCGAGGATTCCTTCAACTGGGCCGGCATCGGCTTCCGCAAGGATGACCAGGACTTCCTCGACAAGTTCAATGCCGCCGAGAAGGAGTATCTCGGGACGCCGGACATGCTGGCCGCGGTCGCCGAATACGGCTACGGCAAGGGCTCGCTTCCGGGCGACGTGACCACGGACTGGGTCTGCGCCAACCGTTGACATGAGGCGCCGCGGACCCTCCAAAAGGGGCGCGGCTTCTTGAAGGCGCCCGGGCGCCCGCCCGCCGCCTTCGCCTGCTTGAACGGAAGGTCCGAGCGGCATGTCCTATCTGGAATTTCTCGGCCAGTATGGTGACCGCATCCTCGGTGGTACGGCCATCACGATCCTCCTGACCGTGCTGGCGACTGTGCTTGCTGTCGCCATCGCGTTCCTCGCCGGAATGATGCGCCTGTCGGCCAACCCGGTCGCGCGCGGCGCGGCCACCGTCTATATCGAGATTTTCCGCGGCACGTCGCTGCTGGTCCAGCTCTACTGGATCTTCTTCGTTCTTCCGCTCTTCGGCATCACGCTCGAGAAGTTCACCGCCGGCTTCGTCGCCGTCGGCATGAACCTTGGCGCCTATGGCGCGGAACTTGTCCGTGGCGCGATCCTATCGGTGCCGCGCGGGCAGTGGGAAGCGTCTCTTGCGCTCAACATGTCGCCGACGAAGCGGATGATCCGCATCATCCTGCCGCAGGCCGTGGTGACCATGCTGCCGCCCTGGGGCAATCTTCTCATCGAGTTGTTGAAAGGTACGGCGCTCGTCTCACTGATCGCGGTGGCCGACCTGATGTTCCAGGCCAAGCAGATCAACGGCACGACCTTCCTCTCCGCGCAGGCCTTCGGCACCGCGCTCATCATCTACTATGTCATTGCCCGCTTCCTGCTGACGCCTTTCATGCGTTGGCTGGAGCGTGTCATGGCCCGGCGGATGGGAAGGAGGGCCTGAGATGTTCGACTGGCGCTGGGATTTCGTCTGGGAGATTCTGCCACGCCTTCTCTGGGCGACCGGCAACACCCTGCTTGCCGCCGGCATCGGCTATGGCATCGCCCTGGTCCTCGGCCTTGTGCTGGCGCTGGCACAGCGCACGCCGTTCAAGGTCGTGACGCTTGTCGTGCGTGAAGTGGTGGAATTCATCCGCTCCACGCCGCTGGTTCTGCAGATCTTCTTCGTCTTCTACGTCGGGCCGCAGTTCGGCATTCGCCTGTCGCCCTGGGTGGCGGGCATGATCGCCATCGGCCTGCACTATGCCGCCTATCTTTCGGAGGTCTACCGGGGCGGGATCGACAGCGTCCCGCGCGGCCAGTGGGAGGCCTGCACGGCGTTGAGCCTCAGCCCGGCGCGCACCTATTTCCGCGTGATCATACCGCAGGCACTTCCGCCCGCGTTGTCCGGCATGGGCAACTATCTCGTCGGCATCTTCAAGGACACGCCGATGCTCTCCGTCATCGGCGTCGCGGAGCTGATGCATACGGCCAACGCCATCGGGTCCGAGAGCTACCGCTTCCTTGAACCCTATACGATGGTCGGCGTCATCTTCCTTGCGCTCTCCCTGCCGACCGCCGCCCTCATTCGCGCCTTCGAGGCCTTCGTGCGCCGTAAACTGGGGATGACCCGATGAGCGAAGACATGTCCCGCTATCCCGTCCGGCTCACCGGCGACGACGTGCCGATGGTGCGCTTCATGAACGTCACCAAGAGCTACGGCGACCTCGTGGTGCTCGATGCCCTCAACCTCGACGTTGCCGCCGGCGAGATGGTGACGGTCATCGGTCCGTCGGGCTCCGGCAAGACGACGGTCCTTCGGATGCTGATGACGCTCGAGACGATCAACGGCGGCGTCATCTATGTCGACGGCGAGCCGCTGACCCATATGGAGCGCGGCGGTAAGCTGGTTCCTGCCAATGCGAAGCACATGCGCAAGATGCGCGCGAACATCGGCATGTGCTTTCAGCACTTCAATCTCTTCCCGCACATGACGGCGCTGGAAAACTGCATGGAGGCGCCGGTGCATGTGCTCGGCCTTTCCAAGGACGAGGCGCGCGAGCGGTCGATCGAACTGCTCGGGCTGGTGGGGCTGGCCGACAAGGTCGACCAGCATCCCTCGCGCCTGTCGGGCGGGCAGCAGCAGCGCGTCGCCATCGCCCGCGCCCTTGCGATGCGGCCGAAGGTGCTGCTGTTCGACGAGGTGACGTCGGCGCTCGATCCGGAAGTGATCGGCGAGGTGACCAACGTCATCCGCACGCTCACCACAGAGCACAATCTCACCATGCTGATGGTCACCCACCAGATGGGCTTTGCCAAGGAAATCTCCGACCGCATCTGTTTCTTCTTCAAGGGGCGGATCGAGGAGCAGGGGCCTCCAGACGAACTGTTCGGCAATCCGCAGAAGGAGCGCACGCAGCAGTTCCTGAGTGCGGTCCGGGAGGCGATCTGATGGAACGCCCGCCGGCTACTAGGTTGCCCTCGCCATGGTCCCGCGCTCGCAGAAGGGGATGATGGAGCATCCCATGACGCTCTCGCTCGCCGATATCTTCGCCGCCCGGAACGCGATCTCCGGCATTGCCGTCCGCACGCCTCTCGTCCCGTCTCCGGCCATGACCGAGGTCGCGGGCGCACCCTTCCTGATGAAGCTGGAGACGACCCAGCCGGTGGGGGCCTTCAAGCTGCGTGGCGCGGTCAATGCCGTCAGCCGGTTGCCGGAGGGCACGAAAGGCGTTGCCTGCTGCTCGACCGGCAACCATGGCCGGGGCGTTGCCTATGCGGCGCACGCCAAGGGCATTCGGGCCGTCGTCTGCATGTCGCAATTGGTGCCGCAGGCCAAGGTCGACGGCATCCGCGCGCTCGGCGCTGACGTCAGGATTGTCGGCCGTTCGCAGGACGATGCCCACGCGGAAAGCATCCGGCTTTGCGAGAGCGAGGGGCTCATTGAGATTTCCCCCTTCGACGACCCGCATGTGGTCGCGGGGCAGGGCACTATCGGCCTTGAGATTCTCGAGGACTGCCCGGAGCTTGCAATGCTGCTCGTGCCGCTTTCCGGCGGCGGACTTGCCGGCGGTGTGGCGCTTGCGGCCAAGGCCATCAATCCGGCGATCCGGGTGATCGGCATCACCATGGACCGGGGCGCTGCGATGCATGCCTCCTTGAAGGCCGGCCATCCGGTCGAAGTGGAAGAAGTGGCCAGCCTTGCCGACAGCCTCGGCGGCGGGATCGGACTTCAAAACAGGCTGACATTCGATCTCTGCCGCCGCCACCTCGACGACGTGATCCTGGTGACGGAAGAGGAGATCTACCGGGGCATGCAGAGCATCTATTTCGACGAGCGCATGGTGGCCGAGGGGGCGAGCGCCGTTGGCCATGCCGCATTGCTCGCCGGCAAGCTGCCCAAGGCTTCAGGGCCGATCGCCACCATTCTTACCGGCCGCAATGTCGACATGGCGGCCTTCACGAAGGTGGTGACTGGCGAGGACGTGCCGCTCGGGGACGTCACCGTGAAAGGACAGCGCCATGCCGCATGAGATCGCCATCGTCACCGAGCAGGACCTGCGCAAGGTCGTGAAACTCGATCTTGCGGTTGTCGATGTGGTCGAAAGCGCCTTTGCCGCCCTGGCCTCCGGCAAGGTGGTGATGCCGCCGGTCCTTTCCATGGCCATCCCTGAGGCGAATGGCGAGGTCGACGTCAAGACGGCCTGGCTGCCCGGGTTTTCGGGCTTCGCCATCAAGGTGAGCCCCGGCTTCTTCGACAATCCCAAGCTTGGCCTTCCGAGCCTCAACGGGCTGATGATCCTGTTTTCAGCGAAAACCGGCCTCGTCGAGGCGCTGTTTCTCGACAACGGATATCTGACGGATGTGCGCACGGCGGCAGCCGGCGCGGTCGCCGCCCGCCACTTGGCGCCATCGCGCGTTCAGACGGCTGGCGTGATGGGGACAGGCGTTCAGGCGCGGCTTCAGATCGAGGCGGCGCATCTCGTCCGCCCGTTCGAACAGGTTCTGGTCTGGGGCAGGGACCTTGCCAAGGCCGAGGCCTGCGCCGCCGACATCTCCGCACGGCTGAAAGTGCCGGCAAGGGCCGAGGCCGATCCCGCCCGGCTTGTTGCCGAAAGCCAGCTTGTCGTCACGACGACGCCGGCCCGCGAATCGATCCTCAAGGCCGACTGGTTGCATCCCGGCCTTCACATCACGGCCATGGGCTCCGATCAGGACGAGAAGAACGAAATCGAGCCGGCCGCGCTCGTCGCCGCGACGGCCTATGTCTGCGACCGCATCAGCCAGTGCGAAAAGCTCGGCGAACTGCACTCGGCAATTTCCGCAGGACTCTGGCAGGGGCCGCCGCCCGCCGAACTTGGCGACGTCGTCTTGGGCAAGTTCACGGCGCGCCGGTCCGAAGACGACATCACGATCTGCGACCTCACCGGGACGGGTGCGCAGGATACCGCGATCGCGACCTATGCGGAGAAGCTCTGTCGGTCGGTCGGGATCGGATCCCTGATCGCAGCTTGAGAGTGGGCGGGAACCTGATCGGATGCTGAAGCTCGATGCCCGCGACATCAAGATTCTCGCGGTTCTTGCCCGCGAAGGCCGCATTTCGAAGGCGGAACTGGCCGAGCGCGTCAACCTGACCGCGACACCCTGCTGGGAACGATTGCGCCGGCTGGAGGCGGCCGGCATCATCCAGGGCTACCACGCCGATATCGCCCTGAGCCGCCTCGGTCCCTCGGTCACGGTCTTCGTCATGGTGGAACTCGGCCGGCACAAGGCGGAGGACTTCCAGGTCTTCGAGCGGACGGTGGCCGATTTCGAGGAGATCGTCGCCTGCTGGGCGCTCGGCGGCGGCTTCGACTATCTCATGCAGGTGACGACGCGCGATATCGACCGCTACCAGCGTCTTATCGACGAGTTGCTGGCCCGGCGGATCAGCGTTGCCCGCTACTACAGCTATATCGTCACGAAGGGCGTGAAGACCGGCGGTGTGCCTCCCTTGGCGGCGCTGTTCGAAGACCTCTCCGAACTGCCGGTCAAATCCGGATGATCCATCTGCCAGACGGCGATCTTTGGACAATTCCTCTGCCGGGGCCGAGGCAGGATGCACGGCATGGACATCGCGAGCGGCGCAATTGACGCCGCATGACCACGCGCGGTCCGGGAGGATCATCATGGCTCAGGCAGCACGACGCGAGCGGACCGGACCGGTCAGCTTTTCCGGCATTTCCGATGTCGGTCTCGTCAAGTCCTTTTCCTATATCGGCGGCCGTTGGCAGGCCGCAGGCAGTGGCGCGAGCTTTGCCGTCACCGATCCCTCGACCGGCGGCGAGCTTGGCCATGTCGCCCAGCTTTCCGCAGCCGAGAGCGCGACGGCTGTCGATGAGGCGGCCGCCGCTTTTCCGGCCTGGTCCGGGCTTTTGCCGCAGGAACGCTCGCGGCTGCTGCGCCGCTGGTTCGACCTCATGGTTGCGGCGCGCGAGGATCTCGCCCGCATCATGACGCAGGAGCAGGGCAAGCCGCTCTCCGAGGCGCGCGGCGAAATCGACTATGCGGCGGCCTTCATCGAGTTCTACGCCGAAGAGGCCAAGCGCCCGAATATCGAGAGCGTCACCTCGCATCTGCCGGACGCCGAGATGGAGGTCTGGCGCGAGCCGGTTGGCGTCGCAGCGCTCGTCACGCCCTGGAATTTCCCGTCCGCGATGATCACCCGCAAGGCGGCGGCTGCGCTGGCCGCCGGCTGCACGGTCGTCGTCCATCCCTCCGGCGAAACGCCCTATTCGGCGCTGGCTCTGGCCGAACTTGCCGAACGGGCCGGCATTCCCGCCGGTGTCTTCAACGTCGTCACCGGCAAGGCGCCCGAGATCGTCGAGCCATGGACCATGGATACGCGCGTGCGCGCCCTGTCCTTCACCGGCTCGACCGAAATCGGCAGGCTGCTCTATCGCCAGAGCGCCGACACGATGAAGCGTCTCGTCATGGAGCTTGGCGGCCACGCGCCCTTCATCGTCTTCGCCGATGCCGATCTTGATCAGGCCGTGGAAGAGGCCGTCAAGGCGAAGTTTGCGACCTCGGGGCAGGATTGTCTCGGCGCCAACCGCTTCTTCATCGAACGGCCGGTCTATGATGCCTTCTGCGAGAAATTGGCGGCGGCGACCAAGGCGCTCACCGTCGGGGCAGGTCTTGAGGATCGCGACATCGGGCCGCTGATGAACGAAAAGGCCGTGCAAAAGCAGGAGTCCCACGTCGCCGACGCGCTGGAAAAAGGCGCGCGGTTGCTGGTCGGCGGCAAACGCCATGATGCCGGGCCGTTGTTCTTCCAGCCGACGGTCCTCGCCAATGTGCCGGATGACGCGCTCATCATGCATGAGGAGACCTTCGGTCCCGTCGCCGCGATTGCCCCCTTCGACACGGAGGACGAGGCGCTGACCCGCGCCAACGCCACGGACTATGGCCTCGTCGCCTATCTCCACACGCAGGATCCGCGCCGCATCTACCGCGCGAGCCGCACGCTGCAGTTCGGCATGGTCGCGGTCAATCGCACCAAGGTCACGGGCGCACCCATCCCCTTCGGCGGCTTCAAGCAGTCCGGCATCGGCCGCGAGGGCGCTCGCCTCGGCATGGAGGCCTTCATGGAAGTCAAATACGTCTGCCGCGACTGGGCGTGAACGCCGCCCGAAGCCATCGATATCAACTCAAACCGCGCAATTGGAACAGACCCATGCTCACCAACGACCAGCTTGCCCAATGGGACCGGGAAAACTTCTTCCATCCCTCCACCCACCTTGCCCAGCATGCGCGCGGTGAAACGCCGAGCCGCATCATCACCGGCGGCTCGGGCGTGCATATCGAGGACCGGGACGGAACAAAGCTGCTCGATGCCTTCGCGGGGCTCTATTGCGTCAACGTCGGTTATGGCCGCACGGAAATCTCCGAGGCGATTGCGGCGCAGGCGAAGGAGCTTGCCTACTACCACGCCTATGTCGGACACGGCACCGAGGCTTCGATCACGCTGGCGAAGATGATCCTCGACCGGGCGCCGAAGAACATGTCGAAGGTCTATTTCGGTCTTGGCGGGTCGGATGCAAACGAAACCAACATCAAGCTCGTCTGGTACTACAACAACATCCTCGGCCGGCCGGAAAAGAAGAAGATCATCTCGCGCTGGCGCGGCTATCACGGCTCGGGCCTGATGACGGGCTCGCTCACGGGCCTCGAACTCTTCCACAAGAAGTTCGATCTGCCGCTGGCGAATGTCCTTCACACCGAGGCACCGTTCTATTTCCGCCGCGCCGATCTCGGCATGAGCGAAGCGGACTTCGTCGCCCATTGCGCAGCGGAACTGGGATCCCTCATCGAGCGCGAAGGCGCCGAGACCATCGCCGCCTTCATTGGTGAGCCCGTGCTCGGCACCGGTGGCATCGTGCCGCCGCCGAAGGGCTATTGGGACGCTATCGGCCCGATCCTGAAGAAGCACGACATCCTCATGATCGCCGACGAGGTCGTGACCGGTTTCGGCCGTCTCGGCACCATGTTCGGCTCCGATCACTACGGCATCGAAGCCGACATCATCACCATCGCCAAGGGCCTGACTTCGGCCTATGCGCCGCTCTCGGGTTCCATCGTCTCAGGCAAGGTCTGGAAGGTGCTGGAGCAGGGTACCGACGAATTCGGCGCGATCGGCCACGGCTGGACCTATTCGGCCCATCCGATCGGGGCAGCGGCAGGCGTCGCCAACCTGAAGCTCATCGACGATCTTGGGCTGGTGGAAAATGCCGGCATGGTCGGCGCCTATCTGAAGGCGGGGCTCGCCTCCGCGCTCGGCCATCACCCGAATGTCGGCGAGATACGCGGCGAGGGAATGCTGGCGGCTGTCGAATTCGTCGAGGACAAGGAGAGCCGCAGCTTCTTCGATCCGGCAAAGAAGGTCGGGCCGCAGGTTTCGGCGGCGCTCCTGAGGCGCGGCGTCATCGCCCGCGCGATGCCGCAGGGGGATATCCTCGGCTTCGCCCCGCCGCTTTGCCTGACGCAGGCCGAGGCGGATGAAATCGTCGCCAAGACGGCGGATGCCGTCAAGGAAGTCTTCTGAATTCCGCTGTGATCTGCTCCCCGATCCTTGGACCGTTTCCGGGATGATTTAAGCGACTCTCTGCGCCTGCTGGCCGGTTTCGAACTGGTTGAAGTAGACCATGGCGGGCGGCTGTCCGCCATGGGCGGCGTGGGGCCGCTGGTGGTTTTGGAAGGTGGCCCATCGGCCGATGCCCGCCTTCGCCTGCGGGCTCGCAAGGCCGTCCCGCTCGGGCAGGAAAACGACGTCGAGGGCGCCGGCATCCGCATTGGCCGGTGCGTGATAGTGCGCCGGATCGTGTTTGACGATCAGCCTCGACCGCGGATCGATGTCGAGCCCTTCCATGAGGGCGCCGCCGATACCCCGGATTTGACCGCCGTAGCACTGCGACGCCGCGGTCTTCTCGTTGACGATCCGTCCGGCGGCGGCGGCCACGTGCAGGTTCGAAGGCTCACCAACCCGTGCCTTGGCATCATTGCTCCGCACCTCTCGCCAATGGCAGGGAGTGCCTTGAATCGTCTGTTGGTTTCCGGCAGGGGCCGGATTTCTGCTGTCTGAATTTTCGCCTACGGCACTTCTGAGGATTGGCATTTCCGGAGCTGATCCAGATGTCTCGCAATTGCGTCCGATCAGTGAGACAATCAATCAGAGTCTTCCCTTGGTATGCCAGAATACGGAAAAGCGGGGGCCGGTGATCATGAAATCCTGGAAAGCAATGGTCGTCCTCTTGCTGCTGGCAGGCAGCTTCGGGGCGGACGCTCATGCACAATCGGCAGCGCCGGTTGTCACCGTGGCAAAGCCCGTCGTCCGCGATGTCGTCGACAACGACGAATTCATCGGCCGCTTCCAGGCCGTCAACGAGGTGTCCGTCAGGGCGCGCGTCGGGGGGTATCTCGACCAGATTCACTTCGTCGACGGTGCATTGGTAAAAAAAGGCGATCCGCTCTTCACCATCGATCAGAGGCCCTTCAAGGCAGCGCTCGACGAGGCGACGGCCGCCCTCGACGTTGCCAATTCGACGCTGGAATATGCGCAGGCGCAGTACCAGAGGGCGCAATCGCTGGCGCCGGGCGTTGCCCAGTCCGCCGCGACGCTCGACGATCGCCGGCGCGAATGGATCACGGCGCAAGCCAATGTTCGCGGCGCTCAGGCTGCGGTCGATCGCGCCAGGCTCGATCTTGACTACACGACCATCACCGCCCCGATCGGCGGTCGCATCGACCGGCATCTGGTCTCGATCGGCAATCTCGTCCAGGCCAATGACACGGTGCTCACGACCATCGTTTCGCTGGACCCGATCGACTTCTATTTCAATGTCGACGAACGGCGGATGCTCAACTTCGCAAAGACCGCGCGCGACCGCGGCAGCGATCTGCAGCAGGGCAGCAGCGGCCTGCCCGTGAAGGTCTCGATCATCGATTCAACGCAAGAGCCCTTCGTCGGCAAGCTCGACTTCGCCGAAAACCGCATCGACAACGAGACCGGCACAATCCAGCTCCGGGCCCGGTTCGACAATCCGGACTACGTCCTGCTTCCCGGACTGTTTGGAAGGGCCTCCGTGGAGGCTTCGAACACCTATAGCGCCATCCTTGTTCCCGATGAGGCCATCGGTTCAGACCTCAACCAGCGGGTCGTCTATGTCGTCGGTGACGATGGAACCGTCCTGTCGAGGCCCGTGAGGCCCGGCCCACGTCTCTACGGCTATCGCGTCATTCGCGAGGGCATGACCGGCGACGAAACGATCGTGGTGAAGGGGCTCGTCCGCGTGAGGCCCGGCATGAAGGTCGAGGCCGAAATGGTAACGTTGCCTCCGGAAGCCGAAGTGGCTCCTCCAGAAAGCGTCCTGGAGGAGAACGCCCAGTGAGATTCGCTCATTTCTTCATCAATCGACCGATCTTCGCATCGGTCCTCTCGATCATTCTGGTGATCCTCGGCGCCATTGCCTATACGCAATTGCCCGTCGCCCAGTTTCCCGAGATTGCACCGCCGACGATCGTCGTGCGGGCTTCCTACCCCGGCGCCGATGCGGAGACCGTCGCGGCGACCGTTGCAACGCCGATCGAACAGGAGATCAACGGCGTCGAGGACATGCTCTACATGTCTTCCTATTCCACCAGCGACGGTGCTTTGGCGCTGACGATCACCTTCAAGCTCGGCACCGATCTCGATCAGGCGCAGGTTCTCGTCCAGAACCGTGTTGCCATCGCCGAGCCACGCCTGCCGGCCGAGGTTCGCAGCACCGGCATCACGACCTCGAAGAGTTCCCCCGACCTTCTGATGGTCGTGCACGTCCTGTCGCCAAACAGCCGCTACGACCAGCTCTATGTGTCGAACTATGCGCGCAGCCGCGTACGCGACGTTCTGGTGCGCCAGGATGGCGTCGGCTCCATTTCGATCTTCGGCGAGCGCGAATATTCCCTGAGAATCTGGCTCGATCCGGAAAAGCTTGCCGGCTACGGCATGACGGCCAGCGATGTGATCGCCGCCCTTCGCGAGCAGAACGTCCAGGTGTCTGGCGGCTCGATCGGGGCGCCGCCCAACAACGGAGAAAACGCGTTCCAGTATGCGGTCACGACACTTGGCCGCTTCTCGGATGCGAGGCAATTCCGTTACGTCGTCGTCAAGTCGTCGGGCGACGGACGGCTCGTCCAGTTGCAGGACATCGCTCGCATCGAACTTGGCGCGCGTGACTATGTGACGAACAGCTATCTGGACGGCAAGCCGGCCGTCGCGCTCGGCATTTTTGCCCGTCCCGGGGCCAATGCACTGGAGACGTCCGCGAGCATTCAGGCCACGATGGAACGGCTCAAGCAAGACTTCCCGCCGGGCCTCTCCTACGAAATCGTCTACAATCCGACCGAGTTCATCGCCGAGTCGATCAACGAGGTCTACAAGACGATCTTCGAGGCGGCGATCCTCGTCGCGATCGTGGTGCTCGTCTTCCTTCAGTCATGGCGGACGGCGATCATTCCGATTGTCGCGATCCCGGTCTCCCTGATCGGCACCTTCGCGATGCTGCTCGCGCTCGGCTTCTCGCTGAACAACCTGACCCTGTTCGGCCTTGTCCTGGCGATCGGCATCGTGGTGGACGATGCCATCGTCGTCGTCGAGAACGTCGAACGAAATCTGGCGCAAGGCATGTCGCCGCGGGATGCCTCGCACACGACGATGGACGAGGTCGGCGCCGCGGTCATCGCGATTTCGCTGGTCCTCATCGCTGTCTTCGTTCCGACCACCTTCATTCCCGGAATCACCGGACAATTCTACCGTCAGTTCGCCGTCACGATTTCGGTCGCGACCGCGATTTCTGCCATCAACTCTCTGACGCTGTCGCCGGCGCTTGCCGCGATCGTCCTGCGTCCGCATGACAATCATGCGAGCGGTGGCAATCCGATTTCGCGGATGACTCGTGTCTTCGCCGATGGGTTCAACCGCGGCTTCGACCGGCTGAGCCGCGGATATGCGTGGTGCGTCCTGCATCTCGTGCAGACGCGCACGGCCTTGCTCGTCGGACTGCTGGTGTTTGCCTGCCTGCTCGGGTCCACCTGGTATATGGGCAGGATCGTACCCGGCGGGTTCATTCCCCAGATGGACCAGGGATATGCGATCGTCGTCGTGCAGCTTCCGGAGGGCTCATCGCTGGCACGGACCGATGCGGCCGTGCGTCAGGCAACCGACGTCGCCCTGAAGACCGACGGCATTGCCCACGCCGTGGCTTTCTCCGGCTTCAGCGGAGCGACCTTCACCAACGCGTCCAACCAGGGTGTCATCTTCGCCACCTTCGACCCGTTCGAGAAGAGGCTTGAGCATGGCCAAACGGCGGCCGCCGTCATCGGCGGCCTTTATCGGAACATGCAGGCTATTCAGGAGGCTTTCATCATCGCGATCCCTCCGCCATCCGTGCGGGGCATCGGCAATGCGGGCGGCTTCAAGATGCAGTTGATGGACCTCGACAGCGGCGACATGCGACGGGTCCTCGGGCTGGCCTACCAGTTGGCCGGAAAGGCAAACGCCACGCCGGGACTGACCGGCGTGTTCACGACGTTCTCGGCTTCCACCCCGCAGTATTTTCTCGATGTCGACCGGGAGAAGGCCCGCATCCTGAACGTTCCGATCTCGAATATCTTCGAGACGTTGTCCAACAACCTTGGAATTGCATACGTCAACGATTTCAATGCCTTTGGTCGAACCTACCAGGTTCGGGCACAGGCCGATGAGCGTTTCCGGATGGACCGCGACGATATCCTGGGGTTGAGGGTCCGTTCCTCGACCAACGCCCTCGTTCCGCTCGGAACCCTTGTCGACATCAAGGATGTCAGCGGTCCGTCCCTTGTTCAGCACTACAACATGTATGTCTCCGTGCCGGTTCAGGGCAATCCGGCTCCGGGCGTCGCGACGGGCACCGCGCTCGAAAGCATGGAGAAACTGGCCGACGAGACGCTCGCGCCGGGCACGACCTTCGAGTGGACCGAATTGGCCCTCCAGGAGCGCAGCACCAGCAACATCGCGATCTATATCTTCGCTCTTTCGGTCGTCTTCGTCTTCCTCGCACTGGCGGCGCAATATGAAAGTTGGATCCTGCCGCTCGCGATCATCCTCATCGTTCCCCTGGCCGTGCTCGCCGCCCTGATCGGAGTGCATCTGCGCGGAATGGACAACAACATCCTCACGCAGATCGGCCTCATCGTCCTGATCGGTCTGGCCGCCAAGAACGCGATCCTGATCGTGGAGTTTGCACGGCAGGCTCAAGCCGACGGGAAGAGCCCAGTCGAGGCGGCAGTGGAGGCCTGCCAGTTGCGGCTGCGGCCGATCCTGATGACGGCCTTTGCGTTCATCCTCGGCGTCGTGCCGCTGATGATCGCGACGGGGCCGGGCGCCGAAATGCGTCAGTCCCTGGGAACTGCGGTCTTCTCCGGCATGCTCGGGGTGACGTTCTTCGGCCTCTTCCTGACGCCGGTCTTCTATGTGGTGTTGCGCTCGATCCGACGCTCACGGCCGTTGCCGGTGGAGAGCAAGGCATAACAACAGTGGGACACTGACTTCCAGAAATTGCATGCGGTGCCAAGACAAGGCGGGGGCACCAAGATCGTCGCCAAATGGCTCCATTTGGGCGTTGCGCTTCGCATGCGACATACCCCAAATGCCGTCCCTGTTTAGAATTTCAGATAGCGTTTGCTAGGACTTCACCGCGGCTCGTACGGCGGCTCTGCTCGTGCACAGAGCCGCCGGCACAATGGGTCCGGAACGTCGCCATCGCAATGTGATGGGCGCGCGACGCGCTGAACAGGATCGCCGAGGTTGCGGCCATCCACGGACAGTCACCCTGGAACCGCAATTGGGGCAGCCATGGAAAGCCCACTGTCCCGGATGACGAGCGTCATGGATTTTTGGGACGGCCGGGTGCGAGTTGGCCGCAGTGCCCGCGTCCGAAACGAAAAAACCCCGTCCACGAGGGACGGGGCTGAAGTCTAGGAGGAAATGACTGGTCGCCGGAGGCATCCAGCCGAAACCCGGAGGCCCGCACGAGAAGGGCTTCCGAGCGACGGACCGGCCAAAGCATCAGCCGGTCCGACAGGGTGTCGCCGCGGGCGGTCTTCAGGCCGCGTCGGGACGAAACGGGATCAGGCGTGCACGACTTTCGAGGTGTATTCGACGCCGTTGCCTTCGTGATGCCGGACCAGCATGGGCCTCAGCACCGTGATGGCGAGGACGGCGGCCAGGATGTCCATGCAGGCGACCGTATAGAGTACCGACGACCACGTGCCGGTCATCTCCATCAGGACGTTCGCCATCGGGACGAGCAGGGCGGCCACGCCCTTGGCGCAGTAGAGAACGCCGTAGATCTTGCCGATGTGGGCGCTGCCGAAGGTGTCGGCCGCCGTGGCCGAGAAGAGGCTGTAGACCTCGCCCCAGGCCAGGAAGACCATGCCGGACAGGAAGATGAAGGCCCACGGGTTGTGACCGAAGTAGGCGAGCGCGACGATGCCGATACCTTCCATCGAGAAGGCGACGAACATCGTCTTCTCGCGGCCGATCTTGTCGGACACCCAGCCGAACAGCGGACGCGACACGCCGTTGAGGATGCGGTCCAGCATGAGGGCGAAGGGCAGGGCGGCCATGGCGAAGAAGTAGAGGTTGACCTCGAACTCCTTGACCCCAAGGTCGGACGCGATGACGCCGAGCTGAGCCACCGCCATCAGGCCGCCGGTCACCGTGCAGGTGAACATCAGCAGCATGACCCAGAAGACCTTGGTCTGCAGTGCTTCCTTGAGGGTGTAGTCGCGCCGGCTCTGGAGCACGGAGCTGGAGAACTGGACTTCGTTCTTGCCCGGAGCCTTGAGGCCGAAGGAGGCGACCAGGATGACGGCGCCCTGCAGCAGGCCGAACCAGAAGAAGGCCGTCTGATAGCCGCTCGACTCGATCACGGCGGCGATCGGCAGGATCGTGAGGGCGGTGCCGGAGCCGTAGCCGGCCGCCGTCATGCCAACCGCGAGGCCGCGGCGGTCGGGGAACCATTTCAGGGCGTTGTTGATGCAGGTCGCGTAGACGCAGCCGACACCGATGCCACCGGCGACCGCGCCGACGTAGAAGCCGGTGAGCGAGGTGGCATAGGAATCGATGACCCAGGACGTGCCGGTCAGAAGACCGCCGAACAGCACGACGTTGCGCGGGCCGTAGCGATCGATGAAATAGCCGACGATGGGCGAGGCCCATGTCTGGACGACGACGAAGATGGTGAAGGCGACCTGGATCGCGGCGCGCGTCCAGCCATGCGTTTCCTGGATTTCGGGAACGAAGAGCGTCCAGGAATACTGAATGTTTGCGGCGGCGACCATGCAGACCATGCCGGTCACGAGCTGTGCCCAGCGGTTGGCCGTCGGGGATGCCGGCGGAGCGGTAAGTGTTTGAGCTGACATTTTGAGCGTTTCCTTCTTCAAAACCGAGGCGCCTTGGCGGGCCGTTCTTGTCTTGGTTTTTGGGACATCAGTCCGGTCTAGAGAGTGTCGGGTCGGCAGGTCTCCTTGGCTTGGTCGGGATCATTGCCTCTCGTGATGGCAACGCTCGTGCCAAGACAGGCCATTGCAGGCATGTCGCCGTAAAATATTGGAATTACTCAAAATTCTATCGAGGTTGGCCGAGCCCGGTTCATAGGGGCATGGGTCTGTCGGCGGATTTCCGCCGACGATGGCCGGGGCATCGGCGAAAATCCGCCGACGCCATCGGGCCGTGCGGTCAGCACCCACGGATGACGGCACCAGCAGCATCCGGTCCGAAGGACAGTCCGTTTCAGGGGATGGGGAAAGGTTGGCGGCGCGCGCCCGGATCAGGCCTGCCGCGTGCTGCTCTGGCGCTCGGGACCGGCAAAGGTGCTGCGGTCGATGCCGAGCCTTGCCATCTTCTCGTTCAGCGTCCGGCGCGGAACACCAAGCCGGTCCATGACGGCGGCAATGTTGCCGCCCGTTTCCGCAAGACAGCGTTCGATGATCTGCCGTTCGGCCTGCTCCAACTGGTCGGCCAGGGAAAGCCCGCCCGCCTGTTCCGCCGAGGACTGGCCCAACTGGGGCTCCAGCGCTTCACCGAAGCCGAGGGCATAGCGTTCGGCCGCATTGCGCAATTCGCGCACATTGCCGGGCCACGTATGTGCCCTGAGAGCGGCGAGCGTCGCGGCTCGGATCGGTCGCTTTTCCCGTCCGTGCCGCTCGCAGCTCAGGGCTACGAAATGCTCGAACAGCAGGACGATATCGTCCGGCCGCTCTCGCAGGGGCGGAATGTGCAGTTCGACCACGCAGAGTCTGTAGTAGAGGTCGGACCGGAACCGGCCCTCGTCGCCGGCCAGCCGAAGGTCGACCTTGCTTGCGGCGATCGTTCGGGTGTCGGCCTCGATCTGCCGGTTGGAGCCGAGCCGCTCGATGGTCCGCTCCTGCAGGGCCCTCAGCAGCTTGGCCTGAACGGCGAGCGGCATGCTCTCGATTTCATCGAGGAAAAGCGTGCCGCGGTGGGCGAACTCGAGCTTGCCGACGCGCCGTGCCACGGCACTGGTGAAGGCGCCGGCCTCATGCCCGAAAAGCTCGCTCTCCACCATTGTCTCGGGAATGGCCGCGCAGTTGATGGCGACGAACTGATTGCGGGCGCGGCGGCCGAAATCATGGATCGATCGTGCGATGAGATCCTTGCCGACTCCCGTCTCGCCGCGCAGCACGACGGAGGCGTCGCTGGCGGCGATTTCCGCAACGGCCGCCCGCAGCCGGCGAGCTTGCGGCGATGTCCCGACGATGCGCGCCTCGAGCGCGTCCTCCGCAACGGAGCGCCTCAGCATGCGATTGTCGAGGACTAGGCGGCGTTTCTCGCAGGCCCGGCGAACGATGTCGGTCAGGCGGTCCGGCGCGAAGGGCTTTTCGATGAAGTCGTAGGCGCCGAGGCGCATGGCCTCCACCGCCGTCGTGACGTCGCCATGGCCGGTCATCACGACCACAGGCACGTCGGCGTCGAGCGCGAGCACGCGTCTCAGCAAGTCCATGCCGTCCATGCCCGGCAGCCGCAGATCGGTGACGAGAATGCCGGGATGCCCGCCTGCAATGGCCTGGAGGGCCGGAGCGGCGGATGAATGGGTCTCGACCTCGTAGCCGGCCAGCGTCAGCCACTGGCCGACGGACTGGCGCATGTCCTCTTCGTCGTCGACGAGGAGGATCGGGATCGTCTCAAGGCTGTCAGGCAATGGCGAGAGCCTCCCGATGCCCGATTGAATTGTCATGCAGCGGCAGCGAGAGAACGAGCCGCGCCCCGCGGCCGGGGTAATTGTCTGCCGCAAGCCGGCCGCCGAGGCTCTCCACGATCCCGTGCGAGATGGACAGGCCGAGGCCCAGGCCGATGCCGGCCGGTTTGGTCGTGAAGAACGGCTCGAACAGCCGTTCGAGGGCCTCGCCGTCGAGCCCCGGGCCGTTGTCGACGACGCTCAGGATCGCCTGACCGTCGATTTCCGTGATGTCGACATCGATCCGCGGCGCGGGCGTATCTGCCAACGCATCCATGGCATTCTGCAGGAGATTGAGGATGACCTGTTCGACAGGCACAGGCGGCGCGCAGATCAGCGCATCGGCCCCAAACTGCGTGTCGACCGTGATGCCTGCGCCGCGCGCCTGCGGGCCGACGAGCACGAGCACCCGTTCCACCGCCTCGCGCAACCGGAATACGACGGCCGGATCGTCCTGGCTCTTGCGGGCGAAACGCTTCAGGTTCCGGGTGATGCGGGCGATCCGGTCGACGAGCCCTGATATGGCGTCGAGATTGGTTTGAACCGCAGCCCTCTCGCCCCGTTCGTCGAGCAACCGCGCGCTTGCCGCATAGGTCGCGATCGCGCCGAGCGGCTGGTTGATCTCGTGTGCCAGAGCGGCCGAGGTTTGCCCGAGCGCCGCCATCTTGGAGGCCTGCAACAATTCGGATTGAATGCGCCGCAACTCGCGCTCGGTGCGCCGGTGGTCGTCGAACTCGGACTGCAGCGTTGCATTCGCCACCTGGAGCTCGCGCGTCCGCTCCGCGACTGCCGACCGGAGCTCGGCCTGGGACTGGCGCGCGATCGATAGGGCACGCTGGCGCTGGCGCAGATAGAGGATCAGCGTCAGCAGCAGCGACGCGAGCGTTGCTCCGATGATGCCGCCGTCCCGCTCGGTCGCGATCAGCGACGTGGTGTCGACGAGACGATGAACCGTCAGGCCATGCTCGAACATCTGCGTGCTCTGCATGAGATAGGTCGAAACGCCGCCGGCATAGTCGACGGAAATCATCCGGTCCCTGCCGATCTTGTCGTTCTTGGTCACCGCGAGAGGGTCGAGCTTTTCGCCGAGATAGCGGTCGGAATAGATGATCTCCGCCTTGGTGGGCGAGGGCAGCGGCGCGAGCGTCCGATAGCGCCACGCCGGGATCCCCGAGAGCAGGATGACGCCATTTTCGTCGGTGACGACGATCTTCTCTTCCGCCGCCTCCCAGGTCCCCTCGATGGCGGTGAAGTCGATCTTGACCACGGTGACCCCGAGAATGGTCTCGCCATCCCGCACGGCCTCTGCAAGAAAATAGGAGGTCCGGCCGGCGGCCGGGTCGATGCCGAAAAACGCGCTGCTGCCGTCTGTCAATGCGCCTAGGAAATAGGGCCGGGCGAGGTGACTCGTTCCGATCACGGAGACGGGGGAACTATCGTCGCTGGCGGCGATCACCGTTCCATTGCGCGACAGGACATAGATGGCCGCCGTGTTGGCTTCCGCACCGATCATTGCCAGCTTGCGGTGGATGGGATAACTGCCAGGCCGCGCGGGCGAGGCCGCCAGCACGTCCTTCACATCCGGATCGAGCGCGATGATGTGATGGATGTAGTCTTGCCGCGAAATCTCGTTCTGCAGCTGCGACGTCGCGAAGGTCAGCCGGTGTTCGCCCGTTTCGCGCAAGGACGCGAGTTCTCCGTTGCGCCAGACGATGGCGCAGACGGCAGCGGTGCCGGCGATGACAAGCATCGCGGCCACGGTGAAAACAATCGTGTTGAGCGGCATCTTGAGGCGCATTGCCGTGAAGCCGTTTCCATCCCTGATCCAGTTATGGCATACCGTATACCACTACTGGTCCGCCGATGTCTCTCCTCGGCGTTTCTTGTTCTTCCTTGCTTGCCAGCCTCACGCTTCAAGGCGGTCAGGCTGGCGAGGAACAAGCATAAGGCTGCACCGCATTTGACGACAAGACCGGTCGCTGCTGCGCGTCGGCATTCCTGCACTGCGGGGGCGGGCAAGGTCACTCAGGCAAGTCGATTGCGCAATTCGTAGAGGCCCACATCGATCAGGCCGAGGCGGAAGCCAGCCTCGCAATAGTCGAGGTAATAGTCCCACAAGCGCTTGAACCTTTGATCGAATCCCTGGCTGGCAATGGCCGGCCACTGGGCCGTGAACCGCCGTTTCCATTCGGAAAGCGTGAGGGCGTAGCTTTCGCCGAAGCGAAATTCGGCCGCCAGTTCAAGTCCAGAGGCGCCGGCCTTGTCGCGGATGATCGGGACCGTCGGCAGCATGCCGCCCGGAAAGACGTAGCGCTGGATGAAGTCGGCGCCGCGGCGATAGCCCTCGTAGCGATTCTCGTGGATGGTGATCACCTGCAGGACGGCCTTGCCGTTCGGCTTCAGGCAATGGCGCAGTTTGTCGAAATAGGTGCGCCAATAGGCCTCGCCGACGGCCTCCAGCATCTCGATCGAGACGACCCGGTCGAACTGCCCGTCGAGGTCGCGATAGTCCTGCAGCCGGACGTCGACCGAGCCCTTCAGGTTCTCGCGCGCGACGAGATCGCGGACATGGGCGTATTGCTCGGCCGACAGCGTGATGGTCGTGACGTGGGCGCCGAGACGGGCAATATGGATCGCCAACGCGCCCCAACCGCTGCCGATCTCCAGAACATGTTCTCCGCCCTTCAGGTCGAGCCGCCTCGCGATTTCGGCAATTTTGGCCTCCTGTGCAGCCTCGAGCGCCATATCCGGCGATGCAAAGAGAGCCGACGAGTAGGTCATGCTGTCGTCGAGCCACAGGCGATAGAAGTCGTTGCCGAGGTCATAGTGAAAGGAGATGTTGCGCCGGCTGCCGGTGCGCGAGTTCCGATTGACGAGATGGCGTAGTCGGTCGGCGAACCGGCTGATCGAAAGGCCTGAATAAAGGCCGTCCAGCGCGGCGATATTCTCGCCGCCGAGCGTCAGCAGGGCGCAGACATCCGGGCTCGACCAGTCGCCATCGATATAGGCTTCGGCAAGGCCGAGATCGCCCCCGATCGCAAGCCGGCGCAAGGCGCGCCATCGGTGGATTTCAAGCGTGGCCTCGGTGCCGGGATGCTTGGCCCTGATGTCGATCCGCTCGCCGTCGGGCATCACCACATGCAGCCGGCCCCGGATCAACCGGCTGCCGAGAAAGCGGAGAACCATTGCGGAAAGGCCGCGCCGCCGCGCGCCCGATTTCGGCATTCGGAACGTTGTTTGATCCTGGAGGGTCATGCGTCCGATTGTCCTTTCAGTCGGTCTGGGGCGAAGATGTGCGAAGAGGCGAGCCAAGTGTCACCGGCCGATCCGGCGGCGCGGGGCTGCGATGAAAAAGGAGCCCCTTCAGCCAAAGGCGCAGCGCCTCGAAATGGATGGCGCCCATGACCTTCAACGTGAGCAGGGGAAAGCGAAGCAGCGCTCGGGCCAGATTGCCGTCGGTGAGGGGACGGCGATCGGCCGTCAGCGCCGTGCTGATGAGGGGGCCGTCCGCGTCGTAACCCGAGATGGCAAGGCCTACGCGCTCGCCCGGCGGACGGACCCGGAAGGCGTAGCGCATCGTCATCGCCATGAAGGGCGAGACATGTAGGGCCTTGTCGCAGGTTTGCCGGAGGATGCTGTCGCCGCGATCGTCCTCGACGGGGATAAGGTAACTGTGCCGCTCACCGAAGGTATTGGTCACCTCGTAGAGGATCGCCTGGAGAGCGCCGTCGCGGCGATGGCAGAAGTAGACGCTGATCGGATTGAACCCGTAGCCGAAGACACGCGGCATCGTGAAGAGCATCACCCGCCCGCCATCCGCGTCGAGGCCGGTCTGGCGAAGATGCTCATCAACCTGCGCCTTCAGGGAGCGCCCGCTTCCGTCGCCATGGTCCCGGTCATGAAGGCTGAGGAGATTGAACCCGTTGTGGGAGAAGAGACGCAGCCGGGCGGCAATCCGGTCCAACTCGTCGAGATCGAGCAGAAACCAGAACACGCCATAGCGCAGCACGTGGCGCTTGGGACGGACCCGCGCATGAACGACGTCTCCGCAGTAAAGGGCACTTTCCGTCATGCCGGCACCATGGGATCGATAGGCATCGCCTCATCAACGTGAATGCGCCCGGATTGGTTCGGCACGATCCAGGGCCGTCGCAGACCGCCGAGTTGTTCGGCAACGGCCAGTCCAGCTTGCAACCCGTCTTCATGGAAACCTGCGCCGAAATAGGCGCCGCAGAACCATGTGCGGCGGCGTCCCTGCAACGACCAGAGCCGCTTTTGGGCTGCATCGGTTTTGAGATCGAAGGCTGGATGATCGTAGATGCCGTGCCAGACGATGCTCTCCTCGCGGGGAGGCTCGTGTGGATTGAGTGTCACGAAGAGCGGATGTTCGGAGGAAATTCCCTGCAGCCGGTTCATCCAGTAGGTGATGCAGGGCGCTTCCGCCGTATTGCCCGCCGCAAGATAGTTCCAGCTCGACCAGACGCGTCGGCGCTTCGGCATGAGCGAGGTATCGCTGTGAAGGAAAGCGAGATTGGGCGTGTATCGAAAACAGCCGAGAATGTCGGTCTCGTCCGCGGTCGGATCGGCCAGCATCCTCAGGGATTGATCGGCATGCGTGGCGAGGACGACATGGTCGAAGCGGCGTCTTTCGCCGTCGAGCACGAGCTCGACTTCGTTGCCGAGACGGCGGATGGAACGAACCGGCCGGCCGGTCTCGATGCTGTCGTCGAGCCGCTCACGCATGCGGGCCACATATTCGCGGCTGCCGCCCGTCACGGTCCGCCAGACCGGCCGGTCGGCGATCTTGAGCAGCCCGTGGTTTTCGCAGAACCGGATGAAGGCGCCTGCCGGATAGCGTCCGACCTCGCCGGCGGGCGTGGACCAGATGGCAGCAGCCATTGGATAGAGATGGTCCTCGCGGAACGGCTGCCCGAACCGTTCGCGGGTCAGATAGTCGTCAAGGCTGATGTCGCCGAGGTTCGGAAGGTCGCGCGGCGCCTGCCGATAAAAGCGCATCACGTCGGCAAGCATCGACCAGAAGCGCCGGCGCATCAGGTTGGACGGCTGGGCGAACAGACCGGCAAGGTCGGTGCCGGCATATTCCAGCCGCCCGCCACCAACGGAGACGGCAAAGGACATGTCCGAGGCCTTCGTCGGCACCTCAAGATGGTCGAACAGCGCGGTGAGGTTCGGATAGCTCGGCTCGTTGTAGACGATGAACCCGGTATCGACCGGTTGCGAACCAGCGAGCACCGTATGGCTATGCCCACCGAGACGGTCCTCGGTCTCGAACAGGGTCACGTCATGACGTTCGGCCAGGAGCCAGGCAGCCGACAGGCCGGAAACTCCGGAACCGACGACGGCGATGGAAAGCGGCGCGCCGGAGTGAACGTCTCGTCTTTTCAGCATTCTGTCCGGCCCCCTGCCGCCTGTCGCTTGCTAACGCATTGTCAGGTGCTTCGGTTGCGTCGGCCTGACGATCGTCAGGCCCGGACAACCCCGTCCACGGGTTTTCCGCGCCTTTTGGTCTCAGGCGCGTTCCAGCAACGTCCCAACGTGCGATATACGGGAGGGCGGGCAACATGGATCACGGATGTCTCAGGTGATCCGCAACGAGACCTGCTGCGTAAAGGGGGCATGAATGTCGCTGTCCAAATCCACGGATCCGATCGACCGGCAGGTGTTTCCCGCACTCGCAGGCATTGTGCTGTAATGGGGTCCACCGAGACGGAAATGGAAGAAGGCAGCGACGATCCGCAGGCGCTCCTGATCGCCATTGCCGAGCGCCGGGACCGGCAGGCCTATGCCCGGCTGTTCCGCCAGTTCGCACCGCGGCTGAAGGCGTTTCTCGTGCGTGGCGGCCTTTCGCCGGTCGTCGCGGAGGAACTCGTCCAGGAGACGTTGCTGTCCGTGTGGCGCAAAGCCGGCTACTTCGATCCCGAACGGGGGAGCGCGGTCACCTGGATCTTCACCATCGCGCGCAATCTGAAGATCGACCACCAGCGCGCCAACCGGCGCTCGATGCCGGTCGAACCTGATCCGGCCGACGAGCCGGACGCGCCAAGGCCCGCCGATGATCTGCTGCTGACCGCCGAGCGGGAAGAGCAGGTTCGGGACGCACTCAAATCATTGTCCGAGGAGCAGTTGCAGGTCGTTCGTCTCGCATTCTTCAGCGAAAAAACCCATTCCGAAATCGCCCGCGACCTCGGCCTTCCGCTGGGGACGGTGAAGTCGCGCGTGCGGCTGGCGCTCGGTCGCCTCAAGAGCCTGCTGGGTGACATGTCATGACGGCCCGCAAGCATCCGGACGACCAGACATTGGCCAGATATGCCGCAGGAAGCCTGTCGGCGGGACCGGCACTTGTGGTCGCTACCCATCTTGAGGGCTGTGCCGACTGCAGGCGCAAAGAGCAGGTGTTCCGGGCTGCGGCGGCCAACCTCATGCGTGACCTGCCGCCGGAGCCCACGGACGATCACGCGCTCGACTTGGCGCTGGCAAGGCTCGACCGGCCTGTTCCGGCGGCGGAAGCGCACAAGGCAGGCGCCCGGTCTTCATCGGGAAGAAAGAAGCCGATGCGTTGGCCGGAGGGCATGGTCGTTCCGGCGGCATTGCGCGCGCGTGAGACGACCGGCTGGCGCTGGCTTGGCTTCGGCGTGCGTTACGCCCGCGTCTCCGTGCCGGAGGACGCGACCTCCAGGGTGGTCCTGCTGTGGGTGCAGCCCAACACGAAGTTGCCTGAGCACGGTCATTCGGGAACGGAGTTCACGCAGATCCTGCACGGGTCCTATTTCGACGGTCTGAACAGATACGGCCCCGGCGATATGCAGGAGGCGGACGCCGAACTGGAGCATCAGCCCGTGGTCGACCCGGACAGCGACTGCCTTTGCCTGGTCGCGATCACGGGCGGCATGGAGCCGAAGGGACTGCTGGGGCTGTTCAAGCCCTTCCTTCCGGTCTAGCGGCTCGGTCCAAGTCACTCAGCGACCCGAATATCGGGGGACGATATGACATCAGTCGGCTTGGCGTTGCTGCTGGCAGTCGGTCTTTGCGGCTCCATGACCCTTGCATGGGCCATCGCGACAAGAACCGGCCAGTCGGGCTGGATCGACGCGATCTGGTCCTTTGCGGTCGGGATCTTTGGCGTCGTGGCTGCGCTTGTGCCGATTGCCTCGGACGAGATTTCGCCAAGGCAATGGCTCGTCGCGGCGCTGGTCGCCGTGTGGTCGATCCGGCTAGGCGGGCATATCGCGCGGCGCTCGATGCATGGCGGCGACGATCCGCGCTATCGCAAGCTCAAAGAGGAGTGGGGCGACCGCCAGAGGTCAAGGCTCTTCTGGTTCCTCCAGATCCAGGCGGCTGTCGGCCTCGTTCTCGCCGTTGCGCTCGCCATTGCCGCGCGGCGGTCCGGCGCGCTGGATATCGGCGACTGGCTGGGCGTCGTTATTTTTGCCGCCGCAATTGGCGGCGAGGCGGTCGCCGACCGTCAGCTCGCCCGCTTCCGGTCTGATCCCGCCAACCGGGGCGAAGTCTGCACAGCCGGGCTCTGGGGTATGACGCGCCATCCCAACTACTTCTTCGAATGGCTCGTTTGGGCGGCCTACGTGCCGATCGCGACGGGGTTTTCAGACATCGACGGTCTTGGGCTGCTGGTTTTGTCGGCGCCAGCGTTGATGTACTGGCTTCTGGTGCATGTTTCCGGCATTCCGCCGTTGGAGGAGCATATGCTGGCCTCGCGCGGGGAGGCTTTTGCCCGCTATCAGGCCTCCGTCAATGCCTTCTGGCCGGGGCCGAAGCGATCGATCCTCACATCGAGCCGGTAACCGCCTGCGTGACCTTGAAGCCGACGATACAGGCCGCCGACGTCACGAACATGCCCCAGCAGAGATCGACGATTGTTATGAGAACCGGCCAGTCCTTGAGGGTCGCCTGGTTGGTGAGGTCATAGGTGCCATAGGCGACGAGCCCGAACAGGGCGCCGTAGAGGGCAGCGGTCTGCCAGCGTCCGGACGCCAGCGCGGGTGTCAGCACGAAAAACGTCAGCCCGAAGATGTAGAGCACGTAGAAGACCGCCGCTGCCGGCAGATTGAACGTGTCGGCCAGCATTGAACCGAGTTTCGGCCGGTAGAGGCGGCTTGCCATGACGCTGAGCCAGATCGCATCGAGGCCGAGAAATGCAAGGGCCGTCGCGACAAATGAAATGAGGTATTGGGTCATCCGTCTTCCCAGGGCTGCCGTATCGTCTTTCATCGGATACGGGTGCGGGCGGAAAGCGGATCATGCGATGCGCGCTCCGAATTGGAGCAGGCTCACTGCCTTGGGCATCGTCGCCGTTTTCAATGGCAAGGCCTGCGAACCGTTGGCCCGGTTACGGCGTTAAACGCAAGGGCAGGCGGGCCCGAAGCAATCTGGAGGAACACGATGCTCCGTTGGACGGTCGTTTCAGCCATGGCCATCATTGTTGCCGGATCGGCGCAAGCCAGAAGTGTCGATCCGGATTTCAGCGGCGTCTGGATGAGAGGCGATGGCAATGCGCGGGTGAAGATCGCAGCCTGCGGTCAGGATATCTGCGCCACCAACGTCTGGGTCGGGGACACCAGCAAGGGAGAAGAGGTGGGCGACCGCCTTGTGCTGGATGTCGCGCCCCAGTCGGCGTCGACGCTCAAGGGCAAGGCCTATGACGTGAAGCGCGATCTCACCTATGCCATCACGATCACGGTTCGTGACCGGACCATGAAGACACGCGGCTGCGTCCTGCTCGGCATCGTCTGCAAAACCGCGTCATGGACACGGCTTGGCGACGCTTATTGAAGCGTGCGAAGAGGCGGCCCGGCAGTGCTGATGCCAACGACGAAGCGATCGACCGCCAGGGCAAGAGTGGTCCCCGGGGGTGCGGCGGCGCGTCGTCAAGGCTTCCTCGAATGGCGGCCTTGACGTGCGGCGGGCAGAGGGCATCAAGGCCAATCCATGAACTCGCGGATTGGCCCTGATGGCCTCAGAGTTGGACGCCCCGGGTCAGGGCGCCGTCTACAACCAGGTTGGTGCCGGTGACGAAACTTGCGGCCGGGCTCGCGATGAAAACCGCCGCGTTGGCGATCTCCTGCGGGGTTGCCATTCTCCCGGTTGGGTTGAGGGCAAGGGCTTCCTTGAAAAGGGTCGGGTTGCCGTGTTCGATCTGCTCCCAGACGCCGCCGGCAAAGTATGTGTTGCCCGGCGAGACGGAGTTGGCACGGATGTTCTTGCCCGCGAGCTGAAAGGCGAGACCCTGGGTGTAATGGACCAGCGCGGCCTTGAACGCGCCATAGGGTCCGGCTGCAAAGTCGATCTCTCGGCCCGAAACCGACGAGATGGTGACAATGGAAGCAGCTTTGCTTTCAAGCAGGTAGGGCATGGCGGCATCGACCAGCCGGACCGTGCCCATGAGGTCGGTCTCAAAACCCTTCTTCCAGCTTTCCTCGTCAGCACCGATCGCCAGCGCACTGACGTTGGCAACGACGATGTCGATGCCGCCGAACTGCTTGCCGACGGACTCGGTCCAGCCCTTGAGCGCTTCGCCGTCGGAGACGTCGACGCCGCTACCTATGCTGGTGACGCCGAAGGCGGAAAGCGTCTTCGCCACACTCTCGGCTTCACTCGCGTTGCGCGAGCAGATGGCGACGTCCGCCCCCTCCTTGGCGAGGGTTTCGGCGATCTTCAGGCCGATCCCCTTGGTGCCTCCGGTAACGAGGGCCTTCAGCCCCTTCAAGCCCAAATCCATGGGTCTGTCTCCTTGCACGGGATGCATTCGGGCGGACTGCGGGTCGCGCCCATACGCGCATATGGTCCGAGGTTCGGGGCAGGGCTGGCAAGGGGGCTGGCGGCCCGATGATCGACTGATCCGGTTGATGCCGTCCGTGCGTTTCGTGGCGCACGGCCTGTCGGAACGGCTGCGTAAATGGCCGCTTGACAGGTCTGCAAAAACTCGTCAGCTTATTCGTTAGGCGCCGGGCAAAGATGCCCAACAATGCGTCAAACGATCCAGATCATACTCGGCAGTGTGGCCCCGCAGCATGTGATGCTGAGGGGCTTTTTGTTTTGGAAAACCCGATGTCCCGCATTCGTATCCCTATCGGCCTGATGTTTTCCCAGACGGGGTCCTATGGCACCGTCGGGCAGTCGATGTTGAACGGAGCCTTGCTCGCCTGCTGCGAGGTCAACGAGGACAGGAAGCTCGGTATCGAGCTCGAGCCGATGATCGCCGATCCGGCGAGCCGGCTTTCAGCCTATGCGCCAACGGCGGAAAACATGATCGATGCCGGAATTCGGCACGTCGTCGGCTGCTACACGTCGTCAAGCCGCAAGGAAGTCATCCCGATCTTCGAGAAGCGGGATGCGCTGCTCTGGTATCCGACGCATTACGAGGGCTTCGAGAGCTCGGAAAACGTGGTCTACACGGGGGCCGCGCCAAACCACCATCTCTCGCCGTTGATCGACTTTCTATTCAATCACTTCGGCGGCCGCGCCTTCTGCGTCGGCTCCAACTACATCTGGGGCTGGGAAAGCAACCGGACCCTGCGCGAGGGCATCCAGGCCCGCGGCGGCATGGTGCTTGCCGAGCGTTATGTCGCCGTCGGTGAGACGGAGATGGACCGCGTCGTCGAGTCCATCTTCGATCTGAAGCCCGATTTCGTCTTCAACGCGCTCATCGGTGAATCGTCCTATGCGTTCTTCCGGGCGTTCCGGAAGGCCTGCGAGGAGCGTGGCATTGATCAGCGGACCCGCTTCCCCGTCGCAAGCTGCAATCTTTCCGAGCCGGAACTGAAAGAAATCGGACCGGATGCGATGGACGGGCATTTTTCGTCGTCGGTCTATTTCGCCTCGATCGACACGCCCGAAAGCCGCGCTTTCGTCTCCGCCTACGATGCCGGTTTCCCGGAAGGACCTGCCGCCTCCGCCGAGGCCGAAGCCGCCTTCGTGGCGGTCAAGCTCCTGGCCCAGTCTCTTCACGATGCCGGAACGACGGACCTGCAGCAGGTCAAGCGGGCGGTTTCCAGGCAGATGATCGACGCGCCACAAGGCCGCGTTTCGATCGATCCCGAAACATTGCATGCTTTCCTGACGCCGCGCATCGGCCGCTCGCGCAAGGACGGTCAGTTCGACATCGTCGCGGAATCGAATGCGCCCGTCCGGCCGGATCCCTATCTCATCCGCTCCTCCGCTCCGCTTGAAGCCCGGCATGGCCGGCCAGCCCTGAGGGTCGTCTCATGAACGAACAGCGCCTCGTTCAGAATTTCAGCGGTCGCCGCGCTCTGCTCGTGTCCGAGGACGCGCGCGCGCTCAAGACGCTGTCGACGACACTCGTCAAGCTCGGCCTGTCGGTGGAGACGCTCGACCGTCAGGCCATGATCGCCGGCGACGTGCCGGGCGGTCTGGAGATGGACCGCGATGTCCTTTTCGTCGATGGCGATCTTGACTACGGGTCCGGCCTGCCGGCTGACGGGTTGCCTTCGGTGCCTGTCATCGGCCTCGTCGGCGTGGAGGCGCCAAGCCGCCTGAAAGGCCTGATGCGGCTTGGAAGCTCGGCCTTCCTGTCAAAGCCGGTCTACGGCGGCTCGATCTATTCGGCGCTCTTTCTCGCGGTGAACGCGCAGCGTCAGAAAAGCGCGACGCGCAAGGTGCTCGACAACCACGAGGAACGCCGGCGCCTCCGCCGCTTCGTGATCAAGGCCGTTGTCCAGACGATGGCCGCGCGGAACCTCGACGACGAGGCGGCCTTCGCGGTCTTGCGGCGCGAGAGCATGCGAGCCCGCCTCAGCCTCGAAGCCTACTGTGAACATGTCGTGCAACGGAGCACGACTGAAGAGGCCTGCCAATCGCCGGATTTGGGGCGGCGGCAGGCGACGTCGGACTGACCGATCGTCAAATAACGGGAGCAGCACATGAAAAGACATGCATCAGGCGCCCTTGCGGCGCTAGGGACCCTTTTGCTTTTTTCCAGCACGGCTCTTGCGGCCGACCCGATCAAGCTCGGCGTGCTGGAAGACCAGTCGGGTGACTTCGCGGTCGCAACCATCGGCAAGGTGCACGGCATCGAGCTTGCCGCCGAGGAGATCAATGCCGCTGGCGGTATCGCCGGCCGCCCGCTGGAACTGGTGATCTACGACACCCAGTCGGACAACACCCGCTACCAGGAATTCATGCGCCGCGTCCTGCAGCGCGACAAGGTCGACGCGGTGTTCGCCGGCTTCTCCTCGGCCTCGCGTGAGGCCTACCGGCCGATCGTCGACCAGTTCAAGGGCCTCGCCTTCTACAACAACCAGTATGAAGGCGGCGTCTGCGACGCGAACATGATCGTGACCGGCGCGGTGCCGGAGCAGCAGTTCTCCACGCTCATTCCCTACATGATGGAGACCTACGGCAAGAAGGTCTACACGATCGCGGCGGACTACAACTTCGGCCAGATCTCGGCCGAATGGGTGCGCAACATCGTCAAGGAGAATGGCGGCGAGATGGTCGGCGAGGAGTTCATCCCGCTCGGCGTGTCGCAGTTCTCGCAGACGATCCAGAACATTCAGGCCGCCAAGCCGGACGTTCTCGTCACGCTGCTCGTCGGCACGGCGCAGGCCTCCTACTACGAGCAGGCGGGCGCGGCCAACCTCAAGGTTCCGATGGCCTCGTCGGTGAACGTCGGCCAGGGCTACGAGCACAAGCGCTTCAAGCCGCCGAGCCTTGCCAACATGTATGTCACCACGAACTACATTGAGGAAGTGGATACGCCCGAGTCCAAGGAATTCCTCGCCAAGTGGCACAAGAAGTTCCCGGACGAACCCTACGTGAACCAGGAGGCCGAAAACTCCTATCTCGCCGTCTATCTCTACAAGCAGATGGTCGAGCGGGCAGGGTCCACGGACCATGACGCCATCCGCGCGGAGATCGCCAAGGGCGACGTCTGCATGGATGCACCGGAAGGCAAGGTCTGCATCGACCCGAAGAGCCAGCACATGTCCCACACGATCTATCTCGCCCGCGTCGGCGAGGATCACTCCATCACCTTCCCGAAGGTGTGGGAGGACATCAAGCCCTACTGGCTGGGTGACGCGGGTTGCGACCTGACCAAGAGCAATCCGGAAGCGCAGTACACGCCGTCGAATCCTCCGCCGGCCAACTGATCGCATCGGACCGACGGGCATCCTCCGTTCCCCTGTGGAGGATGCCCGTCACTTTCCTGACCGGCATCTGATGCCGCACCAGCGGATCGCCTCATGGACGTTCTGAACGCTGCTTTCACCTTTCTCTATCAGGCCGGCGACGCCTTCGCCTTTCTGGTCCTCTCGGCCTGCGGACTGGCGATCATCTTCGGCATGATGGGCGTCATCAATCTCGCCCACGGCGAGTTCATTCTCTGCGGCGCCTACGTGTCGACGACCGCGACGCATCTCGGTCTGCCGCTGCCCTTGTCGATCCTTGTCGGGGCGCTCGTCGCCGGGCTCGTCGGCATGGCGCTCGAACGGATCGTCATCCGGCATCTCTATTCCCGTCCGCTCGACACCATCGTCGCGACATGGGGCGTCTCGATGATCGCGACCCAGGGCACGCTCATCCTGCTCGGCTCCAGCATGCAGGGCACGGGCACGCCCTTCGGCAGTTTCATGGTCGGCGACTATTCCTATTCGGTCTACCGGCTCATCCTGATGGCGACCGCCGTCGCGACGCTGCTGGTGCTGTGGCTCATCTTCACCCGCACCCGCTTCGGCGTTCTGGCAAGGGCGACGATCCAGGTGCCGGAGATCGCCGAGGCGCTCGGCGTCAATACGAGCCTCGTCTACAGCGTGACCTTCGGTCTCGGCGCGGCGCTCGCGGGTCTTTGCGGCGGGCTCTACGCCCCGACGATGACCCTCGTGCCGACCATGGGCAGTACCTTCGTCGTCGAGGCCTTCGTGACCGTGGTCGTCGGCGGCGCGGATATCTTCTTCGGCACGGCCCCGGCCGCCGCCGTCCTCGGGATCGCCAAGGCGGCGCTGACCTCCTGGCAGGGCCAGCTTGCCGGCCAGATCGGCCTCTTGCTCGCCGTCATCATCGTTATCCGGGTTCTGCCGCGCGGCGTTTCCGGCTGGATCCTGAAAGAGAGGGCCTGACGTGGCTTCGCCTTCGACTTTTTCTTCCGTCATCAGGCTGCTCGAAGGCCCGCAGACCCTTGGGAAAGGGCCCGTCTTCTGGGTCGCCTTCGTCCTGGTGCTCGCGGCGGCCGCCAGCTACCCGATGTTCGCCGACGGCTATGATGTCGGCAACAACGTCTACTTCTTCAACTGGGCCTTCATGGCGCTTGGCGTCAGCTTGATCTGGGGTTATGGCGGCGCGCTCAGCTTCGGCCAGACCGCCTTTTTCGGCATAGCCGGCTACTCCTATGGCGTGCTCACCATCAACCTCGGCGATGCCTATGGCCTGACGCTGTTCTCGCTTCTTGCCGCCGTCGGTATCTCGGCGCTGGTCGCAGCCATTCTCGGATACTTCCTCTTCTTCGGCCGGATCAGCGGCGTCTTTCTCGGCATCGTGACGCTTTCGGTCACGCTGGTGCTGGAGCGGTTCATGTCGCAGACCGCCGGCCCGGAATGGCATATCGGCAAGGCGCGGCTTAACGGTTTCAACGGCATGGGCGGCATGCCCTCGCTCACCATCCCCTGGCCGGGCGGCGACATCGCGCTCTATCCCGATGTGACGCTCTACTATCTGACGCTGGGCCTGCTAGTCCTCGTCTACCTCGGCCTTCGCATGCTGGTGAACGCCCGCTTCGGCAATGTGCTCGTCGCCATCCGCGAGAACCCGATGCGGGCGGAAATGCTGGGCTATGACGTGCGCAAGTATCAGCTCGCGGCCTTCGTCATCGGCTCGGCGCTCGCCGGTCTCTCGGGTGTTCTCTACACCTCCTGGGGCAACTATATCACCCCGTCCTCCATGGGCATGACGGCGGCGGCCCTGCCCATCGTCTGGGTGGCGGTTGGCGGCCGCACGGATCTGACGACGACACTGCTCGGAACGATGCTCGTCCTTGCCGGCTTCCAGTATCTCACCGTCTACGGCAGCCAGTATGCGTTGGTGGTGATGGGTACCTTGCTCGTCCTCACCGTGCTGATCGCTCCGAACGGCCTCATCCTCGGTGTCGGCACCTTCATCGCGGACAAGGTCCGGTCCCTGTTTTCAAGCCGGGAGAAAGCGTGATGGCGTTGCTTGAAACACGCGCTCTCGACAAGTGGTTCGGCGGCCTGCACGTCACGGCCGGTGTGGATTTCGCCCTGGAGACCGGCGAGATCCACTGCCTGATCGGCCCGAACGGCGCCGGCAAGAGCACCTTCTTCCGCCTCATCCTCGGCGAGCATCTGCCGAGCGGCGGGACGATCCTCTACGACGGCCATGACATTACGCACGCCAAGTCCTTCGAGCGCATCCGGCGCGGCATCAGCGTCAAGTTCCAGGTGCCGGGCATCTTCAAGGCGCTCAGCGTGCGCCAGAACCTGCAGATCGCCTTGCAGCATCACCTCGCGGGCCATTCGCTTGGCGAGGAGATCGACCGGCTGCTGGAATTCACCCAGCTCAAGGATGCCGAGAAGCAGCTTGCCGGCAATCTGAGTCATGGCCAGAAGCAGTGGCTGGAGATCGGCATGGCCATCGGCCTGAAGCCCAAGCTCCTGCTGCTCGACGAGCCGACGGCCGGCATGACGCCGGACGAGACCCATGCGACGGGCGAGATGGTCAAGACGCTCAACAACGAGGGCGTCACGGTCCTTGCCGTCGAGCATGACATGGCCTTCGTGCGCCAGATCGCGCAGCGGGTGACTGTGCTCCACTTCGGCAAGATCTTCGCGCAAGGCACGATCGACGAGATCGTCGCCGACGAGCGCGTCGCCGCCATCTATCTGGGTGAAGCCCATGCGTAAGGAAGTCATCCTCGAAACCATGGGCCTCTGGTCCGGATATGGCGGCAAGCCGGTCCTGCAGGGCGTCGACCTCAGCGTCCGCGAGGGCGAAATCGTCGCCGTGATCGGCCGCAACGGCGTCGGCAAGTCGACGCTGATGAAGAGCCTCATCGGCCTCCTTGGGTCCGACCAGGGCAGCGTGCTCTTCAAGGGCGCGGCGATCGACACGCTCTCGGCGCACCGGCGCGCCCGCCTCGGCATCGGCTACGTGCCGCAGGGACGTGACGTCTTTCCGCGCCTCAGCGTGCAGGAGAACCTGCTGGTCGGCGAGTCGATTGCCGGCGACATGGCGGCGGACCGTCTTGAAAAGGTCTTCGGCTACTTCCCGATCCTCAAGGAGCGGCGCTCGCAGCGGGCCGGCACCATGTCCGGCGGCCAGCAGCAGCAGCTTGCCATCGGCCGCGTGCTGATGGGCGGTCCGTCGCTCATCCTCCTCGACGAGCCGTCCGAAGGCATCCAGCCCAACATTGTCCAGGACATTGCCCGGATCATGGTCGAGCTCAATCGCCAGACCGGCGTCACCATCGTCTTCGTCGAGCAGAATATCGACATGATCCGGGCCATGGCGCAGCGCTGCTACGTCATGGACAAGGGCCGGGTGTCGGCGGAGATCCCCATCGATGTCCTGCAGGATCGCGACGCCGTGCGCCGCTTCCTCGCAGTCTGAATTGTAAGAAGCAAGCGGGAAAGGAAAGCCCCATGAGCTGGTTCGACAAGTCCATTATGGCCAGGAAGGGCGTTGCCAAGGGGGCGGCGCTCAGCCGTCACGAAATCACCGAGGAGGTGCAGGGCAAGTATCACTATGTCTACGGCGCCTATGTGGAGCCGGTGCTGACGGTCGATCCGGGCGCGGTGGTCTCATCCGAGACCCACGACGCCTTCGAAGGCGCGATCACGTCCGAGACGGACAAGCCGACCGAGAAGCTGAATTTCCCCTATCTCAATCCGCAGAACGGCCCGATCTACGTCAACGGCGCGGAAAAGGGCGACTGCCTGGCGGTCTATATCGAGAGCATCGTTCCGCGTGGGCCGCAGCCGCGTGGCACCACCGTCATCATGCCGGAATTCGGCGGCCTCGTGCCGACGGCCGATACGGCGCTCCTGACCGCGCCGCTGCCGGAGACCGTCCGCAAGGTCGAGGTCGACGTCGAAACCGGCGTAAAGTGGAACGACAGGATCTCGCTGCCCTACGAGCCCTTCATCGGCACGATCGGCACGGCACCGGAGATCGAGGCGATCTCCTCGCTGGTTCCGGACTATTACGGCGGCAACATGGACCTGCCGGATGTGGCGCCGGGCGCTGTCGTCTACCTGCCGGTGAACACCAAGGGCGCCTATCTCTACCTCGGCGACTGCCATGCCGCCCAGGGCGACGGCGAGCTTTGCGGCGTTGCCATCGAGCACCCGACCGTGACCACCGTCCGCATCGACCTCATCAAGGGCTGGACGATCGCCGCGCCGCGTCTGGAGAACGACCGCTTCTTCATGACCATCGGCTCGTCGCGTCCGATGGAGGATGCGGCCCGCGGTGCCTATCGCGAGCTGATCCGCTGGATGGCGGCCGACTTCGGCTTCGACGAGATCGACGCCTACATGCTGCTGACACAGTGCGGACGCGTCCGCCTCGGCAACATGGTCGACCCGAAATACACCATCGGCGCGTCCGTGCTGAAGTCGATCGTCGGCGAGCCGCGCTAACCTTGCCTCCCCTGAACTGCCGGCGGGCCTTCCGCCTGCCGGCATTCTTTTTTCAGGGGCATTGACGACACACACCATGAGTCAGGCCGACGCCCGCCGGCGTCAACGACGGACGGAAATCCTGTCCGGCGAACCCTATTGCTTTGTCAGGAGGTCCCATGTCCGCTCCCTTCAAGGCGGCAACCGTCCAGTTCGAGCCGACGATGTTCAAGAAGACCGAGAACATTGCCGCGCTGCTCGCCCTTGTGGAGGAAGCGGCAAAATCCGGTGCGCGCCTGATCGTGACGCCGGAAATGGGGACGACCGGATACTGCTGGTACGACCGCGACGAAGTCGCCCCATATGTCGAGGCGGTGCCCGGACCGACCACCCATGCCTTTGCGGAGATTGCCGCGCGCCACGGCTGCTATGTCGTCATCGGCATGCCCGAGGTCGATCCGGCCACGAACCTCTATTATAACTCGGCGGTCCTGATCGGGCCGAAGGGCGTCGTCGGCGCACATCGCAAGACGCATCCCTACATTTCCGAGCCGAAATGGGCGGCCTCCGGCAACCTCGGTCACCAGATCTTCGAGACCGAACTCGGCCGGATCATGCTGCTCATCTGCATGGACATCCATTTCATCGAGACGGCGCGGCTTGCCGGTGTCGGTGGAGCGGACGTCATCTGCCACATCTCCAACTGGCTCGCCGAACGCACGCCAGCGCCTTACTGGATCAATCGCGCCTTCGAGAACAGTTGCTATCTGATCGAGTCCAACCGCTGGGGCCTTGAGCGGGGCGTCCAGTTCTCCGGCGGGTCCTGTGTGATCGCGCCCGATGCCTCGCTGTTGACCATGATCGACGGTGACGACGGCATCGCATACGCCGAGATCGATCCCGAGATCGCCCGCAGGCGGCAGTGCTGGGGAGAACCGGTCCTGACCCAGCGCCGGCCGGAGCTCTACATGGAACTGATGACCAACACGTTCCTGTGGAACCCCTGCGACTTCTTCACGCTCTACGGCCACAAGCCGCTGCCTGAGGGGGGCGTTGCAAAAGTGGCTGCCGGCCAATTCGCGCCGAGTGGCGTGTTGTCGGAAAACCTCGCGGAGATCACCCGTCTTGCCACCGCCGCGAAGGAGAGGGGGACTGAACTTCTCGTCTTGCCCGAACTGGCGCTGACCGGCCTTGCCGATCCGCAGGCGTCGGCGATTGCCGCCGATGGCCCGGAACTCGGCGCTGTCGACGAGCTTGCAAGGGGGCTCGGGCTGCACATCGTCGCCGGCTTTGCCGAGCGCGATGGGGAGACACTCTACAACTCGGCTCTGCTAACCGGCCCAGAGGGGCGCCTCGGTATCTATCGCAAGCTTCACCTCACCGAAGCGGAGCGCCAGTGGGCGAGCGCCGGCGACGACTGGGCCGTGTTCGATCTGCCCTTCGGCCGCCTCGGTCTTCTGATCGGTCACGACGCGATGTTCCCGGAAGCCGGACGCATCCTGGCGCTGAGGGGCTGCGATCTCATTGCCTGTCCGGCGGCCGTGCGCGGGCGGTTCCACTTCGGTCACGAGGGAACCAGCGTCGCCCAGCCGGAGCCCATTCCCACAGGGCCGGACGCGCTCCACTGGCACCAGTTCCGCGTCCGCGCGGGCGAGAACAATTGCTATTTCGCTTTTGCCAACGTCTTCTCGCCGCTCGACGGCTATCCGGGTCTCAGCGGCGTCTTCGGCCCGGATACCTTCGCCTTCCCGCGCAAGGAAGCGATCGTCTCGTCGAACGAGGACCTTGCCGTCGCCGAGATCGATACCGGAACCATCGGCAGCGTCTATCCGACCAATGTCGTCAGACGGAAGGATCTCGTCCTGATGCGCTTGCCGCATCATTACGAAGCGCTTGTTGCCGCCGGACATTGACGGTCCGTCCAACGCAGATGCCTCACAGGAGGCGAGAAACCGGACGTCGGGAAGCGCCGCTTTCCCCGGCGTGGACCGACAGGTGATTAAGGGAGCCGCATCCGGGCGCAACAAGGAACGGCTGTGCTTGCTGGTCGGGCAGTAGAATTGATCTGAAGCTTAAAAACTATGCAAAACGGTGAATTTCAGATCAAAATGATATGCATATTGTTGTTATTGAGAGCATACAAGAATTAGTGCGTACAATTACAATCGTCTTTCCAGGTGGACGTTCTAATCATCTCCTTGCGCTGTGCAATTTCGCCATGAGCGACAAGGAGATGGTTCATGCAAAAACAGATAGTCGACAGAAGGGGACGCTTGTCCCGCGCTGGCGCCGTCCTGGCCTCAGGTCTGCGCATGACACTGGCCGTGATGGCAATCGGTGGCGCCCTTGGCCTTCAGGCGGCCCATGCCGCGCCGGCGGCTCCCGAGTCCTGCAAGGCTCTCAAGGAAAAGTACCCGCAGTTCTCCGGCAAGGAGCTCGTCAATGCGATCAACCCGCATACGCCGGGTTATGAATCGCTCGATCCGAACGATCCGTCCAAATACATCGGCTTCGACATCGATCTCGGCGAGACCATCGGTGATTGCCTCGGCTTCACGCTGACCTACAAGCCGGTCACCTTCGCCGCCCTGCTGACGACGCTTGCGAGCGGCCAGGCCGACATCGTGATCTCCGACATCTACGCGACGATGGAGCGCGCCAAGGCCGCCGACTTCATCACCTATTCCAAGGTCTTCGACGGCGTCCTCGTCGCCAAGGGCAACCCGAAGGGCATCGACGGCATCAACAGCTCGATGTGCGGCGCGGCAGCCGCCGAAAACACCGGTTATGTGGAAGTGCCGCTGATCCAGGCGCTCGCCGAGGACTGCAAGAAGGAAGGCAAGCCCGAGCCGACCATCCAGCTCTACGACAACAACGCCAACTGCATCCAGGCGATCCTCGCCGGCCGCGCCGACGTCTACGTGAACGACGTCAACACGGTCGACCAGGCCGTCAAGGCCTATCCGGACCAGCTTGAGAAGGCGACGGCGGTGACGCTGCCCTATTCGGTCGGTATTGCCGTGCCCAAGGGCAATGTCGATGGCTTCCGCGATGCGGTGATGGCGGCCCTCATCGAGATCCAGAAGGCCGGCATCGAGACGGAGCTTCTGGAGAAGTGGGGCCTCGACGCCGGAACGCTCGAAGAGCCCAAGATCCTGACGACGGACTGAGATGGATCTCTTCGTCCACTACCTGACGATGCCGTATCTCCTGCAGGGGATCGGCATCACTCTGGCCGCAACGGGGCTGGGACTTGCCGGGGGACTTCTCCTCGGCTTCGTCCTGGCGGCCATGCAGCTCAGCCGCTTCTGGCTGCTTGCGGCAATCGCGCGGACCTACACGGTCGTCTTCCGTGGCACGCCGCTGATCCTGCAACTGGTCTTTGCCTATGACGCCCTGCCGCATATCGGCATCAAGCTGAGTGCCATCACGGCGGCGGGCCTCGCGCTCGCCTGCAACGAGGCGCCGTTCATCGCGGAGATCTTCCGTTCCGGCGTCAGGAGCGTCGACAAGGGCCAGACCATGGCGGGCCAGGCGCTCGGCATGACGCCCGGTGTCCTGATGCGCCATATCATCGGCCCGCAGGCGATCCGCATGATGGTGCCGGCGCTCGGCAACGAAACCGTCAGCGCCCTCAAGAACTCCTCGCTCGCCTCGGTGATCGCGGTGCAGGAGCTGACGCTGAGGAGCACGCAGCTTGCCTCCTCGACCTTCGACTTCTTCTCGATCTTCTTTGCCTCCGGGCTGATGTATCTGGTTCTCACGGGCGCGGCGGCCGGTATCCAGCTTGTCATCGAGGTCATGCTCGATCTCGACCTGCCGACGCCCGAGGCGCGTCTTGCCCGTCTTCTGCCCTGGCGCCGGGCTGGACTTCTCGCCCAGCCGAAAGCCCTGCCGGAGGACGAAATCGCCACAGCAGGGGGCGAGGGGGATAACGAACCCTCCGATGTCGTGCGGCCATTGCCGGCGGTCACGGATCGGGAGAAGCGCGCCGCGATCCTTGCCGGCAACAAGGTTGTTGTCGAAGTCGGGGCGCTGACCAAGAGCTATGGCCCCCAGACCGTGCTCGACGGGCTCGATCTCAAGGTGCGGGAGGGCGAAGTGGTCGCGCTGCTGGGTCCGAGTGGCTCCGGCAAGAGCACGCTGCTTCGCTGCATCAACCACCTCGAGGACTGGGACGACGGACTGGTCTGGGTCGGTGGCAGGCGTCTCGGCTTCGATGCCTCCGGCCGCAAGCTCGGTCCCCGGGCGCTCGCCAACGAGCGCGCCGCGATCGGGGTCGGCATGGTGTTCCAGCAGTTCAACCTGTTTCACCACCTGACGGCGCTTGAAAATGTCGCGGGACCGCTGCGCTGGGTTCACGAATACTCAAAGGAGGATGCCGAGAAGCGGGCGCGCGAACTTCTCGCCCGCGTCGGGCTCAGCCACCGGGCCGATGCCTTGCCAAGGCACATGTCCGGCGGCCAGCAGCAGCGTGTCGCGATCGCCCGGGTGCTGGCACCCAGCCCCTCGGTGCTGCTCCTCGACGAGCCGACCTCGGCGCTCGATCCGGAACTCGTCGGCGAGGTCCTGGAGGTGATCCGGCGGCTCGCGGTCGAGGACGGCCTGACCATGATCATTTCCACGCACCAGCTCCGCTTTGCCGAGGAAGTGGCCGACCGGGTCGTCTTCCTGAGCCGCGGTGCCATCGTCGAGGAAGGACCGGCGCGTGAGGTGTTGCGGCGGCCAAAGAACCCGTTGACGGCGAAGTTCCTCAGCGTCATGGCCGAGGAAGCCCCGTCCATCGCTTCCAACGGAAGCTGACGAGAAGAGATCGCGCCGGACGTCGGCGCACTCCCCCCTTGCAAACCAACCTGTTCCAGCCCGCGCCATCGGCCTTGGCGCCACCGGAAAACACGGGCCGGTCCGGAGAAGAAAGATGAAACACCATACGCTGCCGGTTTCCCCCTCGACGGTTCATTGGGGCTATTTCAGCAAGGCGGTTCAGCCGGCGCTGACGCTGAAGTCCGGCGACCGGGCGACCATCGAGACGCTGACGCATCACGCCTATGACGACTACGACCGCATGATCGCGGGCGATCCCGGAGCGGAGGCGGTCTTCAAGTGGACGCGCGAGGAAAAGGGCATCGTCCGCCGTGGCTCGGGGCCGACCACAGGGCCTTTCGAGCGCGGTTCCGGCGAGGGGATCGGCGTCCACATCATGACCGGTCCCGTGGCGATCGAGAATGCCGAACCCGGCGATATCCTGGAGGTCCGGGTGCTGGACGTGCGGCCGAGGCCGAGTTGCAGCGCCTGCTATGCCGGCCGCTGCTTCGGGTCGAATGCCGCCGCCAACTGGGGCTTCCACTATCACGACCTCATCGAGGAGCCGAAGCCGCGTGAGGTGGTGACGATCTTCGAGCTCGACACCGCCGGCGAGCCCTACGCCAAGGCCGTCTACAACTACGTCTGGGTGCCGCAGACCGATCCGGACGGCATCGTCCATCCGACCATCGACTATCCTGGCGTGCCGGTCGACCATCGGCTGATCCGCAAGCGCGAGAACATCATGGCCAATGTCCGAGTGCCGGCGCGCCTGCATTTCGGGACCATGGGGCTTGCGCCTTCGGAAGCCGATTTCGTCAGCTCCATCCCGCCGTCCTATACCGGCGGAAACATCGATGACTGGCGCATCGGCAAGGGCGCGCGGATGTATTATCCGGTCGCCGTCGACGGGGCCTTTTTCTCCGTCGGCGACCCCCATGCGGCGCAGGGCGACAGCGAACTCGGTGGCACGGCGATCGAGACGTCGCTCACCGGCGACTTCGAATTCATCCTGCACAAGAAGAACGACCTCGGCGGCACGCCGCTGGAAGGGCTGACTCATCCCTTGCTGGAAACCGGCGACGTCTGGTCCGTCTATGGCTTCACCTTCCCGAACTATCTCGCCGAACTTGGCGACAATGCCCAGACCGAGGTGGCCGGCCACGCGAGCCTCGACAAGGCGATGCGCGATGCCTTCCGCAAGATGCGGCGCTTCCTGATGACGGTGCACAAGCTCAGCGAGGACGAGGCGATCTCGCTGATGTCCGTCGGCGTCGACTTCGGCGTGACGCAGGTGGTGGACGCCAACTGGGGCGTGCACGGTTCGATCCGCAAGAACGTCTTCCGCTGCGACTAGCCCGGAGTGGGTTCAAGCGAAGATATTGCGCCGCCGAACGAACGAGGTTGAGATGGCATCCGAATGGGGTAAGGTGGACGGCAAGCCTGCGAAAAATGCCGGAAGTCCCGGCTTTGGCTATGGCTTGCTTCCTCCTGCATTGCAGCATCCGGATGCCACGATGAATATCCAGCAGTTCATCAGCGAATCCTATCCCGAGGGCGCACGGGAAGAGGCCTGGCGCGATGTGCTGCGGATATTTGCCCTGCAGTCCGACCTTCCTCCGGACGGCCCGGGCTTTTTTGCGACCGCCATGCTGCGGGGCGCGGCGGATGGGGTCATGGTCGCGCGCTTGACGGCCGGACCCCAGAGCCTGTCGCCGATCATCGCCCGCGCCGAACTGCCCCTGATCGTCATTCCGACGGAGGAGGGCGCTCTGTTGCGCCTCGGGGCGAACAGCCAGCCCGTCGCGCCGACCGAGTTCATGGTTCTGACGCGGGACGAGGATTGGGAAGTGACCTTCGTGCGCGACGTGCGGGTCAACGTCCTGTCGGTCTCGGCCGGTTTCTTTGGCGGCCGCAAGATCAGGATGACGGATTTCGGCGGGTCGAGGGTCGCCGAATCCCGCGGCCTCGGCGCGGTGCTGCGCCAGATGGCCGAAACCGCGGCGGACACCATGAAGACGCTGTCCGATGTCGACTGGGCGGCGGTGGACCAGAGCCTTGCCGAACTGCTGCTGACCTATGTGTCTGAGCCGCTGCTTGTCGGCCAGGAATCGCCGGGCACCGCCACCACGGCGGCGCTCCTGCACCGGATCACGCGGACGATCGAGCGCCGGCTCGATGATCCCGACCTCTCGGCCGCCAAGGTGTCGAGGCTGGAGGGCATTTCCGAGCGTTACCTGCAGAAGCTTTTCGAGGGCACCGGCGAGAGCTTCGGCCACTATCTGCGCGAGCGGCGTCTGCAGCGGACACGGATCGAATTGTCCAATCCGCAGGAGGCGCATCTTTCGGTGGCCGAAATCGCCTATCGTTGCGGCTTCACCGATGCCGCCAATTTCAGCCGGGCCTTTCGGGAACGCTTCGGTCTTTCGCCGCGCGCCTTTCGCCAGAAGCAGGCCGAACAGCTTCTGGAGGCCGCCAAGGTGCGCGACCAGCGCGGCTGGCCCGGGCAGGCGCTTGCCACCTGGCGCGGTCCTCTGGCGCCGAAAGGCGCGGGTAATGACAGCAGGGGACCGGACAACGATGCTGGCCGTCATCCCGGCGAAAGTGCCAGCGGGCCGATGCATCACCATCTGTCGGTCGATGCCTCGCGGGTGCACTGGGGCTATTTCAGCCGCTCTCTTAAACCGCTGATCGAGATTGCCTCGGGCGACACGATCACGGTCGAAACGCTGACGCAGCATGCCTCGGACGATCCGGAACGGATGATCGTCGGCGATCCGGGCGCCGAAAGCGTCTTCCGCTGGACCCGCGACGGCAAGGGCGTGGAACGGCGCGGCGCCGGTCCCATTGACGCCTCAGTGCTGGGCCGTGGGGCCGGGGAGGGCTTCGGCGTTCACATCTGCACCGGCCCCATCGCCGTCACCGGAGCCGAACCCGGCGATGTGCTCGAGGTCCGCATCCTTGATGTCGCGCCACGGCCAAGCAGCAACCCGGATTTCGCCGGCCGGTCCTTCGGCTCCAGCGTCGCCGCCTGGTGGGGCTATCATTATGGCGAACTCCTCGGCGAGCCGCGTCCGCGCGAGGTCGTGACCATCTACGAGATCGTCAATGACGCCGACGAGCCCCATGCGGTCGCGCTCTACGACTTCCTCTGGGAGCCGCAATCCGATCCCTTCGGCACCGTGCACGCAACCTACGACTATCCGGGCGTTCCGGTGGCGCCCGGTAGCGTGACGCGGCGCTACAACGTTCTCGAAGGCGTGCGCATTCCGCTCCGCCCGCATTTCGGCGTCATCGCTGTCGCGCCGAAAGAGGCCGAACTCGTCGATTCCATTCCGCCGTCCTATTTCGGCGGCAATCTCGACAACTGGCGGCTCGGCAAGGGATCGGCGGTCTATCTGCCCGTTGCCGTGCCGGGCGCACTTCTCTCCGTTGGCGATTCCCATGCCTCGCAGGGCGACGGGGAACTTGCGGGTACCGCGATCGAATGCTCGATGACGGGCACTTTCAAAGTCATCCTGCACAAGCGGCAGACGCTCGCCGAGAAGCCCTTTGCCGATCTTTCTTATCCGCTGATCGAGACCGAGACGGAGTGGATCCTGACCGGCTTCTCGCACCCGAATTATCTTGCCGAATTCGGCACCAAGGCCCAGAGCGAGGTCTACGCCACGTCGTCGCTCGACCTTGCCATGAAGGATGCCTTCCGCAAGGCGCGCCGCTTCCTAATGAGCGCCCACGGCCTCAACGAGGACGAGGCGATCGCGCTCATTTCGGCTGCGGTGGATTTCGGCGTCACGCAGGTGGTCGACGGCAACTGGGGCGTCCACGCCATCATCCGCAAGTCGCTTCTTTCCGGCCGCTGACGGCCTTCTTCGAAGTCTTCAGGAGACACGATGCAGTTCCACATGATCGCGGGCGGGCCGACGCCCGTCGCTCCCTTCAGCCATGCGGTGGAGACGGACGGCTTCGTCTTCGTCACCGGCCAGATGCCGGATACGCCGGCCGCACCGGGCGTGCTGCCGGAGGGGATCGAGGCGCAGACCCGCAATGTGATGGAGAACCTGAAGATCGTCCTTGCCGGTCTGGGGCTCGGGCTTGAGCACGTCACCATGGCGCGGGTCTACCTGACGCGCTTCAAGGAAGACTACGCGGCGATGAATGCCACCTATCGCAGCTATTTCGCCGAAGGGCGGCTGCCAGCACGCACCTGCGTTGGCGTCACCGGCCTTGCCTATGACGCGCTGATCGAGATCGATCTGGTGGCCCGCCGTCCCGAGGCACCCTGATGGACATGCCGGGAGCGTCTCCCGGCATGATCCGCAGGTCCTTGATGGGTTCGTGAGGCCGATCAGGTGATCGAACCGACCACGCCCTCGATCAGGTAGTCGGTGCCCCAGAGTGCGCCGTCATAGAGACCGAGTGTCCCTTCGATCACCATGTTGCCCTTGTTGTCCTTGAGCGGCCCGACGAAGATCGGCGCGCCGCCCTTGACCTCCTCGATCGCCTTGGTGGCGGCGGTCTTGGCCTCCTCGGTCGCGCCGGCGCCGAAGGCCGTCGACTGGACCATGTCCTTGTCGTAGCCGCCTTCGTTGACGTTCGGCAGTTTCTCGCCCTTGGCGATCATGCCGGCATAGGCGGTGTAGACGGTGCCCCACTTCAGTTCCGCGCCGGTGATGAAGCCCTTCGGCGCCAGCGTCGACTGGTCGGCGTTGTGGCCGCAGGACTTCACGCCGCGCCCTTCGGCCGTCTCGACCACGACCTTCGGGCTATCGACGTGGCAGGCGATGACGTCACAGCCCGCGTCGATCAGGGCATTCGTCGCCTCCGCCTCGCGCACCGGCAGCGACCACTCGCCGGTGATGATGAGGCGCACTTCGGCCGCCGGGTTGACCTTCTTCACGCCGATGGTGAACGCGTTAATGTTGCGCAGAACCAGTGAAATCGGCTTTGCAGCGATGAAGCCGATCTTGTTGGACGTTGTCGAGAGGCCTGCCGCGATGCCGTTCACATAGTGGCCCTGATCGAGATAGCAGAAGTAGCCGCCGAGGTTCATCGGGTGCTTGTCGGCCGACCAGAGGCCCGTCGGATGGCGGAACTCGACGTCCGGATATTTCTTCGCCATCTCGATCATGAAGGGATCGAAATAGCCGAAGGAGGTCGGGAAGAGCAGCGTTGCGCCGTCGATGTTGATCATCGACTCCATGGTCTGGGTGACCGCGACGGTCTCCGGCACGTTCTCTTCTTCAACGACCGTGACGCCCGGAATGTCCTTCAGCGCCTTGGCCCCGACCGCATGGGCCTGGTTCCAGCCGAAGTCGTCGCGCGGGCCGACGTAGATCATGCCGATGGTGAGGTTTTCGGCCGCGCGGGCGGAAAAGCCGGCGCCGATGGCAAGGGCCCCGGCAGTCGATCCGAGGAGGCCGCGGCGTGTCATGCGAATGTCGATCATGGACTGTGTTCCCCGAGTTTTGGTCAAAGCGATGCCCGTCGGCGAATGCCCCGGAGGCAGCCGGTCTCATGCGCCGGAAATCTTCGCGGGCGCCCCTGTTTTCAAAAAGATCAACGCCGCGTTGGCCGCGGACTTTTCATCGTTGCCGGATCAGCTTCCGGCATCCTCCCGCGCCATCTGCTGGCGCTGGAATTGTTCAAGCGACATGGTCGGCAAATCGAACTGGTCGCGAATGCGCGAATACCCATGTCCGCCAAGCCGGCCAATCGCATCCATCGCGCGCTGGTCCACATGCTTGCGCTCGGCATTCACCGCATCGGAGCGGATAAAGACGCCCAGCACCTCGCCAAGGATGATCTCCCGCGAGCGCCCGACCTCCAGCGTCAGGTAACGGCGACATTCGAGCGAAGCCGGAGCCTCCAGAATGCGCGGGCAGCGGACGTGGGTGCCGGCAATCGGCGTCAGTCCGGCGGCGGCAAGTTCGTCGACATCCGAGGGAAACGGAACCGCGCAGACGTTCATGGCGTCGAGCAGGGCATCGTCGACGATGTTGACAGTAAATTCCTCTGTCTCGCGCACGTTCTTCGCGGTGTCCTTGAAGGACATGTCGGCATGGTTCTCCACGCCGATGGCAAGGATCGGCGGATCGGCCGAAAGCGCGTTGAAGAAGCTGTAGGGCGCCGCGTTCGCACGGCCCTGCGTATCCACCGTCGTCACGAAGGCAATCGGACGCGGGATGACGGTGCCGATCAGCAGCTTGTAGCGATCTCGGGCGGAAAGGCCGGCAAAGTCGAAGTGGGTGTGCAGCCCGTCCTCGCTCATGAGGCCTTGTCCTGCCGCGAGGGCTTGGTCGCCTTTTCCCTTTTGCCATCGAGGGGCACCGCCGCCTCGCGGGCGGTGATCGCTCTGGCATAGTGGGCAAGCACCGACCCGAGGTCGGCCTTCGGCACGTCGTCGTCGAAGAGCGCGCGCCGCTCGACCGAGCCGATGTGGTGGTCCATCAGATGGACGGCTCTTGCCGCATCGCCGGCGCGCAGGGCCGAAATGATTTCCGAATGTTCATTGACCGCGCAGTCGGACGAATGCGGCCGCCCGTAGAGCGCGAGGATGAGCGAGCAGCGCGAGACGACCTCGCCGAGATAGCGCAGCAGCAGACGGTTGCCGGACATTTCGGCAAGCTTCAGGTGAAATTCGCCGGCGAGCCGGATCGAGACCCGCTCCTCGCCGCGCGCCTTCGCCGCGTCCTCTTCGCGGACATGGCCCTCAAGCTCGGCACCGAACTGGGGTTTCCAGCGGCGCACCACGAGTTCCACCGCCTCACGCTCGAGGGCGCGGCGCACTTCGAAGATCTCTCGGGCTTCTTCCAGGCTTGGCTGCGCCACCATTGCGGTGCGCTTCGGCTGCAGGTCAACGAGACCCTCTCCGGCCAGACGCTGTAGCACGGCACGGGCGAGCGTGCGGCTCATCCCGAAGTGGCCGCCGATCTCGTCCTCCGGGAGCCTCGTTCCCGGCAGCAGGGCCTGCTCGATGATCGCCTGCCGCAAGGCGGTATGCGCGATATCCACGCGGGAGGGTGGTTTGGCCATGTCCTCGCCTCTTGTCTGCGACCGGGTTCAGCGTCAGGTCCAGCATCAATCTGTAATGCCACCATTATGTATACGTGATTCGAAGAAGCAAGTATGCGATATGCGGAAAGAATGAGCGGTATGCGTAATTTTTAAGCTTTCCATATTGAGGAATTCGCGGAATTTTAGAGTGACATCACGTAATTGAGTCCAATCAGGTATACATGATTGGTGTCATCTGACCTCGGAGAAGAGCCATGCCGGCCAGGACCATCCGGTTGACGCTGAATGCGCAGCAACTGGAACTGATCGATCGTACCGTCGCCAAGGGCGTTGCCCCGGACCGGACCGCGCTCGTTCGTCTCGCGCTCAAGGAGATGGCCGGGCGACCGTCACAGGAGGGGCAGTCATGAGCGAGCGCAAGGTTCTCTTCGAATGGACGATGCAGCCCGGCACCGGCAAGGCGATCGAATTGCTGGCCGGCCAGATCCTGCGCATCGAGCAGGTGGATGGCGGCCAATGCGTCGACTTCAACTGCTTCAACCTGCACGACTACAAGGAATTCATGCACTGCGGCCGGACGCGGACGGTGCACGGTTTCAATCCGACCAAGGGCACCTTCATGTGGTCGCAGCCGCCGCGCGAGCGGGCGCTCGTCTACATCATGGAGGACACTTACGGCCGCAACGATGTGCTTTTCCCTCGTTGCAGCGCCTACCTCTATGAAAGCGCCTACGGCTTCGACGCCCACACCAACTGCAACGACATCCAGGCCGAGGCTCAGCGCGAATACGGCCTGACGCCGGATGACGTCCACGACAGCTTCAATCTCTTCATGTGCACCGAGGTGACGACGGACGGCCGGGCGACGATCACACGGCAGAGTTCCAGGGCCGGCGACCATATCGACCTCCTGGCCCTCGTCGACGTGCTGGCGATCCCCAACGTCTGTGGCGCGGATATCATGCGCACCAGCAATTTCGGCCTGAAGCCGGTCAAGCTCACGGTCTTCGAGGCGACCGACGAGGACATGGCCGCTGTGCCGAAGACGCCGATCCTGAAAAGCCAGCGCACGCCGAAGGACTTTCGCCAGCCCAACATCAAGGCGACCCGCGAACTGGTGCGCGATCCTGCCTATGTCCCCGCCTTCACCAACGTCCCGTTGGCGACGACGGATCTTGAGATCGAACTGGACGAGAGCGAGGCCGCCGCCTTCGACGCCCTGCGCCGGGAGGTCTATGGCGACGACGAGGGCGCCGCTCTTCGCGACATTCTCTTTTCCTGGTGGGAGGAGCGTTTCATGGCCGCGGCCAGCGGCGCTCCGGCCATCGGCGACCTGGAGGCCGGCAGATAGGGGGCAGAACCGCTCCGACGACGCGCGCCTGCCATCTGCCGATTGTTTGGTCAAATTGCCCATCTCTCCGGCGAAAGGTCTGCGGCGCGGGCCGAACGAAGGTTGGTGCCTTGATGATGGTCTGGCGACGACCGCACTGGTAACTCAAGGATGCCGACCGGCCGATGGGGTGTCGCACAGGGCGATCCCGCCGACCGGTTCGGATGGCAATGCTTCATTGCCAGCACTTTCCCGTTACTGCATCGACGCCCGAAAGGGGCTGATCGAGACGATGCCGGTCGCAGCCATGCCTGCGGCGCCGGCGTTGCCGTCGTCAGCCGGCATCTCGCCTGATGAAGAGGAACGAACGGCAAGGACTGGACACCATCCAAGGGGCGGGCGGCGCTGTGCTGGCGGCCGCAATACCAGTTGATGCGGTCGCGGCGCCTCCGCCCTTGAGCCTCAGGATGCCGATCGGCCAGCATGTCTCCGAGACGCTGCGCCTTGCCGGCCCGATCACTATGGGCCACTTCTCCAATCTCGCGGTGACCACGGCCACCTTACTGATGTTCGGCTGGACCAGCGCCGACACGCTCGCGGCCGGTGGACTGGCCATGCGCATCGGCGTCAGTACCAACATTCTGGCGGCGATCCTCGTCATCAGCGGCCTGATGATGTCCGAAGTCCAGGGCGCGGGGCAGGGGCATCTCGTTTCCCGCTGGTATACGAACGGACTGGTGCTGTCCGCCGTGCTGTCGGCCCTGTCATTCGCCTGGATGACGGTCGCGCCATCGGTTCTTGCCGCTCTCGGACAGGAGCCGGCGATCGTTGCCGACGCCGAGGCGATCCTGAACATCATGCGCTGGGCGGAGCCGGCCAACATGATCCGTCTCGGCCTGATGCGGACGGCCTTGCCGGCTCTCGGTCTTGCATCGATCCTTTTCGCGCTGACGCCGTTGTCCCTCATTGCCTATATCGGCCTCGGCCTTGCACTTGCCGGCATGCCTCAGATCGGCTGGCATGGCATCCCGATGGCCTTCGTGGTGATCAGTTGGGCGGTCGCGCTGGTCATGCTGGCCATCGTTCATCTCGGGCCGAGGCGCGGTCTCGTTCGCTTCGACATCGGCGGTGTCATGGAAATGCTCCGTCTCGTCTGGCGGGGATTGCCGATCGGCACGCTGCAGGCCATCGACGGCGTCTATTATCTCGCCCTCACGCTGCTGATCGGCCGGTTCGGCGCCGCGACACTCGCGGCCCACCAACTCGTGCTCAATTTCGGCACCATCGCCTGGGCGCTGGCCTCCGCCTTCGGCGATGCCGGGGCGCTCCGGATCAGCTACAGCCGGGGCGCCAGTGCGCTTGGCGACATCTGGCGTGCGGGCTTTGTGGCGGCCGCCCTCGGCATCCTGTCGATGACGATTGCCGCGATTGTCGTTGCCGCCAACCCGACGGTGTTCATCGGCTTCTTCATCGATGCCGCCAATCCGGCCAATTATGACGCCGTCGCCGTCGCCCTTGCCCTGACACCTTGGACGGCCGGCTTCATTTTCGCCGACGGCTTCTATGGTGTCGGAATGGGCGTCCTGAGAGGGATCGACGACAACCGCTTCGCCATGCTCGCGACGGTCACCCTCTATGGCTTCGTCGGGCTGCCCCTGGCCTACGGCTTCGCCTTCCTGATGGGCTTCGGCGGCGAGGGGATCTGGATGGGGATCGTCTGCGGCGTCCTGCTGGTGGGCAACGCGCTGGTCGGGCGCTTCTGGTGGCAAAGTCGGCGTGCGACCGGCGTTCCGGTAAGAGCTGTCTCAGTGCCTCGCGGAGATCCGGCATGAGCCCGGAGGGCGGTCCGGGCGAACCGCAGGCCGGGACTGGGTCTGTCGCTGTACCGGACAGCTTTCACCGGGTATCTCAATTGGACTTTGTCGCAGAGGCCGGGACAGAGTCGTTGGCCGAAGCCGCAACGGCGCCGGTGCCGACCGTCTCGGCGATTGGTGCCGCCGGGTTGGCCGTCGCGACGCGCAGGCGTTTCGGGACAGGCCTTGCGGCCGCCGGGCGCCGGGGCCGCAGCCGCTGGCACGCCGTGCCCGACAACCTGCGCGGCTCGGCGCTGATGGTCGGCTCCATTGTCTTCTTCTGCGTCATGATGGCGGGCATCAAGGACATCGGAACCGGACTGCCGCTGGTGGAGATCCTGCTGATCCGGCAAGTCTTTTCGACCCTTGTGATCCTGCCCTTCTTCCGGCACGACCTTGCGTCCGCCTTCCGGACGAACAATGCCCGCATGCTGCTGCTGCGCGGGCTCTTCACGCTCGGCTCGCAATACACCTATTTTCTGGCCGTCATTTACCTGCCGCTCGCGGAGATGACCGCGCTTGGTTTCAGCCAGGTGATCTTCATGACCATCGGCGCCGTCCTCATTTTGAAGGAGCGTGTCGGCCGCCGCCGCTGGATCGCGACGGCGATCGGCTTTGTCGGCGTTGCGATCATGCTGAAGCCGGGGGCCGAGGTGCTGAACCCCTATGCGCTGCTGGCCATCGTCAGCGCGGTCCTCTTGTGCGGCGTCACGCTGTCGATCCGGCTGCTTGCCGCGACGGAGACCACGACGACGCTGTTGCTCTATCAGTCGATCGTCCTGTGTTCAGCCTATCTCGGGCCGACGATCTGGTGGTGGGAATGGCCGTCGGCGCAGGAATGGACGATGCTCGTTGTCGTCGGCGTCTTCGGCACGATCTGCCAGTACCTTTTCACCATGGCCTTCCGCGTCGGCGAGGCGTCGGCCATTGCCCCGCTGGAATTCACGCGTCTCATCATGGCCGGGCTGATCGGATTTCTGTATTTCGGGGAGATTCCCGACGCTTGGACCCTGATCGGCGCGACGATCGTCGTTGGCTCGACCATCGACACGGTCCGCCGCAATGCAGGCAGGGGTTGAGACGCCGCAACCACGGAAACCGGACAGCGGCGAAACCTGATATGAGTCAGACCTGACCGTGCTCGCGCACTTTCGGCTGATGCGAAGGGGCCGTCGTCCGGCGCCTGTCGTTGTAGCGCGTGGCACTGGCGGAGGGGCGCGCGTCCGGCGCGACGGCACGGCCCGCAATCCCCGCGCGCCCAGTGCCGCCCGGCCGCGCCGGAACACTCGTCAGCGCGGTGTCGTCGGTTTCCATGTGGCTGTCGACGAGACAGTCGACGAAACGCCGGGCCAGCTTGAAGTCGGCCGAACTCGGGCCGTAGACGGCTCCGACGCGCGTTGCAAGGTGTGTCAGGTCCGGCCGCAACGGGCGCAGTATGCCCGATTTCACGTAAGACTCGGCAACATGATCGGGCATGTAGCCGATGTTTCGGCCAGAGAGGATCAGGGTCATGTGGGCGTGAGCCCCGTGCCCGATATCGCCGCGCGTTGACGCATTGCGGGTGCGCTCCGGGTGAATGTACTCCAGATGCCCGCGGTTGGCGTAGGCGGCGGATTCGATATGCTCCTGCGTGATCTCGTCATCGTCCAGATGGAACAGGGGATGGGTGCGGCTGCAGTAGAAATGGGCTTCCTCGTCAAAGAGATGCTCGAAGGTCAGCTGGCTGAACTGGTCGTTGACGAGACCGATCCCGACATGGACCAGCCCGTCGGCGACCCGGCCGGTCATCTGGAAGCCCAGCATGATCTCCAGGCGGAAGCGGATGTTCGGATAATATTCCGAGAAGCGGGCGATCGCCTCGGCGATCCGCGCCTTGGGATTGTCGACGACGTGGTCCTGAATGCCGATGACGAGCTCGTGGCCGGCGCCGTCATGCAGCTCCGAGGCCCGCTGCTTGAAGGTTTCGACCGAGGCGAAAAGTTCCTTGGCCGCCTCGTAGACGATCTCGCCCTCGGGAAAGAGCTTGAAACCCTTCGGTCCGCGCTGGCAGAGGCGGGTCCCGAGGCGAAGCTCCAGCGATTTCATGTATTCGCTGAGCATGGACTGCGACAGGTTCAAGGTCGCCTGTGCCGCGGTGAAGCTGCCTTCCTCGACGATCGTGCAGAAGCAGCGGAGCAGTTTCAGGTCGGTGTCGTGAATCTGTGTGAGACTTGGCATTGCGCGCGATCCAGGTGTGACAGGTTCTGCCTCTTGAGCATCGGGCCGAAGACGGCGGATCCGTTTTGCGGACCTCTCGATGCGGGGCCTCTGTACGCAACAGTGCGTCGAGGCGTCGTGCGGGCAGGCAGCTGTGGTATGCGGGATTCTACGCAACCGCCGTGCCAGTTTGCTGCGCTGCAGTGAGGCAGACCAGGGGGACGTTCAAGAGGTCCTTTCAGACGTCATTGTGGTCCCAAGCGCCTCTACCGGTTACATTGTTGCTGTCCTGGCATGGCTGGCAGCACGCTTCGGCAACGGCACTGCAGCAAAAAAATCATGCGAATGCTCAATTAGTTATCATCATCCGTCCTGAACGGCGCTTCGCGCTTTGCTGATGGTCTGCATTGACCTGCTGCGGTTCACTCGGTGCAGCCAGAGAACGCTGTTTCCCTGAGGAGCCGATGACAAAGCCATTCCATCTCGCCTGGTTCATGAATTTCTCGGTCGACGAATGGAACGCGCCTTTCTCGGCCGGCGGCGAGCCCTGGTCCGGCGAGTTCTATGTGAACATGGCCAAGGCCATGGAGCGGGCCTGCTTCGACTACATCATGATCGAGGACACGCTCATGGTGTCCGACGCCTTCGGCGGCTCCATGGAGGCCTACCTGAAGTACGCGCTGATGGGGCCGAAGGGCGATCCGGCGCCGCTCGCCGCCCTCATCGCGAGCAACACGACAAAGCTCGGCGTCGTCGCGACCCTTTCCACGATGGCCTATCCGCCCTTCATGCTCGCCCGGCTCTGCTCGACGCTCGACAGCATCGCCGGCGGCCGCTTCGGCTGGAACATCGTCACCAGCGGCGAGAACTACGCCGCCATGAACTTCGGCATGGACGAGTTGCCGCCGCGCCAGGCGCGCTACGACATGGCCGATGAGTATGTCGAACTCGTCAAGCAGCTCTGGGACAGCTGGGAACCGGACGCGGTGGTTCGCGACAGGGCGACGGACACCTACGTCGACCATGCCAAGGTCCATCCGATCAATTTCGAGGGCAAATTCTACAAATGCCGCGGGCCGCTGAACTGCGTGCGCTCGCCGCAGGGGCGCCCGACCTTCGTGCAGGCCGGCGGATCGCCCCGCGGGCGTCAGTTTGCAGCCGAGACCGCCGATAGCATCATCGCCGCCGCCTCCGGCACCGCCGCCATGAAGGAATACCGCGACGACATCCGCAAGCGCGCGGCGGCTGCCGGGCGCGATCCCGACGAGATCAAGGTCTTCTTCATCGTCACGCCGGTCCTTGCCGAGACCGAGGCGATGGCCCGGGAAAAGTTCGATTTCTATGCCTCGTCCGAAGGCTTCCTCGTCAAGACGCTCGCCTCCATCAGCTCCGTCACGGACATCGATTTCTCGCAGTTCTCGCTCGACGAGGAACTGCCGCGCATGACGACGAACGGCGAGCAGGGGTCGCTGGAGGCCTTTGCCCAGTGGGGCACCGGCAAGACGCTGCGCCAGCTTGTCGCCGACCGGGCAACGCGCGGTCTCGACGGCATCGTCGGCACACCCGATCAGGTGGCCAGCCGCCTCGGCGAGGTCATGGAGGAGGTCGGCGGCGACGGCTTCCTGATCACCTCGCCGTTCCAGAAGGTCAGCAACCAGTATGTCGTGGAGATTTGCGAGGGCCTCGTACCGGCCCTGCAGCGGCTTGGCCTGACGCGCACCTCCTATGGCCACGAGCCCAAGCTGCTGCGCGAGCGGCTGCGCGAGTTCTGAGGCCGCCTGCAACCCCCAAGACCCCCGATGTGAAGGACAAGGATCCGATGCCCAAGCGTTTCCATCTCGGCTGGTTCATGAATTTTGCTCTCGACGAGTGGAACAGGCCCTTCGCGGCTGGCGGCAAGCCCTGGGACGGCACCTTCTACATCGACATGGCCAAGTCCATGGAGCGGGCGTGCTTCGACTACATCATGCTCGAAGACACGCTCATGATCTCGGACGCCTACGGCCATTCGACCGAGGCCTATCTGAAATACGCAATCATGGGGCCGAAGGGCGATCCCTCGCCGATGGCTTCCCTGATTGCCAACCACACCAAGAACCTCGGCGTCGTCGCCACATTCTCGACGATGGCCTATCCGCCCTTCATGCTGGCGCGGCTCTGCGCGACGCTGGACAATATCGCCGGCGGCCGCTTCGGCTGGAACATCGTTACCTCGGGCGAGAATTACGCCGCCATGAACTTCGGCATGGACGAGTTGCCGCCGCGCCAGGCCCGCTACGACATGGCCGACGAATATGTCGACCTCGTCAAGCAGCTCTGGTCGAGCTGGGACCGGGATGCGGTCGTGATGGATCGCGAGACCGACACCTATGCCGACTACACCAAGGTTCGTCCCATCAACTTCGAGGGCAAATACTACAAGTGCCGAGGGCCGCTGAACTGCGTGCCGACGGTTCAGCCGGGTCGCCCGGCCTTTGTCCAGGCCGGCGGATCGCCGCGCGGGCGCCAGTTCGCGGCGGAGACCGCCGACAGCATCATCGCCCCGTCGTCGGGCGTTGCCGGCATCAAAGCCTATCGCGACGACGTGCGCGCCCGTGCGGCGGCCTCGGGGCGCGATCCGGACGAGATCAAGGTGCTCTTCGTCGTCGCCCCTGTCCTTGGCGAGACCGAGGAGGAAGCGCACGCCAAATTCGCCCGCATTTCCTCCGCTCCCGGCTATATCCCCAAGGTGCTGGCCTCGATCAGTTCGATCACCGACATCGACTTCTCGCAATTCGATCTCGACAAGGAACTGCCGCATCTCACCACGAATGGCGAGCAGGGATCGCTCGACGCCTTCGCCCAGTGGGGCAGCGGCAAGACGCTGCGCGAACTGTGCATGGAGCAGGTTTCGCGCGGCCTCGACGGCCTCGTCGGAACGCCCGAGCAGGTCGCGGACCGCATGGGCGAGATCATGGAAGAGGTCGGAGGCGACGGTTTCCTGATCACCCGGCCGTTCACCACCACCATCAGCCGGCAATACATCCTGGAGATCTGCGAGGGCCTCGTGCCGGCCCTTCAGCGGCGCGGCCTCACCCGCACCGAATACACCAAGTCAACGCTGCGCGAGACGCTGCGCGAATTCTGATCGGCCGGAGTGCTGCCTGGTCGCCCATGCTGCACTCGGCCCGCCCCATGAAACGGAGTGATCCAGCCATGGCCCTTGCCGACCACGCCAGTGACACGATGACGGCGCTCGCCACCGCCTCCGAGGACGATGTCTTCGCCATCCCGACCGTTGAAAAGCAGGTCTATCGTGACGGCATGGCGAGGCTGGCCGCCGCCGTCAACATCATCACCAGCACGGGCGAGGGCGGCTGGGTCGGCTTTACGGCCTCGGCGGTGACTTCGGTCACCGACAGCCCGGCGACATTGCTCGTCTGCGTCAACAAAGGGGTCCAGGCCCACGCCACGCTTTCGGCGAACCGGATCCTGTGCGTCAACACCGTGGCGGGGCCGCACGAGGATCTCGCCATGGCCTTTGCGGGCGGTTCGAAGGACATGGCCACCCGTTTCGCCGGCGCGGAGTGGACGACGATGGTCACCGGAGCGCCGGTGCTCGAGGGCGCGGCCGTCGCTTTCGACTGCCGCGTCTCGAACATCATGAGCGGCGCCAGCCACGATGTCTTCTTCTGCGAGGTGCTTGCCGTGCGCCATTCGCCCGAGGCCGATGCGCTCGTCTACCACGCCCGCAAGTTTCACCGCCTGTCCTGACGCGCAATCGGCGTCCATGGCCACCCGTCCGGAGGATGGATGAACAGCATCTGCGATCCAAAACCCCGCGCCTTGCCGATGAGCGATCTGGCGACGGCCGAAGAGATTGTCGCCGAGGCGCGCGCCGGACGCATGGTCGTGCTCGTCGACGACGAGGATCGCGAGAACGAGGGCGACATCGTCGTTCCCGCATCCTGTACGACGCCGGAGATGATCGCCTTCATGGCCCGGCAGGCCTGCGGCCTCGTCTGCCTCGCCATCGACGGCGCGACCGCCGAGCGGCTCCAGCTGCCGCCGATGGTCTCGGCCAACACGGAAACCTTCCAGACTGCTTTCACGGTCTCGATCGAGGCGCGCGAGGGCGTGACCACCGGTATCTCAGCGCAGGACAGGGCCCGGACCGTCGCGGTGGCGATCGATCCGGCTTCCGGTCCGGCGGATGTGGTCATGCCGGGCCATCTCTTTCCCGTGGTCGCGCGGGACGGCGGGCTTGGCGTCCGCGCCGGCCACACCGAGGCCGCCGTTGACCTTGCCCGCCTCGCCGGCCACGCGCCGGCCGGGGTCATCTGCGAGATCATGAATGAGGACGGGACCATGGCCCGCCTGCCGGATTTGATGGTCTTCGCCCGGCGGCATGATCTTCGCATCGGCACCATCGCCGACCTTTCCGAATATTGCCGCAACGCGGCAAGCCCAGTCGTCTGAGGAGATTTCATGCGCCTGTCGGTTCTCGATCAGTCGATCCTCGCTTCCGGTCGAAGCGCGGCGGATGCGATCCGCGAGACCCTGGCGCTTGCGAAGTCTTGCGAGACTTTCGGCTACCATCGCTTCTGGGTGTCCGAGCACCACGGCTATCCGGGTCTTGCCGGATCGGCGCCGGAGGTTCTTCTCGGCGCGGTCGCTGCGGCAACATCGTCGATCCGCATCGGCAGCGCCGCGACCATTCTCGCCCACGTCTCGCCGCTCAAGGCCGCGGAACAGGCCTTCGTCCTCGGCGCGCTGGCTCCCGGACGGGTCGATATCGGACTTGGCCGTGGACCGGGCGCGGACCGTGCGACGATCTACGCCCTGCGGCCGGAAGCCATGGATGATCCTCTTGCCGTCATCGGGTTTGACCGCTTCGGCAATGAGGCGGCCGATGTCGTCGAGTTGCTTGGCAGCGGCAGCTTTGCCGGCGGCCATCCGTTCGCCGGCGTGCGGGCCGTGCCCGGACCGGAAGAAGGAAGCGAGGGGCCTGAGCCCTGGATCGTCGGCGGCACGCCGCGCACGGCAAGACTGGCCGGGCAGCTTGGTCTTCCCTATGCCTTCGCCCATTTCGTGGCGGACGGGGCAGGGGGCGAGGAGACGGTTGAGGCCTATCGCGCCGCCTTCGTCCCGAGCCGGTATCGCCGGACGCCCTATCTGGCGGTCTCTGCCTTTGCGGCCGCCGCGCCAACCGAGGCCGAAGCCGATGGTCTTTACCGGTCCTATGCCTGGTGGCGGTCGGCGCGCGACAAGGGGCGGTTTGTTGCCATCGATCCCGTTGGGCAGGCGGGCAAGGATCCGGCAACGGAGCCGGATCGCCCGGTCGACCGGAAATTCTTCGGAACCGCGGAAACCGTGCTGGCGAGCCTTGAGGCATTGGCAGGCCATTATGGTGCCGACGAGATCGTCGTTCAGGCACCGGTGCATAATTTCCGGGCCCGCGTCCGTTCGCTGAAGCTGATGGCGGAGGCGGCCGGGCTCGGCGCTCGCCGCCAGTCTTCGATCCCGCCGGAGACCTACCTTTCCGGAGCGGGCCTTTCCCCGACACGTCTGATGGAGCCTTCGCGATGAACGACATGCCCGCCAAGATCGACCCCGGAACCTTCTGGCGCACGCTCGGAGCCCGCGCCATCGGCATGACGATCGTCACCACCAAGGGCGAGGACGGACCGGCCGGGTTCCTGGGCCTTTCGGCGGCACACGTCACGGCCGATCCCGCCACCATGCTGGTGTCGATCGACAAGAAGACGAGCGCGCTGGCCGGCGTGCTTTCCAGCCAGTGCTTTGCGGTGAACTTCCTCGATGCCGACGCCGGTCACGTCTCCGATGCGTTTGGCGGCAAGTCTGGCCTTTCCGGCGCCGATCGCTTCGTCGAGGGGGAGTGGACCGCACTTGAGACCGGCGCTCCGGTCTACGGACAGGCGCTCGGTGCCTTCGATTGCGTCGTCGAGGACGTCATCGAACGCGGCAACATTTCGATCGTCATCGGAAAGGTCGTTGCCGCGAGCAGCCGTGCGGACGGTGAACCGCTGCTGTTCTTCCGTGGCAAGGTGATGAAGGGATTTGCGGCTGCCTGACCGGATGCGGCCCGGTGCCAGTCCTCCGCGATAAACTGCTAAGGTTGTTGGAGAAATGCCGATGAGCAAGTAAATATTGGGCGATTTCGCCAATAGATTGTCTAAATGATATTGAACTTTGCGCTGTCAGGGTCTAAAAGGCCTCGACAGCGTTTGTGCTATTTGATCGCTTTAGTATCTATACTGAATAAAATTTTGGCTATGCGCCAATTTTCGGTGCACAAATTGCTCTCATATTTTCAATTGTTGATTTGGTCAATGCAGATGTATTTGGCCAAGTGGCTGTGTGTACGCTTTTTCCCGTAGAGAAACTGCCGGGGGCAGTGAGCTTGTGGCGCGGTTGCCGGAAGCTCTTCGGGAGAAAAGATCGCGTTTCATGGCCGTAAAACCGTTTCATCTCGCATGGTTTCTTCAAGGGTCGAGCATTGCCGGTTGGGGGGATCCCTGGTCGGGAAATATCGAAACAGAGTGGATGGGGGCAGGGGCGTTCCTTGACCTTGCGCGAGCCATGGAGAGGGCCTGCTTCGACTACATCCTGATCGAGGATTCTATTTACGTCGGCCAGAACTGGAAGAATTCGCGCGAGATCTTCCTCAAGAACGGCATTTCCATCCCGCGTCAGGAACCCTCGGTCGTCGCGACGCTGATGGCGGCGGCAACGACGCGTCTCGGTATCGTTCCGACCCTGTCGACCTTCGCCTATCACCCGTATCTGACGTCGCGCATCGTCGGAACGCTCGACCAGATTTCGGCCGGCCGCGGCGGCTGGAACATGGTGACCGGGTCGTCCGACCTGTCGGCAATGAACTTCGGCATGGACGCGCTGCCCGAACACGACAAGCGCTACCTGATGGCCGAGGAATACATCCAGATCTGCAAGGGCCTCTGGGGCTCCTGGGAGCCGGATGCCATCGTCGCCGATCATGAAAGCGGTGTGCTGATCGACCACACCAAGGTCAAGACCATTGATTTCAAGGGCGAATACTACGCCTCGCGCGGGCCGCTGAATTCGGGACCGGCGCCGCAGGGCCAGCCGGTGATCGCCCAGGCGGGCGGTTCGAAGATGGGCAAGGCCTTCGCCGCCCGTCATGCCGACACCATCGTCGCCGCCCCGCGGGGCACCGCGGCGATGAAGAAATACCGTGAGGATGTCCGCGCCGAGATGGTGGCCGCCGGCCGCGATCCGGAACACTGCAAGGTGCTCTTCCTGCTTCAGCCCATCGTCACCGAGACGAAGGCCGAGGCGGAGGAGAAGATCGCGATGCGCCGGGCCTTTGCGGAGAACAACATCGACCGGATGCTGGCTCGCTTCGGCTGGTCGACCAACCTCGATCTTTCCGACTGCGACCTCGACGCGCCGATCGGCGAACTGACGACCAACGGCCACCAGTCGAGCCTTGCCCAGTTCCTCGACGGCTCGAAGGGCAAGACCCTGCGTCAGGCGATCATCGACCACACGACCCGTGGCTACTGCGTCGACGTCGTCGGCACGCCCGAGGACTGCGCCAGCCAGATGGAAGAGATCATCGAGGAGGTCGGCGGCGACGGCTTCCTCATCGAGCAGCCGAACGTGAACAGGCGCACGGTCGCCTCGATCACCGACGGTCTCGTCCCGGTGCTCCAGCGCCGTGGGCTGACCCGCAAGGCCTACGCGCACGAACAGCTGCGCGACAATCTTCTCGACTTTTGACCGTTCGACGACGGCGGGCGCCTGCGCCGCCTCGTCGATACGAGCTTGCAGGACGCATCACCGAACAACCCGAATTCGATCACTCACCGGAGACCAAAGATGTCCCCATCCTTCACGAAACTTCGTTCACTTGTCGCCGCCGCCGGTCTCGGACTTGCTGCCCTGGCCGTTGCCTCCGCGCCCGCTGCCGCGGAAAAGCTGCTGCTCGGCAACGAAGGCGTCTACCCGCCCTTCAGCATCGTCGATTCCGACGGCAATCTCACGGGCTTCGAGCCGGAGCTCGCCCGCGAGGTCTGCAAGCGCATGGACGTTGAATGCGAATTCGTCGTCATGGACTTTAAGGCGCTGATCCCCTCGATCCTGCAGGGCAAGTTCAACGTCCTGACGAGCCAGCTCTCGCCGACCCCCGAGCGCCTCAAGAAGCTCACCTACAGCGAGCCGATCATCTACAACCCGGCCACGTTCATCGTGAAGAAGGACAGCGACTACACCTTCACGCCCGAGGGTTTGAAGGGCAAGGGTCTCAAGATCGCCCTCCAGCGCGGTGCGTCGTCGATCCCCTATATCGACAAGCATTTCCCGGATGTCTTCGAGAAGGTCCTCTATGACAACCCGGACCAGATGCGCCTCGACCTGATGGCCGGCCGCATCGACCTTGTCTTCGACTCCAAGCTCAACTGGACCTTCGAGCTGATCATGAAGCCGGAAGGCAAGGACTGGAAGATCGCCGGCGGCGACCATTGGCTCGGCGATGAGGCCGTCCCCCAGGAAAAGCGCGGCTACAGCTGGGCTGTCCGCAAGGGTGACGAGGCTCTGATCGAGCGCTTCAACGTGGCCATCGACCAGGTGATTACCGACTGCTCCTTCACCAAGATCCGCGAAAAATTCCTGTCGGTTCCCATTCTGGCGCGGGAACAGGCCTGCCTCACCAACTGAGGCGGGCACCCCCGCACCGACTCTGCATCAGACCCAAGAACAACGTGAGATGAACTCCGCCATGACGTAACCCATGACCCCTCTGTCAAGGAGACGACACCATGACGTTCATTGCATACGAACGCTCCGTGCTTCGGAAAACCGCCCTCAGCGCGACCATGGCGCTGGCAGTCCTGACCGGCCTGACAGCCGCCGCGACGGCGGAGACAATCAGGCTAGGCAATGAAGGGACCTATCCGCCCTTCAGCATGGTGAATGCCGCAGGAGACCTGGTCGGGCTGGAACCGGATCTGGCCCGTGCCATGTGCGAGCGCATGGGCGTCGACTGCGAGATCCAGGTCATGACGTTCAAGGCACTGGTGCCGTCGATGCTTCAGGGCAAGTTCGACGTTCTGATCTCGCAGATCACGCCGACCGCCGAGCGCAAGGAGAAGATGCTGTTTTCGAGGCGGATCATCGCCAACCCGATGGTCTTCCTCGTACCGACGGATTTCGATGCGCCGATGACCCAGGAAGGTCTCGCCGGCAAGGGCATGAAGCTCGCCCTGCAAAGCGGCGGGGCGCACATCAAGATGGCCAAGGACATGTTCGGCGACAGCGTCGAATACGTCCTCTACGACAACCCCGACCAGTTCCATCTCGATATGCAGGCCGGGCGGGTCAACATGTCCTTCGAGGCCAAGCTCAACGCCGAGGTGGAGTTCCTCTCTAAGGACGCAGGCAAGGGCTTCAAGATCACGGAAGGCGAATACTGGATAGGCGAGCCCGACGTGCCGGAGAACGAACGCGGTCTCGCCTGGGCGGTCCGCAAGGACGACCCGGAACTGGTCAAACGGATGGATGCGGCGCTGGAGTCCCTGATCGCGGACTGCACCTACACCGAGATCCGCAAGAAATATCTTGAGATCAACACGCTTCCCGAGGATGCGGCCTGCGAATCCAAGGTCAACTAGTCGGCCTTGGCCATTCTTCCCCGATGGCCTGCCCCGGCCGGGCTCCCGGTGCCCGGCCGCCGCTCCCGGCACGGCGTTTGCTGCGCGGTCGCTGGTTGCCGGCGGCGGGGCTGGCCGAGGGATCGGGAGGGCGGCGGCCTGGCTTGAGGCCGGCAATCCGTCCGGTGCCGCTTCGCACACGCCTGGGAGAGACCCATGGAAATCACATCCCCCGAGTTCTGGGGCTACATCAACCAGATGGCGAACGGCGCCTGGGTCACGATCGAACTTTTCGTGTCGGGGTTCACGCTGGCTTTCATCCTTGGCACGGTCGTCGGGATCATCAGCCTGTCGCGGAACGTCGTGATCCAGGCGATCTGGCGCACCTACGCCTCGATCATGATGGGTGTGCCCTCGCTGCTGGTGATCTTCATCCTCTACTACGGTGGCAGCGCGATCCTCTCCGGGATTTTCGGCACCTCGCGCATCGTCGACGTGACGCCCTTCGGGGCGGGCCTTGCCGCGCTGACGCTCGTTTATGCCGCCTATGTCGCCGAACTGGTGCATGGCGCGGTGCGCAATCTCCCACGCGGACAGTTCGAGGCCTGCTCCGCGCTGTCGATCCGCCCTCACTGGGCCTGGTACCACGTGATCCTGCCGCAGGTCTTCCGCCTGGCCCTGCCGGGGCTGGTCAACATCTGGCTGATCGTCCTGAAAGACACGCCGCTAGTCTCTCTGGCCGGCCTCAATGATCTCGTCGCCACGGCCAAGATCTCGGCCGGCGCGACCAAGGAACCCTTCATCTTCTTCATCGCGGCGTCGCTGTTCTTCATTGCCTTCAGCGCGCTGTCCATGCCCCTCGCCACCCGTCTCGAGGCTCGCCTCGGTCGCGGCATCGCCAAGGTGAAGACATGAGCGCACTTCCCATCGACCTCGACCTTGCGATTGAAAGCCTGCCGGACATGCTGGACGGGCTGATGACGACCATCACCATGACGGTGATCGTCCTTGCCCTCGGCCTGATCCTGTCGGTGCCGATGGCGTTGGCACGGATGTCGAAGAACCCCATTCTGTCCTGGGGGGCGGCCACCTTCGTCATGTTCTTCCGCGGCACGCCGCTGCTGACGCTGCTCTACCTCGTCTACTATGGCTTCGGGCAGATCGAATCCCTGCGCGAGGGGCCGCTCTGGTTCATCTTCGGCAGCGCCTTTGCCTGCGCCGTCATCGGGCTCGCGCTGAACCATGTCGCCTTCATGGTCGACGTGGTGCGCGGCAGTCTGGAGGCGGTGCCCGCCGGTCTTGTCGAGGCGGCCTCCGCGCTCGGCATCTCGCCCCAGCAAACTTTTCGCGAGATCCAGATGCCGCTCGCCGTCCGCTACGGCCTGTCCGCCTACCAGAACGAAGTCGTGATGTTCACCAAGGGAACCGCGGTGATCAGCGTCATCACGGTCGTCGACCTGACGGCGGTCGCGAACTCCGTCTTCGAGCAGACCTACGATCCCTTCACGCCGATGCTGACGGCGGCCTTCCTCTACTGGTCGCTGGTCAACCTGATCCGGCTTGGTTTCCGGCTGCTGGAGGCGCGTCTCAACCGCCATCTGAGGGCGCATGAGGCGAGCCGCACTGAGGAGCATACCGAAGCCGGCTCCTCCCTTCCTCTCGTCACACGAGGGCTGCGCATGTCCCGCAGCCTGTTCCTGCGCGCACCCAAGGAGCAGACGCCATGACCATGCCATCCTCCGAGACGGCGACCGACCAGCCGCCTGCCGCGAAGGAACGTGCAATCGCCGTCGAAATGAAGGGCGTGGAGAAATACTACGGCAAGTTCCGCGCCCTCAAGGGCATCGACCTGGAGGTTCGGCGCGGCGAGAAGATCGTCATCTGCGGTCCCTCGGGCTCCGGCAAGTCGACCCTGATCCGCACAATCAACCGGCTGGAGCCGCATGATGGCGGGCGCATTGTCGTCAACGGCGTCGAACTCGACGGCACTCCCGGCAAGACCCAGGACGTGCGGCTCGAGGTCGGCATGGTCTTCCAGCAGTTCAACCTCTTTCCGCATCTCACCATTCTGGAAAACTGCATGCTCGCGCCCCGTCTGACACGGGGTCTGTCGAGAGCGGCGGCCGAACGGACGGCGATGCGCTACCTGGAGCGTGTGCATATCGCCGAGCAGGCGCACAAATATCCGAGCCAGCTCTCGGGCGGCCAGCAGCAGCGCGTCGCCATTGCGCGCGCCCTTTGCATGGAGCCGCCCATCATGCTTTTCGACGAACCGACGTCCGCGCTCGATCCGGAGATGATCAAGGAGGTGCTCCAGGTCATGGAGGATCTCGCCGCCGACGGCATGACCATGATCTGCGTCACCCACGAGATGGGCTTTGCGCGCCGTGTTGCTACCCGCTGCGTCTTCATGGACAAGGGCGAGGTCGTGGAAATGGGACCGGCGGCGACCTTCTTCGAGACACCGGAGAGCGACCGGCTGAAGGCGTTCCTCGCCCAGATCCTGCACTGATCATCTGCAGGCATGGTTCTGTGTCGATGTCCTCGCCGCAGATCGGTCAATCCGCCTTCACATACCTGACGATCATGTCGACGACGGCCTCTTTCAGCCGGGCAAGGGACTCGCTGGTGCCGAGGTCGCGCTTGAAGATGGCGGAGAAGGTCGCCCGGTTGGAAACGTTGAAGAAGCACAGGGCACTGATCTGCCAGTGCAGTTCGATCGCATCGAGGCCGGGCCGGAAGGAGCCCTCCGCGACGCCGCGCTCGTAGAGTTTGCGGATCGCGTCGATGGCGGTCACATTGAGCTGCTGGATGACTGGCGAGCGGGCGATATAGTCCGCGTGGTGGATGTTCTCGATCATCACGAGGCGGATGAAGGCCTCGTTGCTCGTGTGGTGATCGAAGGTGAAGCCGACGAGCGTCTTGAGGGCCTCCAGTGGCGACAGCCCTTCCAGATTCAGCGCCGCCTCCGTCGCGCGGACCCTGCTGTAGCAGTCTTCCAGGACCTTCAGGTAGAGGCCGTCCTTGTCGCCGAAATAATAATAGATCATCCGCTTGCTGAACTTGGTCTTGGCGGCGATCTCGTCGATCCGCGCACCCGACAGGCCGTTCTCGGCGAATTCCTTGGTGGCGACTTCTATGATATTGCGTTTTGTCGCTTCGGGGTCGTTCGTGCGGCTTCGCCCGGCTGCGATGTTGGCTGTCTCGATCGTCATGTCGGTCACTGCTCCCGCTCCCCAGGGGGCGATTATTGACTATACGAACTGGTTCGTCCACAGTCGCGCGCACGTCTTGCAGGCGCGGACCCGGCTGCCGAAGGTACGGGCGGGCCGGGAACAGCGCCGCATGGTAGCAGTGCGAGGCAGTCAACCGTGACATCGACGAAGAATGGCAGCGGGCGCGCCATGGCGCAGGATCCGTTGCCGGCCATCAGGGCGGGCCTGATCGGACGCGGCATCCAGAAATCGCGAACGCCCGGCATGCACGAGGCCGAGGGGGCGCGGCTCGGCCTGGACTACCGCTATCGCTTGCTGGACTTCGATCACATGGGCCTTCAGGATTCCGATCTTCCGGCCATTGTCGAAAAGGCGAGGGCGGAAGGCTACCGCGGCCTGAACATCACCTATCCCTTCAAGGAACGCGTCATCGCCTGTCTCGACCGGCTGTCCGACGATGCCCGCTCCATCGGCGCGGTCAACACGGTGGTCTTCGAGGCCGGCGAGGCGACTGGCTACAACACCGATTGCTGGGGCTTCGGCGAAAGCTTCCGGCGCGGCCTGGATGAACCGCGCCTCGACCGCGTCGTGCTGATTGGCGCGGGCGGCGCCGGCATGGCCGTCGGCAAGGCGCTGCTCGACGTCGGCGTCCGGCATCTCGTGATCGCGGATCGGGACAGCGACAAGGCGGCAAGTCTCATCGCAAGCCTTGGCGAACGCTGCGGGCATGACCGCGTCAGCCATACCGACAATGTTGGTGCGGCAATCGCCCGGGCGGACGGCATCGTCAATGCAACCCCGGTGGGCATGGACAAGTATCCCGGCATGTCGGTGAAGCCGGAGGATCTGCGTTCCGACCTCTGGGTGGCGGACGTCGTCTATTTCCCGGAAGAAACCGAACTGCTGCGGCAGGCGAGGGCGCTTGGCTGTCAGGTTCTGCCCGGCTCTGGCATGGCGATCTTCCAGGCGGTGATAGCCTTCCGGCTGATGACCGGCGTTGAGCCTGATCCCGAGCAGATGGCCGGCCACTTCCGAGCTCTCCGGCGCGACGGGGGCATGCGCATTGACATAAACGAACTATTTCGTCCATAGTTGATGGAAAGAAGCGGCGGCTGCAAAGAACAAGCCCCGCCAGAAGGGAGGAAAAGAAAAATGGTGCTTTCTCTCACGCGACGAGTGGCCCTCGTTGGCGGTGCCATTCTGGCGACCGCCGGCTTTGCGACGACCGTCCTTGCCGCCGAAAAGCCGACGCTCAAGTTTTCCGCCGTCTTCAGCGACACGGACATTCGCGCCGAAGCGATGCGCGAACTCGGCAAGGCCCTTTCCGACGATTTCAGTTTCGAGCCGCATTTCGGCGCGACGCTCTTCAAGCAGGGCACCGAGCTGGTGGCCCTGCAACGCGGCAATCTTGAGGCCGGCATCGTCGCCCCGCAGGATATCGCCAAGCAGATCCCGAGCTGGTCGATCCTCAGCTCCGCCTATCTTTTCCGCGATGCCGTTCATCTGAAGACCTTCTATGCCAGCGACGTCGGCAAGGAAATGACATCGGCGGCCGAGGAGCAGCTTGGCGTTCACATTGTCACGCCGGTCTACTTCGGCACGCGTCAGGTCAACCTGAAGCCGGAGAAGGAAATCAAGACACCCGCCGATATGGCCGGCATCAAGCTGCGTATGCCGGGCGGCGACGCTTGGCAGTTCCTCGGCACGGCGATCGGCGCCAATCCGACGCCGATGGCCTATTCCGAGGTCTATACCGGGCTCCAGACCGGCGCGATCGACGGCCAGGACAATCCGCTGCCCAACGACTACAACATGAAGTTCTACGAGGTGACGTCGCAGATCGTGCTGACGAGCCACCTCATCGGCTACGATCTTTTCGTCGTGTCGAAGAAGACGTGGGATTCGCTGACGGACGAGCAGAAGTCGAAGCTGGAGACCGAGGTCACCAAGGCGGTCGACTCGAGCACCCAGAAGCACCTCGACGAGGAGACCCGCCTTGCCAACTTCTTCAAGGAGCAGGGCCTCAAGGTCTACAAGCCGGACGTCGATGCCTTCCGCGCCTTCGCCCAGGAGAAGTATCTTGAGTCCGATCTCGCCAAGGACTGGCCGGAAGGACTTCTGGACAAGATCAATGCCCTCTGAGCGGCAGGTCGCATCGATACTCTGAGATTGTCGGGGGCTGCCTTGAACGCAGCCCCTTGATCGTTTGTATAGTGTCGTCTCGGAGCGATCCGCTCTCCCTGTTTTTCAGCCCACCCGGGCACCCTTCCGGAGCGTCTGTGCGCTTCGCCGCAAACGCATCCTTTCCGGATGCCGGCGAGGCGGTCGAGCAGTGTCATGAACCCATCCCTGCCTGGATTCCTTGGTTGGCTGAGACGGCGCGCGGAGAATGTTGCCGCGGCGCTGCTCGCGGCCGTCTTCATCTCCTTCATCCTGCAGATCCTGTTTCGCTATGTGCTCGCCTGGCCGGTCGGCTGGACGATCGAGGTCAGCACGCTGGCCTGGATGTGGCTCGTTCTCTGGGGCGCGGCCTTCGTCGTCACGGAGCGTGACGAGATCCGCTTCGACATCATCTACGGCGCCGTTCCCGATCGGGTCCGCCGGGGCTTTGCCGTGGTCACGGGCCTCGCGCTGATCCTGCTGCTGGCAAGGTCGCTGCCGGCAACGATCGAGTATGTGGAGTTCATGAAGGTCGAGAAGGTCTCCTACATCGACATTCCGCTCAACTACGTCTTTTCCATCTACGTCGTCTTCGCGGTCGCGGCGATCGTCCGCTACGCCTGGATCATCGTCGAGGCCATTCGCGGCCGGACGCCGGATTTGACCGATCCCTCGCATCTGAGGGAAGAATGAGCTTCATCGATCCCTTCAACGCCTGTCTTCTGGCGATGACGGCGCTGGCCATCCTCGGCCTGCCCATCGGCTATTCGATGATTGGCGGTTCGATCGTCTATCTGCTCATGCAGGGCCAGGACGTCTCGATCGCGGCCGAGCAGCTTCTTCAGGGCCTGAGGGGCAGCTTCGTGCTTCTCGCGATCCCGCTCTTCATCCTGTCGGCCGAACTGATGAACATCGGCAGCCTGTCGGGACGGCTGCTGGACTTCTGCAACGCCTTCGTCGGCCGCTTCCGCGGCGGGCTCGGGCATGTGAACGTCGTCCAGAGCGTGATCTTTGCCGGAATGTCCGGGTCCGCCATTGCCGATGCGGCCGGCGTCGGTCGGCTCATCATCGGCATGATGACGCGTGACGGGCGCTACAGCCCAAGCTACGCCGGCGCGATCACGGCGGCCTCGGCGGTCATCGGGCCCATCATTCCGCCGTCGATCCCGATGGTTCTGTTCTCGCTCGTCTCCGATACGTCCATCGGCTACCTGTTCCTCGGCGGTGCGGTCCCCGGCCTGCTGATGGCGGCGATGCTGATGGCGATCAACAGCGTCATGGCCCGGCGCAGGGGGTTCCCGGTCGAGGAACCGGTTCCGGTGCGGCGACTGCCGCTAATCACCTTTCGGGCGATCCCGGCCCTGATGATGCCGGTGATCCTCCTTGGTGGCATCTACGGCGGCGTGACGACGCCGACCGAGGCTGCCGCCGTCGCCGCGCTCTACGCCTTTCTCATTTCCGCGCTCTTCTACCGCGAGCTTTCGGTTCGCGATGTCTACCGGGCCGTGCTGTCCAGCGCCCGGTCAAGCGCTTCCATCGGTCTGATGATCGGCGGCTCCCTGGTCTTCAACTATGTGGTGACGAGCGAGAACATTCCGGCGACCCTCAGTGCGTCGATCGCCGGATATGAGCTCTCGCCAATCGGCTTCCTGCTCCTCGTCAACGTGGTCCTGCTCGTTCTCGGCTGTCTGCTCGAAGGCATCACGATCCTTCTTGTGATCGTTCCGATCTTCGTTCCGACGGCGCAGGCGCTCGGTATCGACATGGTGCATTTCGGCGTGGTGGTCGTCGTCAATCTGATGATCGGCCTGATTACGCCGCCCTACGGCCTGCTGCTCTTCGTCGTCGCCAATCTGGCACGCGTTGGACTGCTGCCGTTGATCCGGGACGTCCTGCCGTTCCTGCTCGCGCTGCTCGCGGCGCTTGCCTTCGTGACGCTCGTCCCGGACTCCGTTCTCTGGCTACCCCGGCTTCTTGGATACAACGGATAGGCCTCTTGCCATGACCCGACCGATCTTCGTTCTCAACGGACCGAACCTCAATCGTCTCGGCACGCGCGAGCCGCATATCTACGGCACGGCGACACTGGCAGACGTCGAGGCGCTTTGCCGCGAGGCGCTGCCGGATCGGCCGATCGACTTTCGCCAGACGAACCATGAAGGGCAACTGGTGGAATGGGTGCAGGAGGCGATCGACGGCGCGGACGCGATCGTGATCAATCCTGCCGCCTATTCCTTCACGTCAATCGCGCTGCTCGACGCGCTGAAGATGTTTCCAGGACCGATCATCGAGGTCCACATCTCCAACATCCATCGCCGCGAGGCCCACTATCACCGCTCGTATGTGTCGCTGGCAGCGACCGGCGTCATCGCGGGCCTAGGGCCGGATGGTTATGTCTTCGCGCTGAAAGCCGCGGAGAAAATCCTTTCGCGACGCTGATCGATCTCCAGACGGCCTAGAGCGCGCGCTGGCTCTCGCTGTCGAAGAGCACCAGCCGCTCCGCGTCGACCGCGACGCTGATCGTGTCGTTGGCAAGATAGGGGTGGACGTGGTCCGTCTTGATGCGGATCAGGTTGTCCGCGACCCGCGCTGTGACGAGGCTGTACTTGCCGAAGGGTTCCCAGGCATAGACCTGCATCGAAACAGCGGCCCCCTGAGGCTCATGGCCGAGGATGTCCATCGCGTTGGGGCGGATGCCGAGCGTCAGGCTGCGCGAGTTGGCGGAGGCGACTCGGCGGGCCGCATCCTCAGGCAAGGTCAGAGACAGGCCGGGGCTGTCGAAGCGAAGACCGTCACCCTCCTGCGAGACCGTGCCGGCAAAAAGGTTCATCGCCGGATCGCCGACGAGGCGGGCGACGGCGGTCGTCGCCGGACGGTAGTAGATTTCTTCCGGCTCGGCGAACTGCTCCACCTTGCCGTCGATCAGCACGGCGACACGGTCGGCGATGGAGAGGGCCTCCATGGCATCCGGCGTCGCCCAGAGCGTCGGCGCATCCTTCTTGGTCTGGCGCCGACGGATGAGACCGCGCAGGGCGTTGCGCAGCTTGGCGTCGAGATGCGAAATCGGCTCGTCGAGCAGGTAGATGGACGCGTCCTGCACCAGCGCGCGGCAGAGCGCGACGCGCTGCTTCTGGCCGCCGGAAAGCTCCGACGGCAGGCGGGCGCGCAGATGCGCCATCTCCGTCATTTCGAGCAACTCGGCAACGCGAGCCTCGATCTCGTCGCGCTTGTATTGCCCGCGCCGTACGGGCGAGGTCAGCGGAAAGGACACATTCTGCGCGACGTTGAGGTTCGGGTAGAGCGCGTAGGACTCGAACATGTGCGCGACGCGCCGGTGGTGCGTCGGAAGCGTCGTGAGTTGCGATCCGTTGAGGTCGATATGTCCCTCATCGGGGATTTCGAGGCCCGTGATCAGCCGGCAGGTGGTCGTCTTGCCCGCGCCCGAGGGGCCGGTGAGGGCGACGATCTCGCCTGGGCGAATGTCGAGCGTGACGCCGGAAAGAACGGCCTCACCGTCGAAGCGCTTGCCCAGCGATGTCAGTTGAAGTCCTTGCATGCTCGTCAATCCGGGTCAGAAGAGAAGGTTGCGGCCGCTGTCGGCGTCGAAAAGGCAAAGGCGGCTGTCGTCGAAGGAAAGCTCCACGCGGTCGCCCTCGCGCAAGGCGCTCGGTCCGGGAATGTCCGCCGAAACGCGATGGTCCGCGCTCTGCGTGCCCGCGTCGATGTCGAGAAGCAGCACGTCGGTATCGCCGCGATGCTCGCGGAAATAGACCTCGCCCGAAAGACGGCCCTTGCCGGTTGAACGGCTGGCGTCGCCGTTGGCGAGGCTAAAGTGCTCCGGCCGCAGGCCGACCGTCAGGCTCTGGATTGCCTTTTGGCGAACGAGCGCGGCCTTCTCCTCCGACAGCACCAGCGACCAGCCGGCGCCGCGCAGCCGCAGGATGCCACCTTCCTCTTCGACCGCCGCATTGAGCAGGTTCATCGGCGGTTCGCCGATGAAGGTCGCAACGAAGGTGTTGGCCGGGTGGGTGTAGAGATCCTGCGGCGATCCGACCTGCTGCAAAACGCCGTGGTTCATGACGGCGATCGCGTCCGACATGGCGATGGCCTCGGTCTGGTCGTGCGTCACGAGGATCGACGTCAGGCCCTGCGTCTGCTGCAGGCGCTTGATCTCGGTGCGCAGCTGCGCCTTCTGGTCGGCATCGATATGACTCAGCGGCTCGTCGAAGAGGATGACATCCGGATCGCGAACGAGGGCGCGGCCGATGGCGACGCGCTGCTGGGCGCCGCCGCTGAGATGGCGCACCTTTTCGTTCGCAATCGAGCCGAGCCGCAGGAGGTCCAGCATGGTGCCGACGCGCTGCTTGACCTCCTTGTCGGGCAGGTGGCGCAGGCGCAGCGGAAAGGCGATGTTCTCGAAGACCGACAGGTGCATGTAGAGGGCATAGTCCTCGAACACCATCGCTATATTGCGCGATCCGGGTGGTAGCGTGGAGACCTCGCGGTCGCCGAACCAGATCTCGCCGCTCGTGACCTCCTCGATGCCGGCGACCATCTTGAGCGTCGTGCTCTTGCCGCATCCCGATGGGCCCAGAAGCGCCAGCATCCTGCCCGTGCCGCAGTCGAGATTGAGGTCGCGGACCGCCGGCACGTCGCCGTAGTTCTTCCAGACATTCTTGATCGAGATACTCATTGGAGGCCTTGCAAAGGGTGCGTCTTGAGAGGCGGAGGTGTCACGCGGCAACCGGAGAGAGGCCGTGCGCCGCCTGGATGATCTCGGCGGCCCGCTCGCCGATCACGACGGTCGGGGCCATGGTGTTGCCGGTGGAGATGGCGGGCATGATCGAGGCGTCAGCAATGCGTAGGCCGTCGATGCCGTAGACCTTCAGCGATCCGTCGACGACGGACATCGCGTCCCGGCCCATCTTGGCCGTGCAGCTTTCGTGGAAATAGGTACCGGCGGCGTTGCGGATGAAGTTCTCCATGTCGACGCCCTTGAGGTTGCCGGGCATGACCTCGCGCTTGCGATAGGGCGCGCAGAACGCGGAGTTGCCGATCTCGCGGCACATCTCCACGCAGCGGACCATCGCCTTCATGTCGCTGTCCGTGCTGAGGAAGTTGGCGAAGATGCGCGGCTTGGCAAAGGGGTCGGTGCTGGCAAGGCGTACCTCGCCGCGGCTGTCTGGCCGGGCAAGTCCCGGCGCCAGCGTCCATGCGGAGGCTGCGCCCACCGGCAGGTCGAACTGCTTCGAGGTGACCTCGCTGCCGAAGGGCGTTTCCTCCAGCACCGGCATCAGGTCCGGCGTCTTCAGCGAGGAATCGCTCTTGGCGTAGAAGACGAATTCGGCGGCGTTGTTTCGCGGCGGCTCGGGCGTGATGTACTCCCAGCAGCAGCCGGCCATCAGGATGTGATCCTGGAAATTCCGTCCGACGCCCGGCAGGTGCTGCACGACCTCGATGCTATGGCCCTTCAGTTCGCTCTCATCGCCGATCCCGGCGAGCATCAGCATCTTCGGCGTGTTGATCGCGCCCATCGAGAGCACGACCTCCTTGTCGGCTGAAACCGCATAGCGCTTGCCGAGCCGAACGAACTCGACGCCGGTCGCGCGCTTTCCCTCAAGGACGATCCGCGTGATCTGGGAGCAGAGCAGGACGTGCAGGTTGGGCCGGCCAAGGAAGGGGTGGATATAGGTCGCGGCCATCGAGACGCGCTGGTTGCCGTCCTGCACGGGCACGTTGGCAAGCCCGCAGCCGCCGTCGCCCTCCATGGCCGCGCCGTTGATGTCGTCGACATAGGGAATGCCGATCGCCTCTGCGCCCTTGATCAGGCCGCCAACGAGCGGCACCGGATTCTCCGGTTGCAGGATGCTGAGGAGGCCGCCCTTGCCGCGCCGCTTGGGGTCGGCCGGGCCTTTCCAGTCCTCGATCCGGCGGTAGATGCCGAGGACGGACTCATAGTTCCAGGCCGGATCGCCGGCTTCCTCGGCCCAGAAGTCGAAGTCGTTCTTGTGCCCGCGCGCCCAGACGGATCCGTTGATGCTGGAGCCGCCGCCGAGCACCTTGCCCATCGGCAACGGCGGCGTGCGCCCGTTCACCGTCGGTGAGGGCTCGGCCGAAAAGCACCAGTCCCGTTCCGATCCAATGTTGGACATCCAGAGCGTCGAGTCGATCACCGCCGGAACCCGGTCGCTGCCGCCGGCCTCGATCAGGAGCACGTTGACGTTGGGATCCTCGGCCAGACGCCGCGCCACGACACAGCCCGCCGAGCCCGCGCCGCAGACGATGAAGTCGTAGGCCGGGCGGATGGTCTCTTCCAGCAACTCGCGATCGGGTCGCAGAGCGGAAAGGGATGCAGTGGTCATGACTTGGCTCCAGGTGGCGCCGCTTGCGGCGCCGTTGATCCGATGCTGCTGACGGGTTGGTCCGTCATGTTCCCGCAATCTGTTTCCAGCCACCCGCACCGTCGGGCTCGAACTGCGGAATGTGACCGAGGCTGATGATGCCTTCGGCATCGTCGCCGAGTTCGTCCCGCCAGGCATAGCTCTCGGTGAGGATGACAGCCGAGGCGACGACATCCGCGCCGGCCGCCCGCGCAAGAGCCATCGCGCCTCTGAGGCTTGCCCCGCTCGCCACCACGTCGTCGACGACGACCGTCCGCCGGCCTGCAAGCAGCGGCACCGCCCGGCGGTCGAGCAGCAGCCGCTGTTCGCCGTTGGAGGTGATCGACGTCACGCGCTCCTCCAACGCATCGCGCAGATGCAGCTTGGGCGACTTCTGCAAGACGACATAGTTGTCGAGACCGAGTTGCCGGCTGACCTCGATCGCGATGGGAATGCCGAGCGTTGCCGCCCCGACGATCACGTCCGGCCGCAGCGGCGCCAGACGGGCGGCGATCTCCCGGCCGACATGGGCAAGGAAATCGACGCCCATGTCGATGATCATCATCAGCGCGATGACAAGATCGGGCTTGATGGCAACCATCGGCAGGTCGACCGCGCGCCCCGCCACGTCGACGGTGTGGGTCAGGCCTGTGAGCGGGGAGGTGGTCACGATTGTTCTTCCTATGGCGTCAGAAGGGGAAGGCCCGCTGGCCCATCTGCAGGGTGATCCACTTCACCTCGGTCAGTTCCTCCAGTGAATAGCGCCCGCCCTCGCGGCCGAAACCGCTGTTCTTGACGCCGCCGAAGGGCACATGCGGCTCGTCGGAGATGGTGCAGTCGTTGACGTGGACCATGCCGGATTCCAGCCGCATCGAAAGATCGAGTGCCTTCTGCATGTCGTTGGTGATGAGCGCAGCCGAAAGGCCGTAGGACGTATCGTTGGCGACCTTCAGGGCCTCCTCGGCGTCGTTGACGCGGATCAGCGAGACGACCGGGCCGAAGCTTTCCTCGTGGTAGATGCGCATTTCGGGCGTCACGCCGTCGAGGATCGTCGGCTGGAAGAACTGGCCTTCGTAGGTGCCGCCCGTCAGGACCTTAGCGCCTTTCTCGACGGCGTCCTTGATCTGGCCGTCGATGAACTCGCACTGGCGTGCCCGGATCAGCGGGCCAATGACCGTTTCAGGATCGCGCGGGTCGCCGACCGTCAGGCCCTTGGCCTTGGCGACAAATTTCTCCTTGAAGGTGTCGAAGAGCGAGGTCTCGACCATCACCTTGGAGTTGGCCATGCAGACCTGCCCCTGGTGAAGGAAGACGCCGAAGGCGGCCGCGTCGACGGCATAGTCGACGTCGGCGTCATCGAGGACGATGAGCGGGCTCTTGCCGCCCATTTCCAGCGTGAAGCGCTTCAGGTGCTTGGCGGCCTCGACGGCAAGATGCCGTCCGGTGCGGGTCGAACCGGTGAAGGTGATCATGCGGATGCGCGGGTCGGCCATCAAGAGGTCGCCGACCTCGGCCGGAACGCCCGGAACGACGTTGAGAACGCCGGCCGGCAGCCCGGCTTCCTGGAACAGATCGGCGATGAGCGCGCCGGAAAGCGGTGTCTCCTCGGAGGGCTTCAGGATGAACGTGTTGCCGACGGCCAGCGCGTAGACGATCTTCTTCATGCAGAGCAGGAAGGGCGAGTTGAAGGGCGCGATGCCGGCGACGATGCCGAGCGGCTTGCGCACGGAGATGGAGATCTGCCCGGGCATTGTCATCGGCATGGTCTCGCCCATGACGTGGCGGGCATCACCCGCCGCCGCGCGAATGGCGTCGACGACATACTCGATTTCCCACAGCGCCTTGCCGAAGACCGAGCCGCATTCCTCGATCAGCAGGTCGCGGATCTCCGGCGTGCGCGCCTTGATGACCTCGCCGACCTTGAGCAGCATTTCCTCGCGCTCGGCCACCATCGTCCGGCTCCAGGACGCGAAGGCCCGCTCGGCCGCGTCGATTGCCGCCTTGACCTCGGTCGCGCCGGCCTGCTGCGAGCGAGCGAAGATTTTCCCCGTCGCCGGGTTGTAGTCGTCGGCCAGTTCATTGCGCGAGGACGACACCCACTGCCCGTCGATGAACAACTTGTAGTGCGGGATGCCGTCGATGATGTCGTAGGAGGCGGGGTTCATGCATTGGCTCCAATGGCGGGGGTACTGGTGTCCGTCTGGGAGGGACTTGAGAGTTGGATCATCGGCTCGGCGACGCCTCGGTGCGGCCGGCGACATCCTTCAGGATGCCGGCGAGGCGGGCAGGGCAGGAGAGGAACGGCGAGTGGTCGCTGTCGATCTCGAACACCTCCTCGCAGGGCGAATTGGCGATCATGGTGTCCTGGTAGACCGGCGCGACCGCCTGGTCCCTGAGGCCCTTGATGTAGAACCGCCTGACGCTGCCGAAGCGCTCGGGCGTCAGGGCGAGCGGTTCGCCGTAGACCTTTGTCGCCTGGGGCGTCAGCCGTTCGGCCGCCCAGCGCGCGTCCTCCGGCGTGCAGGTGTTGTAGAGCACCTCGGCCGCCTTCTCCGGCGGGAAGGTCGCGGTCAAACCATCCGGCGCGACGCGCATGTTCTTCAGAACCAGATCCTCGACCTGAAGATGCGCGACCTCGCCCAGGAAGCTGCCGAGGGATTCACCGGAGCGCAGCATCAGCCCGCAGATGTAGACCACTGCACGGAGCTTTTCCGGGATACGTTCGGCCACCTGCGAGGCGACGATGCCGCCCATGCTGTGTCCGACGAGCACGACCTTCTCCCCGACCTCCATAACGGTCTCGGCGATGCGGTCTGCATAGTGCGCCAGATCCGCCTCCGCAAGCGGGGCGGGGTCGCCGCCGCTCATCGGCAGGTTGGGGGTCGAGACGCGATGACCGGCCTCGATCAGGTGCGGCGTCAGGAACGTCCAGCACCAGCCACCGTGGAAGGAGCCATGCACCAATACGAAATGCGTCACTGTCCGGCCTCCCGATTGCGCATCGTCATCCCTTCACGGCGCCCATGGTGAGGCCGCGAACGATGTGCTTCTGCAGGACGAAGACGACGATCATGACGGGGATCGTGCCGACCATGCCGATGATGGCCATCTCGCCCCAGCGCACGCCCTGAGTGGTGATGAGGCTCGGAATGCCGACGGGAAGCGTCTTCACGTTCTGCCCGCCGAGCAGGAAGGCGTACATGAACTCGTTCCAGGCGAAGATGAAGCAGAGCACGGCCGTCGCCGTGATGCCGGGCCTCAGCAGCGGCAGCAGCACCTTCACGAAGGCGCCGAGCCGGGAATAGCCGTCGGCCCGCGCCGCCTCTTCCAGTTCCAGCGGCAGGTCTCGGCAGAAGCTGGAGAGCACCCAGACATAGAAGGAGAGGTTGAAGGTGAGATACGCGATGATGAGGCCGGCGTAGGTGTCGAGCAGCCCGATCTTCGAATAGACGAGGTAGTAGGGGATGACGAGGCAGACCGGCGGCGCCATGCGGGTGGCGAGCACGAAGAGAAAGAGGTCGTCGCGCCCGCGCATCCGATAGCGTGCGAAGGCATAGGCGGCGGGCGTTCCGAGGATGACGACGAGGACGGTCGAAAGCCCGGCGACGATGATCGAGTTGATCAGATAGTGGTGGTAGCCATTCTCGATCATGTAGCGGAAGTGATCGAGCGTCGGTTCGAAGAACCAGACCGTGGGCCGGGCGAACATGACGTTCTCCGGCTTGAAGGCAAGGCTCCACATCCAGAAGACGGGAAAGAGGATCAATAGCGCGTAGCAGATGACGAGGGCGGTGAAGGCAAGCCCTCGGGTGTCGGTGCGCTGGGTTGCCTTCGGCGGTGTGGCGGTTGCGATGTCGCTCATGGCGTCGTGTTCTCCCGTCCGCTCAGAAGACGTTCAGGCGCTTCTTGGCGACCTGGTAGAAGATGTTGCAGAAGACGAAGAAGATCGCCCAGATCACCACGGCGAGCGCCGATGCCTGCCCGATGTTCCAGAAATCGAAGGTGTATTTGTAGCCGAGGATGCTGGGGCTCTCGGTGGTGATGCCCGGTCCGCCGCTCGTCAGGATGAAGATCGTGTCGTAGATCTTGAAGGCGTCGATCACCCGCAGCATCCCGATTACGACGAGCAGCGGCGAGAGCATCGGCAGCGTCAGCTTGAAGAACATCTGCACCGGGTTCGCCCCGTCGACGGCGGCGGCGCGGTAGGGGTTCACCGGCAGGGCCTGCATGCCGGCAAAGAAGGTGAGGACCATGAACGGGGTCCACTCCCAGATGTCGACGAAGATGATGCCGTAGAGCGCGAGATCCGGCGAGGCGAAGACCGACGTATCGGTGAGCAGGCCGAAGTGCTCGAGAATATTGTAGGAGACGAAACCCCAAGAGCCGGCGAGCATCGTCTTCCACACGAGGCCGACGATGATCGGAGCCATCATCGAGGGGATGAAGAGGAACGGGATCAGGATGTTGCGCATCCGGATCTTCTGGCTGAGCACCAGCGCGCCGATGAGCCCGAGCATGAACTCGATCGGCACCGCGATGCCGACGACCGTGAAGGCCACGCCCATCGAGTTCCAGAAGCGCCCGTCGGTCAGCAGCGTTTCGAAATTCCCGAACCAGACGAAGTCGCGGATCTTGCCGTACCGGGCCTCATGCAGGCTGATATAGGCCATGTAGAGGAAGGGAACGAGCGAGACGACCAGCAGCGTCAGGAATGTCGGCGCGATCAGCAGATAGGGATACCAGGGCGAATCCTTGTGATGTGCCAGCCGTTTGGGCGCTGCGTCCGCCGGCCCATCCGCCGTCTGGGGTACTGTCGTGCTCTTGGCCTGTTCCATCGCGATCGTCTGTTCTTGAAGGCAGGGAAGGCCGGCGCCCTTGCGAGCGCCGACCGATTGCGGCGTGAAGGCGATTACTGCAGGACGCAGGGATCGCAGATGGCGGAGACTTCCTGCTGCAGCTGCTTGGCCGCATCCTCGGGCGTGACCTTGCCGAGACCGACCTGCTGGAAGATGCGATTCATGACGTCGGAGACTTCAAAGAAGCGCGGCATCTTCAGCGTGGCGGTAATGCCCTTCATGCTGCCCTGCATCGCCTCGTAGAGGTTGGCGAGGCGGTTGTCGTCCTTGATCAGCAGCGGCCAGGAACTGTTGCGCATCGGCACGCCGACGCCGCTTGAAAGGAACTTCTCCTGGGTCGACTTCTCGATCGCCCACTGCAGGAAGAGGTAGGTCGCTTCCGGGTTCTTGCTGTGGGCCGAGATGGTGAGGCCCGACGGCTCGCCGGCGCTGAAGTAAGCGTCGCCCTCGTCGGCCGAGCGCGGCGTCGGACCGTAGAGGAAGGAGCCGGCGAGACTGGACGAACCCGGCTGGTCGATGCCGAGCACGAAGTCGCTGTAGGCGATGGACTGCGCCGCGATGCCGTTGCCCATGACCGTCGGAACGTCGATCAGCGAGTATTCGGCCTGGCCGGGCGGGGCGTATTTCCAAAGATCGGACCAGGTCGTCAGGCCCTTGACGACTTCCGGCGTGTCGAAGGTCGGATGGCCCGCTTCATCGAAGAGCTTGCCGCCCATGTTGCGGATGAAGACTTCCCAGACGGAGACATAGGTCGTGCCGCCGTTGAGGCCTTCCATGACGATGCCGTAGAAGTCGCTGGTGAGCGGCTTGCCGGCGAGCGTCTCGCCCGACTTGCGGGTGAAGAACTCGGCGATGTCGTGGACCTGCTGGAAGGTCTCGGCCGGCTTCAGCGGATAGCCATATTTGGCTTCGAAGGCGGCCTGCTCGTCCTTGTTCTCGAAGAGGTCCTTCCGGCCCCAGTAGACCATGTTGTAGTTCCACTGGAGGAAGCTGTAGGTCTTGCCGCCGTAGTTGGCGAGCGAGGAATAGGCCGGCTCGATCAGGTCGGCGAGATCGAGGTCCGGGTCGGCGAGCTTCGGATCCTTCATGAAGTCGTCGATCGGCATCAGGACGCCGGCGTCGAGAAGAAGGCCGTACTGCAGGCCGTGGTTCATGACGGCATCATATTCGCCGCGCCCGGAGAGCAGGTCCGCCTGGCCGCGGTTGATCACCTCGAAGTGGTTGAGAAGCTGGTAGTTGACCTTGATGCCGCTTTCCGCCTCGAACTCGGGAACGAGCTTGGCAAAGGACTCCTGCAGCGGCGTCACCTCGTCGAGGATGTGGATTTCCGTGCCCTTGTAGGGCTCGGCAGCCTCCTTGAGGGACCATGCGAAGGCCGGCGAAAGTGCCGTCGCGCAAAGGAGACCACCCAACGCCAGCGAGGCGAGGGTAGGCGTTGAAACAGAGAAAGACGTCATGGGCAGCTCCTGTCCTTCAGCAAGGAAATCAATCGGCAAGACACGGGTGAACCGACGACGGGTCGTCGAGGCGCGCGCATGCCGATTTCCAGAAGCCCCGTCTCCGGCATGACGAGCGTTGATATTCGTAAGTATACTGAGCAATGGTCGTGCCAGATTGGTTCGGATCGGATTTAGCCCGGCAACTGAGGGAAAATCCGTATGCGCCCGGAGCAGGTTGCGCAACCTTGGGGCGTTATTTGAATTGCCTGTCAATAATTTGAGCAATTATTGGGAATAGTGCCGAATTTCTTGGCGGGGGCAGTTGGTGCTTCCGGCTCTCGCGGGGCCGGAACTCCGGGGAGGCGGCACCATTGCCGTCCGGACATGGGGCAGGGGCGAAGCTGGTTCGCCTGCCAGACAATTATTCAGGATACGTACTATCGGCTGACGGCCAGAGGCAGGCATTCCGCGCGGGGCGCAAAACTGCGCCGGGTTTGCCGGCCACGCCTTTGTTCGTCAGCGCAGGCTGATGTCGGCGATGACCGGCAGATGGTCGGAGCAATGACGCGCTTCGCGATCCGTCCAGACGGCGCAAAGGCGAAGCGGCCGGGCGCAATAGATCCGGTCGAGGCGCAACTGCGGCAGTGCGGCCGGAAATGTTGCGAGCCTCGTGCGCAGAGGCAGGATTTTCGCCATCGTCCGGCGCACCTTGCCGCAAAAAAACCAGTCGTTGAAATCGCCGAGCATCACCGTCGGGGCCGTCTCGGCAGTCTCGGCAATGCTCTGGAGCTGCCGTGCCTGGCGGGCGCGCTCGGTGATGGCAAGACCGAGATGGACCGCGATCAGGCGCAGGGGGCCGTGCGGGCCATCGACGACCGTTTCGATCGCCATCCGTGGTTCCCGGTTCGCGTGGGAGAGATCATGCCGTGCGGACCGCACCAGCGGCCAGCGGCTGAGAAGGACATTGCCATAGTCGCCGTCCTCCGCCGTGATCGTGTGGGCTTCGGCGCGGTGGCCGCTGGACGGGCCGTGGATGCCGTGCAGACGGGCCAGTGCCTGCGGCCCGCGCCCGCGCGTGTCGACTTCCTGCAGGGCGACGAGATCGGGGGCGTGCTTTTCGATGAGAGCCGCGATCCGGTCGAGATCGAAGACACCGTCAGGTCCGATCCCGCCGTGGATATTCCAGGTCATCAGCCTGATCGAGGCTGGCGGAACAGGTCGTGGCAACGGACCGATGTCCGTCATTGCGACGATCCGCGATAGCGCCGGACGAGCGCCTGCAGACCCAATGAGAAGAACAGCCACAGGGCGAAGATCGCGCCAACGGCTGAAAGGTTGGCCAGCGATGGGTCGCGGAATATCTCGACGATCTGGTTTCCGAGCACGGTCATGACAAGGATTCCCGGCATGAGGCCAAGAATCGATCCTAGCACGTAGTCGACGAAACGGATGCCGACCGCGCCGCTGACGAGATTGATCACGGTGAAGGGGGCGATCGGGATCAGCCGGATCGTCGCCACAGCGAGAATTCCGGATCGGGCGAGGGCCCTTCGAACGCGGTTGATCCGCGGACCGACATAGCGGCGCAACAGCTTGGTGCCCAGGCCCCGGCCGACGAAATAGGTGAGAATGGCGCTCGCCAGAGCCCCGCTGGCGGCCAGGAACACGCCGGGCCAGACGCCAAAGACGGCGATGGTCGCAAGCATCATCACCGTGAGCGGAAAGGCGACGAGCCCCCCGGCCAGGAAGGCAAGCAGCACGATGGCCGGGGCGAAGGGTTGGTCTTCGATCGACGCCAGAATTTTGGTGAACTGGTCGGGCTGGGCCTGCGGCAACTGGTTCCAGACGAACATCAGGAGAAGCACGCCGCAGACGGCGACGGTTCCCCACAGGAAATGCCGCATTTTCGGCAAGGAGCTTTTTTCGCCATTTGCCGAAAGCGGCCGGTCTGGCGGTTCGGACGGGTCCGCGATCGCCTCGATCGGAAGAATGAAGCTGCCTTCGGGCGGCTCGACGGTTTTCAGCGTGCGTCTGGACTGCGTGCGGGCTTCCATCAGCGCCTTGAAGGTGCCGGCCTCCTCGGCGTGCGCCTCCAACTCCTTGGGTTCGAGCCCTAGATGTTCGCCCAGAAGCCGGTAGCGCGTCTGGCGGATCGCGGCCTCTTGCGCCTCATTCCCGGCAACGACCACGAGGTCGCATTCCGTGTCGAGGCCCATCGACCGATTGCAGAGATTGGACGACCCGATCCGCAAGATCCGGTCGTCGACGATCATGACCTTGGCGTGGACGAAGACGGGCTTCGTTTCGCCATCGTCGGTCACGTCAGGATAGACGACATGCACCCTGTCGCCGACGCCATGATCGGCGACGATCCGCATGAAGCGCGAGCGGCCGCCTTCCATGGCTTCTTGCGTGATCCAGCCGGGATAGGACTTCGGTGTCACCGCGACGACATGCATGTCCGGCCGCGCCTTCAATCGCTCGACCATGCGATGCGCAACAAGCTCCGAGGTCAGGAACTGGTTTTCGATGTAGATGAAGGTCTCGGCGACATCGATCATGTCGCAATAGAGCGCCTCGACCTCGCGGACCGCGCTGTTCTGGCCGTAGCGCGGTTCGGTGCGTGCCAGCCCGATCTCGACATCTTCAAGATCGATCCCTGCCGCGCTGGGCCATGGATCTTGGCACTTCCACGAGGCCAGAAGACCCGTCTTTTTCGGCTTTCGAAGCGGTTCGCAGGTCGCCCGCTCCCAGCGCCGCCGGAAGATGTCGCCGAGAGAGGAGGCGATCTCGCCGTCAACAACCATCTGGACGTCGTGGAAAGGTGCATAGCGTTCGCCATTGGGGTCGACCCGGCGCGAGTCGTCCGCCGCATGGTTCGGCACATCCCAGCGCCGGCGCGTGATGTCGATGCCGCCGCAAAAAGCGACGCTGTCGTCGACGACGACGATCTTCTGATGGTGAGAGCCGCCAACCGGGCATGCGTCATCCAGGCAGAACTCGATCTGTGGCGGCGTATTCCAGAGCAGCGAATAGACCGGCACGAGTTCGCGTTCCAGCGAGAAGACCATCGAATAGTCCCACAGCAGGATGCGGATGCGCAGGCGCCTGTTGCGCCGCACAAGAGCCGTCAGGAAGTCGGCGAACGTCTCCGGCAGACCGTCGTCCGCCTCGTTGGAGGGGCCGACGAGCCGCATTCGGCTGTCGATGTCCCAGCCGGCGATGTGAATCGTCCGCTTTGCATTGAGCATGGCCTGGCGAAGGGCGCCGTAGTAATTGGCCGCGTCCACGAGGACGCCGGCCCTGTCGGCCCTGGCCTTGGTCCAGATATTCCGGCCCGGCTGCAGCAGCGAGCCGGCAGCCGTCGTTTCGTAGTGCGCGTCTTCGTTCATTGCTTTCAGCAAGGTGTATGCCCCGGATCGGATCGTGATTGTGGAGAAGGACCAACGCGCCGAGGGCCAAGATGTTCAGTGATCGATGTCGGGAACTGCCGGCAGGAGACACTAGCCGGCGATCCGTCTGTGGTTGACGCCTGGTAATGTCGCCACGTGCAATCCGGGTCTGTTCGCAGGCTGGCTCTATTCGCAGGGAAGACGGCAATTGACCGGCTCTGACCGCCATGCGTGCTGCAATGCCCTTGCCGGACGCGACGGATCGCACCCTTGAAGCAGCCGCGATTATCTGAAACGCTGACGCCCAACTAGAACGATTAAATAAACGGTCTCGGCCGCGCGTGAGGGCAAGCACCATGGTCTCGGCGAAATCGCACGTTCAGGAACTGGAGCGCGTCGGACGGGGAGATCCAAGCGGGCGCGATACGCCGGTGCTGCAGTCGTGGCTGAGGTGCCTCAACGACTATCGCCTCGATCCGACCCAAGCGCAGGAAGCCTATATCCTGCCCGAAACCGAGCTCAAGGAACATCGCGACGAGGCGGAGGAACTGATCCGCATTGGCCGATCCGCCGTCGAGGGTCTTTTCCGGCATGTCCAGGACCAGGCCTATGTGTTGCTGCTGTCGGATGCGCGCGGCGTCACCGTCGATTTCATGGGCGATCCGACCTTCGACAACCAGTTGCGCCGCGCCGGGCTCTATCTCGGCTCGGAATGGTCCGAGCACCGCGCCGGCACCTGCGCGGTCGGAGCGTGCATCGTCTCCGGCGAGCCCGTGATCATCCATCAGGACGATCATTTCGACACGAGCCATATCGGCCTGACCTGCACGGCCGCGCCGATCTACGATACGCTCGGCGACCTGACCGCCGTGCTCGACATCTCGCAGCTGCGCTCGCCGACCGCCAAGGCAAGCCAGCAGCTTGCCATGCATCTGGTCGCGACCACCGCGCGGCGCATCGAGCTTTCCAACCTGATGGCGCGCACGCGCAACGACTGGATTCTCCGCCTGTCGCGATCGCCGGACTTTCTGGATGTCGATCCGGAGGCGGCGATTTCCATCGATGCCTCCGGCCGGATTTCAGGCATGACCCATGGCGGCTTTCGCGCCCTTGCCCGCACGCTCGACCTTGGCGACGGCGTCATGCGTTCGCTGGTCGGCGAACGGATCTCGCGCTTCCTCGACATCGACGTCGACGACCTGCCCAAACTGATGCGCGGCCAGCCCGACGGCGAAAGGGTGCTCCGGACCCGCTCCAGTGCGGCGCTCTTTGCCAGCGCCATCGCGCCCGTCGAGCGGCTGCGCGGCACGCCGGTGCCGGCGCCGCGCGTGCCCCGTGTCCTGCGCGAACTCAGCTTCGGCGATCCGGCGATGGAGGCGGTGCAGCTTCGCGCCAGCAAGCTCGTCGGCCGCGATATCCCTATCTGCATTCAGGGCGAAACGGGCGCCGGCAAGGAATACCTCGCGCGCGCCATACACGACAGCCACCCCGACGCAGGCCGGTTCGTGGCGGTCAATTGCGCCGCGATCCCGGAGAGCCTGATTGAATCGGAACTCTTCGGTTATGCGCCCGGCGCTTTCACCGGGGCAGCGCCGCGCGGCAAGCAGGGTCTCATCGAGGCGGCCGATGGCGGCACCCTGTTCCTCGATGAGATCGGCGACATGCCGCTCGGCCTTCAGGCCCGGCTCCTGCGCGTCCTCGCCGAGGGCGAAGTGACGCCCGTTGGCGCGCACCGTCCGCGACCGGTCAGATTCCGGCTGATCTCCGCATCTCATCATCGGCTGGAGGCGCTGGTGGAAAGCGGCCGCTTCCGGCAGGATCTCTATTTCCGGCTCAACGCGGCGACGCTCAGCCTTCCGCCGCTACGCGAACGCCGCGACCTCGACGGGCTGATTGATCACATGTTGCGGCGGGTCGCGCAGGAACACGGCGCCCCCTTGCGCCTTTCTGCCGCCGCCCGCCGCAGTTTGAAGGCCCACCCCTGGCCGGGCAATTTGCGCGAGCTTGCCAATGCGCTGAGGGTCGCAGCGGCCTTCAGCGATGACGGCGAGATCGGTCCAGATGACCTTCCTGAGCAACTGAGCCGGCCGAAGGCCGAGACGCCGCCGATGAGGAACAGGCCGGGGCTGGAAATTTTCGACCAGTTGGCGGCCTGCGGCGGCAACGTTTCGGAACTTGCCCGCCGGCTCGGCGTCGACCGTTCCACCGTCCATCGGCGCCTGCGGCGCCTGTCGGCCGGGTAGGGCAGACCGTGGCGCCACAGCTGTGGCACCGCGCCACGAAACGCCACGCACTCGCAAGTCCGGGTTCGTCTCTAACGCATTGATCGCTCGAGTTTCCTGACGGATTTGCGCTCATGGCACGTCCGTTGCGCCTTCGTGGCTCTAACGCGGCGGCAAGCCGCGTAGCCAAAAAGAAGTTGGAGGAAACGGATGCTCGACAAGACACCGACCGCGCGCATGGAGACGTTCCTGGGACGCTTCGAGGAAGCGCTCACCGCAGGCAAGATCGACGCCGCCGTGGAGATGTTCGCCGCGGAATGCTACTGGCGCGACCTCGTCACATTCACTTGGAACATCAAGACGGTCGAGGGCAAGGACGAGGTGCGCGACATGCTCACCCATTGCCTTGCCACCGCCAAGCCGCGCAACTGGCACGTCGCCGAGGGAGAGTCCGCAACCGAGTCCGACGGGCTGATGGAAGCCTGGATCTCGTTTGAGACCGAGGTTGCGCGCGGCTATGGCCTGATCCGGGTCAAGGACGGCCTGATCTGGACGCTCCTGACCACCATGGTGGAACTCAAGGGCTTTGAGGAAAAGGCCGGCTTCACCCGTCCGCTCGGTGCAAAGCACGGCGTGCAGATCGGCGCCAAGACCTGGAAGGAAGAACGCGAGGAGGAAGCCGAAACCCTCGGCTTCACCAAGCAGCCCTATGTGGTGATCCTCGGTGGCGGACAGGGCGGCATCGCGCTCGGCGCCCGTCTGCGCCAGCTTCAGGTGCCGACCATCATCATCGAGCGTAACGAACGGCCTGGCGATAGCTGGCGCAAGCGCTACAAGTCGCTCTGCCTGCACGACCCGGTCTGGTACGACCATCTGCCCTATATCGACTTTCCCAAGAACTGGCCCGTCTTCGCGCCGAAGGACAAGATCGGCGACTGGCTCGAGTTCTACACCAAGGTCATGGAGCTGAATTACTGGTCGAGCACCACGGCCAAGAAGGCGAGCTACGACGAAAAGACCAAGGAATGGACCGTGGTTGTCGAGCGCGACGGCAAGGAGATCGTCCTGAAGCCGAAGCAACTCGTATTCGCGACCGGCATGTCCGGCAAGGCCAACATCCCGCATTTCAAGGGCATGGATAAGTTCAAGGGCGAGCAGCACCATTCCTCCCAGCATCCGGGACCGGACGGATACAAGGGCAAGAAGGTGGTGGTGATCGGGTCGAACAACTCAGCGCATGACATCTGTGCCGCGCTCTACGAGAACGGCGTCGACGTCACCATGGTGCAGCGCTCGACCACCCATATCGTGCGCTCCGAGCCGCTGATGGAGATCGGCCTCGGCGATCTTTATTCCGAGCGCGCGGTGAAAGCCGGCATGACGACCGGCAAGGCGGACCTCATCTTCGCGTCGCTACCCTACCGGATCATGCACACCTTCCAGAAGCCGGTTTACGACAAGATCCGCGAGATCGACGCTGAGTTCTATGCCGCCTTGGAGAAGGCCGGCTTCCAGCTCGATTTCGGTCCCGACGACTCCGGCCTCTTCATGAAATATCTGCGTCGCGGCTCGGGATACTACATCGACATCGGCGCCTCTCAGCTCATCATCGACGGCAAGATCAAGCTTGTGACCGGCCAGGTGGAGGAGATCACCGAGAACTCCGTGAAGCTCGACAACGGCAAGGAAATCCCGGCCGACGTCATCGTCTACGCCACCGGCTACGGCTCGATGAACGGCTGGGTCGCCGACCTCATCGACCGCGAGACCGCCGACAAGGTCGGCAAGGTCTGGGGCCTCGGCTCCGATACGCCCAAGGACCCCGGTCCGTGGGAAGGCGAGCAGCGCAACATGTGGAAGCCGACGCAGCAGGAAGCTCTGTGGTTCCATGGCGGCAACCTCCACCAGTCGCGTCACTATTCGCAATATCTCGCCCTGCAGCTCAAGGCGCGCATGGAAGGCATCCCGACGCCGGTCTACGGTCTGCAGGAGGTCCACCACACGGGCTGAACGGAGGCATGAGGCGAAAGCGGACGAGGCGGGTCGGCGACAGCCGGCCCGCGAAGGGCAGGCGGCTCGCCTCCATCCAGCGATCCACATCGGGGCAATCAGCCGCCGGCGGCAAAGGCCGAAGGGCCGATCTCGCTGGCGGCGGAAACCGCGATGTCCCTCAGAAGACCCATGGCCCTGGGGCGTGCCGGCAGGCTGGCGTGAAGAAGAACGATGCCGCGCGCGAAGGCTTGCGCGTCGGGCAATTCGGTGAGTGCCACGCCTGTCTGTTCCAGGCCGGGCCAGAACGGGACCAGCGCGTTGCCGAGGCCCTTGGAAACGAGAAGGCTGATGGTCTCGAGAGCGTCGAGATCGAAACGAACATCGGGCTCCAGCCTGAGGTGGCGCAGATAGGCCTGCGCCAACTGCCCGCCCCAGGATGAGGAATCGTAGCGGATGAAGGGCTCTTCGGCGACGCGCGCGCTGACCGTTCGCCGGGTTGGGGCCCCATCCGAGATGAAAACCAGCGGTTCCGAGCGTAGCGGCACGGAGGTGAGCGTCTTCGGCAGGGTGAATGGCGGGGTGACCAGGATCGCGGCGTCGATCTGGCCGGAGACCAGTTGCTCGTAAAGATGCGACGACGATCCCGGCAGGAGCTTGAGCTTGAGGTCAGGGGCCTTGTCGGCGCTTTCATGCAGCAGGTGAGGCACGAGACTGGTCAGAACGGTCGAAATGGCGCCGATCCGCATTTCGCCCGAAAGCGACTCCCGCCTGACGTCCGCATGGAGCAGGCTCGCTTCCCGCAGCAATGCCTGCGCGCGCGGCAAAAGCGCAAGACAGGCTTCCGTCGGCGCGGCGCTGTGGGCGCCCCGTGAAAGCAGCTCGCATCCGAGCTCCTGCTCAAGGGCGCGCATGCGCTGGCTGACGGCCGTCGCGGTCAGGTTCTGGCGTCTCGCTGCCCCCGCGATCGAGCCCGTCTCCACCACAGCCAGCAGGCTCTCCAGAAACCGCGTATCCAAAGCAAATACTTCCTCTGAGAGGTCAGAAAACGAAGTTTATGTTTGTGTCCATCATTGCTATGCCGGTGTCAATGTGAACGGAGACACCCGCATGCGCTCGCTTTTCCATCTCGCCTACCACGTCACCGATCTCGACGAGGCGCGCCATTTCTACGGCACCGTTCTCGGCTGTCCGGAAGGGCGTAGCACCGACACCTGGGTCGACTTCGATTTCTTCGGCCACCAGATCTCCCTGCATCTCGGCAAGCCCTTCGAAGTGACGCGCACCGGCAAGGTCGGCGACCACATGGTGATGATGCCGCATCTGGGTCTTGTGCTGCCGCTTGACGACTGGTTCGCCATGGCCGATCGGTTGACGGCGGCCGGTATCGCATTCGACATTCCGCCCGTGATCCGCTTTGAGGGCGAACCGGGCGAGCAGCGCACGATGTTCTTCTTCGATCCGAGCGGCAATCCCATCGAGATCAAGGGGTTCAAGGATTTTGACGGCGTCTTCGCGCATTGATGGGAGGTCGTGAGATGACGCGCCCCATCGCACTCGTCACCCGTATCGACCGCAAGGGAGAAGAGGACTGGCTGGCGCTGCTGCGCGAGCGGCTGCCGGCCGAGACCATCCTTCCATTCGATGCGATGAGCGACAGCCAGCGCGCCGAGGCCGAGATCGCCATCGTCGCCAATCCCGATCCGGACCATGTCAGGCAGCTTCCGGGGCTTGTCTGGATCCACAGCCTGTGGGCCGGCGTGGAGCGCCTTGTCGCCGAACTTGGCGAGACGGCGCCGCCCATCGTGCGGCTGGTCGATCCCGAGCTTTCGCGCGTCATGGCCGAGGCGGTTCTTGCCTGGACCTACTATCTGCACCGCGACATGCCGCGCTATTTGGCGCAGCAACGCGAGGCGGTCTGGCAGCAGCAGGACTATCGCCATCCCTCGACGGTGAGGGTCGGCCTCCTTGGCCTTGGCGAACTTGGCCGTGCCTCGGCGGCACGACTGCTCGACGCCGGGTTTCAAGTTGCGGGGTGGAGCCGTTCGCCGAAGGAAATCGAGGGCGTCGAGACAGTCTCGGGTGACACGGGTCTCGCAACGCTCCTCGGCACCAGCGATATCATCGTCTGCCTTTTGCCCTTGACGGCCCAAACGCGCGGGCTGTTGAACCGGGCCACACTCGAAAAGGCCAAACCGGGCGCAAGCCTCATCAACTTTGGCCGTGGTCCCATCATTGTCGACGACGACTTGATCGCCTTGCTCGACGAGGGTCGGCTGGACCATGCGGTGCTGGATGTCTTCGCGACCGAGCCGCTTCCTGCCGAGGCGCCGTTCTGGCGTCATCCCAAGGTAACGGTTCTGCCGCATATCTCCGCGCCGACCATGCCGGAGACGGCGGCGTCCATCGTCGCGGGAAATATCGAATCCTACCGCGCGACCGGGCAATTGCCCCCGGTCATCGACGTTCGGCGCGGCTATTGATCTTATGCGCCGCGCCTGCAAAGGCTGGCGCGGCGTGGCACCTTTTGAAGATTCAGTCAGCGAGCTTGCGCGCGAGTTCGATGAGCGTCTCGTCCGAATGCGGACGCCCGACGATCTGGATACCGACCGGAAGCACCGCGACGTCGACGGGAATGCTGATCGACGGCAGGCCGAGCAGGTTGACCCAGCGATTGAGCGACAGCAGATCAAGTCCGCCTCCCGTCCAGCCGGCATAGAACGCCGTCCGAGTCAGGGCGTAATGCCTTGAGACTGGCATGACGAGATAATCGGCGCCCGCAAAGCAACGCTCCATGACCGCCTCGAAGAGGTCCGCCCGCTGCGCCAGGGCCTGCGCGTAGTCGGCGGCGGTGAATTCCAGGGCGACGGCAAGTCGTTCTCCGGACGCCCCTTTGTAGTCCTCCGGAAACCGCGCCAGAGACTCCCTGTGAAGTCTGGCGGCCTCGAAGCCGGTCACGACGCTCGCGCAGCCGTTGAGCTCGTCGAGGGGCAGGGCATCTGTCGCGGTCCGGCTCAGTCCGAGATCGGTAAGCCGGTTCGACAGCGCCGTGCCGGCTTGAACCACTTCCGGTGCAACGCTGTCGAAGGCGCCGTCCGGTACGGCAAATGAAGCCGCCGGATCGAAGCCCATGTCCTCGACCCGGTCGCCGCGAAGGACGTCGAAGACCTGCGCCACGAGATCGGGGCTGCGCGCGAGAATGCCGACCGTGTCGTTGGTCTGGCTGAGCGGCATCACCCCGGCGGTGGAAATCCGGTCGCGGCTCGGCTTCAAGCCGTAGAGACCGCAAAGTGCGGCCGGAATACGGACCGACCCGCCCGTGTCGGTTCCGAGCGCCGCATCGACGATACCGGCTGCAACCGCGACGGCCGACCCGCTGGAGGAACCGCCGATGAGCAGATCCTCCCCAAGCGGATGCGTGGGCATCGGCAGATAGGGATTTTCTTCGTGAGGCAGGTAGCACCAGGGGCAGAGATGGGTCGTGCCCGCAATCTGCGCGCCGGCCTGCCTCAGAACCCGGATCACCGGACTGTCCGTCAGTCCGAAATCAAATCGATGAGAGGGAACGCCCGCCGACGGCCTGTGGCCGTCGAACGCGAAGACGTCCTTGATAGCGATCCGGAAGGCATCGCCCTTCCGGTCCGCCGGTTCGTCGAAGATGTCGATGAAGCAGCCGAAGCGCTCCTGTGCCTCGGTCGGATCGAGAAGGGCTTGCTCCCGGTCCGGCCGCTCAAGGCTTAAAGGCGCCTCGCCGCGCCCCTCGGCGATGCGCCCCTTTGCAAGCGAGCGATAGAGGCGCTGGAACCGTTCCTCCGCCTCCATCGCCTCATTGTCACTGCTCATGCCACCTCAGCCTCCGATCCGCAGGGGGGCCTTCATCTTCTTGAGCGCGGAGATGACCGACAAGGCCGTGATGCGTCCCGTCTTGGGGTTATCCGACGGAATATTCTCGATGGTCATCTCGAATTCGGCGCTGTCGGCCTTCACCTGGATGTTGTGAACGTTGCGCTTGAGCGACGGATCGGCCCAGATTTCCAGTTCCGTCCTGTCCGGCCCGATACCCGCCAGCGACAGCGCGACGGCGACGTTGAGGTTCGCCGGAAATCCGACGGCGGCCTGCCGCGCGGTTCCCTTGAAGATGCGCAGCGGCTCGGTGATCTCGTCGATGGTGATATTTTGCTCGACAAGGAACGGCGCGCCCTTGAGGCCGGTCACGGGCTTGCGGGTGACCATGCGCACGGACTCGATTTTACCCTGAGCGGCGGCGTTGACGGCATCGAGCCCGAGAATGGCGCCGGACGGCACGATGATGCGGCCGCCATGGGCTTCGGCAAGATCGACCAGCTCGCTGTTGCCGAGCAGCGCCGCACAGGACAGGACGAAGGCCGTCTTGCCCGCCTTGACGAAGGGGCCGACGATTTCGGGCAGGAGCGCCGCCGGAGCGCATTCGATGACGATATCGGCAAGACCCTCCAGCTCGGCAATCGGAACGAAGGCGACCGACGGACCGAGATAGGCGAGGCGTTCGCGTGCCGCGTCGAGGTCGCGGGCGGAAACGGCGGTCAGGCGGAAGCCGGCAATGCCGTCATGCAGCGCCTTGCACAGGCCGACGCCGATGGCCCCGAGCCCGGCGATGGCAACGCGCGTTTCTTCTTGTGGCCGGACAGCGAGAGCGGCTGTCATGGATTGCTTCCTCCAGCAGGGGGCGGGAACTGGCCCGCATAGTGGTCCGCGATATTGCCCGCGGTCGTGAACCAGACCTTGTCGTTGTGCTTCTGGATATGCTCCAGCACCCGGCGGAACTGGCGCAGCCGGAACGGCTGGCCGACGATGAAGGTGTGGATGGTGATGCCGTAGGCGAGCGGCTGCTTTTCCGACTGGGCGAGCATCTCGTCGAAGTTGTCGATGGCCATGTCGGCGAACGCCTGGCCCGTCCCGTCGTGAAGGATGACCATCGGCACGTCGTTGACTTCATGGGGGTAGGGAACCGAGAGCAGGGGCCCGCCGTCGGTCTTCATCCAGACCGGCTGGTCGTCCATCGGCCAGTCGAGCGTGTACTTGTAGCCGGCCTTGGCGAGAAGGTCCTCGGTGTGGCGGCTCGGATGCGCACCGGGGCTCATCCAGCCCGCCGGCGGCTTGCCTTCGGCCTCACGGATCGCCTTCGTGACCTTCTCGATGGTCTTGCGCTCCTCCTCCTCGGACATTCCGTTCGGATGCTCGGAGTTCGTATAGCCGTGCGCGACGATCTCGTCCCCGCGCTTGGAGAAGGCCGAGACGAGCTCCGGGCAATGCTCGTAGCAGGAACTGTTGAGGAGCACGGTAAGCGGCAGCTTTTGCTCTTCGAAAAGGCCGATCAGCCGCCAGCCGCCGACGCGATTGCCATATTCCCGCCAACCCCAGTTATAGGAATTCGGGTGCGAAAGGCCCGGCGAGTAGGCAAGGCCCATGCCCGTGCCGTAGGAGAAATGCTCGACGCAAAGCGCGACGTAGACGGCGAGCCGCTTGCCGTCCGGCCAGGTGAAATCGGGCCGTGAGACAATGGAGCTGTAGCCGAAGCGAGGATTGCCCTCGATCTTCATCAGACTGTCCTCATTCTTGACGGGGTGGCTCCGCCGGGCGCGCCGGCGGAGCCTTGTGTTCGCAGCGGGACGTGCCCGCCTTGGGCGCTTAGAAACCTCAGGGGCGATAGTCGGCCGGGGCCGACACGGGACCGAGGTCGATCGTGTGCAGGTTGTCCTTGGTGACCAGCAGCGCCGACAGGATGACGGCCGGTTCCGTCGGCTTCTTCTCGGCGGCCTTCACGGCCTCCTTGAGGGCGTTCTCGCCCTGCTCGACGATCTTCTGGATCGAGGTGCAGGCAAGATCGCCGCTTTCGATCATCTGCTGCGCGACTTCGCTGAGATTGGAGGTCGAGACCTTGATGCTGTCGGCCTTGCCCGCCGCCTTGATGGCGGTCACGGCGCCGGCGCCAAGCTCGTCGACGGTGGTGTAGAAGCCACCGATGTCGGGGAACCGCTGGATCAGGTCCTCGGCGGCGGTGATGCCGTCGGCTCGGCCGACCGCGCGGCGGTTTTCGGCGACGATCTCGATCTCGGGATAGTTCTTGGCCATCGTCTCTTTGAAGCCCTTGGCGCGAAGGTCGGCCCAGATCTGGCCCTCGATGAAGGACATCATCGCGACCTTGCCTTTGCCGCCCATGGCCTTGCCGAGGCATTCGGCCTGCAGCTTGCCCATGTCGTAGTGGTCGGCGCCGATATAGGAGGCGAGCTTGTCCGTCGACGGCGGGCTGGAGAAGCCGATGACCGGAATGCCGGCGGCGATCGCGCGCTCGGTGATCGGCTTGATGGCGTCACCGTTCGTCGCGCCGATGATGATGGCGTTGACGCCGCGCTGGATCAGGTCGCCGATCTGGGCGGTCTGCTGCGTGACGTTGGTGTTGGCGCCGGCGTCGAGCTTGATGAGGGTGACACCCTCCGCCTTTGCTTCCTTCTCGACTCCGTATGTGGCGGAGGTCCAGAAGGAATCGGCCATCGAGGGGACGGCAAAGCCGATGGTCAGGTCGGCAGCGGCGGCAGGCGCCGCCATCATGGCGGCGAGCGACACCCCGACTGCGTATTTGATCCAGGATTTCATGGTCAGTTGCTCCGTTGTTGTCCACCGGGAGAGGTGGCGGTTCTTTTGAGTTTTTCTTGATTTTGTTGGTTTTATTGACTGCGCCGCTTGCCGAGGACGCCGGCAAGCAGGATCACGAGGCCGAGGACCAGTTCGCCGGCATAGGGCGAGATGGCGCTGAAGCTCAGGCCGGAATAGATCGTCTGGATGATGACGGCCGCGATCAGGACGCCGGCGGGACTTGCAAGACCGCCGGTGAGCGGCGTGCCGCCAATGACCGCTGTCGCGATTGCCTGCAATTCGACGCCGAAGCCGTCCGTCGGCAGGCCGGATCCGGTGCGCGCCAGAATGAGGACTGCGGCAAGGCCGGCGCAGGTGCCGCAGATGACATAGGCCAGCACCGTCATCGTCTCGACCTTGATGCCGATGAGACGCGCCGCATCCGGGTCGCCGCCGATCATGAACAGGCGCCGGCCGACCAGCGTCTTTCGCAGCATGACGCCAACGAGCACGAAGGCCGCGAGCGTCATCAGGAAACTGTAGGGAAGGCGCATCAGGGCGCCGAAATTGAAGTCGAGAAGCTGCATCTGCGCGTCGCCCTCGACCATGGTCACCTGGCCGCCGTTGCTGATCAGAAGCGCGATGGCCCGCGCGATGAGGAGGGTCGCGAGCGTTGCGACGACGGGCTGGATCCGCAGGCGGCCGATCAGCAGGCCGTTGACGAGCCCGAACAGCGCTCCCGTCAGCGGCGCGGCGATGATGCCGGCAATGCCGAAGGTCGAGGTCGCAAGGGCCGCGACCACGCTGGCAAGCGCCATGACCGCGCCGACGGAAATGTCGTAGCCCCGGATGACGATGACGCACATCTGGCCGAGCGCGAGGAGCGCCAGCGGGCCGGACTGGCCGAGGATGTTCATCGCGTTGCCGAGGCTGGCGAAATTGGGCAGTTGCAGGGCAAGGAGGCCGAAGACGGCGGCAAGGGCTGCCAGGCCGGCCAGCGGTTTCTTCAACGGTCCGAGCGAGAGGCGCGAGCGTTCCATGAGGCGGCCTGGTTCGAGCGTGATCATCGTCATGGCTTGGCAGTCTCCGTCCGGATGCGGGCGGCGGCGGAAAGCCGTTTCAGGGAGGCGAGCGCCGGTCCTGACGCGGCAACGGCCATCGCAATGCCAAGGGTCGCAAGCTGTGCTGCGGCCGGCAGGTTGAGCAGAACGATCGCGTTGTTGATCATGGCGATGATCAGCACGCCCCAGAGCACCTGGACGGCCGATCCGCGCCCTCCGGCAAGCGAAATGCCGCCGATTGCGCAGGCCGCGATGCTCTCGAAGGGCAGGTTCGGCATCAGGTTCGGCTGGCCGGACGCGACGCGCGACGTCAGGATGAGGCCAGCAAGCGCCACGAAGCAGCCCGCGATCGCATAGCCGGTCAGCATGGTGCGGCGAACGGGGAGGCCGGCAAGGCGCGCGGCCTCCGGGTTCGAGCCGATGAGTCTCAGACGCCGGCCGAGCGATGTCTTCGCCAGGAGGACATGAAGGGCGATGAGCGCGACGGCCGCGATCAGGATCGGCACGGGGATGCCGTAGACGATGCCGCGTCCGAGAAAATAGACGTCCTCGGAAACGCTGGCCTCGACCGGCAGACCGCCCACCGCGATGGAGGCCGTGCTGTGAAGCAGCATCAGCATGCCGAGCGTGGCAAGGAACGGCGGCAGTCCGGCATAGGCGATCAGTAGCCCGTTGAGCCCGCCGGTGGCGATCATGGTTGCGGCACCCGCTGCGAAGGCCAGCGGCACCGGCACAATCTGCATCGCGAGCACCGTCATGACGCTGCCGAAGGCGACCGAGGAGCCGACCGAGAAATCGATGCCGGCCATGATGATGACCAGCGCCTGCCCGGAAGCGGCAAGCGCAAGGATCGAGGACACCCGGAGGACGTTGGAAAGGTTCGACAGCTCAAGGAAATGCGGCACGAAGAGCGCGCAGCCGGCAAAGAGGACGATCGCCGCCACCAGCGATGCCTGGGAAGCATCCTGCGAGGTCATGCGGGTAAGGAAGCGCTCGATCATCGGCTAGCCTCCACCATGGCCCGCGCCACCGTTTCCGGCGAGCTCCGCCCCGGCAACTCGGCCTGAACGCCGCCCGAGCGGCAGACCAGAATGCGATGGGAAAGGCTCGTCAGTTCCTCAAGGTCCGCCGTCATGAGGAGGATGGCCTTGCCTGAACCCGCAGCCTCGACAATCGCATCGTGGATGAGGTCGCGGGCGCCGACGTCCACACCGCGCGTCGGTTCGTTGAGGACGAGCAGGCGAAGATCGGGCAGGCCCAGCGAACGGGCGAGCAGGACCTTCTGCTGGTTTCCGCCGGAAAAGCTCTCGATGGGCAGGTCCGGGGCGTGCGGCTTCAGCCGCAGGGCCTCGAAGAGGATATCGAACCTTGAACGTTCCGAGCGCGCATCCAGAAAACCGAAGCGGGAGAGGGATCTGAGAACCGATGCGGACGCATTGCCGAGCGCGCTGCTGCCGGGAAAAAGCCCCTCCGCGTGCCGGTCAGGCGGTACGTAGCCGATGCCGGACTGCGCGGCCGCGACACGGTCTCCGGCTTTGACGGCGCGGCCCTCAAGCAGGATGTCTCCGGCATGGATGTCGCGGGCGCCGGCCACGGCGGCGCTGATATTTTCCGCGCCCGCGCCGACCAGTCCGGTCAGCCCGACGATCTCGCCGGCCCGGATGGAAAAGCTGCTGGCGGCCGACCGTGCCTCGGGCTTGAGCCCCGAGACTTCAAGGCGGATATCGCGGGTCTTGGGCAGTTCCTTTTCGGCGACGCTGAAGACATGGCCGACCATGGCGTCGACCATCTCGTCGACGCTCGTCTCGGCCAGCGGCTGGCCCTCGATCACGCTGACGCCGTCGCGCAGCACCGTCACATGATCCGCGATCCGCCGGATCTCTTCGGTCTTGTGGCTGATGTAGATGACGGCAACGCCGCTGCGGGCAAGGCCCTTCACCACCTGTTCAAGCCGCTCGGCATCGGGGCCGTTGAGGGCGGCGGTCGGCTCGTCGAGCACCAGCACCCGGCAGTCCCGGCAAAGCGCACGCGCGATCTCCAGCAGTTGGCGTTCGGCCAGACCCAGAGAGGAGACCGAAGCAGCCGGATCGACATGAAGACCGATCCGCTCAAGCGCCGAGCGGGCCTTGGCGATCAACGCAGGTGACGGGTTCCAGAAGGTGCCCCTTGCCGAGATCTCGAAGCAGAGGAGGTTCTCCAGCACGGAGAGGTTCGGAAAGAGCGTCAGGTGCTGGTAGACCGGCACGACACCCGCGGCGATGGCCTCGGCGACATCGCCGAAGAGATGCGGCTCGCCGTTCAGGAGGATGGTCCCGGCCGACGGTGTCGTCGCCCCGACCAGAAGCTTCACCAGCGTGCTCTTGCCGGCGCCGTTCTCGCCCATAAGGGCGTGGATCTTGCCGCGCTCGATGCGAATGTTGGCTCTTTCAAGCGCGGTCGTCGAGCCGTAGTGCTTGGCAAGCGCCCGTCCTTCCAGAACGAACGTGCTCGCTGGCACATGCATGGACGCTGCGCCGGACAGGTCAGGGCCCGCCGCCGATAGATGGGTGACTGTCATTCATCAGTCCTGGCTGTGGTGTGTTCCCCGCCGCCTGATTGGCAGTCTGGTTATCTGAACTGATGCTACCCAAGGAGATCGGCTTGCCGCAAACAGGAAATTTTGCTCTTATAAATGACTTTTCGTTATGTATGAGAGCGCCGTGGGTCGCAAACTTCCCTCACTTAACGCCTTGAAAACATTCGAGTCTGCGGCCCGAAACCTCAGTTTTTCCGGGGCGGCTGCGGAATTGAACGTGACGCAGGCGGCCGTTTCCCGGCAAATAAAGCTGCTGGAGGAAGATCTGGGTGTGCAGTTGTTTCGCCGCCTGACGCGGGCGGTGCAACTGACCGAGGAGGGGATCTCGCTCTATCCGCCCTTGCGCGATGCGCTCGACCAGATCGAACTTGCCGCGGCGCGTGTGTGGAATTCGGGCGACAGCGGCTTGCTGACGATCTCTGTTCTGCCGACCTTTTCGGTCAAATGGCTGATGCCGAGGCTCCTCGGCTTTGCCGAGCAGTATCCCGGCGTCGAGATCCATCTGGTCAACTCCATCAAGCCGGTCGATTTCGACCGCGAGGACATCGACCTTGCCATCCGCGCCGGGTCGCTCGACCAGAACAGGCCGGATCAGCGTCGGCCGCGCATCGACCTGAACATGGTGAAAAGCTGGGAGGGCGTCTCAGCCGAGTTCCTGATGCCCGACGAACTGGTCGCGGTCATGGCGCCCGGTTATCGCGATCCGGCGGCCGATCCGATCGACGAGCGGACACTGTCCGAGGTGACGCTGCTGCAGATGGCGACGCGTCCGAACGCCTGGCCCGACTTCTTCGAGGCGATGGGCTGGCGGGTGCCGGGCGGTCGCAGCGGCCCGTCATTCGGGCACTTCTTCCTCGCCCTTCAGGCGGCGATCGAGGGGCGCGGGATCGCGCTCCTGCCGCAGGTTCTGGCGCTCGACGATCTGAGGGCAGGGCGGATCGTGCAGGCGCTGCCGGTTCGTGTCCGCAGCGCGGGCGACTATTATCTTCTCGGGCGATCCAGCCTCTGGGACCGCAAGAACGTCAAGCTGTTCCGGGATTGGCTGCTGACGGAGATCAGGCAGAGCGAGCCCTGGGCCACCGAGAAATAGCCTGCCGATGAGGCCCGTCGTGACTGCTGAAGCGGCTTTGCAGTGTCGATGAACAGCCGGCACCGCCGCGGAGAATCCCCACGGCGCCTTTCTCGTCCTCGGGTCAGCGACCGTAACGGACGAAGGCAAAGCGGCCCATGCCGGCCCCGACGGACTGCCGGGACCTGTCCTCCAGGGCAGTGATGGATTTTTGGGCGGCGCTGTCCGGCAGGCGCTCCGGCCCGCATTCCGACCGCGAAGAACTGGTCGAGGGGTTTGGCCGCGCGGCGTAGGCGCGTCGCGCCGAACCGCTCATGGCGAGCTGGCGTTTCAGGCGGCGGTTCTCGGCCTCCAGTCTGGAGACATGTTCAAGGCCCGCCGGCGTAACGCCTTCCAGCCGCTGCTTCCATCGATAGAAGGTGCGCACCGAGACATGCGCCGTTTCGCAGATGGTCTCGACAGGAATTCCGCGCCGGGCTTCATCCAGAAGAACCAGGATTTCGTCGTCGCTGAGATGTGGGCGTCGCATGGGGGCACTCGCAGGATTGAAACGGGACTGCTTGCCGGCCCGCACTGCGTGCCGCCGGTTGCGGCCGGGGCGCGCATTTGAGGGTCGACATGGGACACCTTGCTACAAGCAATTTTCATGCCTATCGTCGCCTCGCGGAGGTCGCCGGGCAGGGCGGGCCGTGGCAATTCGGCATTCTGACAAATGTGACGTTTTGGGCAAAGGCTGCTCAAAAGTCGCGCACTTGCGGGGTGTGTTGATGGTTATTTGGATTTGAATTCGCGATGGCGGCGCTGACAATGAGGTCAGTCTTAAACATGGAGTCGGGCGATGAAAGATTTTAGCCGCCGTCAGGTCATCAAGACCGCTGCTCTTGCAGGTAGCAGTCTGGCAATGCCTTCGCTGATCAAGTCCGCCTATGCTGCGGATACTGTAAAACTCGGGTGTTTGTTTTCATCGTCTGGTACGATGGCAAATAACGAGGGGCGTCTCAACTATGTCGTCAAGATGGCGGCCGATGAAGTCAACGCTGCGGGCGGCGTCAACGGCAAGATGATCGAGATTCTGACGTCCGATCCGGCATCCGACTGGCCCCTTTATGCCCAGACTGCCAAGCAGATGCTGCAGCAGGAAAAGGTCGCGGCCCTCTTCGGCTGCTGGACCTCGGTCTCGCGCAAGTCCGTGCTGCCCGTCGTCGAGCAGAACAACGGCCTTCTCTTCTATCCGCTCCACTTCGAGGGCGACGAGAACTCCAAGAACGTCGTCTATCTCAATTCGCCGCCCGCCAGCTCCGTGCTGCCCGCCGTCGAATACCTGATGGGCGATGACGGCGTGTCGGCCAAGCGCTTCTTCATGCTCGGTTCCGACTATGTGTGGCCGCGCACGATCAACAAGCAGCTCAAGGGCTTCTTCAAGAGCAAGGGTGTCGAGGACAGCGCCTGGAAGGAGCAGTATGTGCCGCTCGGCTTCTCCAACTTCCAGACCCTCGTCAACGAGATCCGCGCCTTCGCGGATGAGGGCGGCGGCCAGCCGGTCGTGATCCTCACCGTCGTCGGCAACTCGATCCCCGACTTCTTCCGCGAGTTCATCAACCAGGGCATTCAGGCCACCGACGTGCCGGTGCTGGCGCTCGACGCGGTCGAGGCGGACCTTGAAGGTCTCGACACCGCGCCGCTCGTTGGCCACCTGAACTGCTGGGCCTACCTGCAGGCCGCCGCCGGTCCGGCCAACGAGACCTTCCTTGCCAGCTGGAAGGACTATGTCGGCAAGAACAACGTGCCCTTCGCGGCGGACGTCGCGATCGACCCGATGGTCTCCGCCTATGACGGCGTGCATCTCTGGGCTCAGGCGGCAGCCAAGGCCGGTTCCTTCGACGTGCCGGAAGTGACGGCCGCCTTCGACGGTCTCACCTTCGATTGCCCGTCGGGTTACAAGATCAAGATGACCGCCGAGAACAACTACGTCTGGCGCGGCGTCTTCATCGGCTCGGTCAACGAAGCCCAGGGCTTCGACATTCTGTGGCAGTCGGACGATACGCCGAAGCCGGTTCCCTTCAGCCTCTACAGCTGAGCGGAAAACGAGTAGCGACTATGGCAGCAGGCGTTCGGATCAGGTGGGCAATGAGGCAGTTCTGTCTTGGGCTGGTGCTTCTGTGCGCCTTCCTGATCCGGCCGGCTGCGGCCGAATTGATTGATCGGGCCGCGATTGTTGCCGGGCTCTGCGGTAGCGCGAAGGATGCCGGGGCGATCGCCGAGACGCTTCTGGCATCCACCCCTACCGCCAGCGAGGACGATCTCGTCTTCGCCCGTAGGATGATCGACGCGGTGATGTCGAAGGATCTGCTCTGTGCCAAGTCCGGCGGGCAGACGGTCGTCTCCGACGGCACCGGGAAGGTGGATCCGGTTACCGGCGAGGCGGCAGAGGCCGATCCGAAGGCGAAGGCACCTGTCGTCAGCCTGAAGAACCGCGCCGCCTATGAATACCTGCAGTCGGCCCTGACAGTCCTTGTCGGGCAGAGTGACGAGGCGAAGCTGAAAAGCCTCGATCGTCTGGCCCGCAAGCCGGCCGGCCTGCCCGACGGCTATTTCGAGCGCGCCGCGGAACTGGCCGGAAATCCGGGAGTCGCCGCGCGGATCAACGACGTGCTGCAGCTGGCGGCCCTCAATTCGCCGGACGTCACCAAGCGCATTACCGCGATCGGACAGCTGGCGCATGCCGCCACGGGGCGGACGCTGAGCAAGCTGGAAGCCCTCCGCGACGATCCCGCCTATGCCGCCGACCCGGCCTTTGCCGCAGCCGTCGACAAGGCGGTCGCCGACGTCGGCCAGACCCTGTCCATCGGCAAGGCGCTGTCGACGCTCTACAATGGCCTGAGCTTTGCCAGCATCCTCTTCATGGCCTCCATCGGGCTGGCAATCATCTTTGGCTTGATGGGTGTCATCAACCTCGCCCAGGGCGAGTTCATCATGATTGGCGCCTACATCACCTACTGCACCCAGGAACTCCTGCGCGCGGTCATGCCGGGCCTGCTCGACTGGTATCTCTTCATCTCCATTCCCGCGGTCTTCATCATCACGGCGCTGATCGGGGTCGTCATCGAGGCGACGATCATCCGCCACCTCTACCGGCGGCCGTTGATGAGCCTGCTCGCAACATGGGCGATCAGCCTGTTCCTGAGCAACCTCGTGCGTGTCACCTTCGGCACCCAGAACCTGCAGATGGAAACGCCCTTCTACGTGACCGGCGGGTTTCCGGTCATCGGCGATTTCATCATGACCTGGAACCGGCTCTTTTCGATCGGCTTTGCCACGGTCACCCTGGCCGTGTCCTGGTACCTCATCCGCCGCACGGGCTTCGGGCTCGATCTTCGGGCGGTGACGCAGAACCGCGACATGGCCGGCTGCATCGGCATTGCCACGCGCCGGGTCGACCGGATGGCCTTCGGGCTTGGTTCGGGCCTTGCCGGACTTGCGGGTCTTGCGCTGTCGCCGATCTACAACGTCAATCCGCAGATGGGCACGACCTTCATCATCGACAGCTTCATGGTCGTCGTGCTGGGCGGCGTCGGCTCCATCGTCGGAACTGTGATCGCGGCCCTCGGCATCGGGCAGATCAACGTGCTCATCGAGCCGATCTGGGGCGCGGTCGCCGCCAAGGTCATCGTTCTCGGTCTTATCATCCTCTTCCTGCAATGGCGCCCGGAAGGCCTCTTCGTGGTCGCGGGGCGGCGTAAATGACCATGGCCTCGACCTCCACGCTCAATGTCCTCCTGCCTGGACGCGACCGGGCATTCACGGCGCTGGTCGGCGTCATTGCGGCCGTGGCCCTGTTGACCGCCTTCTCGCTGGTCGGTGGCGGCATGTCGGGCTTTCTCGCCAACATGATCGGCCAGCTTGCCGCCTTCGCCATTCTGGCGCTCGCCCTCGACTTGATCTGGGGCTACCTCGGCATCCTCAGCCTCGGCCATGGCATCTTCTTCGCCATCGGCGGCTACGGTATCGCGATGCACCTGCTGAAGCATTCCTATGCCGTGACGGGGACCGTGCCGGACTTCATGCAGTTCATGGGGTGGCAGGAGTTCCCGGCCTACTGGGCGGGCTTCGAATTCTTCCCCTATGCCGTCGCGGTCTGCCTCCTGCTCACGGCCGTCGTCGGCTTCGTGACCGGTTACGTGTCCTTCCGTTCCCGGGTCGGCGGCGTCTATTTCGCCATCATCACCCAGGCGCTCGTCTATGCCGCCATGCTGCTGATGTTCCGCAACGACACGGGCTTTGGCGGCAACAATGGCATGACCGGATTTGCCGTGATCTTCGGCGAGCCGATCGGCAGTCACCGGGCTATCGCCGGCATGGCGATCGCCTCGCTCGTCTGCCTTATCGCGGCGCTTTTCATCTGCCGGCTGCTTGTCGCGAGCCGCTTCGGCCGGCTGATGATCGCCGCACGCGACGATGAACCCCGCCTGCGTTCGCTCGGCTATGACACACTGGTGCTGAAGGTCGGCGTCTGGTGCCTGTCGGCCATCCTCGCCTGTATTGCCGGCATGCTCTATGTGCCGCAAGTCGGCATAGTAAATCCGCGCATTCTTTCGCCCGAGCTTTCGCTGGAAATCGCGGTCTGGGTCGCGATCGGCGGGCGCGGCCGCCTGGTCGGTGCCGTCATTGGCGCGCTTTGCGTCAACGCGCTGAAATTCTGGCTCTCCTTCGCGGCCCCGGCGATCTGGCCCTTCATCCTCTCCGCGCTCGTCATCGTCGTCGTCCTGGCCGCGCCCAATGGCATGATCGACATCGCCGGTCTTGTTACGGGCGGCAAGCTGAAGCAGCGCGTCCTGACGGGGCTTTCCAAGGGAGGCAAACCATGAGCGGCGCGGCGCTTCTCGTCGACGATCTCACCGTTGAGTTTGGTCGCTTCCGGGCCATCGACCACCTGTCGCTCGCCATCGACTACGGCGAGATCCGCGGCATGATCGGCCCGAACGGCGCTGGCAAGACGACGGTGCTCGATGTCGTCTCCGGTCTGACGCGGCCGAAATCCGGTCAGGTCCTGCTCGATGGAACGCTTGATCTCGCGACGGCCGGCGAAAGCGCCATCGCCCGCGCCGGCGTGCGCCGCAAGTTCCAGAAGCCGAGCGTCTTCGAGGAACTGACCGTCATCGAGAATGTGGAGATCGGCGCAGCCGGCATGCTCTTTCCGTCGCTGAAGGCGGACGTAACCGCCGCCCGGGCGCGCGAGTATCTGGAACTGGTCGGATTGACCGGCGACATGCACCGGCGCGCCGGCGAACTCGCACACGGCCAGAAGCAGTGGCTGGAGATCGCCATGGTTCTGGCAAGCGAGCCGAAGGTGCTGATGCTCGACGAGCCGGTGGCCGGGCTTTCCGACGAGGAGACGGAGAAGACCGCCGAACTCGTCCGCTCCCTGCGCCATCCGGATCGGGCCATCGTTGTCGTCGAGCACGACATGGGCTTCGTCGAGACGATCGCCGACCGGGTGACGGTGCTGCACGAGGGGCGCACTCTGTTCGAAGGCTCCATGGCCGATGCCCGCGCCGACCAGCGGGTCATTGACGTGTATCTGGGACGATGACCATGGACCTCGCGGTGGAAAGCCTCGACCAGCATTATGGCAGCGCACAGGTTCTCCGGAACGTGGGCTTTGCCGTGCCGCAGGGCTCCTGCGTCGCCGTCCTAGGACGCAACGGCGCCGGCAAATCGACGCTGCTTCGCTGCCTGATGGGCGTGCTTGCGCCAACCAGCGGTTCTGTCCGCTGGGGCGGAGAGGAGATCACCGGGTTGCCCTCGCATCTGCGCTCGCGCAAGGGCATCGCCTATGTGCCGCAGGGCAGAGAGATCTTCGGCGAACTCAGCGTCGGCGAGAATATCCAGGCCGCCGCCCGGGCGCACGGAACGCTGAAGGACGGCTCCATCGACGAGGCCGTGACCCTCTTTCCCGTGCTCAAGGAGATGTGGCGCCGTCCCGGCGGCCAGCTCTCGGGCGGCCAGCAGCAGCAACTGGCCTTCGCCCGCGCTCTTGTGACCCGGCCGAAGCTGCTCATCCTGGATGAGCCGACGGAAGGCATCCAGCCGTCCATCGTCCAGTTGATCGAAGACACGATCGCCAGTCTCAAGGGGCGGATGTCCATCCTGCTCGTCGAACAGTATCTCGATTTCGCGGTCAGCCTTGCCGACCATTTCGTGGTCCTGTCCCGGGGCGCGGTCGTCGAACATGGCGCAAGGGGCGTCGTCACCCGCGAGCAGCTTTCCCGCCATATCGCGGTGTGACGTCCCTCCACCGCCGAAACCCTTTCACTTTCCAACCACCAGCAACCGACGGAACCCTCGCATGGCCCGCCAACATGAAATTCCCGCAACGCCCGACAACATGGTCTGGGGTTATCTCGATTCCACGACCAAGCCCGTGCTGCGGATTGCTTCGGGCGACAGCGTGACGCTGCACTCCTTCCCGGCCGGCGGCTTCGAAACGCTTCCCGCCGACATGTCGAAGGTGCCCAGCGACTATATCGCCGCGATGAAGGCGCTCAATCAGGGCCCGGGTCCGCATTTCATCACCGGCCCGGTTCACGTCGAGGGCGCGAGCCCCGGCGACGTCCTCCAGATCGACATTCTGGAGGTGAAGACGAACATGGACTACGGCTTCGTCGCCATCCTGCCGCTGCTCGGCACGCTGCCTGACGATTTCACCGAATATGAGACGATCCATCCGTCAATCGACGAGGAAAAGGGCGTCTGCGTCATGCCCTGGGGGACCGAGATTCCGCTCGATCCCTTCTTCGGCATCATTTCCGTTGCGCCGCCGCCCGCCTGGGGCCGCTGCGGATCGCCCGTGCCGCGCAGCTTCGGCGGCAACATGGACAACAAGGAACTGAAGCCCGGAACGACGCTCTATCTGCCGGTGTTCAACGAAGGCGCGCTCTTCTACGCCGGCGACGGTCATGGCGTTCAGGGCGACGGCGAGGTCTGCATCACGGCGCTTGAGACCGGTGTCACCGGCACCTTCCGCCTGACGGTGCGCAAGGATCTCGGCTTCACCTGGCCCTTCGCCGAAAACGAGACCCATCTGATGTCCATCGGTCTCGACGAGGATCTCGACGACGCGGTCAAGCAGGCCGTCCGGGAGATGGTCGCGCATGTCTGCTCGCGCACGGATCTGACGCGCAATCAGGCCTACATGCTCTGCTCGCTCGCCGGAAACCTGCGGGTGACGCAGACGGTGGACGGCAACAAGGGCATCCACATGATGCTGCCGAAGTCCGTTCTTTGAACGAAGGCTGACGAGAGCAGTTCCGGCAAATCGCTTCCCGGTTTGCCGGAATGGCCTTACCGCTTTCTCGCCGCCCGAACGACGCTTTCGGCGAGGATGGCAATCGATCCGGCAAAGAGGATGGCGCCGCCGAGAAGGCCCGGCAGCTTGGCGATCTCGACCAGCGCGGTGACGATGCCGATCAGCAGGACGGTGAAGACCGCCAGCATTCCGTCATCGACGAACATGCCGATCAGTTCGGCGATGGCAAGCCGGAGGGCAGTCATTCGGCGGCTCCTTCGGCAAGGATGCGGGCGTTGCGAAGCCAGCGCACAGCGCCAAGCGAAAAGGCGGTGAGGACCGCGAAGATCACGAAGAGCATAAGATCGGCGCCCGGCCAGTCGGCGCCGAGACCCTCGCCGGTCCAGAAGATGCCGAAACTCGTGAGCATCAGGCCGACGGCGAATTTCAAGGTATTTTCCGGCACCTGGGACAGCGGCTTGTGAACCATCAGGCCGATCGCCAGCACGGCGACGAAGGCGGCAAGCGCCCCGAGCGCGGCATAGAGCGTGGTGCCATGAGCCGCGCCGACCGCGACGACGATGAAAACGACCTCCACCCCTTCGAGCAGAACGGCCTTGAAGGCCGCAAGGCCGGCGAGATAGTTCGCCCGCTTGTCGGCCTTGTGCCTGGCAAGTTCGCGCGTTTCCTCCGCGAAGGCCTTCACCTCGTCATGCAGTGCCAGATATCCCGAGGCGCGCAGGATCGCCTTCCTGAGCCAGCGCATGCCGAAGAGCATCAAGAGGACGCCGACGACATATTGCAGGACATGCAGCGGAACGAGCGACAGCAGCGGCCCGAAGAGCAGCACCAGCGCGGCGAGAACCGCGAAGGCGAGACCGGTCCCGATGAAGGCGGGGCGCCAGCTCTGGGTGATGCCGACGGCGAGCACGATCGTGAAGGCCTCGACGACCTCGACCAACGAGGCGAGGAAGGAGGCCGTGACCGTGGATGTCAGGGTGGTGATGTCGTTCATGATCGTCGCCGAGCATGAAGCATTCCACTTGCCTTTTGAACCCGGTCCCGGCGGGTATCTGCCATTCCGTCGTGGTAGGGGATACGATTGCAAGTGATTGAATATACGATATATCAACTACTCATACTTGCGATAAGCAAGTGCAGTGACCGGAGAAGATAATTCACGTTAATGTCCTCGCGGCTGTTTGAATGTGATAGATTGAATAAGGCAAAGTCACGGGGGCCGAATTCATCCAACTTTGTTCTGGGAGGAATGATACATGGGCATTCGCAAGACCAGCGGGCGCGGACGTCTATACTCGTCCGTTCTGGATACCATCGGGGACACGCCCGTCATCAAGATCAATCGGATCGCTCCCGATCATGTGACCGTCTACGTCAAGGCGGAGGCTTACAATCCGGCCGGGTCCGTCAAGGACAGGCTGGCGCTCAACATCATCGAGGCGGCGGAACGCGACGGGCGGCTCAAGCCCGGCCAGACCGTCGTCGAGGCGACCTCCGGAAACACCGGGATCGGCCTTGCGATGGTCTGCGCGGCGAAGGGATATCCCCTCGTCGTGACCATGGCCGACAGCTTTTCTATCGAACGCCGCAAGCTGATGCGCTTCCTCGGAGCCAAGGTCATTCTGACCCCGCGCGCGCTGAAGGGATTTGGCATGTATGCCAAGGCCAAGGAACTGGCGGAGGCCAATGGCTGGTTCCTGGCGCGCCAGTTCGAGACCGCCGACAATGCGGCCATCCATGAGAACACGACGGCGCAGGAAATCCTTGGCGACTTTGCCGGCCAGCGCCTCGACTATTTCGTATCCGGATACGGTACCGGCGGCACGATCTCGGGCGTCGGCCGCGTGCTGAGGAAGGAACGGCCCGAAACGAAGATCATCCTGACCGAGCCGGCGAATGCTGCATTGGTGACGTCAGGAACGGCGCAGGAGCGCTCCATCGACGGAGGCCCCGCATCGAGCCATCCGGCCTTCGAGCCGCACCCGATCCAGGGGTGGACGCCGGACTTCATTCCGCTGGTCCTGCAGGAAACCCTGGACAACGCCTACTATGACGAGCTGATCCCGATCCCTGGCCCGCAGGGAATAGCCTGGTCGAAACGCCTTGCGGCGGAAGAGGGCATCTTCACCGGCATCTCGGCAGGCGCCACCTTCGCGGTCGCCATGAAGGTGGCCGAGGAAGCGCCTGCCGGCTCCGTCATTCTCGCGATGTTGCCGGATACGGGGGAGCGCTATCTCTCGACGCCGCTCTTCGAGGGCATCGCGGAGGATATGACGGACGAAGAAGTCGCGCTTTCGCAGTCGACGCCGACGGCCCGCATGGCCGCCGAGTAGCCCCTGTTCCACGCGGGTGCCTGCACGGCTCGATGAGGGCCGCTCAGGCACCCGCGTGGAGAGCGTGCATTGCATCCGGCAAGGCCCCAGGGGCGCAGGCGAAAACAGCAAACAGGGGAACGACCGCCTCTTGGCGGTCACTCTCCGGAGCTGTCGCCGCGCCCGATGAATCCGTCGTGGAGTACGTGAGATGAAGCGACACCTTGCTGCCGTGATGATGGCCGACGTCGTCGCCTACTCGCGCCTGATGGAGGCGGATGAACTCGGAACGCTGACGCGCGTCAAGGCGCTGACCGAGGATCTTGTCGGCCCCGCGATCGCCAAGCATCAGGGGCGGATCGTGAAGCTGCTCGGTGATGGGCTGCTGGCGCAGTTTCCAAGCGTCGCCGACGCCATCGAATGCGGTCTTTCGATCCAGAGCGATCTGAATTCTGTTGAGGGTGCGTCCGAGGATGAGGAACGCATCCAGCTGAGGATCGGCGTCAATCTCGGCGACATCATCATCGATGGGTCCGACATCTACGGCGACGGCGTCAATATTGCCGCGCGCCTGCAGACGCTGGCCGATCCCGGCAGCATCTGTATCTCCGGGGCGGCGTTCGACACCGTGAACGGCAAGCTGGCCGAAGCCTTCGAGGATATCGGCGAGCAGACGGTGAAGAACATATCGCGGCCGATCAGGGTCTATCGGATGGCCGCGACGCGTCGGCCTGCCGCGCGGCCGTCCCGTCAGACACCGGCCCTTTCGCAGCCGGACAAGCCGTCGATTGCCGTCCTGCCGTTCGACAACATGTCGGGGGACTCGGAGCAGGACTATCTGGCCGACGGCGTTGTGGAGGCCCTGACGGCGGCCCTCAGCCGGATACGGTCCTTCTTCGTCATCGCCAGGAATTCCGCCTTCGTCTACAAGGGCAAGAAGGTCAGCATTCCCGAGATCGGCAGGGAACTGGGCGTTGCCTATGTTCTGGAAGGCTCGGTGCAACGTGCCGGAGGCCGGGTGCGGATCACCGTTCAGCTGATCGAGACCGAGGCCGGCGCTCACATCTGGGCGGAACGGTATGACGGTTCGACCGACGATATCTTCGACCTGCAGGACCACATCGCCGAGCAGGTGGCCGGCGCGCTCCAGCCGTCGATCCGTCTTGCCGAAATCGAGCGTATCCGGCGCAAGCCGCCGCAGGACATGGGCGCCTACGACTACACGATGCGGGCCTTCCGTCATGTCTGGTCGCTGGAGAAGGACGATTCGAAAAAAGCGCTCGAACTCATCCTCAGGGCACTGGAGATCGACCCGGACTATCCTTTGGCGCTGGCACTGGCCGCATGGTGCCATGCCCAGTCGTCGGTCTACACTTGGGTCGACGATATCGAGACCGCGAAGGCGGAAGCCCTTTCGCTGGCCGAACGGGCCGCCGACCTGTCATCGGACGATCCGTTGATCCTGACGGTTCTGGGAACGGTCCATACATTCGCCCGTAACTACGGCACGGCCCGCGTGATGCTGGAGCGTGCCGTGGCGCTCGATCCCAATGCAGCCTGGGCCTGGAGCCGCCTCGGCTGGCTCGCCGTCTACGCCGACCGCCCGGCGGAGGCGACGGAACACTTCGAGAAGGCGCTGCGCCTCAGCCCTGTCGATCCGATGAATTTCAACAATTATGCCGGGCTGGCGTCGGCCTTTCAGGTCGCTGGCGATGACAGTGCGGCAGCCGAAGCCTTCTTGCGGGCCTTGAACGAAAAGCCCAACGCCCTCTGGATCCATCGCAATCTGGCCGCCGCCTTCCTGGGGGCAGGGCGCATCGACGAGGCGCGGCGGTCCTTCGAGATCATGCGGCAGGCTTTCCCAAGCCTGACGCTTGCCCGCTTCAAGTCCGCCATGGTCTTTTCGCCAAGAGTGCTGGACCGGATAGGGGCGCAGCTTGCCGAGCTGGGGCTGCCGGAAAAGTGATCCCTTGCCGGGCTCCGGCATGTCCTCCAAGCGCTCAATTCAACTCAGATCGACAGATGTGCGACGATCCTGTCGTGGGCCTCGCCGTCAACGACGCCTGAGTCAGCGATCGCGCCGCGGTCGAGCACGGCCCAGCGATGGGCAATCCGCAGCGCGAAATCGATATTCTGTTCTACGAGCAGGATCGTGGTGCCATGTGTCTCGCACTCGTCCTTGAGGATCGATGCGACGCGCGAGACGACGGCCGGCTGCAGGCCTTCGCTGATCTCGTCGACGAGCAGCAGGCGCGGGCGCACCATCAGCGCGCGCGAAAGCATCAGCATCTTCTGCTCGCCGCCGGACAGCGTTCCGGCCTTCTGCTTGAGGCGTGAGGCGAAAAGCGGAAACTGCTCGCAGACCCGTTCCAGCATCGGCTTGAAGGCGCGGTCGTCCGGCGCGGCGAGACGCAGGTTGTCCTCGATGGAAAGGTCCTGGAAGATCGCCTTTTCCTGCGGCGCATAGGAAATGCCGCTGCGCGCAAGACGATTGGGCGGCGTTCCGGTGATCTCATCCTCACCGACGCGCACATGACCGGCCTCGACACGCACGAACCCCATGACGGTGCGGATCAGCGTGCTCTTGCCCATGCCGTTCTTGCCGAGGAGCGCGAGGATTTTGCCCGGTCGCACGGCAAGGCTCACCTCGCGCAGCACCAGCGCGCCGGCATAACCGCTCGAAAGCCCAGAGATATCGAAGGCGGCGCCGGATGGGGCGCCAACGCTTGCGTCAGTCATGGCCGGCTCCCGAATAGACGCTCTTCACAAGCTCCGAATGAACGACTTCGTCGACCGTGCCGTCGAGCAGGATGCGGCCCTGGTGCAGCACGACAACGCGCGAGGAGATCGTGCGGACGAAATCGAGGTCGTGTTCGACGAGGATGACCGCGAGACCGTGATCGCGGGCAAGCGAGGCGAGGGCGCCGCCGATGCGCTGGCGGTCGACCTTGGTGAGGCCCGCCGTCGGCTCGTCGAGCAGGATGACGCGCGGGCTCATGGCCAGCACCATGGTCAGTTCCAGCGCCTGCTTCTGACCATGAGAGAGATGCCGGACCTCACGGTCGAGATGGTCGCCAAGGCCTGTTGCCTCCATCACCGCTAGGGCGGTGGCGGGCAGGGCGATGTCGCTGATCGGCAGGACCGGAGAGAGACCATCGATCCGGGCACGCGCAACGCGCAGGGATTCGCCGACCGTCAGGCTCTCGAAGATCGTCGCCATCTGGAACTTACGTCCGAGACCGAAGCCGACGATGCTGTGCGGTGGACGCGCGCCGATGTCGTGACCGTCGATCGTCACGCTGCCGCCGCTGCGCTCCGCTCCGTCACCGAGGCAGCGCATCAGCGTCGTCTTGCCAGCACCATTGGGACCGACGAGGCTGACGAGTTCGCCGCCCGCGATGGAAAGGTCGATGCCTTGCAGCACCTTCAGGCTGCCGAAGGATTTCGTCACGTCGCGAATGTCGATGGAGGCCTTGTCCGTTGCGACAGGGTCGGTCGCGGGGACGATCCGCGCGGTGCTGGCGAGCCTCGGTAGAGGCAGCAGCCTGCCGACGGCACCGGCCAGCAGCGGCGCAAGACCCTTCGGCATGACGATGATCACGACGACGAAGACGAGGCCGACGATCAGCTGCCAGACATAGGGAAGATCGCCGGAAAGATAGGCGCTCATCAGCTCGATGCCGAGCGTGCCGACGATGGGGCCGATCAGCGTGCCGCGTCCGCCAAGCGCGACATAGATGATGAGCTGCGTGCCGAAGACAAAACCGGTGATCTCGGGCGCGACGACGCCGGAAAAGCTGGCGTAGCCAAGACCGGCAAGGCCCGCGATGCCGGCAAGCCCGGCGGTCAGTGCGATCTTCACCTTGTTGGGGTCGATGCCGAGATAGGCAAGCCGGGTCTCGTTGTCGCGCACCGCGACGATCAAACGGCCGAGTTCGCTGCGCATCAGGACGGCAAGCAGCGTTCCGGCCAGAACCAATCCGCCGCCGGCGATCCAGAACCACGTCTTGGTGCGGATGTCGAAGGTCTCATAACCGACCAGACCGCTCGAGGAGCCCGTGAAGGTGCCGCCGGAATAGATCAGTTGGCTGATCACGATGGGAAACGCCAGCGAGACGACAGACGCATAAAGGGGGCTCGCGCCGGTGTAGAAGGAGAGCCAGCCGACGAGCAGGCCGCAGATCATCGGGACGACGATGGCAAGCAGGAAGGCGAGCGCGATCGTTTCGGTCGTGAAGCCGAGATGGGTGAAGATGAGCGCGGCGGCATAGGCGCCGATGCCGAAGAAGGCGGCTTGGCCGAAGGTGAGAATGCCGGCATAGCCCCAGAGGATGTCGAGCGTCAGCGCCACGACCGCATAGAAGAAGGCGCGGATCAGGATGTTGATCGCGTAATGGCCGAGCAGATACGGGCCGACGGCGACAAGGATCGCGGCGAAGACGGCAGCGGCGAGCGGGGCTGCGAGCGGGCGAAAGCGCGAAAGGGAAGCGCCGCCGGTGATCGCGGTTGCGGCATCAGTCAAAGCTGAATCCTTTCGGACGAATGCGAAGGATGACGGCGGCGAGAACGACGATGGTCATGCCGCCGAGGATCGGGCTCACGAGGCTGGAGACGACGACCTGCGCCGCGCCGAGCACGAGCGTCGCGAGCGCCAGACTGAGGAAGGAGGTTCCCGCGACCATCACCACCATGAAGGCGTTGATGAGGAAGGGGACGCCCATGTTGGGGTCGACGCTGGAGAGCGGCGTGATCAGCGCGCCGGCCAGAGCGGCAAGGCCCGCGCCAAGCGCGAAGGTCACAAGCCGCACGAGACTTGTGTCGATGCCGAGACCGCGCGCCAGATCCTCGTTCATGATCACGGCCCGGGCGGAAAGGCCCAGCCGGGTCTTCTCGATCAGGGCGGTAAAGCCAAGGCCGATGGCAAGGGCGGCGGCGATCAGCAGCAGGCGGTAGATCGAATAGGTCTCGCCGAGAATGGGGAGCGTGCCGGAAATCGGCGCGGCCGTGAACTGCACCTCACGGCCGAAGGCGAGCGTGATGACCTGGCCGATGACGATGCCGAGCCCCCAGGTGGCGAGGATCGCATCGAGCGGCCGGTCGTAGAGCGGCTGGACGATGAAGCGCTCCACGACGGCCCCGAGCAGAGCGCCGACGACGAAGGCGAGCGGCAGCGCGATCCACGGGTTGATGCCGAGGTTGGTGACGACGAGCGTCGCGTAGGCGCCGAGCGTCAGAAAGGCACTGTGAGCGAAGTTGATGATCTTCAGTACGCCGAAGATGACGAGCAGGCCCGTCGCGATGATGAAGAGCAGCGAAGCGGTGGTGATCGTGTCGAGAGCGAGGAGGATCATTGCTCTGCACTCCGGTCGAAGGCGAGAGGTCCTGTGGTCGTCATGGATTGCTTCTCCCTCTCATCCGGCCCTTCGGGCCACCTTCTCCCCACGGGGGAGAAGGGAAACATCCGGCCGATGCCCAGGCTTCATTGACCAGTATCTTTCAAAAGGCGGCAGTCACGCTTTGCCTTCTCCAGCTCGGGGAGAAGGTGGCCCAAAGGGCCGGATGAGGGGGCGAGCGCCCGCCGGAAGACAAAGACATTCCGACCGGACACTCGCCCAACCGTCATCAGTCCGCCAGATCAGGGCACTGCGTGCCGGGATCGACGTCCTTGAAGGCCTTGATGACCTTGACGCTGCCGTCGTCCTGCACCTGGCCGAGATACATGGTCAGCGGCGCATGGTGCTGCTTGTTCATGGTGATCGTGCCGCGCGGCCCGTCGACAGCAACCTTGCCGAGTTCGCCGAGCACCGCTTCGGTGTCGGTGGAGCCGGCTGCTTCCACGGCTTTCTTGTAGGCGTAGACCGCTTCATATTCCGGCACCGAAAGATCGTTCGGCGTCAGCATCTTGTCGCCGAATTTCTTTTCCAGCGCCGCCTTGAAGGCCTTGTTGGCCTCGCTGTCGATGGAGGTCACGTAGGACGCCGAGATGTAGATGCCGGCGGCATCCGGACCCATGCTCTTGGCGGTGCCCTCGTCGACGGCAAGGTTGCCGTAGGGCAGGTCGATGCCGGCGCCGCGAAGCTGCTTGGTGAGGGTGACGTTCGGCGCTCCGCCGGCGGTCGAGGTCACCAGCGCATCGGCGCCGGAGGCCTTGAGCTTGGAGAGGATCGGCGTCCAGTCGGTGCCGTCCATCGGAAGGTATTCCTCGCCGACCACTTCGCCGCCGTTCTTCTCCACATAGGCGCGGGTGAATTCAAGCATGCCGCGTCCGAAGGCGTAGTCGCTGCCGATGAGGAAGAACTTCTTGGCGCCGTCCGTCATGAACTGGTCGACGATCGGCGGAACCTGCTGCTCGGGCACCCAGGCGTTGACATACATGAACGGGCTGCAGGAGCGGCCTTCATAGAACGAGGTGTAGATGTAGGGCTTCTCGGCGCGCTTGACGATCGGCAGGCCGGCGTTGCGGGCCGCGCTCGTCTCCATGGAGATCAGCACGTCGACTTCCTTCTGGAAGAGAAGGGTGTCGAAGGCCTTCTGGGCGCCGGCAGCGCCCGAGGCGTCGTCGGCAACTTCGAGGGCCAGCGGGCGGCCGAGAACGCCGCCGGCGGCGTTGATTTCGTCAACCGCGAGTTCGGCGGCCTGCACCACCGACGGCGCAACGACGGAGTTGGCGCCGGAAAGACCGACGGGGACGCCGATCACGATCGGGTCGGCGGCGTTGGCCTGAAAGGAAATCAGGCTGGCGGCGGAGGTTGCGGCAAGTAGCAGAAGTCGGGCGGTCGTCATGATGGTCACTCCCAGTCGCTTCGGGTTTGAGGGACGTAAGTTCGGTCAAAGGAGACGGTGGCGGGTCAGTACCAGCCGCGTTTCAAGTTGGCGCCGAGCATCTCGTCGTAGACGTCGGTGCGACGGTCTCTGAGGACCTGGTTGAAGGCGTTCCAGTTGCGCTTGCGGCGGGCGTCGGAAAGGTTGACCGTCGCAACGAGGATTTCTTGCGTGTCCCTGCTGGCGGGGCCGGCCACGGGCCATCCGGTCGAACTCACGATGAGGCTCTGGCCCTCGAAAGGCTGACCACGTTCCGTGCCGATGCGGTCGGCGCAGGCGATGAAGAGCGAGTTGGAATGGGCGGCGGCCATGTGCAGGATGGTCGCCATCGCCTCGCGGCCGGGCGCCTGACCGGGGATCGGCACCCAGTTGGTCGGAACGCAGACGATGTCGGCGCCTTGCAGGGCCTGAAGCCGGAAGGTTTCGGGGAACCAGCTGTCGTAGCAGATCGCCATGCCGATACGGCCGAGTTCCGTGGCGAAGACCGGAAAGCCGACGTTGCCGGGATCGAAGAACAGATTCTCCGCGGCCCAGAGGTGGACCTTGCGGAAGGTGCCGATGTGGCCCTTCGGGCCAACGAGGGCGGCGGAATTGTAGAGAACGTCGCCGTCGCGTTCGCAGACGCCGGCGACGATGTGCAGGCCGCGCCGTGCGGCGACCTCGGCCCAGGCATTCGTCGCGGGTCCACCCGGCACCGGTTCGGCGAGCGAGAAGGCTTCTTCCCGGGTTTCGAAGACATAGCCGCTGCTGCAAAGCTCGGGCAGGACGATCAGCTTTGCGCCTTGGTCGGCGGCGGCTTCGATCAGTTCCAGCGACTTTGCGATGTTGCCGTCGCGGTCACCGACCTTCGGTTCCATCTGGATGCAGGCGATCGTGACCGCGCCTTCTGCAATTCGACCGTTCTTGGACATAAAAACCCCGTTCCCGCAAAGCAAAATCGCTCGCAGGTTGAGAAAAACAAAAAGCCCCGGCCCGCGCTTGAAGCACGAAGACCAGGGCTACATAGCCGATGTTGATTGGCAATCCTGCCAAATGGGGCCACCTCGGGCGCCACGCCGTGATCAAAGACCAAGAACGACTGTTCGTCAATCTCCATTGCTGGATAAATATTGAACTATGATTGGTGAAAAAATGAGCGCGTCGCTCAAGTCTCACTCATCTCCCGCTCGCCCGGTCAGACCAAAATCCTCGAAGGCCGCCGCCGCCGCGATGACGCTCGCCGCCACCTCCGCGATAGGCACACGGCGCGACGTCGCCTGGGTGCGGAGCAACTGGTAGGCCTCGTGGTCGCTGATGCCCTTGAGCCGCATCAAAACCTTGCTGGCGCGTTCGATCTCGCGGCGGGCCTTCAGCGTCTCCTCCAGCTTGCGGACCTTCGACAGCAAGCGGTCCTGATAGCCGCGCTGGTAGCGGGCAAGGACGAGGCTCGACAGGATGCCGGAGGCGCGCACTGGCTTGGTGACGACGCCGTGGGCGTTCCAGTCGACGAGTGCCTTGAGGCTCGTCGGACTTTCGTAGTCGAGAATGGCAATCACGGTCGGCCCGTCCATCTCGCCGCGCCAGAGCACATCCTCGGCCCGGCCCTGGTCGATCAGGACGAAGACGGTATCGACATTGGCGGGCAGGGCGGCCGGAACGGGCCATGCCGCGCGCACGTCGCAGCCGATACGCCTCAATTGCCGGATCAGGGCCTCGCCTTCCTCGTCCTGCGGATGGATGACGAGGACACGCGCCTGCCTCAGATCGTCGAGCAGCCGTTTCACGCCGCCGGAGGACGGGCGGGACGCATCGGTTCCAGTGCGGTTCGTCTCGTTCACGATGACAGCCACGCGTTGCCGGCCGGTGCACTGCAGGTGAGGTAAGGGTCCGGTCGAACGGGCCCCTTGGCCTCCCAGACGATGTCGAATTCGCCGTCGGCACGAACCCGGCCGATGCGGGGCGTCAGCCAGGTGTGATGGTTTTCCGGCTCGATCAGCATCCGGCCGCCGGGCGCTTGCCAGTCGAGGCCGAGGGCCGCCTCAGTGAGGCGCTGGGTGTCGAGCGTGCCGGCCCGTTCAAGCGCCGCGGCGAAGAGGTGGGCCTGCGAATAGGCGACTTCCGACCACATGCTGACCGGCGCGTCGGCACCGTAGCGCGCCCGGTAACGGCTGACATAGCCCCGGCTCACGTCGGATTTCACCGTGCCGAAATAGCTGCCGGCCGTAATATGGCCGACGCAGCGTTCAGGGCCGATCACCTGGATTTCACCCTCGGCCATGGTGAGGCTGGCGATCGGCTGGCGCCGGGGGTCGAAGCCGGCGTCGCTATAGAGCCGATAGAAGGCCTGGGCGTCATGTCCGACGACCGTGGAGAAGATGACCTTGGGCGCAGCGCGGCGAATGTCGTCGATGATGCGGGGAAAGGGGTTCGTGTCCGACCCGATAGGCACATAGACCTCACCGACGATCTCACCGCCCTGGCTCTCGACGAATTCGCGCATCAACCGGTTGGTTTCGCGCGGGTAGATATAGTCGGAGCCGATGAGATAAATCGTGCTGCCATATTCCTGCAGCAGGTAGGCGGCGAGTTGGACGCTGTTCTGATTGGGCGCGGCGCCCGTGTAGATGATGTTCGGCGAATACTCGAAGCCCTCGTAGAGCGAGGGATACCAGAGCAACCCGTTGCGGCGCTCGATCACCGGAAGCACGGCCTTGCGACTGGCCGACGTGGAACATCCGAAGATGACGTCGACGCCGTCTTCGCCGAGCAGGCGTTCGGCGAGCTTGCGATAGAGCCCGGGCTCGGACGCGGGATCGTAGCAGACCGGTTCGACAGAACGGCCCAGAATGCCGCCGCTCCCGTTGATCTCCTCGATGGCGAGCGCCGTGCCGAAGAAATGTTCGGATTCGGTGACCTCCATCGCCCCCGACCGAGAGAAGAGAATTCCAATGCGCCAGGGTTCCATCTGAAGCCTTTTCGAAGGTTCGGTGATGATCAAGACGAGGTGGTCATTTCATATCAATGCGCGAGGGAACCTGCACCACTTTCGTTCCTGCCGGGAAGGGCGGTCGATTTGGGATGACTCATTCGGAGACCGGACCGTCAACGGGCACCTTGGCCGTCTTGCCGGTGACGGGTTGATGGTTTGGCGAACTGCTCAAGATCGTTCGGTGGGGCCGCACACTCGCCGGGAGCCGCGATCCACCCGGCGCTGGCGGACGACAGAACCATTGCGTCGGCCGTCCAGGCGGCCAGTGCGATGCAGCAAGTATTGCATTGCGCGAGGATGTCGCCTCGCCGCCGGGACAAGACATTCCGCGCAGGTTGTTCGTGACCTTTGAATGTATTTCCACTAGAATAGCTTGGTTACTGATCGAGGAAATGCGGGTACTCGCTGTCCGCGTTTCCGCGCGTTATCAAGCGGCAAGAAATCTCGTCTTCAGGCCAGCCGCGACGGCACTGGCGGGCCAGCATGAATTAGCGATGTGAATGGGCACATTGGCCACCCAATGAGGCAGGGTTCATCATGGCGCGATTTTCCGTCTCCATTATGCTGTTCTTCAATGCGTTTCTGTTGGTCTCGTTGACGGCGGTCCGGCCCGCGTCCGCCGAAGATCCCCTCGCGGCCTTCATCGAGGAAGGCAACCGGATGGCCGATGTTCTGCGTGCCGGACGGAGCGTCGTGTCCAACAACCAGTCGCTGATCAATGATCCGGCGATCGGCGACAAGCACCTCTCAAGCCATGTCTTTCTGCAAAAGGTGACGGATGCCTATCGAAAGGCACATGGAACCGGTCCGCTCGACGGCGATCTGAACGAGCACCAGCGCCAGCTCATCAAAGCGCAGCTTCAGGCGATGGCTGAGGTGGTCGACGAGAACCAGGACCTGATCAATACCGAGGGCATGGGCTTCAAGGGGTTTATCCCGGCGGTGTTCGCCCGTCTCGTGAACGAGCGCTTCGGGGAGAAAATGGGCATTGAGGCCGCGGTCAAGGTGACGGCGCCGGCCGATCTGGTGCGAAACCGCAAGGCTCTGCCCGACGCGTGGGAGAGCGAGATCCTCGAACAGAAGTTCAGGAGCGGCGACTGGGAGCACGGCAAGCCCTTCTTCGAAAGCGTGACATCCGACGGCAAGACCGATTTCCGGCTCCTGATCCCGGAATATTACTCGGCGTCCTGCCTCTCCTGTCACGGCGGCCCGAAGGGAGAGATGGACGTGACAGGCTTTCCCAAGGAAGGCGGCGCGGAAGGCGATCTGGCAGGAGCCATCAGCATCAGGCTCGCGCAATGACATCCCCCGCCGCCGAGACAAGAACCAGCTGGTTTGCTGCGAACAGAATACCTCTGCTGATCGGATCCTTGTCGTTCATACTGCTCAGTGCTCTCGTCGTCAGCACCATGCAGATGTCCTTCGATCTGTGGACCAACCAGCAGCGTATCGCCGAATCCAACGACCGCTTTCATCGCCTGCAGGTCGCCGCCGACGCGGATCGGCATTTCGGGGCCATGCGCTATTGGCTGACCGATGTTTCCCTGAGCCTTCTCACGCTCTCCGACCGCAAGGCCGCGGAGGCGCACGCCAAGCTGGACGAGGACCTCAAGCGACTGGCTGTCTTTGCGCCCGAGGCGGCGCAATCGATCCGCTCCGGCGTCAACGACTATGTCGAACAGGCCCAGAAAGCCGCGAACGCCTATACCGACGACAACCGGGTCGTGGGTAACGCCTTTCTGGCCATGGCCCGCAAGGGCAGCGATGAAGTCGACGAGGCACTCGGCAGTCTCGTGGAGCAACTCTCGGCCGACGCCGATCGCGTCAGCGCGGCGGCCACGCGGACGGCGAAAACGGCAACCAACCGGGCAGCCATCGCCTGCGTGCTGGTCATCACATTCGGCGCGCTTCTGACCCTCTTCGTCCTGAGGTCGATCCTGAAGCCGCTGCAGCGGATCAACACGGCCATCGCGGGGCTCAATGCGGGCGCGACCGAAGTCGACCTACCGCCTCCCGGCCCGGACGAATGCGGCCGCATTGCCAGTGCTCTCAGCGACCTGCAGCACAGCCAGCAGGAACGCCGGCGGCTGGAGGCCGCTGCCCGGATGCAGCACAACACGATTCTGACGGCCATCGAGACCATTCCCGATGGTTTTGCGCTGTTCGACGCCGACAATCGGCTGGTTCTGGTCAACGACCGCTACCGGTCGATCTTCTCCAATGTCTCGGACCTTCTGGTTCCGGGGACCTCGTTCAAGGACATTCTCGCAGCAAGGGCTGCGCTTGGCGACGCCGGTCACGCCGGGCTTTCCAGCGAGGCATGGATCGCAGAGCGCCTGAAACGCCACGTCGACCCGGCAGGACTTCGCGACGAGGTCATGATCGGCGACGCCTGGGTCCGGATCACCAAGCGCAAGACGCCGGATGGGGGAACCGTCGCCGTCTACAGCGACATTACCGACCTGAAGACCAAGCAGGAGCAGCTGGAGGACGCCCGCCACGAGGCGGAAGCCGCCAACGAGGCCAAGAGCCGCTTCCTCGCCTCCATGAGCCACGAACTGCGCACGCCGCTCAATGCCATCATCGGCTACAGCGAAATGCTGATCGAGGACGCGCAGGACTCAGGCGAGGAGCACAGTGTCGGCGATCTGGAGAAGATCATGGCCTCGGGGCGTCATCTCCTGTCCCTGATCAACGACATCCTTGATCTCTCCAAGATCGAGGCCGGCAAGATGGAACTCTATGTGGAGCGCTTCGACGTCGCCGACCTGGTCGACGATGTGACGGCGACGATCGCTCCGCTGGTGGCCAGGAACGCCAACCGCCTCGTGGTCGACGTCGACCCGGCGCTGGGCGAGATGGAGACCGACAAGACCAAGCTGCGCCAGAATCTCTTCAATCTCCTGTCGAACGCGACGAAGTTCACCAAGGACGGCGTCATCGAACTCAACGTGAGGCAGGAAGGCGATTTCGTCGCATTTTCCGTGCAGGACGATGGCATCGGCATGAGCCCGGAGCAGCAGGCGCGCCTGTTCCAGGCCTTCACGCAGGCGGATTCGTCGACAACCCGCAACTATGGCGGAACGGGCCTCGGTCTTGCCATCGTGCGCCAGTTCACCCTCATGCTTGGCGGCGACATCAAGGTGAAAAGCGAGCTTGGCAAAGGGTCCGTCTTCACGCTGACAATTCCGGCAAGGCTCAGCGACAGCGTGGCGGAGAATGCGCCATCGCATGACGGCGCCGGCGAAACGAAATCCATTCTCGTGATCGATGACGACCCGCACGCACGCCGCATGATGGCCGAACTCGTGCGCGGTGACGGCTACCGGGTCATGATGGCGGGCGACGCGGCTGAGGGCCTCGCCATTGCCCGCAAGACCCACCCGGACGCGATCATCCTCGACATCATCATGCCGGAGCGCGACGGGTGGTCGGTCCTGAAGGAGCTGAAGTCCGATCCCGAGCTTTGTGGCACGCCCGTGGTTCTGGCGACCATCGTCAACGACCGGGAGATGGGGCTCGCCTTCGGGGCCTCGGCCCATCTGACCAAGCCGATCGACACGACGAAGCTGATGGAGGCGCTCAGTTCCGTCGTCAACGGCCACGAACGGGACGTGCTGGTCGTGGATGACGATCCGGCGACCCGAACGCTCCTGCGCCGCATCCTGGTGCGTGAAGGCTGGCATGTACGCGAGGCGTCGGACGGCGAACGCGGCCTTTCCATGCTGGACGCCAAGCGGCCGGCCCTCGTCATCCTCGATCTGATGATGCCGAACATGGACGGCTTCGAGACATTGCGGACCATGCGCGCTCGCGAGGAACTGGCCGACCTGCCGGTGATCGTCGCGACCTCCAAGGATCTCAGCCGCGAGGAAGTCGACTGGTTGCGGGCGAATGCGCGCGAAGTCATCGGCAAGGGACAGGACGGACGCGCAAATCTGCTCGCCGCCGTTCGCCGTCACGTCACAGGATGAGCAGCCGCGAGAAGGACAGGTAAATGCCCACGATCCTGATTGTCGAGGACAACCCGATGAATCTCGACATGCTCTCGCGCCGGCTGCAGCGCAAGGGGTATGACATCGAGACGGCGGGCGACGGAAAGGCCGGGGTGGAGGCGGCTGAAACCATCCGGCCCGACATCGTCCTGATGGATATGAGCCTGCCGGTGATGGATGGCTGGGAGGCCACGCGGTCCATCAAGTCCAACCCGGCCACGAGCGCGATTCCCGTCATCGCGCTCACGGCGCATGCCATGAATTCCGACCGGGAAAAGGCGCTGGAGGCCGGCTGCGACAATTTCGAGACCAAGCCGATCGACCTGCCGGCGCTTCTGGCCAAGATCGAACAGCTCTTGGCAGGCTAAGGCATGGCACAGGCGGAGCAAATCAACCGCGAAGCGATTCTGGTGAGTGTCGCACAACGGCTGTCCGGGCCGTCGGAGCTGATCCTCGGCTTCCAGTCGCTCGTGGTGGAGGAAGTGCGCCGCATCGGGCCGGCCGCCGCCCTCGAAGACCTTGAAAAGGTTCTCGTCGCCGCCCAGACCCTCGGCCAGATCGTGCAGCGCCTGCTGATGAACGACCTCGGCGACGAATTCTCGGCGCTCGACGATGCGACTCTGCGCCACGATCTGCGCACGCCGGTCAACGCGATCATCGGCTATTCCGAACTGGTGCTGGAGGATTTCGCCGGCGATCTCGACGGCTCGGTCGAGGCCGACATCCGGCTGGTTCTCACCGAATGTGGACGTCTTCTGGATCAGATCGAGTCCCTTCTGATCTTCTCCAGACGGCAGGGCGAGACGGTGGCCGCCGAGGCCGCCGAAGTCAGCATGGCCGAAGCACTGGCCCGCTCCCTCTCGGGACAGGACGAGCGCAAGCCGGTTGACGGCGGGCGGATTCTCGTCATCGACGATACGCCCGCCAATTGCGAATTGCTGATGCGGCAACTGGCCCGGCACGGGCATGAGGTGACAACCGCGACCTCCGGGCGCGAAGCGATGGAGATCCTGAGGCGGGAGACGTTCCACCTCGCGCTCATCGACATCCTGATGCCCGACCTCAACGGCATCGAGCTGCTCGCCTGCCTCAAGAGCGATCCGGACTGGCGCGACATGGCCGTGATCATGGTCTCGGGCCTCAAGGAAACCGAGGCGGTCCTTCGCTGCATCTCGGCCGGGGCCGAGGACTATCTGCAAAAGCCCATCGACCCGGTGTTGCTCCACGCGCGCGTCGATGCCTGCATCGAGCGCATGCGTTTGCGCGAACGCGAGCGGCAGTTTCTCGCCCGGATCGAATACGAGAAGGAACGCGCCGACTCTCTGCTTCAGGCCATGCTGCCGGAACCCGTCATTCGCAGGCTCGGCAATGGCGAGGTGATCATCGCCGACCGTTTCGAGGACGTGACGGTCATCTTCGCCGACATCGTCGACTTCACGCCGCTGGTGGCGCGGACGGATCCGTCGATGCTGCTGAAGCAGCTCGGGGTGATCTTTTCCGAGTTCGACGACCTTGCCGACAAGCACGGCATCGAGAAGATCAAGACGATCGGCGATGCCTATATGGCGGTCGCCGGTGTGCCGGATCCGGTCCACGACCACGTCTGGCGCGCGCTCGCTTTTGCCCGCGACATCATCCACGCCACCTCCTGCGGCGCACTTGCGCATACGGGTCTTGCGATAAGGGTCGGGCTTCACCGCGGACCCGTCATTGCCGGCCTCATCGGCCGCAAGCGCTTCGTCTACGACGTCTGGGGCGAGACGGTAAACCTTGCAAGCCGGCTGGAATCGACCAGTCCGGTGGGGCGCATCCACCTCTCTGCAGCCGCGCTGGAGGGCCTGGAGGGGCTGGACCTTGCTCCGCAAGCGGCCGAAAATTTCCTCAAGGGAATCGGGCGGATGACGACATATGTCGTCGACTAGTCGCCGGGTCCGCCGGTTCGGCGAAAACGGCGTATCCTCAAGTAATTGCGCGAATTCCGAGCAGTCGCGCCGTTCCGGCGATGGCCGCAGCCTGCCATGTCGCGTCCACCGTTCGGGTTGCACCGCAGAAAAGCCCGTTTCGCAGTGCATGCAACTTGGCAAAGGCTTTGCTTGAGAAGCGAAATCCGGATAACGGCAGGTGATCCGGTCGCGCCGGGGCCGGTGGCGCCGCGCCAGACCGCCCGGACCGACATTCCGATCTGTTCCGGACCTGATGTTCGAGCCACGAAGGGACATGGCCATTGGCGGACCAGGAAAGTCTGTTCCTGAACAGACCGGATTTCGCTCGCTGGGGATGGCGCCTGGGGCGGCGCGATGCCCGGCAATCGCCAGCCGCGGCGGCGGTTGAAACGAATACCTCCCGCCAACTGGTTTCGATCCAGATTCTGCGGGCGTTCGCCGCCCTGATGGTCGTCATATTCCATGTGACCGACAATGCGTTTTCCCAATCCCTCGGCACTGTCCCCGTGTTCATGATCGGCAATGCCGGCGTTGATATCTTCTTTGTTATCAGTGGCTTCGTCATGTATCTCTCGACACGGAGCCCGACGATCACACCGGCAAGGTTCTGGGAGGCGCGCATCGTTCGCATCGTCCCGCTCTACTACCTGGCCACATTGACCTTTCTTGCCGTCGTCCTTCTCCTCGATCGATTGCCCGCAGACTTTTCCGCTTTTGAAATCGTGCTCAGCGGCCTGTTCATCCCGTTCAGGAACTCCCTGAACGGTCAGGAAGTGCCTTTGCTTGGCGTTGGCTGGACCCTCAACTACGAGGCGATGTTCTATCTGGTCGTTGGCCTGGCCATTGCCATCGCGCCCTTGCAGAGAAAGATGCAGATCGTCTTCATCGCATCGGTTCTCTGCGTGCTCGTCGTCGGTCGTTTCCTGTTTGAGCCAACGGGCGCAGTTGGCATCCGCATGACGAGCCCGATCCTGCTTGAGTTCCTCTCGGGAATGATGCTTGGCGTCATTGAGAGCCGTCGGCCACGACGCCAGATCGTGCTGGGGGCAGCGATGATTGCAGCGGGCGTCGCGCTGATGGTCTTCCTTGATAGCCGCGCCGGGACGATGCCGAGGACGATCGGCTACGGTCTGCCGGCTGTTCTGATCGTTCAGGGCTTCATTCTGTGCGAAGGCCTGATGCGGCATCGCAGTCTTCGCCTGCTGCGCTGGTTCGGCGATGCGTCCTATTCGATCTATCTGGTCCACGGCATTGTCATTTATGCGATTGTCTCGCCGTTTTCGGCCTATCTGCCGAGGTCCGAGGCGTCCTGTGTCGTCCTCTTCGTCCTGGCCTGCGGTGCGGGGCTGCTGTGCTACGAATATGTCGAGCAGCCGCTTCTGAGGGCATCGAAGAGCGTGCTTTCGAGCGTGAGGAGAAAATACGCCGCTGCCAAGGGCGCGATCGACGGATAGAAGATGGCAGGGCGGAGCGCGGGAATCGCGACCGCTGAGGATGCGGGAGAAGAGGAAATGAAAGTCGCGGTGATGGGGGCCGGCGCCGTCGGCTGTTACTTCGGAGCCCAGCTTGCCAGAGCTGGCCACGAGGTCGTTCTGATCGGCCGGCCGGCCCACGTCGAGGCGATCATGCGCGACGGCCTTCACTTCGAGAGCGCCGGCTGCGACGGGTATATCCGGCTGAACGCCTCGACCGCGCCCGATGCGGTATCCGGAGCGGACCTCGTCCTCTTCTGCGTCAAGTCGGCCGACACCGAAGAAGCCGGACGCCAGATGCTCCCGCACCTGGCCTCCCGCTGCGCGATCTGGAGCCTGCAGAACGGCGTCGACAACGCGGATCGACTGCAGGAGGTGCTTGGCCGGCCGGTCACGCCGGCCGTGGTTTATGTCGCGGCGGAAATGGCCGGGGCAGGGCACGTCCTCCATCATGGCCGAGGCGAACTCGTCATCGCGCCCGGAGACAACAACGGCGAACTCGCCCGGCTCCTGACCGAGGCGAGCGTGCCGACCACCATTTCGGACAATGTCGCCGGCGCGCTCTGGGCCAAGCTGATCCTGAACTGCGCCTACAATGCATTGTCGGCGATCACTCAGCTTCCCTACGGCAAGCTGGTCAGCCAGCCGGGCGTCAAGGATGTGATCCGCGATGTGGTGGAGGAATGCCTTGGCGTTGCCAATGCCCTCGGCATCGTCATTCCGGGCGACATCTGGGCAGCGGTGGAGGGAATCGCCACGACGATGGCCGGTCAATATTCGTCGACGGCGCAGGATCTCGCACGCGGCAAACGAACAGAAATTGATCACCTCAACGGCTTCGTTGTGGACAAAGCGGCATCCGTTGGTCTGCCGACGCCTGTGAACAGGACGCTGCTGACCCTCGTCCGCCTGCTTGAAACCAAAGCGGCGGACGGCCGATAGACCCGGATCGCCAGTCTGCAGGCCGGTCAGTCAGGTGGATTGATCGGCGCAACGTTCGATTGGAACGCGATCAAGCTCTGGCACGCGTCATCCTATTGACAACTTTGGACCATTGAATGGTGACCGAAGGGTGGCCGACGAGAGGCAAGTCGGGCAGCGGTTGCGGGCGTCATGCCGGATCGAGCACCAGACCAGGTTACCTTTTTGAACGGCGTTCTGGATTTTCTGTTCCGGGATCGGGTGAGCATTCCGCGATCCTTCGTACCGGCCTGAGGCGGGCCGGTACCGGCAAAATCCCGAGTGGCCGGAAAATTGCGAGGTTCGTCTTCGGTTCGTGTTTCCAAAGGAGCGGCACTATGGAGCAGATCAGAGTCAACTCCCGAGTGATCAAGTCGATGTTCTACGACTACGCCCGCAACGAACTGACTCTGAATTTCCGGAACGGCAAGGTCAGACGCCTTGCGGATGTGCCCGTCGGGCAGGTCGAAGGCCTGGCGAAGGCCCGGTCACCGGGTGACTACTATCTGGTCAATCTTCGCGGCAAATACCCCACCGTCGAGCGAAATGCTCTGCCGCTGGAACATTACGTTCCCAAGGTCAGGAAAAGCCTTCGCCAGTTTCGCGACAACGTCCTGCGACGTTTCGCCTGAAGCGCCCTCGCTGCGTCTCGTGTGCTGAGCGCCTTATCGGACTCGCCGTCCTTCATCCCATCGGTCCGTAGTTGCTCGTAGCCGGAAACCATCGTTCCGGCAGGCGGATGGAGTATGCTCGCCGCTATCGGGATTGCGAACAGCGGAAGGGTCGCGGGCAATGAGGGCCATGGTGCTTGCAAGGCCGAAAACGCCTCTGAACATGGAGGAAAGACCCGATCCGGTTCCTGGTCCCGGAGAAATCCGGGTTCGCGTCGAAGCCTGCGCCGTCTGCCGGACCGACCTTCATGTGGTCGACGGCGATCTGCCGTATCTCGGTCACCCTGTCGTCCCCGGTCACGAGATCGTCGGCATCGTCGATCAGGTCGGAGAGGGCGTCTCCGACCACGACCTCGGCATGCGTGTTGGGATTCCCTGGCTCGGCCACACCTGCGGAACCTGTCCCTATTGCTGCTCCGGCCAGGAAAACCTCTGCGACGAGCCCGCCTTCACCGGCTATACGCGCGACGGCGGCTTCGCGACGCATGTCATCGCCGACGCCGCCTTTGCCTTTCCGATGGACGGATTCGACGATCCGGTTGCCGCGGCGCCCTTGATGTGCGCAGGACTCATAGGCTGGCGCTCTCTCAGGATGGCCGGAAACGGCAAGCGTATCGGCCTCTACGGCTTCGGGGCCGCGGCCCACATCATCGCGCAGGTCTGTATCTGGCAGGGACGTGAGGTCTACGCCTTTGCGCGTCCAGGCGACGAGTCGGCGATGGATCACGCCCGTGCGCTTGGTGCGGTCTGGGCCGGTGGGTCCGATGAAAGCCCTCCAGAACTGCTGGATGCGGCCATCATCTTCGCGCCGGTCGGCGACCTCGTGCCGGCCGCCTTGAAGGCCGTGCGCAAGGGCGGGACCGTCGTCTGCGGCGGCATCTACATGTCCGACATTCCCCAGTTTCCCTATCGGATCCTGTGGGAGGAGCGACAAGTCAGATCCGTCGCCAATCTCACTCGCCAGGATGCCATCGAATTCCTGGAGATTGCGCCCAAGGCCGGCGTCCGGACGACAACGACGGTCTATCCTCTGGAAAAGGCCAACGAAGCCCTCGACGACCTTCGCGCCGGCCGCTTCCAGGGCGCAGCGGTGCTGGTTCCCTGACAACCTGACTGACGATGGATCGCGGCCGCAAGCTGATCCACGTCATGGCCGGTCGGCGTTGGTCGTGTACCAAGAAGGTTGACGCGCCACGCGGCGCTTACCTGTGCGACCCGACACATTTCCGACGAGAGTCCCGGCATGATCGTAGAAGACCAGAGCCCCGTGATCGCCTTCCTTATGTCGGACAAGGCGCATGGTGCCTACTCGCCGGCGGAGAAGATCGAAACCCATATCTCGATCATCGTTCTGGCCGGCGAACGTGTCTTCAAGGTGAAGCGGGCCGTCAAGCTGCCCTATGCGGATTTCTCGACGCCGGAAAAGCGCTTGGACGTCTGCCGCAAGGAGGTCGAGCGCAACGGCAAGACTGCTCCCGGTCTTTATCTCGGCGCCATAAGGATCACCCGCGAGCCGGATGGGACACTCGTTTTCGACGGAACGGGAGACCTCGTCGACGCGGTCGTGGAGATGCGTCGCTTCGACCAGAAGAACCTCTTTGACCGCATGGCGGCGGAGGGGCGGCTGACGCCGCGCCTCATTGACGAGCTTGGGGATGAAATCGCGAACTTTCATGACACGGCGCCCCTGGGCGGCGACGGCGGAGCCGCCAATATCGCCGGCGTGCTCGATATCAACAAAGCCGGGTTTGCGACGAGCCATGTGTTCTCCGATGCCGAACTCGCCGATTTTCACGCCCGCTTCCGAAAGGCCCATGCGCGCCATGCCGCACTGATGGATCAGCGTGGGCAGGGCGGGCGCATCCGCGTCTGTCATGGCGACCTGCATCTGCGCAACATCTGCCTCCTTGACGGCAAGCCGCGCCTTTTCGACTGCATCGAGTTCAACGACCAGATCGCAACCGTCGATGTTCTCTACGATCTCGCCTATCTGCTGATGGACCTCTGGCACCGCGATCTGCCCGGTCTCGCCAACCGTCTCCTCAACCGCTATCTCGACCGGACCGGCGACGACGACGGCCTGCCGCTCGTCGGCTTCTTCATGGCGTTGAGGGCGGCCGTCCGGGCTCACGTGACCGCGACTCAGGCGGAAGAAGGCGCTGGCGACGTTCCGGCCCTGACGGCAATGGCGCGGGACTACTACGACCTTGCCAGGACCCTGCTGCAAGAAGCCCCTCCGCATGTCGTCGCCATCGGCGGGCTCAGCGGCTCCGGCAAGTCAACGGTCGCCGAAGCCGTGGCGCCATTCGTCGGATCGCCTCCGGGCGCCCGCATTCTGGAAAGCGATTGCATTCGCAAGGCGATGTTCGACGTGGCCGCAGAAACGAAGCTGCCGCCGGAAGCCTATGAGCCGGAGGTCTCCCGCAAGGTCTACGAGACGATCACGGCCGGTGCCGTCGGGATTGCCGCTGCCGGCACCTCTGTCGTCGCCAACGCCGTCTACGACCGTCCCGAGTTGCGCGCGGCCATCGAAGGGGCCGTGAAGGCGGTCAACATCCCCTTCGCCGGCTTCTGGCTGGACGCAAGCCCGGACCTCCTGCGCGAGCGTGTCGGGGCGCGGGTCAAGGGTGCGTCCGACGCCGATGTGAAGGTCCTCGAGGGTCAGTTGACCCATGACCTTGGCGTCATGGAATGGACCCGGCTCGACGCCGCCGAACCCGTCGGGAAACTGGCGGCCGAGATTCGCGCGGCGAACGAGGTATAAGGTCAGTCGTCAGCGGGGATCGGGAAGCGTCGTGTCGCCGGGGCCGAGCGGTCGCTGCATCAGCACGCTGTCCACCCAACGGCCGAATTTGAACCCGACCGAGGTGAAGGTGCCGGCGTGGCGAAATCCCATCCGCTGGTGAAGCCCGATCGAGGCCGCATTCTCGCTGTTGCCGATGACGGCGAGCATCTGCCGCCAGGGCCCTTTCTCGCACTCCGCAATCAACGCGCCGAGGAGCGCGCTGCCGATGCCGTGGCCGCCGAGGCCATCGCGCACATAGACCGAGTTTTCCACCGTATAGCGATAGGCCGGCCGCGGCCGATACGGGCCCGCATAGGCGTAGCCGACGACCGCGCCGTCCATCTCAGCGACGAGATAGGGCAGGCCCGCCGCCAGAACGCTGGTGCGGCGGCTCACCATGTCGCCGAGCGTGGGCGGCACTTCTTCAAAGCTCGCAAGGCCGTGGAGCACGTGGTGGGCGTAGATGTCGGCAGCGGCCGCCATGTCTGCCTCGCTCGAGGCCCGGACGGTCACCGCAGGCTTGGGAGAGTGCATGATGCAGGCAACTTTCCAAGGTGGAGCGTGTTGTCCGGCAGACTATCGCGATCGCCGCATGGAATGAACGGCCATCGCCTTATGACGGCCATAAGCGCCATCAATGCCGCTCAGTCCGACATGGTCTCCAGCGACGCCAGACCGAGCAGGCCCGTCTCCTCGTCGAAGGAGGTGTCCACTTCGACGACGCGGTTCGGATAGAAACCGTTGAACCGCGTGCGCAGCGACAGCGAATAGGCCCCGATATGGCCGATCTCGATCCAGTCGCCCGTCTCCACCGTTTCCGGCAGCCAGAAGGGACGCGAGAGAATATCGACCGAATCGCAGGTCGCCCCGCACACCTTGAACGGCACGATGGTCTCATCCTTGCCGGTGCGTCGCTTCCGCGCCGGGTCGGGAATGAGCCGCGCGGGTAGGGTGATCTTGCCGGTCCAGGAATCCGACAGCGAGGCCCAGATTCCATCATTGATGTAAAGGCGGCGACCCTTTTTCAGCAGCACCCGCACGACCAGCGAGATGGAATGCGCGACGACCACGCGGCCCGGCTCCGCGACGAGCGGCAGATCGGAAAAGCCCCAGTCGTCGATATCGTGGCGAAGCTGGGCCATGATCTCGTCGAGGGATGGCATTTTCACCACCTTGCGGCGCGGGTCTTGCCCGTAGACCGCAGGAAATCCGCCGCCGACGTCGAGGCCGACGAGTTCGACACCGGCCCGTGAGCGCACCCAGGCCGCGGATCCGAGCGCCCGCTCGTAGGTGTCCGGCTCCTCGATCTGGCTGCCGACATGGAAACACAGGCCGCAGCGAAAGCCGATGCCGTCGATCCGCTGCAAAAGTTCCACCGCATGGGCCGGCGCGGCGCCGAATTTCTTGGAAAGTTCGTAGGCCGCATGGCCCTTGGTCTGCAGCCGAACGAAGAGCGTGATGGTGGCGGGGTCGATATCGAGCGCCCGCACGATGCGCAGGATCTTCGCGACCTCGTCCTCGTGGTCCACGGCCATGACACGGATTCGATAGTGCTCCAGCGCGAGGCGGATGTCGGACTGTGCCTTCACGGGGTGCATGTAGAGCAGTTCGGCCTTTGGCGATACGGCGCGCACGGCGGCGAATTCCGCGGGCGAGGCGACGTCGAAACAGGAAATGCCGATTCGGCTCAGAGCTTCCAGAACGAAGGGCTCGCCGTTGGTCTTCACCGCATAGGCGGTCTTGCCGGGAAACTCGCTCATGAAGTGGCGCGCGTCTGCCTCGAGCACTTTCGGCCGGAAGCAGTAGACCGGTTCGTCCGGTCGCTCCGAAAGGGTCATCTCGCGGGCGCTGGCAAAATGCTCCATGGGGAATCAGCTCCTCGTCGCTCGGCACCCGGTTGTCGCAAAGGTCGCCGCGATCGGCAAGTCGCGCAAGGGCTTGCCAAAGCACGGAACCAACGATTGAGTATGCGGCTCTCGATTGGAGGAGGTTTCATGCTTTCGGTTCTCGATCTCGTCACGCGGCTGGACAATGGCACCCTGGACCTTGCCGGGCTCTATCGTCAGGTGGCCGAAACCATCGAGGCCAAGGAGCCGGAAATCGAAGCCTGCGCCTTCATCGATTGGCAGCGGCTGAAGACGCCCGACAACGTGCACGGCCCGCTGCGCGGACTGCCCTATGGCGTGAAGGACATCTTCGACACGGCCGAGATGCCGACCACCTACGGCTCGCCGATCTACGACGGCTATCGCCCGAAGGCGGACGCCTCTGTCGTCTCGATGACGGCGCGGGCGGGCGGCGTTGCCGTTGCCAAGACGCGGACCACGGAGTTTGCCTTCCTGCAGCCGACGATCACGCGCAATCCGCACAACACGGCCCATACGCCCGGCGGTTCATCCTCGGGCTCGGCGGCAGCGGTGGCCGCCGGCATGCTGCCATTCGCCTTTGGCACCCAGACGGCCGGCTCGACCATCCGGCCCGCCTCCTTCTGCGGCATTGCCGGCTTCAAGCCCTCCTACCGGATCCTGCCGACGGTCGGGCTGAAGACCTTCTCCTGGAATCTCGACACGGTCGGCGTTTTCGCGGCAAGCGTGGCGGATTGCGCTTTCGTGCTCTCTGCGATTTCCGGCCGGGAGTTTCACCTCGGGGATGCCGACGCGGCCGCGCCGAGGGTCGCTGTCCTGAGATCCGGCTTCTCGGTCGAGGCCGACGCCGAGATGCTGGGCGCGCTGGATGAGGCCGCCCGGATCGCCGAAGCGGCCGGTGCGACGATCGTCGACTTCGCCTTCGACCCGGCGCTGATCGCGGCCGACAACGCTCATCCGGTGATCATGAACCACGAGGCGGCGCTCGCGCTGGCCTATGAGTTCGACCACCACGGCGACGCGCTGTCCCCACGGATGAGGGAGGCGCTCGCTGCAGGTGGAGCCATTTCTGTTGCCGATTACGACGCCGCCCGCTCGATCGCCCATCGTGGACGCCGGCGTTTCGACGACATTTTCGAGGCTTTCGATGTCATCCTGTGTCCCTCCGCGCCGGGCGCAGCGCCCGCCGGCCTGGAGGCAACCGGCAACCCGGCGTTCAATCGCCTTTTCACGTTGATCGGTGCGCCCACGGTCAGCGTCCCCGGCATGCACACGTCCGCAGGACTCCCTTTAGGACTTCAGGTTGTATCCAGATTTGGCAGTGATGACATGGCCTTAAGGGCCGCTCATTGGCTGGAATTACAAATGGCACGCAAATAGCGGATTTGACTTGAATATTTCAGATTGTCCCGGGGGCGGGAACCTTAGCCGGGGATGCTGCGCTGCAACTAAACATTTGCTTCGCTTTGATGGTAAATGCGACTAGAGTGCGGCGGTCAGAACAAGCGGAGCAAAGGGAGAGGTCCCCGTGACAATGACAAAAAGCCTGAATGTTCTGTGTGTCTGCGCCGCATTTCTCTTTGTCGGTGCAATCGTGCTTGGCGCCATCTAGGTGCGGAGCCAAGAGTCCTGAAGCGTCCTGCGGGGCGTGATCGCTAGGGCAGAATAAAAAAACCAAGCGACAAGGTGTTCGGCGGACATCACTGCCGACACCCAAAAATCCAAACAATAAGATCAATCGCAGCCAACCGTGGGAGACGAGCGGACTTTTGGGTCACGCCCGTCGCGCACGATTTTCGCAAATCCGTCTGTCTGTCACGGCTGCCGTGACAGAGCAGTCGCGCTTGTGCCAATCAAGGGCCGCAGACGAACGCCTTCCAGCGCGGATGCGCTGGGAATAGAGCGTCCCGGCCGAGGTTCCAGGTTCCAGACCGTCAGGCGGCTGGACCGGGCGCCTCAGGAACGGTCGAAGACGAAGCGGTCGAGTTGAGCCCGACGCCCGTCACAACGGCCGAAGACCTTGGCCTTGACCGGCTCGGAGGCATTCGTGTCGCAGTGCCGCACGTAAACCTGTGCGTTGCCTTCGAAAAGATAATCGTGAATCGAAAAGGAGGTGGGGTTGGTCTCGATATGGTCGAATTCAACGCCGGCTTCCTGGCCGAAACGACGCGCCCACTCCGTGCTGGAGCTAAGCGGATAGCTGCACACCGCTTCTGCGATGATTGTCTTCGTGTGGTCCATTGTATCCTCACGCAACTAGGCAATGTTCGGATAACGCCTGAAAATCACTGTGCGTTCCGAGTGTTTTCATTTTCTCTAAACATGGACATTTTTGCGGCAGTTTGGGCTCGCTGGCAATGCGACGATTGAACTTAGCGTTTTCAACTTCTAACTTTTCGAAAATTGGATTAATTCGGTGTTTTCCACTTTGCGGCCTGTCCAAAACGGATGAAGTCACGGCGCATCGTACCCGCCACCGGTCGGTGTGCGGATGATTACCGCTTCGCCCGCAAGAATCGTCGTCTGCGCGCAGCCCGAAAGCTTCTCCACTGTGTCATTTAGGTGACGCACGAAGGCAGCACCCAGTTCCCCTGGGTGTCCGTCGAAGATACCGGGCGGGGGAATGATGCGGTGCGAGGAGAGGAGGGCGCAGTCCATCTCCTCCAGGAATCGGATACGCCGCTCCGTGCCGCCGCCGGCCGACCAGCGTCCGTGTCCGCCCGAACCTCGGCGGATATGGAAATCCTCCAGCAGCACCGGAAAGCGGAATTCCAGCACCTCCGGGTCGGTGAGGCGCGAGTTGGTCATGTGTGTGTGAACGCCGTCGACGCCGTTGAACCCAGGTCCCGCCGGGGCGCCGGAGCAGATCGTCTCGTAATATTGATGGCGGTTGTTGCCGAAGGTCAGGTTGTTCATCGTGCCCTGTGCCGGCGCCAGCGCGCCAAGGGCGGCCAGCAGCGCGTTGGTCACATGCTGGCTGGTCTCCACGTTTCCGGCGACGACCGCCGCCGGATAGGCCGGCTTCAGCATCGAGCCATCCGGCACGTCGATCTCGATGGGCCTCAGGCAGCCGGCATTCATCGGGATGTTGCCATCCACCATCAGGCGGAAGCAGTAGAGCACGGCCGCACGGGTCACCGGCTCGGGCGCGTTGAAATTGGTCGGTTGCTGCGGGCTGGTGCCGGTGAAGTCGACGCGGGCGCTGCGCGCCGCCTTGTCGACCGTGATGCGCACCTTGATCACGGCGCCCTGGTCCGTCGGATACTCGAATTCGGAGTCCTTCAGGGCATCGATCACGCGTCGGACGCTTTCCTCCGCGTTGTCCTGAACATGCCCCATATAGGCCTGCACGACCGGCAGGGTGAACTGCGTCACCATCTTGCGCAGTTCCGCGACGCCGCGCTCGTTGGCCGCGATCTGGGCCCGCAGATCAGCGACATTCTGGGTCACGTTGCGCACCGGGAACGGATGGTTGGTCAGCAGGTCCTCGAGCTCTTCCTCGCGGAAGCGACCGTCGTCGGCGCCGTCCACCAGCTTGAAATTGTCGATGAGCACGCCTTCCTCATCGACATTCGTCGCGAGCGGCGTCATGGAGCCGGGCGCGGAGCCGCCGACGTCGGCGTGGTGGCCACGGCTCGCGACCCAGAAGATGATCTTCTCGCGCGCGTCGTCGAAAACCGGCGTCACCACGGTGATGTCCGGCAGGTGCGTTCCGCCGTTGTAGGGGGCGTTGAGGGCAAAGACATCCCCCGGCACGATCTTGCCGGCGTTGAGGCGGATGATCGTTTCCACCGAGCGGTCCATGGACCCGAGGTGGACCGGCATGTGCGGGGCATTGGCGACGAGATGGCCGTCCTCGTCGAAGACGGCGCAGGAGAAATCGAGCCGCTCCTTGATGTTGACCGAGTAGGCCGTGTTCTGCAGCGTCACGCCCATCTGCTCGGCAATCGACATGAAGAGGTTGTTGAAGACCTCCAGCATGACCGGATCCGCCGCCGTGCCGATGGCCGCCGTCCGGGACTTCGCCAACGGGCGCGTCAGCAGTACATGATCGAGCGCGGTGATTTCCGCCCGCCACTCCGGTTCGACGACAATGGTCTGGTGCGGCTCGATGAGCAGCGCCGGTCCGACAACCGTCTGACCAGGATGAAGTTCGGCGCGCCGGTGGATGGGGGCATCGGCCCATTCGCCGCCCGAGAAGAAGGCCCCGGATGACTGGGATTCGGCCAACTCGTGGGTAAGCGGCAGGGCGGCTTCGGCGCGCCCCTGATCGCGGGCGTCCTCGGCCGAGACTTCGATCGATTCCAGAACGATCGACTTGCCCTTGAAGATGAAGCCGAACTGGCTCTTGTGCCGGCGCTCGAACTCGGCGATCGCGGCCGGGATGTCGCGGTCGGCGAAGGGCACGGGCAGCGTCGTGTCGGTGCCGTCGTAGCGCAGATGGGCGGTCGGCAACCAGCGGATATCGCTGACCGAAACGCCCTGCAGGCCGAGTTCGTCCGTGACCTCTTCGTGCAGCGCTTCGATGAGCGCATTCGCGGCCGGCAGGTTCTGCTCCGTGAAGGGCGCGACCACGGCCTTGGACCGTGTCGCGCTGATCGCGGCGAGCCCCATGCCATAGGCGGAGAGGATGCCGGAGAAGGGGTGGATCAGAACCTTGCGCATGCCGAGCGCGTCGGCGACGAGACAGGCGTGCTGTCCGCCGGCGCCGCCGAAGCAGGTCAGCACATAGTCGGAAACGTCGTAGCCGCGCTGGACCGAGATCTTCTTGACCGCATTCGCCATGTTCTCGACCGCGATGGTCAGGAAACCCTCTGCGATCTCTTCCGGGCTGCGACCGTCATCGATGGTCTTGGCCATCTCCACGAAGGCGGCGCGCACGGCATCCGCATCGAGCGGCTGGTCCTGGTTCGGGCCGAAGATCGCGGGAAACAACTCCGGCTTCAGCTTGCCAAGCATGACGTTTGCGTCGGTCACGGTGAGCGGTCCGCCACGGCGGTAGCAGCGCGGCCCCGGATCGGCGCCGGCCGAATCGGGACCGGCCTGGTAGCGCCCGTCCTCGAAATGCAGGATCGATCCGCCGCCGGCCGCCACCGTGTGGATACGCATCATCGGCGCACGCATGCGCACGCCCGCGACCTCCGTCTCGAAGGCGCGCTCGTATTCTCCGTCATAATGCGAGACGTCGGTGGACGTGCCGCCCATGTCGAAGCCGATCATCTTGTCGAAGCCGGCGATGCGGGAGGTCTGGACCGCACCGACGACGCCGCCGGCCGGGCCCGACAGGATCGCATCCTTGCCCTGGAACAGATCGGCTGCCGTCAGGCCGCCCGACGACATCATGAACATCAGGCGCGGGCCATTGTGAACGGCGCCATCCGCGCTGCCCGTCGATCCGAGGTCCTCGGCGACCTGGTTCACATAGCGCCGGAGGATGGGGGAGAGATAGGCATCGACCACCGTCGTGTCGCCCCGCCCGACGAGCTTCATCAGAGGCGAAACCTCGTGGCTGACGGAGACCTGCGAAAATTCCATGGACCGGGCGATCGCGGCGACGAGGCGCTCGTGCTCCGGATAGGCATAGGCATGCATGAAGACGATGGCGATGGCGTTGTAGCCGGCGTCCCGCAAACCCTGGAGCTGGCTGGCGACGACGACCGCGTCCGGCGTGATTTCAACCGTGCCATCCGAGCGAACGCGCTCGACCACCTCGACGACACGGTCGTAGAGCAGTTCGGGCTTGATGATGTTGCGGGCGAAAATGTCGGGCCGCGCCTGATAGCCGATCTCCAGCGCATCGCGAAAACCGCGCGTGACAAGGAGGGCCGTGCGCTCGCCCTTGCGTTCCAGCAAGGCGTTGGTTGCGACGGTCGTTCCCATCTTGACGGTGCCGATCCGGCCCGCGGTGATGGCCTCTCCGTTAGCCACGCCCAGAAGGTCGCGAATGCCCTGCACTGCGGCATCCCGGTAGGCTTCGGGGTTTTCTGACAACAGCTTGTGCGCGACGAGCGACCCGTCCGGCTTTCGGCCGACGATGTCGGTGAAGGTGCCGCCACGGTCGATCCAGAAGTCCCATGTGCCGGCGGCGGAATCACTCATCGGATTTTCTCCCAAGGCATCAGGATCGTTGGCGGATCGCATGTCGACTCGATCCAGATCCTGCCGTTTGTTCGCAACGCGGTGAGGTCCCGTCAATCACTTGCGCAAATTCGGAGGCGATTTTTCCAAGAATGGCGAAGAAATCGATGCGACCTTTCTTGGAAGTGCAACCTCTCTCGCATACGATGGCAGAGCAATGACTCTCTGGTCCTATCTCTCCGAACTTCTCGACCGTCTTCAGGTGGGTGAAACCGTTGGCGCGCTGATCGACCATGTCGTGAAGATCGTCCGGGAGACCTTCGGCGGCGAGGCTCGCCGCCAGGTCGCCTTCACTGTGTCGATGATCGCACTGGCCGCCAAGATGGCGAAAGCCGACGGTGCGGTGACGGAGGCGGAGATCGCCGTCTTCCGACGGATCTTCGTCGTGCCGGAGAATGAGGAGCGCAACGTCGCGCGGCTCTTCAATCTCGCCAGGCAGGATATCGCCGGCTACGACATCTATGCCGCCCGTATCGAGCGGATGCACGCGGGAAATCTGGAGGTCCTGGAGGATATCCTCGACGGTCTCTTCATGATCGCCGACGCGGATGGCGGCATCCACGACAACGAGATCGCTTTCCTTGAGCATGTGGCGGCCATCTTCAAGATCCCGGCCGAGCATTTCGACCGCATCCTGTCGCGCCACATCCAGTCGGACGAGACGGATCCCTATGTCGTGCTCGGCATCGCCAAGGGCAGCCATCCGGAAGATATCAAGCGGCACTATCGGAAGCTCGTCGCCGAGACCCATCCGGACCGCTTCATAGCGCGCGGCCTGCCGGCCGAATGCGTGCGTCTTGCGACCGAACGGCTGGCCCTTCTCAATGGCGCCTATGAGCGGATCGAGAAGGAATTCGCCGTTTGAGCGAGCCGCAGGGGCAGGGGCTGCAGATAGAAGAGCGGCTGTCCCCGAACCACGGCGAGCGGGCTCCCGGCACCCGGATCGAGTTCGTCATCCTGCATTACACGGGAATGCCGAGCGCTGAAGAGGCGTGCAACTGGCTATGCGATCCGCGATCGCAGGTCTCAAGTCACTATTTCGTCCATGAGGATGGGCGTGTCCTGCGCCTCGTGCCCGAGGAGCGCCGCGCCTGGCATGCGGGCGTCGCGCGCTGGCGCGGTCTGGACGATATCAACTCCCGTTCCATCGGAATTGAGATTGCCAACCCGGGCCATGACCACGGTTATGCCGAATTTCCGCAATCGCAGATCGTATCCGTCATTGATTTGGTGGCGCAGATTGTCGCACGCCACAATATTCTGCCGAACGACATCCTCGCCCATTCCGACATAGCGCCGACCCGCAAGGACGATCCGGGCGAAAAATTTCCATGGTGGCAATTATACAACGCCGGACTCGGGGCCTGGGTTCCGCCGACGCCGATTCGCGGCGGCCGATTCTTCCAGCAAGGCGATGTCGGCCAGCCGGTCGAGGCCTTGCAGGCCATGCTGGCCCTTTATGGTTACGACATTGAAGTCAGCAGTTATTTTGACGATCGGACAACGGCTGTCGTGAAGGCGTTCCAGCGCCATTTTCGTCCCGAGCGGGTCGACGGCATTGCCGATGAATCGACGATCGAGACGCTCTACAGACTTCTTGCTGAAAAACCGCAGAACGCCTGAAGACCGACGTATCGACACGTCCCGCAATTTCTCGCGCCATTTTTTGGACACAGAATTTCATAGTATGCCCGCCCCTTTAAAGTAATTAATCGTTTAAATTACGTTAAACTACGTGAGTCGAAAGAATACTTTTCCTACTTCCCATTTTTGCCGGAATTGATCCATAGAAGGTCGCATCACTTCAGATGGACTCCAAAATGGATATACGGGATGAAGGCTAAAAAACTCCTACGTTCTTCTGCTGTCGCGACGGCAGTATTTGCTTCCGGCTTGACGGTTTTTGCTCCACATTCAATGGCTCAAACGTCGAATGGCAAAGAAAAGCAGGTTGTGAATGAAGGCGGCGAAATTGATGTGAATGCAAAGCCGCACAGCATTCTGGACATGATCCGTATCGCCCGCGCCAAGCGCGAACTGGCTGAAAAGGAAAACGGCGGCGCCGAGGAGGCCGGCAAGAAGACGGTTGCCGAGAAGACGGTGGCCAAGAAATCCGCCAAGCGGACCCGCGCAGCGTCCGGCAGCGCCAAGGTCGCGGAAAAGGCAGAAAAGAAGGTCGCTGAGACGTCCGTGAAGACGGTTTCGCGCAAGCTCGACAAGGGCGGCCTGAAGGCGCTGATCCGCAAGCATGCGATCGAGAAGGGCGTGCCGGTGGAATTCGCCGAGGCGGTCGTCCAGGTGGAGAGCAGCTTCAATCCGCGTGCCCGCAGCCGGGCCGGTGCCGTCGGTCTCATGCAGATCAAGCCGTCGACCGCTCGCGGACTCGGGTTCAAGGGGCCGGCGTCCAAGCTCTACGATCCCAATGTCAACCTTCACTGGGGCATGACCTATCTGGCGGGTGCCTATCGTCTGGCCGGTGGCGATACCTGTGGCGCGGTCCTGCGCTACAACGCCGGCCACTATGCAAAGCGGATGACGAAGGGGGTGCGCAGCTACTGCGCCAAGGTCCACCGCTACGTCGCGTCCCTCTGATCCTTGCCAAACCGATGCTGGTCTCTTGACGGGGACCGGTGGCCCGATGTCTAACCGGCGCGCCAGCCGGTTGGACGGCCGCTGCCGCGAGAGGTGAAAGCCTGCGGGAGAGGAAAGTCCGGGCTCCACGGAAACACGGTGCCGGGTAACGCCCGGCGGGGGCGACCCCAGGGAAAGTGCCACAGAGATCGAACCGCCCGGGTCCGCCCGGGTAAGGGTGAAAAGGTGGGGTAAGAGCCCACCGCGCCGCCGGCAACGGCGACGGCATGGCAAACCCCACCGGGAGCAAAACCGAATAGGGGCGGCGTGGGCCTTCGGGCCCAGTTGGTTTCCGAACCGGCCGCCCGGGTGGGTTGCGCGAGACGTCCGGCAACGGGCGTCCCAGATGAATGGTCGTCAGCGGGGAAACCCGTCTACAGAACCCGGCTTACAGACCGGCTGGCAGCAAGCCCTTTCAATGCCCCGAGACGGCCAGTGGCGGCCATCTGCGGGGCATTGTCATGTTCGTGCCCTCGACAAGCGTTTCCCTAGCGGATAAAGCGACGGGCAAATCTTTCACATTTCAGCACAATCGGATTCAGAGCCAAACGATGAGCGAACTGCCTCCTTGCCCCAACTGCAACTCGCCCTACACCTACGAGGACGGACAAATGCTCATTTGTCCCGAATGCGGCCACGAATGGAGCGCTTCGGCAGAAGCCGCCTCGAATGAGCCAGTCTTTCGCGATGCCAACGGCAACGTGTTGGCAGACGGCGATACGGTGACCGTGATCAAGGACCTGAAGATCAAGGGCACATCCCAGGTGGTCAAGGTCGGCACCAAGGTGAAGAACATCCGCCTCGTGGGCGGTGATCACGATATCGACTGCCGTATCGACGGCATCGGGCCGATGAAGCTGAAGTCCGAGTTCGTGAAGAAAATCTAGAGCAGACTCGGAAAATGCATGCCGCGCGGCGGCAGGGGCGGCGACCGGCCTTCCGTCAGGCATAGGCCCGATGCATGTCCGAAGCTCCGGAAGAACGAAATGCTCTGGCGTTGCTCGTCCTGCGCCGGGGTTTTGGGGCCGAGCGTCAGTCGCCGTCGCCGGACAGATGATAAGCGTTCTGCTCGATGATTTCGTGCAGGCGCACGATTTCCTGCGGTGCGAAAACGAACTTCCATCCCGAGAGTTTCTGGCTGACCCAGCGCCGCTGCGCCTTGATCTGCAGGCCGTCTTCGCCGATCAGCAGGTTGGCCATCAGGCACATGGGCGGCAGGACCGCACATTCGATGCAGCAACCGGTCAGGCTGAGGTCGACGATGTTGCCGGGAATGGGCCCCTTCATCGTCAGCACCATCACCTTCATGCGTCCGCCGATACGCGTGGCACGACGCCGCACGGGGTGTGAGCCAACGCGAATGCTGCGGGGCACTGTCATGACGAACTCGCTTTCCGACCAGACCTGAGTGTCAGACCGTTCATGATTGTGGGTTTTGCAGCCAATGCAATTTGGGGAGTGTCGATGAAAAGAAAGAATAAAAAGTAAATCGCATGTCCAAAAACGGAATATACCTAACTGTAGATTCAGAAAATGGAATCACAAGCGTATTCAAATAATGATAATACGATAGTTTGTGACGGTTCTATCGAGAAAATATGAGATGTGAAAATTTTAAAACGATTCGGATCATGTTTGTTGTGTTGAGGCGAGGTAGATTATCATGATCTTGTCGCGTTTCTAAAAAGATTATCTATTATAACAATAATTCAACATCACCCTACGTTCTTTTACTGAGATTTGACCGGATTCTTTTGACTATCCGGGTGCCGGCTTCAAGTGCAAGCGCGGCGGCCGTCGCCGGGTTCTGGCCGTTCCCGTAACCTCTTCCGCAGCAAGCGGGATCATTACGGAAGCTTAACTTGCGACCCGTCACCCGAACCGTCACCGTACCCTGGAACTGATCGAGATATCTCGGCGGTTCGCAACTAAAGACCCCGATGTTGAAGATTGCCTTCCGGCGCTTCTCTCAGGAGTCGGCAGGCGAAATTCAAAGAGGAGGAAATGAAAATGGCTTGGAATACCCCGAAGGTTGAAGAACTCTGCGTCGGCATGGAAATCAACATGTACTTCCCGCCGGAAGTCTGATTTCCGGACCGCATGTCATGATTCATGGGGCCGGAGCCGCTTCACCGCGGCTTCGCGCTCTCGTTCTGGGGGCTTCGGCCGGGGGCGGCTTCCCGCAATGGAACTGCAACTGCGCGAACTGCGCCGCCGTGAGGCGGGGCGAGCCCGGGTTCGAGGCGCGAACGCAATCTTCTCTCGCGGTCAGTGCTGATGGCCTTCGCTGGGCGATCTTGAACGCCTCGCCGGATATCGGGCAGCAGATCCAGAGAAACCCGCAAATTCAGCCGGGAGACCCCGCGAAAGTCGGGTCGCGGCACACACCGATCGCTTCCGTTCTCTTGACCAACGGCGACATCGATCATGTCGCGGGTCTTTTGACGCTGCGCGAGAAGCAGCCGTTCAACCTCCTGTCGACGAGCGGTATTGCCGAGGTGATCTCGGACAATCCCATTTTCGGTGCGCTCGATCCTGAACTGGTGTCCCGCACGGTCATCGCGCTGGAAGAGCCCTTCACGCTGGTCGAGGGTGTCACGGCGATGCTGTTCCCGGTGCCGGGAAAGGTGCCGCTCTACCTCGAAGGCGACGTCGTCGACACGGATCTCGAGGGCGAGCAGACGGTCGGCGTCGAACTGCGCGGCCCGGCGGGCGAGAGGGTCTACTATATTCCCGGATGCGCCCGCATGACCGATGCGCTTGCCGCAAGGATCAGGGGCGCCGACGGCGTCTTCTTCGATGGCACGCTCTGGCAGGATGACGAGATGGTCCGCATGGGCGTCGGGACCAAGACCGGCAAGCGCATGGGGCACATGTCGATGAGCGGGCCCGATGGCTCGATTGCGGCCTTCGCCGGCCTCGGCATCGCCAGCAAGGTCTTCCTGCATATCAACAATACAAATCCCGTTCTGAACGACACCTCTGAAGAGCGTCGGCAGGCGGAATCCCAAGGGTGGAAAATTGCCTTTGACGGCATGGAGGTAAGCTATGACAGCGCCGCAGACACAACCGATGACGCCGGACGAACTGGAAGCAGCTCTGAGGAAGATCGGCGCGGAGCGCTATCACAGCCTGCATCCGTTTCATGATCTTCTGCATGGCGGCAAGTGCACCAGGGAGCAGGTGCAGGCCTGGGCGCTGAACCGCTATTGCTACCAGTCCGCTATCCCGCGCAAGGACGCTGCCCTGATGGCGCGCTGCGACGACCGCGAACTGCGCAAGGAATGGCTGCACCGCATCACCGACCACGATGGTCTTGAGGGCGAGGAAGGCGGCATCGACCGCTGGCTCGTTCTCACCGACGGCCTTGGTTTCGACCGGGACTATGTGATCTCCAAGCAGGGCGCTTTGCCGGCGACCAAGTTTGCCGTCGAAGCCTATGTCCGCTTCGTTGCGGAAAAGACGCTGCTGGAGGCCGTCGCCTCGTCGCTGACCGAGCTTTTTGCTCCAAACCTCCACAAGCAGCGCATTTCCGGCATGCTGGAAGGCTACGACTTCATCAACGACAAGGTCGTTGCCTATTTCCGCCGTCGCCTCGATCAGGCGCCGCGCGATGCGGGCTTTGCGCTCGAATACGTCAAGACGCATGCGAAGACCGTCGAGCAGCAGCAGGCGGTGCTTGCCGCGCTGACCTTCAAGACGGAAGTGCTTTGGGCTCAGCTCGATGCGCTCTATATGGCCTATGTAAGCCCGGCCATGCCGGCGCCGGGTGCCTGGCGCCCGGGTGAGGGCATTATGAAGGCGATTGGAGCGGCGGCATAATGACGGAAGTCTCGTCCTCGGCGGCAACACCGGAAGAACGCCTTGCCGACACGGCCGTGCCCAAGCTGGCGCGCGGCGTTCGCACGCGCTGGGACGAGGCGCGCGACACGACAATGCTGCTCGCGCCCGAACGGGCCCTGCGGCTCGATCCGATCGCGGCGGCCATCCTCGGCGAGACCGACGGAGTTCGCACCTTCGCGGAAATCGTCGATAGCCTTGCCGAGAAATATGCCGCGCCGCGCGATCAGATTGCCGTCGACGTCCGCAAGCTTCTGGTCGATCTGATGGACAAGCGAATGCTGGAGGTGACGTCATGAACGTGACTGCCCCCGTCAAGGCGCCGGTCGAGGCCGTCCGCGTCCCCGTTCCGATGGCGATGCTGGCGGAACTGACCTACCGCTGCCCGCTGAAATGCCCCTATTGCTCCAACCCGCTGGAAATGGCGAAACGCTCCGACGAGCTTTCCACCGAGCAGTGGGCGGAAGTGCTCCGTCAGGCCGCGAAAATGGGCGTTCTGCATGTCCATTTCTCCGGCGGCGAGCCGGCGGCGCGTCGTGACCTGGAAGAACTGCTGTCCGTTGCCGTCGAAGCCGGCCTCTACACCAACCTGATCACCTCCGGCGTCGGTCTGACCGAGGCGCGGGTGAAGGATCTGTCCAAGCGCGGCCTCGACCATATCCAGTTGTCGGTTCAGGGAACCGACGCCGAGATGGCCGACCTCATCGGTGGCTACAAGGGCGGTTTCGACCAGAAGATGAAGGTCGCCGCATGGGTGGCGGCCGAGGGGATCCCGCTGACGGTCAACGCGGTCATGCACCGGCGCAACCTCGACCGCACGGCCGAAGCCATCGAACTGGCGGTGAAGCTTGGCGCCCGCCGCATCGAGGTTGCCCACACGCAGATTCACGGCTGGGCCTATGTGAACCGCGCCGCCCTGATGCCGACCCGCGAGCAGGTCGATGCCTGCACGAAGGTCGTCGAGGAGGCGCGCGAGCGCCTCAAAGGAACGCTGGTCATTGACTACGTGCCGCCGGACCATCATGCAAAATACCCCAAGGCGTGCATGGGCGGCTGGGGCCGGGTTGGCCTCAACGTCACGCCGTCGGGCAAGGTGTTGCCCTGCCATGCGGCGGAATCGATCCCGCACCTGACCTTCGAGAACGTCAAGGACAAGCCGCTCGACTGGATCTGGGCCAAGAGCGAGGCGTTCAACGCCTATCGCGGCACGGCCTGGATGCCCGAACCCTGCAAGTCCTGCGAACGCAAGGAAGCGGACTGGGGCGGCTGCCGCTGCCAGGCGATGGCCTACGCGGGTGACGCCGGCGCGACCGATCCCGCCTGTATCAAGTCGCCGCTCCATGCGAAGATGCAGGAGCTTGCGCTGGCCGAGGCGGCCGACGTTCCGCCCGACTACGTCTACCGCACTCTGTGAGCCGGACGGCCGTCAGGCCGCTCGCCGCGTCTTTGCCGAGATCGCCAGCGCCACGCCGCCGAGAATGACGACGCTTGTCGTGAGGAAACGCGGCGTGAGCGCCTCGCCGAGCAGGGCAACGGCACCAAAGGCCGCGATGACGGGCACGGTCAGTTGAACGACGGCAGCCTTGGCGGTCGAAAGGTGCGGCAGGGTCCGGTACCAGATGGCATAGCCGAGACCGGACGCGATGGCGCCCGACGCAAGCGCCAGCAGAACGCCATGCCAGCTTGGACGGTGCATCAGCAGTCCGATTGCCAGAAGTGGCAGGCAGAGCGGGATCGACCGGATGAAGTTCCCGGCCGTCTGGTTCAGCGGAGCTTTCGTGCCTCGCCCCTTCAAGGTGTAGACCCCCCAGGAAATGCCCGAGACCATCATCAGCGCGCTGCCCAGCGGATCCGGCGCGCTGAGGCCGGGCAGCACGAGATAGATGAAGGCGAGAAACGCGGCTGTCAGGCCGATCATCTCCACGGGCGTCGGCCTGTCGCCGCCGAAAAACGCCCAGGAGATCATCGTTCCCTGGACGGAGGCGAAGAGAATCAGCGCGCCTGTGGCCGCGCCAAGCCGAAGATAGGCGAGCGAGAAGGCGAGGGCGTAGGCAAAGAGGGCGAACGTCGACACCCAGTCCCCCGGCATGTCGCGCAGAGGCGTGCTCCGTCTGTCGCGCATGAGCAAGGCGAGGAGAAGGATGCCGCCTGAAATGAGACGGATCGCCGTATAGCTCGCCGCATCGATCTCACCGTCTGCAAGGGCGGTGCGCGCCAGAAGCGAATTCCCGGCAAAAGCGATCATTGCAATGGTCGTGAGAAGAAACGTCTGTGCCATCGTCCATGCCCCGTCCCAGCCAGGCAGGAACGTCTTCTCATATAACGCTTGGTTTGAAAAAGCCGGGAATGAAATGCGCTGATTTTTGTTCGTCGAGAAGATGTCCGCCAAGAGCGGTTCCGATAGGCGCTTGCGTCAACACCGTAAAATCACGTTGCATTGATGCCCCGAAATCTCCGGACGTCTTGCGCATGCCATTGATCAGAGCAGAACGGGCCCGGATGGGCGCAGGCAGATGTCAAACAGGAGCGGCCAAGGGCATTTCATTGGCCACCTGAAAAGAAGTCCGGCAAGTGCGCCTCAAATCTTGACGCGGTGATTGCGCGGATTCTCGCAGTGCCACTTCTTGATGGTGTAGTTGGGATGACTGGCCGACCACTGGGCGATGTATGGCTGGGCCTCCCAGACGCAGGCGGCAAGGCTGCCGTGGTTCTGAACCGGAATCAGCTTTTCCTCGCAAGCGGATGGATCGGCGAGGAGGCAGACAAGAAGAACGACATCGAGCGTGTCCATGAAGGGTTCTCCGGCAAGCAGATTCGAAGATCATCGAGCATCGAATTCGCCAGTATATACGCTTCTGCGCCGTCCCCGGATCACAATATCTGAATAGCCGAGACATCAATCCTGCAGCAGGTCTTCCATGAGCGGAAGCTCCGGCAGGAACGTCGCCCCCTCGCTGACCCAGAAATCCCAAAGGGCGTTGGCGGCCGGAAGCAGCCGCTTGTCCGTGCGCCGGACAAGGAACCACTTGCGCTGCACCGGAAGGCCCTCGACGTCGAGCAACGTCAGGCGCCCGGCCTGGACTTCCACAGAGACCGTGTGGCCCGAGATGAAGGCAATCCCGAGCCCCGCCATGACGGCCTGCTTGATGGTCTCGTTCGAGTTCATCTCGAGGCTGCGGTATTTCATCAGATCGGTCTTGGCCGAAAGAAATCCCTCGAAGGCGTAGCGGGTGCCCGACCCGTTTTCGCGCACCAGAAACGTCTCGTCTCCAAGATCGGCAAGCGTGATGCCGCGCTTTCCGGCGAGCGGATGATCGGGCGGAGCGATCATGACGAGCGGATGGTCGCCGATGACGTCCGCCTCGACGTCGAAATCGCGCGGCGGCCGGCCCATGATCGCAAGATCGATTTCATAGCCCCTGAGGGCCGTCAGCGTGCGCTCGCGGTTGCCGACCATGAGGTTGATCGAGACGCGCGGCCGTGTCTTCTGAAAGGCGGCGATGGCAAACGGCGCGAAATAGCGCGCTGTGGAGATGATGCCGACGGAGACCTTTCCTGCCCCGGCATCCTTCAGTTCGGCCAGCGCATCGCTGCATTCCGCCAGCAGCGTTTCGATCTTGGTCAGCGTCTCGGCGATTTCGGCGCCGGCCGGCGTTGCCTCGAAGCGTTCGGAGATGCGCTCGACGACGGCAAGACCGACCTGGTCTTCCAGCGACTTGATCTGCGCGGTGATGGCTGGCGGCGTGACGTTCATCACGGAGGCCGCCTTGGTGACGCTCCCCGTGGAGATGACCGCGGCCAGGCAACGCAACTGCTTCAGTGTGACGTGACGCATCGTCGAATCTTGAGCTTTTAAAGTTTTTCTGAACGACTGACCCGATATCTTTAGTTGAATTTTGCCTGTTGTCGAGGGGCCGTCAGCCCAGTCGTCCCGAGAGGCGGCGAAGGAATGCCGGAAGGGACGGCTTATCGTTTGCAAACAAACGAAAAACGCCGCGAATTCAGGGCCCTTGCGACCGAGTGTCTCGTCCTTGCTGTTTCTTTCATGGAGGATTTGCTCTAGAGGATGGAAGACGTTGCGAGGAGGGGGACCTTGCGGCGCCGATCATGCGGACAAGGGGCATGATCGGTCCGCGGGCAACTTGCGTTTGAAGATCGGAGAGGACTGGATGGCGATCGGGACCGGGTTGACGGAATACCTGGAGAGCTGGGCTGGCGGCGATGCCGTGCGCAAGGCGGTGGCCGAGGCCGTGTTCGCTCTGGCCGAGGCGGGCATCGAACTGGCCGGCGTTTGCGGTCAGGGCGCCATCAACCCGGATCAGGGCGCCATTGTCGGCAACAACTCCGGCGGCGACGCGCAAAAAGCGCTGGATGTCCGCTCGCATGAGATCGTCGTGGCCGCGCTGCGTCGCCGCGGCGTTGGCATGGTCGCCTCCGAAGAGGCCGACGAAGCCGAGGTTCTGACACCGGGCGGCCTCGTGGCGGTCGCGACCGACCCGCTGGATGGGTCTTCCAACATCGATACCAATGTCTCCGTCGGCACGATCTTCTCGATCCTGCCCGTCGAGGGCGAGGCGAGCCCGTTCCTGGTGCCGGGATCGCGCCAGCTTGCCGCCGGCTTCGTCGTCTATGGGCCGCACACGGATATCGTGCTCACGCTGGGCGAGGGCACCGACATCTTCACGCTCGATCGCTCGAACGGCGCATTCGTTCTGGTCGCGGAAAAGGTGTCCATCGCACCTGAGACGGCCGAATACGCGGTCAATGCCTCGAACTACCGTCACTGGGCGGCCGGCCTTCGCAACTATGTCGACGATTGCCTCGCCGGCAAGGACGGACCTCTGGAGAAGAACTACAACATGCGCTGGGTCGGCTCGCTGGTGGCCGATGCATCGCGCATTCTCTCGCGCGGCGGCGTGTTCCTCTATCCGGGCGACGCGCGCAAGGGATATACGCACGGACGCCTGCGCATCCTCTACGAGGCCAACCCGGTCGCCATGGTGATCGAGCAGTGCGGCGGCAAGGCGACGGATGGAACGCAGCGCATCCTCGACATCGACGTCACCGAACTGCATCAGCGCACCGGTCTTGTCTTCGGCGCCGCCTCGGAGGTCGAACGGATCGGGCTCTACATCGCAAATCCCGAGCGGCGCGGCGAAGATTCCCCGCTTTTCGGCTCTCGCGGCCTCTTCATGAGCTGACGCGGAGATCCTTAGGGGAGGACGGAGCGTGTCGGAGCGCTTTCCCATCATTGCGACGACCGGGTCGTCGGGGTCGGGAACGACATCGGTCAAGAACACATTCGAGCGGATTTTTCGTCGGGAAGGCATCAAGGCCGCCTTCATCGAGGGCGATGCCTTTCACCGTTACGACCGCGTGGCGATGAAGAAGAAGGTGGCCGAGGAGGTCGCCAAGGGCAATCCGCATTTCAGCCACTTCGGCCCCGAGGCCAACCAACTCGACAAGCTTGAAGGCATCTTCGCCGAGTTCGGCAAGCAGGGAACGGGCCGCACTCGGCAGTATGTCCACAATCTGCAGGAAGAGCAGATGTTCGGCGCTCCCCAGGGCACGTTCACGCCATGGCTGGAGTTCAAGGATGACTGCGATCTTCTCTTTTACGAGGGGCTGCACGGAGCCTATCGCTCGCCGGAGCTTGATATCGCCAGCCATGCCGATCTGAAGATCGGCGTTGTTCCCGTTATCAATCTGGAGTGGATACAGAAAATCCACCGTGACAAGGAAATGCGCGGCTATTCCACCGAGGCCGTGACCGACGTTATTCTCCGCCGCATGCACGACTATGTGCACTACATCTGCCCGCAATTCACCGAGACGGACATCAATTTCCAGCGGGTTCCGACCGTCGACACGTCTAATCCTTTCGTCGCACGCTGGATCCCCACTGCCGATGAATCGATGGTTGTGATACGGTTTCGCAGTCCGAGAGGCATTGACTTCGCCTACCTGCTGTCCATGATCCATGACAGCTTCATGTCGCGGGCGAATTCGATTGTCGTGCCCGGAGGCAAGATGGAGCTGGCGATGCAGCTCATCCTGACGCCGAAGATCTTGAGGCTCATCGATCGCAAGAGCAGGGCGGTTTAGCGGTCATGGAGACTGGCGCAGACTTGAAGGAAGAGGCGTTCACGGCGCGTTACCCGTTCATCGCCGATGAGCCGGATGCGACTTTTCCCGATGCGGATCATAACGACCTGGCCAATGCCATCCGGCTCTTGACCATGGACGCGGTGGAGATGGCCGGTTCCGGCCATCCCGGCATGCCGCTCGGCATGGCGGACGTTGCGACCGTCCTTTTCTCGCGCTTTCTGAAATTCGATCCCCAGGTACCCGGCTGGCCGGACCGCGACCGCTTCGTCCTGTCGGCCGGCCATGGATCGATGCTGCTTTATTCGCTGCTCTATCTGACCGGCTACAAGGACGTCACCATCGACGACCTGAAGTCCTTCCGCCAGCTCGGCTCCAGGACCCCGGGGCATCCGGAATACGGTACCTTGCCGGGCGTCGAGGCAACCACCGGTCCGCTCGGGCAGGGCATGGCCTCCGCCGTCGGGATGGCGATTGCCGAGCGCATGATGAACGCGCGGCTCGGCGACGATCTCGTCGACCATTTCACCTACGTCATTGCGGGCGACGGCTGCCTCATGGAGGGGCTGTCGCAAGAGGCGATCGAACTTGCAGGCCATCTGCGCCTATCCAAGCTCATCGTCCTCTTCGATGACAACAAGGTCTCCATCGACGGCCCGACCCGTATGTCCACCTCGACCGACCATCTCGCCCGCTTTGCCGCCTGCGGCTGGTGGGTCAGGGCCGTCGACGGCCATGATCCGACTGAAATCCGTCAGGCCATCGGCGAGGCACGCCGCACGGATCGGCCGTCGCTGATCGCCTGCCGCACCCAGATCGGACGCGGCGCACCGACCATGGCCGGCGGCAACCACGTTCATGGCACGCCGCTCGGCGCTGAGGAAATCGCCCGCGCGCGCAAGGCCATGGGCTGGGAAACGGCGCCCTTCACCGTGCCCGCCCCGGTTCTGACCGCCTGGCGCGACTTTGGGCGGCGCAGCGGGACAAAGCGTGAGGAATGGGACCGGCGATATGCCAATGCCGGGCCGGCCCAGCGCCGGCTGCTGCGCCGGGCGCCGCCTCTCGGCGACGAGGCCCGCGATGCGCTGGTCAGTGTCAAGCTGGCGCTTGCGAAGGAGCGCCCCGAGGTTCCGACGCTGCAATCCTCCCGCAAGGTGCTCGACGCGATCATGCCCGTCATGCCCGAACTGATGGGCGGCGCCGCGGATCTGGCCGGTCTCACCGGCGCCCGTGCCCTCGGTCAGAAGGCGATCAAGCCGGGCAAGTTCGACGGCAGCTACGTCCACTACGGCATCCGCGAACATGTGATGGCCGGCGTGATGAACGGGATCAGTCTGCATGGCGGCTTCGTTCCCTATGGCTCCACCTTCCTCGCGTTTTCCGATTACTGCCGCGCCGCCATCCGCCTGTCGGCGATGATGGGCCTCAACGTCGTCTACGTGATGACCCATGACTCGATCGGGGTTGGCGAGGACGGGCCGACGCATCAGCCGATCGAGCATCTGGCCTCCTTCCGGGCGATGCCCAACATCAATGTCTTCCGTCCCGCGGACGCGGTCGAGACGTCCGAGGTCTGGCAGAGCGCGCTGGAGCAGGAAGGCGTGCCCTCCCTGATCTGCCTGTCGCGACAGGCGCTTCCAACGCTGCGGACCTCCGTCTCGGCGGAGAACATGGCCGCGCGCGGCGCCTATCTCATCGCCGGGGCGACGGCCGACCGGGATGTGACGCTGCTCGCCTCCGGATCCGAGGTCGCTATTGCCGTCGAGGCGGCCGGGATGCTGGAAGAGGAAGGCGTGAAGGCCGCGGTCGTCTCGATGCCTTGCTTTGAGCTCTTCCGCCAGCAGGGCCCGGAATATCGCCGCAGAGTGCTCGGCACCAAGCCGAAAGTCGCCATCGAGGCGGCCGTGCGCGATCCGTGGGATCGCTTCCTCGGGGAAGACGACGTCTTCATCGGTCTCGACGAATTCGGTGCGTCGGGAAGCGCCGAGGACCTCTATGACTGCTATGGCCTGACGGCGGAAGCCGTTTTCGCCGCAGCGCTTCGGCTCGTCCGCTGAGCGGGCAGGCATCGGCGACGTCATCTTTCCACATGTGAGAAAATTCGCCGCAGGCCGATAGCCAAAGGATGGGGCAGATGGCGTGTTGTCCCGTCTGTTCTCGAATCCTGATCTGTGGCATACCAGCGACTGTCGCCGACCGATCCCACAAGTTTGCAGTCCGGTCGGGCCTTTCGGGATGAATTGGCAGCGTTAAGTCTGATCGAAAGTCTTTGCGGCCAAGACCAATGGGGGAATTTCTTGCTGTTGCCGCATGAGTTATGCATGAGACGTTAAAAAGACGCCAAAAGCCGGCCATTCGATTTTGAATGAATCGGCACATGAATTTCTCATCGGAACGTCACGAGGTCGACCGACTGTAGCGGCATACTGATTGGAACCTGGCGCGCCGGCCCGGATTTGGGTGTGGGGGAGTACAGCACCGACCCCGGAGATATGGCGCCCGGACATTGTGAGGGACAGGAGTTTCTGGATGGCTCGCATTACGCTTCGACAGCTTCTCGATCATGCCGCGGAATACGGCTACGGGCTGCCGGCATTCAACATCAACAACATGGAACAGGGACTGGCCGTTCTGGAGGCCGCAAGTTCGGTTGACGCGCCGGTGATCCTGCAGGCAAGCCGCGGCGCCCGCGAATACGCCAACGACATCATTCTCGCCCGCATGATCGAAGCGCTGAGCGAAATCTACCCGCATATTCCGATCTGCATGCACCAGGACCACGGCAACAACGAAGCCACCTGCATGAGCGCGATCCAGCACGGCTTCACCTCCGTGATGATGGACGGTTCGTTGGAGGCCAATGGCAAGACGCCGGCGTCCTACGACTACAATGTCGACATCACCCGCCGTGTCACCGATTTCGCCCACTGGGTCGGCGCCTCGGTGGAGGGCGAACTCGGCGTGCTCGGCTCGCTTGAGACCGGCACCGGCGAAGCCGAGGACGGCCATGGCGCGGAAGGCGAGCTTGACCATAGCCAGCTCCTGACCGATCCGGCGCAGGCCGTGGATTTCGTCAAGGCGACGCAGGTCGATGCGCTGGCGGTGGCCATGGGCACCAGCCACGGCGCCTACAAGTTCTCCCGCAAGCCCGACGGCGAAGTCCTGGCGATGAACGTCATCGAGGAGATTCACCGCCGCCTGCCGACGACCCATCTCGTCATGCACGGCTCGTCGTCGGTTCCGCAGGAATTGCAGGACATCTTCACCCAGTATGGCGGTGAAATGCCCCAGACCTGGGGCGTGCCGATCGAGGAAATCCTGCGCGGCATCAAGTTCGGCGTGCGCAAGGTCAACATCGACACCGATTGCCGTCTGGCGATGTCGGGCGCGATCCGCAAGGTTTTCGCCGAGAAGCCGGGCGAGTTCGATCCGCGCAAGTATCTGAAACCCGCCAAGGAAGCGATGCGCGCGCTCTGCAAGCTGCGTTACGAGCAGTTCGGCGCGGCCGGCATGGCGCCGAAGATCAAGGTCATTCCGCTGCCCGATATGGCCAAGCGCTATGCAGGCGGCAGCCTCGACCAGAAGATCGCGGCCTGACAGTATCCTGATTGCGGCCGGCCCTCGGACAATCGGTCAAGGGCCGGCCGTCACCAAATCTCTTGATCTGACCGGCCTGCCATGCGAGGCAGGCCGCGGAACCGGGCAGCCAGACGTTTGCCGCCCGGACGTGGAACCGTTTCGATGTCCGTGCTGATTGCCCCGTCCATGCTTTCCTCCGATTTCGCGCGCCTAGCCGACGAACTGGCGGCGGTCGAGCGGGCAGGGGCCGACTGGATCCATCTCGATGTGATGGACGGCCATTTCGTACCGAACATCACCTTCGGCCCGCCCGTCATCAAGGCGATGCGGAAATACTCCAAGCTCGTTTTTGACGTGCACCTGATGATCGCGCCGGCCGATCCCTATCTGGAGGCCTTCGCCGACGCGGGCGCGGACATCATCTCGGTCCATGCCGAAGCCGGCGTCCATCTGGATCGCTCGCTCCAGGCCATCCGCGCCCTCGGCAAGAAGGCCGGAGTCGTCCTCAATCCGTCGACGCCCGAGACCGTTCTTGAGTATGTGCTGGACCGGATCGACCTCATTCTGCTGATGACCGTCAATCCCGGATTCGGCGGTCAGGCTTTCATTCCGGCGGTCGTTGAAAAGGTCGCCCGGGTAAAGAAGATGATCGGCGACCGTCCGATCCACATCGAGATCGACGGGGGCGTGACGCCCGAGACGGCGCCGCTTGTGACGCGCGCTGGAGCCGACGTCCTCGTTGCTGGATCCGCCGTTTTCAAGGGCGGCAAGGAAGACGCCTATCGCGCCAATATCGCGGCGATCCGTGCAGCTGTCGCCTGACACCGCCCCCGAAGACGCAAGGAAACCGACCGCGTGCCATCTGCCTATGTCTTCGATCTCGACGGAACGCTCATCGATTCGCTGCCTGATATCGCGGATGCCCTCGATGAGCTGATTCTTTCCGAAGGCCATGAAGCGCTTGGCATGGAGCGCATTTCGAAGATGATCGGCCATGGCGTCGAAAAGCTGGTTCAGCGCGGGTTTGCGGCTCGCGACGTGAGTCTGGCCGACGGCGGACTGTCGGCCATGACGGACCGGTTCCGCGCGATCTACGAGCCGCGGGCGGCTCATCTGACGACGCTTTTCCCGCATGTGAAGGAAACCGTCGAGGCGATTGCGACAAGGGGCATTCGGATGGCGGTCTGCACCAACAAGCCGGCAGGGGTCAGCCGCGACATCCTTGGCAAGCTTGGCCTCGATCCCTACATTCCCGTCGTGGTTGGCGGCGATTTTGGCGGTCCGCGCAAGCCGGCGCCCAACATGGTGCTGGAGGTGGCGCGGCAACTCGGGATCGAGCCGGCGTCGGGACTTTTCGTCGGTGACAGCGGCGCCGATGTTGGTGCGGCGAGGGCGGCAGGAATGCCCGTCGTCGTCGTACCCTACGGCTATACGGCCGTGCCGCCGGGCGAACTTGGCGCGGACAAGGTCATCGCCGATTTTCGCGACCTGATCTAAACGCCTTTTCTGTGCCGTTTACCCGCAGCAAAGCCGTTTGGTGCAATACTGTCGCATGATCTCATCATGGATTGGAAAGGCTGGTCATGAGCCCGCTCAAGGCGCTCATTTTTGCCGTTGACGGAACGCTGTCGGAAACCGCCGAGGTTCACCGCACGGCCTGCAACGCGGCCTTTCACGCCTTCAGTCTCGGCTTTTCCTGGGATCCTGAGCTCTATCGCGAGCTCATGGTCGTCTCCGGCGGGCGCGAGCGGATCGAATATTACCTCAAGACCTACTCGCCACCCGGCGCGGACGAGGCGTTGGCGCGTCTTGACGAGATCTACAAGTTCAAGAGTGACCGCTACCTGAAGCTTCTCGACAATCAGACGGCGCGGCTGCGCTCGGGCGTGGAACGCCTCGTGAGCGAGGCGCGTGTGGCCGGCGTGAAGCTTGCCATCGCCACGACCACCAGCCTGTCCAACGTCGAGGCATTGCTGATGGCCTGCCTCGATTTCGAGGGCCTCAACGCCTTCGACGTCATTGTCACGGGCGATATGGTGGCGCACAAGAAGCCAGCGCCGGACGTCTACAAGGAAGTCCTGAGGCGCCTGAAGCTGCCGGCTCAAAGCTGCCTTGCCCTGGAAGACAGCGCCATCGGACTGACGGCTGCGACGGCGGCAGGCCTTCGAACCATCATCACGCCGAGCCTCTATACGAGAGGACAGGATTTTACCGGTGCCTTCGCCGTTCTTTCCAGCCTTGGCGATCCCTTCGACCCTTATGAACATCTCGCCGGCGTCGGCGAGGACGACCGCATCGTCTCGATTGCCAACCTCAACCGGTGGATGGCCGATGACGACGATATCCGCGCCCTCTTGACGATCGGCGGGCGTCCGGTCGGCTCGTGATGCCGTGCGTGGCTGGGCAAGGCGTAAAGACCCGCAGAATTCTGCGGAAAACCAATGGAAAATGCGCAAATCCAATGGCGATTCGTTGCCCTTGCGCGCCAGATCGCCTAATCGGGACATATGGGAAACGAGAAGACGCCTCCTGACGAGAATTCCGGTGGAATCGAGCCGGTCAACCTGCGCACGGCGCTGGAAGAGCGCTACCTTGCCTATGCGCTGTCGACCATCATGCACCGCGCGCTGCCAGATGTGCGCGATGGCCTGAAACCCGTGCACCGGCGTGTGCTCTATGCCATGCGCCTGCTTCGCCTCGATCCGGGGCAGGGCTTCAAAAAATGCGCCCGTGTCGTCGGCGACGTCATCGGTAAATACCATCCGCACGGCGACCAGTCGGTCTACGATGCCTTGGTGCGCCTCGCGCAGGATTTTGCCCAGCGCTATCCGCTGGTGGACGGGCAGGGAAACTTCGGAAACATCGACGGCGATAACGCCGCCGCCATGCGCTACACCGAGGCCCGCCTGACGGAAGTGGCGAGCCTGCTGCTCGATGGCCTCGACCAGGACGCGGTCGACTTCCGCGAGACCTATGACGGCGAGGACCGCGAGCCGATCGTCCTGCCGGGGGCCTTCCCCAATCTTCTCGCCAACGGGTCGTCCGGCATCGCCGTCGGCATGGCGACCAGCATCCCGCCGCACAACGCCGCCGAACTCTGCGACGCGGCGATGTACCTGATCGATCATCCCGACGCACCCATCGAGAAGCTGGTCGATTTCGTGCAGGGGCCGGATTTCCCGACCGGCGGCATCCTGATCGACGACCCGGTGTCGATTACCGAGGCCTACCGCACCGGTCGCGGCGGCTTCCGCGTTCGCGCGCGCTGGTATGTCGAGGATCTCGGACGAGGCACCTGGGTCGCCGTCGTCACCGAGATTCCCTATCAGGTGCAGAAATCCCGCCTGATCGAGAAGATCGCCGAGCTGTTGCAGGCCAAGCGCCTGCCGCTTCTGGCTGACGTTCGCGACGAGAGCGCCGAGGACATCCGCATTGTCTTCGAGCCGCGCTCGCGCAGCGTCGACGCCAATCTCCTGATGGAGTCGCTGTTCAAGCTGACCGAGCTGGAATCGCGCATTTCGCTCAACATGAACGTGCTCTCGCGCGGTCAGGTGCCGAATGTCATCGGCCTCGATCAGGTGCTGAGGGAGTGGCTGGACCACCGACGCGAAGTCCTCCAGCGCCGTTCGCGCCATCGCCTCGACCAGATCCTCAAGCGCCTGGAGATCCTCGAGGGTTACCTCATCGCCTTCCTCAACATCGATGAGGTCATCCGTATCATCCGCGAGGAGGATGAGCCGAAGGCCGTCATGATGGCCCGTTGGTCGCTGACCGACACGCAGGCCGAGGCAATCCTCAACATGCGCCTGCGCAGCTTGCGCAAGCTTGAGGAAATCGAGATCCGCACCGAGCACGACAAACTCTCCAAGGAGAAGGAAGACCTCGAGTCGCTGCTGGACTCGGAGAAGAAGCAGTGGAAGGCGGTCCGCAAGGAAATCGCGGATGTCCACAAGACCTTCGGTCCGGAAACCGAGCTCGGTCGACGCCGCACGACCTTCGGTGAAGCCGTCAAGCACGACGCCGATGACATCAGCCACGCCCTGATCGAGCGCGAACCGATTACGGTCGTACTCTCGACGAAGGGCTGGATCCGGGCGATGAAGGGCCACCTCACCGACTTCTCGGGCCTCACCTTCAAGGCCGGTGACGAACTGAAGACGGCCTTCCCGGCCGAGACGACCGACAAGCTGCTGATCCTCGCCACCAACGGCAAGGTTTTCACGCTCGGTGCCGACAAGCTGCCCGGCGGCCGCGGCAACGGTGAGCCGGTGCGCTTGATGGTCGACATCGAGGAAGGCGCCGATGTGGTCGACATCTTCGTCCACAAGCCCGGCCGCAAGCTGCTGATCGCCTCGACCGACGGCTACGGCTTCGTGGTGCCGGAGACCGAGCTGGTCGCGACGACCCGCAAGGGCAAGCAGGTTCTCAACGTCGGCGGCAAGATTGAAGCGAAGCTGTTCGTCCCCATCCAGGGCGATCAGGTCGCGGTGATTGGCGAAAACCGCAAGCTCGTCATCTTCCCGATGTCGCAGGTACCGGAAATGAGCCGAGGCAAGGGCGTCCGGCTTCAGCGCTACAAGGAAGGCGGCCTGTCGGACGTCCGGGTCTTCTCCGGCGAACAGGGACTTTCCTGGACCACGTCGGCCGGCAGCACCTATCTGCGCACACTCGCCGAACTGGCCGACTGGGTCGGCGATCGCGGGCTCGCCGGCCGTCTGCCGCCGTCGGGCTTCCCGAAGTCGAACCGCTTTGGTCCGCGAGGTCTGTGAGGCGGACGGGGCAGCCTTGCCGATGGATCGGGGAGGCGGCCTTACTCGCCGCTGCCGAAGGCCGAGATGTCCGGCAGCCGCCCCTCGGCCTTGACTTCCTCACGCATCCATTCCCGAAAAAGCTGAGCCGGTTCAGTCAGTTCCGTCTTTTCCGGATAGACGAGATAGAAGGCCTTCTGCGAGGATAGGGCCACATCGACCGGCCGCACCAGATCGCCGCGGCTGATGAAATCCTCCGCCAGCCGTTGCCCACAAAGCGCAATGCCTTCGCCGCGCAAGGCCGCCTGTAGCAGGACCAGATAGTTGTCGAAGGAAATGCCGTGCGCCTTGTCGGGGTCGGGCAGGTTCAGCGAACGGAAGAAGCTGTCCCAGGTCACCCAGTTCGCGTCGAAGCTTGCAAGATGCAGCAGGGTCTCGCCGGCAAGAGCGGCGGCGCTCTTCACGGCCGGGCGCCCTTCCAGATAGCGCGGCGCACAGACGGGCCAGACCTCGTTGGAAAAAAGCTTCTCCGAATCGAGCCCCAGCCAGTGGCCGAACCCATAGCGCACGGCGATGTCGATGCCCGATGAGAGCAGGTCGGACACCTGCGCCGACGCCATCAGCCTCAGGTCTATCTCCGGATGCTGCGAACGGAACTTCGCCAGCCGGCCCACCAGCCAGTAGGACGCGAAACTGACCGAGGTGGCGACGGTGAGTTCCCGTGGCCGGCGCTGTCGCCGGCGGATGTCCTCGCTCGTCGTCGCGATATATTCCAGCCCCATGGTCACCGCGTGTCGCAGCCTCTCGCCCTGCTTGGTGAGTTGGATGCCACGCGCCTGCCGGACGAAGAGCGGAGCGCCCAGGTCGGCCTCCAGCGACTGGATCTGACGGCTGACGGCTGCCTGCGTCATGCCCATCTCGTTGGCGGCGTGCGTGAAATTGAGATGGCGAGCAGCCGCCTCAAAGATCACCAGGCTGTTCATCGGGGGGAGTGTGCGGTGCAGTGTAGCCATTACCTCTCCTCATGGCTCATGTGCTTTTTGCTCCATTTATGAGTGGATCACACGGTCGCACCATTGCATGGGCTTTTGGCTCTTGTCGAGGCTGCAAGGCGGGTTTATCCCTAGTGTCACTGGATGCGCCGCCGACGAAGCGAATTGGGCAAGCCCTTCCCGCACGGTATGGCAGCGCCCGAATTTCGACCGCGATGACGGTCGACGCCGAACCGGCGAAATGCGTCGGAAATCGGTGAGCGCCAGGAAGTCGCCCCCATCCGCGAGGGGCGGAGTTGTTCAAGAAGAACAAGGAAACGAACCCATGAGCTTCACGCAATACAAGCCCGTCGCAACGCGGTTGCAGAGGTCGGAACTGGCATGTCCGGGCTCCAATCCCAGCATGATCGAGAAGGCGGCCAATTCCGCCGCCGATTTCGTCTTCCTTGACCTTGAGGACGCCGTTGCGCCGAACGACAAGGTGCAAGCGCGCAAGAACATCATCGAGGCGCTGAACGACATCGACTGGAAGGCCAAGGGCAAGACCGTCTCGGTCCGCATCAATGGCCTCGACACCCATTACATGTACCGCGACGTGGTCGACGTGGTGGAGCAGGCCGGCAGCAAGCTTGACACCATCCTGGTGCCCAAGGTCGGCACGCCGCACGATCTCTACATGGTCGAGGCCATGGTGACCCAGATCGAGGAAGCCAAGGGTCTGACGAACCGCATCGGCCTTGAAGCCCTCATCGAGACGGCGATCGGCATGGCCAATGTCGAGGATATCGCCCGCCAGCACTACACTTCGCGCCTTGAGGCACTGCATTTCGGCGTCGCCGACTTCGCCGCCTCGCGTCGCTCGCGCACGGTGGTCATCGGCGGCCTCAACCCGGATTATCCGGGCGATCAGTGGCACGCCGCGATCGACCGCATGGTCACCGCCTGCCGCGCCTTCGGCCTTCGTGCCATCGACGGGCCTTTCGGCGACTTCAACGATCCGGACGCCTACATCGCTGCCTGCAAGCGCGCCTCCGTGCTCGGCTGCGAGGGCAAGTGGGCCATCCATCCGAGCCAGATCGAAATGGCCAACGACATGTTCTCGCCGCCCGCCGCCGAGGTTGACCGTGCCCGCCGCATCCTCGTGGCACTTGACGAGGCGGCGGCCCAGGGCAAGGGCGCAGCCTCGCTCGATGGCCGCATGATCGACGCGGCGTCGGCCCGCATGGCCCAGAACGTCGTGACGGTCGCCGAGGCGATCGAGGCCAAGTCCGGAGCCGCCAAGGCGGCGTAAGGGCCGCTGGCACGGGCGTTCGGGACCGTCCTTACGACCGAACCTGCTGAGGCGGGTTCAAGGAGACGCAAGAAGTAAAGCACTGCGCCCGCGCCGAAGACCCAGAGCAAGAAAAAGACCCGGCGGATCGGCCGGGTCACTTGGCCCCAAGAGGCCGGGAAGGACAGCGGCTGTCCGGGGCGTGCCGCAACGGCTCTTGGATAGGGCTTCCCAAGGAGGAAACAAACCATGGACATCCATGAATATCAGGCCAAGGAAATCCTGGCCAAGTTCGGTGTGCCGATCCCGCGCGGCGGGCTCGCCTATTCTCCCGAACAGGCAGCCTACCGGGCTCGCGAAATCGGCGGCAGCGTCTGGGTCGTCAAGGCCCAGGTGCATACGGGCGGCCGCGGCAAGGCCGGCGGCGTCAAGGTCTGCAAGGACGAGCATGACGTCGAGAACGCGGCGGAATCCATGCTCGGTCGCCGCCTCGTGACCAACCAGACCGGTCCGTCAGGCAAGGGCATCTTCCGTCTCTACGTCGAGGCCGGCTGCAACATCGATCGCGAGCTTTACCTCGGCTTCGTGCTCGACCGTAAGACCGAGCGCGTGATGGTCGCGGCCTCCCGCGAGGGCGGCATGGACATCGAGGAAATCGCGGAGCAGAAGCCCGAAAGCCTCATCCGCATCGCGGTCGAGCCGGCCGTCGGCATGCAGGCCTTCCAGGCCCGCGAACTCGCCTTTGCGCTCGGCTTCGACGCCAAGACGCTGGCCCAGGCGGTGACGACGATCCTCGGCTGCTATCGCGCCTTCCGCGACAACGACGCGACCATGCTGGAGATCAACCCGCTGGTGGTGACGGCCGAAGGCAACCTTCTAGCCCTCGACGCCAAGATGAGCTTCGACGACAACGCGCTCTTCCGCCATCCGCATATCGCGGAACTGCGCGACAAGAGCCAGGAGGATCCGCGCGAGACGCAGGCCGCCGACCGCGGTCTCTCCTATGTCGGTCTCGAAGGTGACGTCGGCTGCATCGTCAACGGCGCCGGCCTCGCGATGGCGACCATGGACATGATCAAGCTCGCGGGCGGTAAGCCGGCGAACTTCCTCGACATCGGCGGCGGTGCAACGCCCGAGCGCGTGGCGAAAGCCTTCCGTCTCGTGACGGCCGACGCCAACGTCAAGGCGGTTCTGGTCAACATCTTCGCCGGCATCAACCGCTGCGACTGGGTTGCCCAGGGCGTCGTGAAGGCTGTCGAGATGGCCGGTCTCGACCGTCCGCTGGTGGTCCGCCTTGCGGGGACCAACGTGGAGGAGGGCCGCCGCATCATCGACGAGAGCGGCCTTCCCGTCATCACGGCCACCACGTTGGCGGAAGCTGCCGAGAAATCGGTGGCGGCCGCCAAGTCCTTCAAATCCGCAGCCGAGTGAGAGCCATGTCGATTCTGATCAACAAGAACACGCCTGTCCTCGTTCAGGGTATCACCGGCAAGATCGGCGGCTTCCACGCCGAGGACATGATCAAGTATGGCACGCCCGTCGTCGGCGGCGTGACCCCCGGCAAGGGCGGCACCACCGCCTTTGGCGTGCCGGTCTTCGACACCATGAAGGAAGCGGTCGAAAAGACGGGAGCGACGGTCTCGATCGTCTTCGTCCCGCCGCCCTATGCGGCCGACTCGATCATGGAAGCGGCGGACGCGGGCGTGAAGGTCGCGGTCTGCATCACCGACGGCATTCCGGCTCAGGACATGATGCGCGTGAAGCGCTACATGCGCCGCTACAAGAAGGAGGATCGGATGCGGCTTTTCGGGCCGAACTGCGCCGGTCTGATCACGCCCGGCGAGGCGCTCGTCGGCATCATGCCCGGCCACATCTACAAGCAGGGCCGCATCGGCATCGTCGGTCGGTCCGGTACGCTCGGCTACGAGGCTGCCTCGCAGCTCAAGGAGATCGGCATCGGCGTCTCGACCTCGGTCGGCATCGGCGGCGATCCGATCAACGGTTCTTCCTTCAAGGACGTGATGGAACTCTTCAACGCCGACCCGGACACGGACGCGGTGGTGATGATCGGCGAGATCGGCGGACCGCAGGAAGCGGAAGCTGGCGAATATATCCGCGACCACATGACCAAGCCGGTCTGCGCATATATCGCGGGTCTCTCCGCACCGAAGGGCCGCAAGATGGGCCACGCCGGCGCCATCGTGTCCTCGTCGGGCGAAAGCGCGGCGGAGAAGGTCGAGATCCTGCGCGGCTGCGGCGTGACGATCGTCCCGACGCCGGCCGAGTTCGGGCCAACGGTGCAGAAGATGCTCGCGGCGGGCACGCCGGCGCGCAAGGCAGGATAACGCAGGAACGGCGGGGCGGCTATCCTCCCACCAGGCATCAATCCTGGCCGCGACGACCCGCCGTTTGAAGTTATGCCGCCATCGGAATAGAAGATTCTCCGCCCCGTCTCTTGGCGAGCACGGGGCGGAGGTGCTTGAAGAGAAACGAACATCACTGAAAAGGGGGAAAACGTGGCCGATAAGCCCAAGGTTCTCGTCACTCGTCGCTGGCCCGAGGCGGTCGAGGCAAAGCTGAAAGAGCTTTACGACGTGACGCTTAACGAGAGCGACGTCCCGATGACGGCCGACGAGATGCGTCAGGCGCTGATGGACTACGATGCCTTCTGCCCGACCGTGTCGGACAAGGTCGACGCCAGCGTCCTCGATGTCTCCGGTGCCCGCACCAAGATCATCGCGAGCTATGGCGTCGGCTACAGCCATATCGACACCGATGCCGCCAAGAAGTCCGGCTTCGTCGTTACCAACACCCCCGAGGTCCTGTCGAACTGCACGGCCGATCTCGCGATCACGTTGATGCTTGCCGCGGCCCGCCGCATCGGCGAGGGCGAGCGCGAGCTGCGCGCCGGCAAGTGGACCGGCTGGCGGCCGACCCACATGATCGGCACCCGCGTTTCCGGCGGCACCTTCGGCGTCCTCGGCTTCGGCCGCATCGGCCGCGAAGCCGCCCGCAAGGCGCATTTCGGTTTCGACATGAAGGTCATCTACTACGATGCCTTCCCGGTGAAGCCGGAACTGGCCGCCGAGACCAAGGCCGAGGCCCGCGACGCCATCGAGGCGGTGCTCAAGGAAGCCGACGTCATCTCCCTGCACATGCCGGGCGGCAAGGAAAACTATCACCTCATCAACGAGGCTCGTCTCAAGCTGATGAAGCCGACCGCGATCCTGGTCAACACGGCGCGTGGCGAAGTGGTTGACGGCGATGCGCTGGCAGCGGCCTTGCAGGCGGGTACGATCGCCGGCGCCGGTCTCGACGTCTTCGAGGGCGAGCCGAAGGTTCTGCCGTCGCTGCTGGAATGCGAGAATGCCGTCCTCCTGCCGCATCTCGGATCGGCCACGAAGTCGACCCGCGAGGCGATGGGCTGGCGCGTTCTTGAAAACCTTGAGGCCTATTTCAAGGGCGAGGCGCCGCGCGACCGCGTGGCCTGAGCCTTCGGATTTCAGGTCAAGCAGAACTGAGGGCGAGGAAGACGTCGCCAAACGAGGATCGGCCGGCAATTCGCAAAGGCAATTGCCGGCCGCTTTGCGAATACGGTGATGTGCCGATGAGGCCTATTGCGGCGCACCATCGGGACTGAGATACTTCGACCATGAGCCAAACCCCTCTGCGCATTGCTGTCATCGACGAGAATCAGGTTCGCGCCGCGATTCTGGAAGAGGGGCTTCGTCTGGCCGGCCTGACCGACATCACGATCATCCGCGAAACGAACAGTCTGCTTCGGCGTCTCGTCGCCATCGATCCGGACGTCGTCATCATCGATCTGGAAAATCCCAGCCGCGACGTTCTGGAGCAGATGTTCCAGGTTTCACGCATGGTGAGCCGGCCGGTGGCGATGTTCGTCGACCAGTCCGACACGTCGACGATCGAGCGGGCGATCGAGGCCGGCGTCTCGGCCTATATCGTCGATGGCCTGCGCAAGGAGAGGGTCAAGCCGATCCTCGACATGACCGTCAGCCGCTTCAACGCCTTCTCCAAGCTTCAGCGCGAGCTCACTGAGGCGCGTGATGCCCTGGAAGAGCGCAAGGTGGTGGAACGGGCCAAGGGCATTCTGATGAAGACGCGCAATCTTTCGGAAGAAGAGGCCTACAAGCTGCTCAGGCAGTCGGCCATGAATGAAAAGAAGAAGCTTTCGGAAATCGCGCAGAGCGTGGTGACGGCCGCCTCCCTGCTTGGAGGCTGAGGGCGCCGCAAGGACTTTTGACGAGCGGGTTCGGAAACAGATCGCAGGTTTCTTTGGGAATGGATATCCGGGCATGAGGATCGACGACATGAGCGAAGGGAGGGCAGGAGAGCAGGCAACTGGCGTCCTGCCGACAGCAGCGCGCATGCCGACGCCGCGTCACGTCCGGGCCGGGTTCATCCCCCTGGTCGATGCCGCCGTCCTGATTGCCGCCCGCGAACGGGGCTTTGCCGCCAAGGAGGGGCTGGAACTCGATCTCGTCAAGGATGTCTCCTGGTCCAACATCCGCGACCGGCTGGCCTTCCGGCAGTTCGACGTCGCCCATATGCTGGCGCCGATGCCGGTGGCCTCCGCCCTGTCGGTCGGCTCCAATCCCTATCCGATCATCGCGCCGATCGCGCTGGGGCGCGGTGGCAACGCCATCACGCTGTCGATCGCGCTCTATCGTCAGATGCAGGAGCTTTGCGGTCTCGACGGAACCGAGCCGTCGATGGCGAATGCCCAGGCACTGAAGAAGATCGTCCAGCATCGCAAGGCGAATGGCGAGCCGACGCTCGTCTTCGCGATGACCTATCCCTTCTCCTCGCACAACTATGAATTCCGTTACTGGATGGCGGCGGCCGGCATTCATCCGGACCAAGACGTACGGATGGTGGTCATTCCGCCGCCTCTGGCCGCGGACGCGCTGCAGGCCGGCGCCATCGACGGCTTCTGCGTCGGCGCCCCCTGGAACATGATCGCGGTTGAGGAAGGCCATGGCCGCATCGTTGCCACCAAGGCCGATCTCTGGGGCGCGAGCCCTGAGAAGGTGCTCGGCATGCGGCCCGAATGGGCCGAAGAGAACCACGATACGGTCAAGCGCCTGATCGTTGCGCTGGACGGTGCCGCGCGCTGGTGCGATGCGCTGGAAAACCGCGAGGAACTGGCCTCGATTCTGGCCCATTCCAGCTATGTCGGCGCACCGGCCTCCATTTTGAAGCGTGTTCTGCTCGGTGAATTCGCCGTCGATCCCAACGGCGAGAGCCGCACCGTGAAGGACTATTTCGTCTTTCACCGGCAGGCGGCCAATTTTCCGTGGGTCAGTCAAGCGCTCTGGATCTACAGCCAGATGGTGCGCTGGGGGCAGATCCGATTCGACGAGCGCTTCGTTGAGGCGACGGCGAAGGCGTTCAGGCCGGACCTCTACCGGGAGGCACTTGCCGGATCCGATACGCCCATCCCGGCCATCGACAGCAAGGACGAAGGAACGGCGGAGGCATCCGTGGTGCCGACGATCGACGGTACGCCGTTGCAGATCGGACCGGACCTCTTCTGCGACGGCCGCGTGTTCAAGCCCTCGGCGATCGAGGCCTATATCGACAGTTTCGAACTTTCGACGACCGCAAAGCCCGCTTCTGCCGGCGACCAGCCCTGATCTGTTCAGATCAGCCGACAGGCTCGAAAGCCTTCGACCTCTCCCGTTCCAGGGCATAGGCCGGCACGGGCATGGCCCGGCCGCGCAGGTGCAAGTCGTCAAGCGCGCGCCACGTCCTGGAGCGATCCGTCAGGCATCCCGAGGCGTCCAGCAGGTCGCCGGAGAGCACGAGATCCATCTCCACCTTCCGCGTCATTTCCTCAAGCCGCTCCGCGACGTTGACGGCATCGCCGATGACCGTGAATTCCAGTCGTCGCTCGCCGCCGAGGACGCCCACGAAGACCTCGCCAATGTGGGCGCCGATCCCGATGCCGACGGATTGGCGCCCTTCGCGGACGCGCTTCCTGTTCCAGGACTCCACCTCGGCCACCAGCGCGATGGCCGCCTTGACGGCCCGCTCCGCGTCGTCGGAACGCGGCTCGCCAGCCCCAAAGACGACCAGAATGCCGTCGCCGACAAACTTGTCGATGATGCCGCCGTGGGCCGAAATGACCCGTTCCGCACGCATGCGGAACGAATTGAGCAGATTGGCCGTCTGGCCGGGATCGAGAGTTTCCGAAAGCGTCGTGAAGTTCCTGAGATCCGCGAAAAGCGCGACGACGCGCTGGCGCCGTCCATGCGGAAAGTCGGCCAGATCGGCCGTGCTGACGACATGCTCCAGTTCTGTCGGGACGAAGCGCTGCAGGGTGCTGCGTTCCCGGGCGGTGCGGATCGCATTCATCGTGGAGCGCCGCGCGCTGTAGGCGCCCGCGGCAAGGATAACGCCGGTCAGGAAGACGATCAGCACGCGCGTCGCATTCGCTCCGGTCGAGAAGAGATGACTGAAATTTGAGGCCGACGCCGGCATCGGAATGTCGTCGTTCGGCCACCACAGGAAGACGGCAAAGCTGACGACGAAAAGGACGGTCTGGTAGAAGACGATACCGCCGTGGGCCCGCAGGGCCGTCATCGCCAGAAACAGGAAGATCGCCCAGGACGGAACAAGAGCCGCCCTGTATCCGGCAGGCAGATGCTCGAACCAGGGCCCGAGGAACCCGATGCCGAAGAGGAAAACGGCGTCGGCCGTTGCGATGAGCCAAGGGACCCACCGGGCTTTCTGCCCCGCATAGACGACGCGCAGAACCGCAAGGCTGAACAGGAAGTTGAGGACCGCGACAGCGAAAACGGAATGACGTGTGGAGAGACCGCAAACGGTGAAGACGACCATCGCCACAAAGAAGACGAGGGCGACGATGACACGGATGATCGCCGCCCGCTTTCCAGCCGCCAGGTCGATTGAGGCTAGAACCTCGTCGTCTTCATCCGTCCATGCCTGGGGCCGAGCCATGAAAGGTTCCTCATTCCTGTGACCGCAACAAGAGCCGCGACCCTATCGTAGATTGGGCGGCTGGCGGAGACTGCGCGACCGATCCAAATTCATCGGCGTCTTGCTGCTCATCTTATGCGGCAGCCTCGATTCTGCCGAGCGTTTGTCGCAGACGCGGTGCGGCGAAGTCGAGGAAGCGACGCATCTTCAAGGGCATCTGGCCACGTGCCGTGTGGACGAGTTGCACGGGCGCGCGATCCGGCTCGAAGTCTTCCAGAATGATCCGGAGTTTGCCATCCGCCACTGCGTCTGCGACCTGATAGTGCAGCAGGCGCGTGACACCGATGGCGCGGATCGCGGCCTCCGCCGCCGCCTCGGCCGTGGTCACCAAGAGACGGGGCTGGACCGGCACGTCGACGGGGGTCTTCGAGCCCGGCGCCCGGAGTTGCCAGACGGTTGAGGACAGGGGGCCTTCGAAGGCAACAAAGGGAAGGTGGCGCAGATCCTCGGGCGAGCGAGGTGTGCCGTGCGCGGCCAGCAGATCGGGGCTCGCGCAGATGACCAGCCGCATCCTCCCGACATTGGTCGCAACCATGGAACTGTCAGGAAGCCGGCCGATCCGCACGGCCATGTCGATGTGGTCCTCGATGAGGTGGGCATTCCGGTCGGAGAATAGAAGCCGGACATTGATCTGCGGAAACTGAGTTAGGAAATCGGTGACGATGGGCAGGACATGCAGCCGCCCGAAAAGCACTGGCGCGGTGAGCACCAGTTCGCCCTTGGGCGCAACATATTCCCCGGCGGCCTCGCGCTCTGCGTCCTGGACCTGTTCGAGAATGCGTCGGGAGGCCGCGACATAGGCGAGACCGGCATCGGTCAGGGTCAGTTTGCGAGTGCTGCGGATCAGCAGGCGGGTTCCGAGAAACGACTCAAGGTCGGAAATCTTGCGGCTGAGGGTCGGCACCGGGACGCCGAGAGAGCGACCGGCAGCGGAAAGGCTGCCCTTTTCCACCACGGTCAGCAACATCGACATGGCTTCCAGCCGGTCCATTTATATTTCCAATAATTGGAAGAGTGAGTTCCAAAAATACACGATTATGCATAAAATTGAAAAGAGGCATTCTCCTCCTCGACCGAACCAATCCCGGTTCGCTCTTCAAGAAGGAGTTTTCAATGTCCCGTCTTTCCATTCCCTCCCGTGACGATGCACCCGAGGCCTCGAAGACCACGCTCGACGCAGTTCACAAGCAGCTTGGCACCGTGCCGAACCTGTTTCGCCTGATTGCCAACAGCCCCGCCGTGCTCTCCGGCTTCACCGGTTTTCAGGGCGCGCTGGCCAAGACCCTCGACGTCCGGACGCGCGAGCGCATCGCTCTTGCCGTTGCTCAGGTGAATGGCTGTGACTATTGCCTCTCGGCACACACCTACATCGGCCTCAACCTCGTCAAGATCAGCCCGGAGGAGATCGCGCTGAACCGTCGGGGCGCATCCGCCGACGCCAAGGCAAACGCCGCCGTGGGCTTTGCGGCCAAGGTCGCCCAGGAGCGCGGACATGTGGACGACGCGGATATCGCAGCCGTTCGTGCGGCCGGTTTCACCGATGCCCAGATCGTCGAGATCGTGGCGCTCGTCGCCGAAAACGTCTTCACCAACTTCCTCAACGAGGTCGCCAAGACCGACATTGATTTTCCGGTCGTGCTGACCCGCGAGGCTGCCTGACCTTGCCTGGGCCGGGGCGTCGATCGCCTCGGCCCGCATCAACTGCAAAGGAAACGGCCATGGCCTATGGTTTTCTCAAGATCGCAACGACACCGAGCGTTCGCGCGGTGCAGGCCGAAATGGGCGTTGACCGCGACTGGCAGAGTGCCGGAGCGGGGCGGGACTTCGACCGGTTCAGCGACAACGAGGCGGCCTTCATCGCCGAGCGAGACAGCTTCTACATGGCCACGGTCTCGGAGACGGGATGGCCCTATGTGCAGCATCGCGGCGGCCCGGCGGGTTTCCTCAAGGTCCTCGACGACCGCACCCTGGCCTTCGCCGATTACCGCGGCAATCGGCAGTATATCAGCACCGGCAACGTCGCCGCCAACGATCGGGCCTGCCTCTTCCTGATGGACTACGGCCGACGGGCGAGGCTGAAGATCTACACGCACGTCGAGGTGATCCGGCCGGAGGCGGACCCGCAGTTTGCCGAAAAGGTCGTCGACGTGGGCTACCGGGCGAAGGTCGAACGCATTTTCCGGCTGACGCTCGAAGCCTTCGACTGGAACTGCTCGCAGCACATCACACCGCGATTCTCCGAGGCTGAAGTGGTTGAGGCGGTCGCGCCGCTTCGCACGCGCCTGTCCGAACTCGAAGCCGAGAACGCGGCCTTGCTGTAACGCGCAAGATCAGTTGGCAGAGGCCGGATTAAGCCGGATGAAGCTGGACGGGGCCGGATAAAAGGCGGTGAAACAAGGGTTTTGAGCCGGAAAAGGCGACGGCGAAACGGGATTTGGCGCGCAGGGCTCATTTGGCAGTGAATTGACCACGCGCGGGCATCGCGCAAGGTGAATTGGCACATCTAGCGGCGAGGCGGCGGCTTGCCAGGCGCGGCCTGGCGGGCGCGCTGTTCCCTGATCTCGTCTCTCGCGAGCGCCAGATAATAGACGATGAGCGGCAAGTCGATCTCTCTTGCCATGCTTTCGAGGCCGGCGATGCGCTTTTCGAGGTCATCGAGCCTGTCGCGCGCGTCCATTCCCAGCCTTTCAACGATGCCTCGAACGCAATTTAAACCCAGACAAAGCCCCGATCAGGCCAAAGCGCCGCCGTGCCAGACGACCTGGCCGAGGACGTGAATTTGAAGGTCCATCGTATCCGCCAATTCCTCGTCGGGATAGGCCACCTTGTTCGGGTTGTCGGAGATCATGTGGATCGACCCATCCAAACGGCGCGCAATCCGCTTGACGAGCAGGTCGCCATCGACGGATAGCGCAAAAATCTTTCCATGCAATGGCTTGGTAGCAGTTCTATCGATGATGAGAAGGTCGCCGTCGGCGATGGTCGGCTCCATCGATTCCCCGGATGCGTGAGCGACAATCAGGTTTCTCGGGTTTCTGCCGGTCACCGAGCGGACCCACTGCTCCGGCAACTGGATGCCTTCGCGAGCCGGAAAATCAGGCTCCGGAATTCCCTTTCCGGCCGAAAGCGCCATCACATAGTGCGGTAGCGTGACAATCGCCGGCTCGCTTGCGATGGGCGCCACCGGCCCGATTGGCGCGGCCTGGGCCTCCTTTCCAGTCACCAGCCAAGTTGGGTCGCAGCCAAGCTCTGACAGCAAAAGAAGATGTTCGGCATTGGGGACCACTAACCCGGATTCCTGATTTTGCAGTGTGCGAACAGTGATCCCAGTTTTGCCTGCCAAATCTGGACGCGACCACCCACGCGATTCGCGCCATTGCCGGAGTCGGCTTCCCACTTCCAATCGATCAAGCATGGGAAAGACGGATCCTTGTCTTCCATCTTTCGGTCTCTTCCATCATCGGAATAAGATAAATCTTTCCAATGATGTAACAGAAAAATGTCTGCATATTAGAGACAGCGAAAGTGTGAAGACCAAAAAATGCGTTGACCGACATATTTTGGTCTGTCAATTTGCTTGTCATGTCGAACCTACCCAAAACCTCTGACATCCCAAAAAGACCCGCCGAGCGGCGGGTGTGGATCCTCTTTCAGCTCAGGCTCAAGGGGGAGTCATTCACCTCCCTTGCGCGCAAGATCGGCTGCAGCCAGCAGGCCGTCACCCAGGTTTCCGGCGGAAAACCGTCATTCGAGATCGAAAAGGCGATCGCGAAGGAACTCGGCGTCCCGCACGCGGACCTTTTTCCCGAACACTTCGACAGTGCCGGCGAGCGCATTCCGCTTTTACGTACAAGCCAACGGAAGCGTAGCGAAATCGCGAAATCGCGCAATGTCGATTTTGGCGAGGCATGCTGACAATGGCACAATCTGGCGTATCCAAAGAACCAAACTGTCATATCAGCCAAGCGGAAGAGGCCAAAAATGGCCTGCCCGGCAAACCGGACGATCTCGGTTCCTTCATCACCAACGATCTCTGCTTCGGCTTCCGGCGCGATGCCGAAGGGCGCTGGAGCGTCAACCTGGCCGTCTCCGAGACAGGCCTGATCGCTGCCCTGATCGCCGCGATCCTCTTCGGTGGCGGCTTCTTCTGGCATGTCCTCGGACCATCGCTCGGAGGGCTCTTCCAGTGACCTTCCGCCAGTTCCTCGAGAACGCCGCCGCCATGGCGGCTGTCGCGGCCTTCACCGGCGCCGCCCTCTGGTGGGCGGACCTTGCCGGCCTTGCCGTAGCGGCCTGGAGGATCAGCCAGTGAGCGCACCGGACCCGAACAACCCGGACGATCCGGGCATCGCCTTCACCCTGATCATGGCCGCGGTTCTCTGCGGCCTCGGCTGCCTTGCCCTTGGCATCGCGAAGCTTCTGCAGGTGCTGCAATGACGTCCTATTCCGCCATTCCTTTCCGGCGCGCGGGTGGCGCTGTCCGCCGCGCAATCGGCCAGGGCCTCCTGTGGTTCACCGAGCCGGTGACCCACGAGCGGCTGGAGCGCGAGATCGCGGAGACGGCACGCGTCAGATGCTCGGTCGACGAGATCATGGGGCGGTTGCAAACGGGGCTCTCCGATGTCGGGACGCCGGCCGAGCCATCCAAGTGGGTGAAGGCGCCGCCAGAAGGGTGGGCCTGCACGGCCACGGACGTTGAGACCCCTGCAGAGATGTCGCGCGTTGAGGAGATTTCCCATGCCGTTGTCCGCTTCGTCATCGCGGCCAACGTCCGCGACGCGCGGCGACGCGCGAGGCTGGCACTCCACCACCTGGACGTTCCCGAGGCGATCTCGGCCCCTATCATCGCCCGCTGCATCTACCGCAACGACTAGGCCGGATCGGCATCATGACCAACGCGCGCCCTTTCAGCCTCGATGCGGAGATCATTGGCAAAACGGACCAGTTCGCCCTTTGCCTTCTCCAAGGCGTCATCGAAGCCAGAATTCGACAACACCACAAATACGAGGGTGAATTCGTTCCACTCGCCATCATTGCAATCAAAGGTCACGCGATAGCTGGCCGCCTCTGGGAACTCCCGAGAGCCGGAATTTCCAACAAGTTCAATCTTCGAGGCAATCGCTTTCATTTGCTTTCTCCCGACTCGGTTGTTCGCGCTGCGAGTGTAGGGGAAACGCGTCACCTGCGCAGTGGTGAGGCAGCGGGGCTACCCGCGACGTGGGGCCCGAGGCATCGGGCTCGTTCCTCCACCTTGCCGGGCGGGTTCGCCCGCCCGGTCTTTTCGGTGGCGGCGCCCAAAAGAACAAACCTTTTCGAGGATAGCTCCCATGTCATCCGATCATCGGCAGACATCGCTTTTTGACGCCTTCGAGGCCTCGGACCCGGCCGACAATCCGGCGGACGGCAGCCTCGATGTTGCCGCCGAACTCTGCGGCACCCTTGCGGCAGCGATCAAGGTCTGCCCGTTCTCCCGGGCCGAAATCGCCGCGCGGATGAGCGACCTCACGGGCAAGCCGATCTCCGAGGACATGCTCAACCAGTGGACGGCGAAGAGCGCGGCGGCCTGGCGCTTTCCCTTCGAATTCGCCCCGGCCTTCGAGGTCGCGACCGGCACGCAGTGCCTGCAGCTTCTGATGGCGCGCAAGCGCGGCACCGTCGTGATGACGAAAAAGGAAAGCCGCGACGCGGAGATCGGCCGGACCCAAAGGGAATTGCGGGAGATGCAGAAGCGGCTGCGCGCCCTGATGGGTGCCCGCTGATGGAAAGGCTGACCGTTGTGACCATTGCCAAAGCCCTCTCGATAACGCCGCGCGCCGTCCATCTGCGGTCGAATAACGAGGCTTGGCCCTATACAGAGACATCCGTCAAAGGTGGGCGTCAGCGGGTCTACGACCCTGCCGACCTGCCGGCGAAGGTGCAGGACGCGCTGCGCGACCACATGCTCAGGACGGGCAGCCCTTCCGCCGAGACACGGCCGCAGCTCCGCGGCGAGACGGCCGAGGCAACGACAGACCTAGCCATCGCGGCGGGCAACGTCGATGCGGGCGACCTCAAGGGCTGGCAACGCGAGATCATGCTGGCGCGGCTCGCCCTCCTGCGGGAGGCCGAGCGGATCGCGGCGGCAGGCGGGCTTTTCAACGCCTTCACAACCCTTTCAAGGGCCGCCTCGGATGGCACGCTGCCGCCAGCCCTGATGCGTGCCGCCTCGGCGGCCAATGCCAAGAAAGGCGAAGGCCGGACGCTCTCCGTCACATCCCTGCGGCGCTGGCACGCGGCCTTCGAAGCGGCCGGCCGCAAGCCGCTGGCGCTCGCGCCGGACCGTTCGCCAGCGGAGAAGACGTTGCCGCCGGCATGGCTGCCGGACTTCCTGGAGTTCTATGCCCTTCCTACCAAGCCAACGGTCGCGGGTGCGTACCAGGAGGCGCTCGACAAACGCCCCGGACTGGCATTGCCGCCGCTTCGCACGGTGCAGCACCACATCAAGAAGCTGCCGGCCCTAGCCCGCAATCGCGGTCGCATGGGACCGCGCGCCCTGCGGCAGATGAAGGCCTTCGTGCGCCGCGACGTCTCCGAGCTGTGGCCGACCGCCGTCTATGTCACGGACGGACACACCCACCACGCGGCCGTCGCGCATCCTCTGACCGGCAAACCGTTCCGCCCCGAGATCACGGCGACCATCGACGTCGTGACACGGCGGATCACCGGCTGGTCAGTCGCGCTTTCGGAGGCCACGTGGGGCACGATCGATGCCTTGCGCCATGCGTTCACGACCTGCGGCGTGCCCGACATCTGGTATGTCGACCGGGGCAAGGGCTTCAACAACGACGTGATCGACGACACGCTGACCGGGCTTCTGGCCCGCTTCGGAGTGACCAAGGAACGCTCGCTTCCGTACCGGTCGCAGGCGCGCGGTGTGATCGAGCGTTTTCACCGGACATGGATCGAGGCGAGCCGGTTTTCTCCCACGTATCAGGGTTGGGACATGGACCCGGAAGCCCGCAAGCGGGTCGACGACCAGATCAAGCTGGAGATTGCCGAGAGCGGCCGGTCGGACATCCTGCAGGGCTGGGACGACTTCATTGTGTGGTGCGGCGAACAAGTCGCCAAATACAACGACCGGCCTCATGCCGCCCTGCCAAAGATCGTCGACGCGGCGACCGGCCGCCGCCGTCACATGTCGCCCGACGAAGTCTGGCGCCAGTGGGAAGCAAAGGGATGGTCGGCGGACCGCGAGGACGGCGACGACATCGAGCTGATGTTTCGCCCCCAGGAGCGGCGCAAGGTCAACCGCTGCGAGATCCAGCTCTTCACGAACCGCTATTTCGCGGATTGCCTTGAGGACTTCCATGAACTGGAGGTGCTGGTCTCCTACGACATCCACGATGCCTCAAAGGTCTGGGTCTTCGCGCCCGACGGCCAGTTCATCACCGAAGCGACGTATTTCGGCAATTCGGTGAGCTTCTTCCCCGTTTCGAAGGTCGAGCAGGACCACGAGCGCCGCGTCAACGAGCGCGCCAAGAGGGTCGGCAAGCGCATGGCGGCGGTCGAGGAGGAGCGCCAGAAGCCGGTGCTGGAGATCGTCGCGCGGCGCGAGACACCCATCGTCATCGAGCCGGAGAGCTCGCGGCCGACGGCAACGCTGGAAGTGGTCGCATCGCCCAATGAGCCACCTGTGACCGCAGCGAAGTCCGCAGACGACCGCCCCGAGCGGTTCAAGAGCGACTTCGAGATGGCCGCGTGGCTCTGGCACCACCGCGACCGGATGACCGCCCATGACGCCGGCTGGCTGGTCGATCGGCTCACCGACAGTCCCGCCTTCACGATCCGCCTTTCGATGGAAGGCATCGATGCGGCCGCACTCAAGGGCGCCGCGAAGGCCTTCATCGCCAAGCAAGAGGTAAAAAACTCATGAGGAAAGATTTCGTCTTCGTCAGCAACACCCAGAATTTTTTCGACGGCGTCGACCGGGTCGAGAAGCGGGGCGCGGCGGAAAAAATCCTGATGGTGGTCGACGGGCAGCCGGGCCACGGCAAGACCACGACGGCCGAATGGTACGCGGCCGAGCATGGCCTGCCCTTCATCCGCGCCAAGGCGGAATGGACGCCGCACTGGATGCTTCAGGAGCTTCTGGAAACGCTGGAACTGGTTCCAGAGCGCGGGTTTCCCAAAATGTACAAGCAGGCGACCGTGACGCTTGGCGCCCGCATGTCCTATGCCCGCGACAACGGCCATCCCTTCGCGCTGATCGTCGACGAAGTCGACCACATGGTGCGGTCGTCGAAGCAGCTCGAAACCCTGCGCGACATCGGCGAACTGATCGAAATGCCCATCATTCTGATCGGCATGTCGAAGCTCTGGGACGGCCTCAACCGCCTGCCGCAGATCCGGTCACGAGCCTCCGCGCACGTGACGTTCATGCCGCTCAGCAAGGACGATACGAGGTCGATCGTCGGCAAGCGCTGCGAATGCGAGGTCGCCGACGACCTCATCGATGTCCTGGACGCTGCGGCCAAGGGCTATCCGCGCGAGGTCATGGACGGCATCCAGGCGATCGAGCGGGTCGGCAAAAGGCTCGGCCGGCCGGTGACGGTGTCCGACATGGCAGGGGAAATACTGCTCACCGACCGGGCGACCGGCAAGGCCGTGATGGTGAAGCCATCATGAGCGGCGAAGGCATCAACCAGATGGCAATCGCCAACGCTCTTTCGGCGGGTGTCTGCCTGACAACGGAAGAGCTTGCGCGGCTGACCGGGCTTGAGCGCAAGCGGGTCGCGATGACGTGCTGCAGGCTCGTTTCGCGCGACTGGATCGATCGGCTGGAGCGGGGCTGTTTCGTGCTCTCCGAAGAAGGCCGGCGGGCTCTTGCGAATGGCGAGATCATCAAGACAGGGCCGAAAGGACCGCTGACGCAGGGCATTCCGCGCCGCCCGAAGCGACGGACCGTGCGCGACAAGCTCTGGTACGCAATCCGGCTCAAGAAGAAGTTCACACTCGGCGACCTGATCGAACTCACCGGTTCCAGCCATGCCAATGCCGCCCGCTATGTGCAGGCGCTGGCCGGCGCTGGCTATCTCACCACGCTTCGCCGCGAGGCCGGCTTCGCACCGACATCCAACGGCTATTGCCGATGGTCCCTGACGGATGATCCGGGCTCAAAGACGCTCGTCCTGAGGGCGAAGGGGCGCACGATCTTCGATCCGAACCGCAACGAGACACGCGATGTCAAGCTCGGCGGGAGGGTGCGATGGGCGCCGTGACGCTTTCGGGCGCGGCCGCCGCCGCCAGCGACAAGGACTATGTCGCAATCGCCAGAAGTTGCTGGGGCGACAGCTTGCCTGACTGGATCGAAGCATTGGCGAGCGAATGCAACCGGATCGGCCAGAGGTCCGCCGCAGAAAAGATCGACTATTCGGGATCGGCCGTCAGCGCCGTGCTCAGGCGCAAATATCAGGGCAACGTCGCCGAGGTCGAGGCAAGGACACGCGCCGCGCTCATGCGCGGCACCGTTCTCTGCCCGTCGCTGCAAAGGGCGATCTCCGGTGCGCAGTGCCTCGCCAACCAGGCCTTGCCGTTCTCCACGGCGAACCCGGCGCGGGCCCGCCTGTTTCGAGATTGCAGGAACGGCTGCCTTCACTCGCGGATCGGGGGCGACGCATGAGCGCCATCCTCAATTCCATCGTGGCCGAGACGGCGGCGGAGTTCGGCTTCCCCCCGGAAGCCCTTCTCACGCCGTGGAAGCGGAGCGACGTGGTGCGCGCCCGGCATGTCGGGATCTACGTCGCCCGCGTCTGCACACGTCACAGCCTCTGGCAGATCGGCGAAGCCTTCCATCGCAACCATTCCACCATCGGCTACGGCATCGCGAAGATCGAGGAGGAGATGCTCGGCAATGCCGCGCTTGCCGAACGCGTGCAGCGGATCATGGCCCGTGTCGCGCCGGGCATGACGCTGCCGGCCCATGAACCCGCGGACGCCGCCGACCCGATTGATCAGCTCGTCGAGCTGCTCGTTCCGCGCCTTGCCGAAATCCTCATTCCCCTTTTGACGCAAGAGAACAGGACCGCACAAAATGACCGTTGAAGCCCCCGAAAAGCCTTCTGAAACAGCCGTTGAAACCGGCCTGCCGCCCGGCGCCATCGAGGTCGCCGGCAAGCCCTACATGCAGGACGCCAAGGGCGCCCTGGTGCCGCTCGGAACGATCAAGGCGCAAGACCTTCTGATTGACGAGACGGTGCGCAAGATCATCGGCTTCGCCCGTGACCTCAACGCGCAAATCCGCCGCTTTGGCGAGCACACCTCGGCCGACATCGTGACGCTCCAGGAGACGTTGGACCTTCACTACGGCGCGAAGGCCGGCGGTGCGAAAGGCAACGTCACGCTGACCACCTTCGACGGCCGCATGAAGGTGACGCTCAAGATCGCCGACCAGCTCGAATTCGGCCCCGAACTCCAGGCGGCCAAAAAATTGGTCGACGAATGTCTCATGGAGTGGTCGGCCGACAGCAACGACGAGCTGCGCTCGATCGTGACGCGGGCCTTCCAGGTCGACCAGGAAGGCAAGATCAACCGGGCGGAGATTTTCATGCTCCTGCGGGCGGAAATCAGCGACCCGCGCTGGCTGCGCGCCATGCAGGCCGTGCGCGACAGCATCCGCGTCGTCGGCTCCAAGTCCTACCTGAATTTCCACGTCCGCGAGAATGCCGACGGCAAGTGGATGCACTTGCCCATCGACCTCGCCAACGCCTGAGGAGAGCAGACATGACGAACGCAATCACCCGGGCGCAGGCCGACATTGTCTGCGAGAACCTTGTTGTCCTGACGCTGACCTGTGCCAATCCTTCATCGGCCGCGAACGTCTTCGCCTCTCTTAAAGAGGAACTCATCGCCGGCCGCTTCCGGATCGGTCCATACGGCATCGTTGATCCGAAGGTTGAGCGGGACGAACGCCCGACGATCGAGACCCGCGTGACGATGACGGAGGTGGACGTCGTTTGCCACATCGACCGGCGTGGCACGATCCGCTTCGACGCCGCATGCCCGGACGGCCATGTCGAAATCGCGCGCGGTCCGCAAAGCGCCATCCTGGAGGCGCTTGCCAACAATACCGCCGTGGAGATGGGCGGTCCGAGCGACGATCCGGTGTGCCGTCTGGTCGGCGCCCAGGAGGACGATCAAGAGGCGCAGAAGGTGGCGCAGGCGCTTTCGGTCGCCCTGACCCACGGCATGATTTGGGCGCATCGGGGAGCGGCGGAATGAACCTGATCCTCCAGGTCTGCCTCCTGGCGATCCCGGCCCATTGCGAGACCGAAGTGCTGGCCGTGTCGGCCGACAGCCTCGCGCCGACCCAATGCCTGATGATCGCTCCGAGGGCGATCGCGGAATGGAGCGAGCGGCACCCGAAGTGGCGCGTCCAGCGCTGGCGCTGCGGACCGCCGGAAAAGGCGGTGCGGATATGACCACCTATACGGCAGCCCAGGTCGCCGCTCTCGGCGCGCTCAAGACGCACTGGGCGCTTGCGGCCGGCGAGGACGGCTATCCGGTCCCGCGCGGCGGCTTCGTCTCCCGGCGCACGATGCGCGGCCTTGCGACCCGAGGTCTCGTGCTCTTCACGGACAACGACAAGGCGGCGCTCTCGGGAGCCGGCGAGCGTCTGCTCTCCGGCCAGCGCCCTTACACCCCGAGGCAATGACATGCCGCTGGCCCCGCTCTTTGTCTTACCCAGCGGGGCCAGCGACCTCGACCGGCACCGGCAACTCACCGAGCAGCGGGACCGGCTGAAATCCGAACTCGCCCGACACAAGCCCCGCAGCGCGATCGCCAAGGCCCTTGAGGTCTGGCTCGCCCAGGTGACGGCGGCGCTTCTGTCGATCGAGACGAAATGGGCGGCGGACATGCCGCAAAAGGAGAGCGACCATGGCGACAGATCAAAATGGTGGGATCGGTGAGCTGGACGGAAAGGCCGTCGAACGCAACGCCGAGCTGATGCGGGAGATCGACGCGATCGTCGCCCGCCAGGGCGGCATGGCGCATGCCGACCAGCTCTATCTGATGATAGGCACGCTCGCTGCCGGCATCGCCGATATCGCATCCAAGCGGCCGGGCGACACGGCGGCCAATGCCGAGCGCATCCGGCAGGCTGCGACAGTACTGCTCATCTCCCTCGTTGACGGGCATGTCGAGGCGCGCGAGGAGCGCGGGGCGGTGGTGCAATGAGCAACATCGACAACGAGCTGCCGCCGACCGTCAAAGAAGTCTTCGACGAAACCGTCAAAGTGGCCGGCGTGTTTCTCGACGATGGCGCCATCTTCAGCGCTGCCGGGATATTGCGCCGCCTCGCAGATCGGCTTGAGCGCCACGGCCACGCTGTCAACGAACAACTGGAAAAGGCGGGCCGCCAGGAACAGCAAGGCGGGGAGATCGAGCAATGAAATCGATCGACCGGCTTCCGGGCCTCATTACCGAAATCGAAAGCGACCTCGCCATGGGTGAGGAGAGCAACCTCGCCTCAGGTGAGGCCGCCGAAATCATCGTGTCACGCCTGAAGCGTGACGAAGGTGCGGCCGAAAGCTTCGCCGGCGGTGCATACGTGTTTCGCCTCGCGGGCGTCGCCGGCTCCTGCACGGCAGGTTGTGACGGAATGCTTCGCAGTTGGCTCCGAGCGGCTCGTCGCAAGCTGGAAAAGGCGGGCCGGTCATGACCGCCATCCGGCAGCGCCAGATCGGGCGCATCCACGGCCTTGCCAAAGAGGCTTGCCTCGACGAGGAGACCCGCCGCGACATCATCGCCCAGGTGGCGGGCGGCAAGCGCTCGTCGAAAGACCTGACGGCGGCGGAAGCCGACGACGTGATCCGCCGGCTTGAGGTTTTGGTTGGCGGCGGGACGAGCCCCTCCGTGCCGCACTCGCGCCGGGGCATCGCCATGGACGGCCCGTTCGCCGGCAAATTGAGAGCGCTCTGGATTGCCGGCTGGAACCTCGGCGTCGTTCACGACCGGACGGACGAGGCGCTGACGGCCTTCGTTGAGAGGCAAACGGGCATTCAGGCGGTGCGCTGGCTCCGGGACGCGGTCGAGGCCAGGAAAGCGATTGAGGCGGTCAAAGGATGGCTCGCGCGGGAGGCCGGCGTCGACTGGTCGACGGATGGCGGTCGGACGCGGGAAGCGAACCCGCGCCAGCGTGTGGCGGCGGCGCAATGGGCTTATATCCGCGAACACGCAAACCAGACTCCCGCGCCTTCGTTGGCGGATTTCCTGCGCAGGACGGCGGGCGACTGGCAACTGGCGCCGGTCAAGGCGACGGACCAGCAATGGCAGACCGTCCAGAACGCGCTCGGGACGATCGTCCGCACGATCAAGGCCGACTTTGAGCGCGGACGAGCCGCCGCCATGAAATGGGCGGACACGGCCGATCAGGCGACGACCGCCGAGGCGTTTGCCGCTGGCGGACCCGATTTCCTCAAGGGCGAATGCACAGACGAAACACCCGCCTATCACCATGGCTGGGACGATGCCATTCGCGCCGCCCGCCGCACGAAGGGAGCCGAGTGATGCTTGAAGAATTCGTTGAATTGCAGCCGACGCCGAAGGGATACACGCCGAAGCGAGACCCGGTGAAGTTCGGTCTGATGAAGATTGGCGGCGGCTATGCGCGCGGAACGCTGTTCATTCGTCGCGACGTCCTGGCCCAGGTCGGCTTTTCGACGTGGCGTTGCAAGATCATGCTCGGCAAAGGAAGCCGCGCGCACCAGGTCGCGGTCATTCCAGATCCCCAAGGGCCGTTCGAACTGTCCTCCACGGCGCGGAAGGGAAAAGCGGTCGATCCGGCGGCGGAAACTTTCCGCGTCATGCTGCCATTGGTCGAGGCTTTTCCCGACGTCTCCAGTGCGGCGACGGAACGGGATTACAAGATCGAAGTATCGCTCAAGAGCAAGGTTCTGGTCGTCGATCTGCCGCCCTTCTGTTGGGACAAGGGCTCCCGTGACCGCCTCGTAAAGGGCAAGGCGGCATCATGACCGAACGTCGTCAACGCATCATCGAGCGCATCCGGCGCCGGGAAGTCTATTTCGACCTCACGAAGGGCAAGAGCATGTCCACCGCCCAACTCGAGAGCTTCAGCGCGACGGCCAAGGCGATCCACGCGACGCTGGTTTGGCTCAAAAAGCACGAGGCACGGATCAAGCGGTATCTCGCCCATGCGCGGGAGATCGATGCCCTGTTGGCAATGCAGGCGGAAGACCGCGCCGCGATCCTCGCCTACGGGCCGCTCGTCGCCGAGCTGGCAATGGAGGTCGGACGGAAGGAGGCGGATGCCAAGGCGGGAGGGCCGGCGCGATGACCGAAGAAACGGCACCTTGGGCCAACCTCGACCGCGATGAACTGTTGGCGCTCGTCTCGTCGCTCAACGATGGTCTCGGGCTGTCGTTGACGGCGGAACGGAAGGCCCGCCTTGACGAAGCGATCCTGCGCGCCCGCTGGCAGATCGCGACCGATCGCGCCCGTGCTGCCGACCAGGCGGCGCACGAGGCGTTCAGCCGGCGAATGGAATTGCTGGATAGGCCGTTTCCCCGCGAACTGACCTCAAAAATTCTTGCCGAAGAAGAGGCGATCAAGGCGGCGGATGCGCGCGCTCGCGCCAGGGCGAAGAGGCTGAATGCGAAGGCCGACCGTCTTTGGGACGAACTGCATCCCGGCTGGCGCAACGAGGTGGCGTCGTGACCGCGCGCGAGCCCATCGTCACCGATCATGCCGTGGTGCGCTATCTGGAAAGGGTGCATGGGCTCGACGTCGCGGCCGTGCGCGAGCACATCGCGGGCCGGGCGGCGACGGCCGTCGAGCTGGGTGCCATCGCGGTCCAGATCGAGGGCGTCAGGATGCACCTTGCCGATGTGACCGTGGTTACCGTGACGCCGATCCGCCGCCGCAAGCGCAAGGCCGACCGCCGAGACCTTCGGGAGGCGCCGTGACCGAGGCGCCTTCCTCCTTTCGCGGACTTCTGGCCGAAATCGCGGCCGCCGCCGGGCCGGAAGCGGCGCTGGCGGTGCAGCGGGCGCGCGGCGGCACACGGGTGGACATTCCGGCCGACGTCAAGCCAGGCCACTGGCTGGCGGACTGCGTCGGGCTGGAGACGGCGCGGACGATCGCCAAGGCGCTGGCCGTGACGGACGCGGACAACCGGGTGCGCGGCGTCAGGCATGAGGTGCTGCCGATCGGCGAGACCGGCGTCATGCGCCATGCCAAGCGGCGGTTCGCCGACCTGATCGCCGAGGGCAAGAGCGTGCGCGCCGCCGCGCGGGCCGTGGGCGTGACGGAGCGGACCGGCTTCGAGTGGAACGGAAAAATCAAGGGGCGGGACAACCGCCAGGGGCGGCTTTTGTGAAGGAGAGCAGGACGATGACTGTATGGACCGATATCGCCGATGCCGAGTTCGATCGCGCGGACAATTGCAGGATCGACGCGGCGGAGGCTCGTGAACGCTTCAACCAGCTTCTGGCGGGTAGTCGTGCGCCAATCCGCCCAGCATGTAGAGAACGATCGCTGTCCCTCGCACTTTCGCTGACGCTTCGAGAGGATAAGGGACGGTGAATTCCTCTTTTGAAAAGTCGAGAAGTGTCGCGATCATCAGGGCGAAAATCCAGCGGCGATGCAGTTCCTCGGCGGCCGCGGCGGTGAGATCGAGGGCCAAATCCTCAGCTCCGCTGCGGGCGAATTCGAGGAGCCGGCCATCGAGTTCAGCGACGGCATCCGGGCTCCAGGTGCGGCCGCCGGCCTCGGCCAACGTCTCCACCGGGTCGATCTTGTTGAAGAACAGGCTTGAGATTTCCTCGGCTGTCGCCCGGCCGAGAGGCGGCGGCTCGTCGACGGGAAACGCCGCATCGAGATATGTGCACCAGAGGAGCCTTCCGAAATTTTCCATGTTCGTCTCCGCGTGTCGTTTCCACGGGGGGATGGACGGTGCCGGACCGCGCCAACGGTCCGGCACCACCTCTTTCATGACAGCTTCGGCGCGAGTCTTGGAGTCTGTTTCGACGAGCGCCAGGGGAGGCTTTTGTGAGGGGGCCTCTCGAAACCTACTCCGTCGTCACGCCGATGGCTTTGGCCGAGCGGACAACCTGCATGCAATGGGCCGATCGCTCGGTTGCCCCCATCTCGGACAGGTCTTCCTTCGCTGTCCAGGTTGAGGTCTTCAAGTAGCCGACGAAGTCGAGATCGTCGGCGGCGACATGGTTGCTGACGTAGCGATTGATAGCCGCCTGGTCGAGCGTCAGTCCGCAGGCGTCCTCGGCTCCGATGATTTCGCCGAGGCGGTCCGCAACGTCCAGGCTATCGTCCGCCTTGGCGACGTTGATCGATGCGAAGAGCCAGCAGGCCGCCAGAAAGAACCGTTTCATTCCAAATTCCTCGGTTTTGAGTATTCTGATATTGAAGGGAGCAGATAATGCCAAATGTCGAGAGAGCGTTGCAGATGGCAATCCGCTACGGCGGTATAGACGGTGACCGTCATAAGGCTTGGGTGATAGACCAGATGGTCCGTGCTTTGACCGACTGCCCGATGGTTGAGAAGTCTGCGCTCGACGTAAACGATAATCCCTACAACTACGAGGAACAGGGCGAGAGCGAAGCCTATATGAAGCTTGTTGCTGATGCATGCGACGGCGAAGACGGGCCGCAAACGTATCCCTGGGATTGCGGCATCAAGCCGTGACGACATGCCAACAGGATGCTTAGGCAAGTGGAGTTCTCGTACTCTCTCAAAGGAATGCACGACGTGGATCACCCAATAACCGTCATCGACGCGCTTAGATTTTTTGTCGCATTGCAGGTGTTCGATATCGTGCTGAGAGCGATTGACATTCCGTGGATCGAGAAGTCTCCACTGACGGTCATTGTAGCGGCCGGAATCGGCATGTTGGCAGCGAAATTTCTGATTGCAAAGTCGAACAGACGCTGATCTTGCCGCCCGATTGATTTCACGGCAGACTGCCCGACGCCAACTCAGCCCCGGACCCCCTCCGGGGCTGAAGTGTTTCAGCCCCCCTTGAATGCCTGTTAAAGGCGAATTTGTCGTCACCGAATTTCGGCTTCTGACGGCGGGATGCGAGCGGGAAACCGGTTCCCGCTTTCCGTATCCCGCCAGGCACGGTGACGACATGGCCTCTCTCCCCGCAATCGACAATGATTTCCTGACGCGCTTCGTGCCGCCTTCGGGCAAGCATGCCGAGGCGCAACGCGCCAATATGGCCGGCCTCGTCGACTCCTGGGGGATCGTCGCCGAGCTGGCCGAACTGACGACGCCGCTTCGGGTCGTGCATTTCCTTTGTCAGACCGGCCACGAGTGCGACCGCTTCCGGACCACGGAAGAATATGCGAGTGGCCGGGCCTATGAAGGCCGCGCAGACCTCGGCAACACCCGCAAGGGCGATGGCGCCCGGTTCAAGGGGCGCGGGATCATCCAGACGACGGGACGCGCCAACTGCCGCGCCTTCACCGCGTGGATCCGCAAGTACATTCCCGCCGCGCCTGATTTCGAGGCAGAGCCGGAACGGCTCGCGCAATTTCCGTGGGCGGCTCTGTCGGCGGCCTGGTACTGGCAGACGCACAACCTCAACCGCTTTGCTGACCGTGACGACGTGATCGGCGCAACCCGCGCCATCAACGGCGGCCTTAACGGGCTTGACGATCGGCGCAAGCTGCTCGGGATCGCCAAGACGGTGATGGCGGCGGCGATGGCCGGCAGCGTTGCGGTCCACTCGGCCGCGCTGCCGACGCTGCATCGCGGCTCCGATGGCGATGCGGTCGCCACCCTCCAGCGTGCGCTTCGATCCGCCGGCTATCACATCGCCACGGACGGTGATTTCGGCCCTGCGACCGAGCTGGCTGTCCGCACCTTCCAGCAGACCAATTCGCTCATCCCGGACGGCATCGTCGGCCGGGCCACCTGGGGCGCGCTCGCCCGCCACATCGACCACCCGGAGACCTGATCATGTTCTCGCGCTTCTTCCATCTCTTTGCGCAGCCGCTCGCCCTGTGCCTCTTCCTCGGCGCCTTCGCGCTCGTCGGCCTCGTCCTCGGCGCCGGCTTCACGCCTGCCCATGCCGCCATTCTGACCGGCGATGCCTCGGGCACCGGCAATCTCCTGCAAACGACCGTCAGCATGGGCCTCGACATCGTGTTCGGGATTGCTCTGCCCTGGCTCATTTGGAAGCTGACCGGCGTCCAGATCGCGTCCAACCGGCGCGAGACGCTGCACTCGGCAGCCGTGACGGGCGTGACGCAGGCGATCGCCGCGATGGGCCTCACACCCTCGACGGTCAAAACCGAGAATATCACCGCGATCGTCGACGGCGCCGCCAACTGGATTGCCGGCAAGGGAGCGGGCGACACAGTGAAAGCGCTCGGCATGAGCCTTCCCGACATCGAGGCGATTGCCCGCGCCAAGGTGATGCAGGTCATCGGCAACGGACCGACCTGGACCACGCTCGAACCGGCCATTGAACGCGGCGGATCGGCCAGCGCCAGCAACGGCTGACCAAGTCGGCCAATGGTTGATGAGGTCGGCCGCGCCCAGGAGCGCGAGGAACGCGAAAGGATGGCGGCGATTGCCCGCCATTTTTCGCAGCCGGTGAAACCAGGCTCTCCGGTCTGCACCGGTTGCGGAGACGACATTCCGGATGAGCGCCGGGCCGCTGTACCAGGCGCCTCCACATGCATCACCTGCGCAAGGCGGGCCGAGGAAAGGGGCAAGGCGTGGAAGTTCTGAGGGAATGGTGGCCGGTGATCGCGTTCGCCGCAACGCTGCTTCTTGGTGCGGGCGGTTGGGCGATCCGCATGGGGCTTGCCTCGAAGGCGGACCTTGCAGCCGAGGCGACGACACGCAACGAGCAAGTGGGCGGCCTGGAGCGGCGCATTGCCGCCGATATCAAGGCTTTGCGCGATGGCCAGCATGACCTCTCCAGCCGGACGCTGCGCATCGAGACGGAAATCGAGCATTTGCCGAGTGCGGACGACTTCGCCGAACTCAAGGCCGCACTCGGATCGCTGACGGGCGCGGTCGATGCCTCGCACCGGGAGCTTTCCGGACTGTCGCGCGCGGTAAACCGGATCGAAGATCATCTGTTGAACAGGGGGCAATGAGAGATGGGCAGCTTTGCCGAGGATATGGCGGCGAGCCGGCGGCTCGCCATCCTGCGTTTCCTGCGCGAAGCCGGGGGGAGCGCCAACGAGAGCATCCTCAAGACAATGCTGGCTGGCATCCGGATCAAGGGGCCACTGCTCGGCGACGGCGTCAGGTCCGACCTCAAGTTCCTGGCCGAGCATGACCTGGTTGTCGCGGAGATGTACGCGGGCGGCGATGGCGGCGTCATGGGCGCGGACATCACCAAGCGGGGCATGGCCTATCTGGCCCGCGAGATCGAAGCGATTGCGGGTGTCAAGCTCCCCGATATGGGAGTCTGAGCCATGGGCCGTCCGTCCAAGGTGGATCGACTGCCGGACGCGGTGCGCGAGGCCATCGCGGACCTGCGCCGCCAGGGGCGAACGATTGATGAAATTCTCGCTCATATCCGGGACATGGGCGTCGCCAGCGACGATGTCAGCCGCTCGGGCCTTGGCGAGCACATCAAGGAAATCGACGCCCTCGCCAAGGAGGCCCAAAAGGATCGCGCCATCGCGGAAGCCGTCGTGGCGCGCTTCGGAGAGGAAGCCGAAGACAAGGTCTTTCGCGGTTCGGTCGAGATGTTGCAGGGGCTGATTTTCCGGATGACCGTCGCCATGCGCCAGGGCGACGTCATGGACCTGTCGGCGGGCGACATGATGTTTCTGAGCCGCGCCATGAACAGCCTGGCCGCAGCAAGCAAGATCGACACCGATCGCGCCGCGAAAATCGAGGCACGCGCGATTGAAAAGGCCAAGCGGGAAGCCGTGGCCGAGGTCGAGAAGGCCGCGGGCGAATGCGGCATGAGCCAGGAGACCGTCGACGTCATCAACCGTCGCATTGCCGGTATCGCCGTCCGCTGATCGGAGCCTTCATGAGCGCGCCTTTGGATCACGAGGTTTTCGGCCGGGACATCACGGAGGCCGATTGGATCAAGCTGCGGCGCGATCATCCGGCGAGTTTGCCAGAGACCGAAATCTTTCTCGGCTATCAGCGCAAGCTGCTGGCAACGACCGCAGTCCACCGGGTCATCGTCTATGAAAAGAGCCGCCGGACAGGTGTGACCTGGGCGGCCGCCTACGATGCGGTGATGGCGGCCGGCAAGGCGCGGGCCGCCGGCGGCATGAACGTCTTCTACATGGGCTACAATCTGGAAATGGCGCGGGAGTTCATCGACACCTGCGCCTCCTGGGCGAAGTATCTGTCCGAGTTTCTCGACCTCGGGCCTGCCAGTGTCGGAGAGTATCTCTTCGAAGACACCAAGGGCAACAAGGACGTCAAGGCGTTCTCGATCGACTTTGCCTCGGGCTTCTCGATCCGGGCCTTGCCGTCGAGGCCCCGCAGCCTTCGCGGCATGCAGGGGTACGTCATCATCGACGAAGCCGCGTTCCACGAGGATCTGGCCGAACTTCTCAAGGCGGCGATGGCGCTGCTGATCTGGGGCGGCAAGGTCCTCCTGATCTCGACGCATGACGGAGCGGAAAACCCCTTCAACGAACTGATCGCCGATTGCCGCGCTGGCCGAAAGTCCTACGCGGTGTTGCGGACGGATTTCGACGAAGCACTCATCGACGGCCTTTATGAGCGCGTCTGCCAGAAGGCGGGCGAGGACTGGACCCCGGAAGGGGAAGCTGCCTGGCGCGCCGGCATCATTGCCGATTATGGCGACGCGGCGGACGAAGAACTCTATTGCATCCCGAGCCAGGGCTCCGGCACCTGGCTGCCGTCGCCGTTGATCGAGGCGCGCATGACGGCTGATGCGCCGCTGCTGCGATGGGAGTTGCCGTCCGACTATCTGCACCGGACAGAGCTTGAGCGCATGCTTCTCTTCGTTCCGATGAAGCATGCGCTCGCCGACGCCCTGCAAAACCTCGACAAGCGCCACCGCCACGCGCTGGGCTTCGACTTCGGCCGCGTCGGCGATCTGTCCGTGCTCTGGCTGCTGGCGCTCGATCAGGCTCTCAACCGCATCACGCGGCTGGTGGTGGAGATGCGCCGCTTTCCGCATGCCGAGCAGATCGAGGTTTGCCGCGCGGTGATCAGGGCGATGCCGAGACCAACGGGCGCCGCGTTCGACGCGGGCGGTGAAGGCAATGGCGTTGCCGAGGCGCTCCAGCGGGAGTTCGGCATCTACGCGCCCGATCATCCGGGCAGTGGGCTCGTCGAAGCGATCAAGCCGTCCATCAACTGGTACCGGACGGAAATGCCGCCGCTGAAGGCGGCCTTCGAGGACGGCACCGTCACGATCATCAAGGATGCAGATCATCTCGACGATCTGCGGCTCGTCAAGGTGGTTTCGGGCGTGCCAAGCATCCCGGATATCCGAACGGGAACGAAGGGAAAGAAGCGGCACGCGGACGGCGCGGTCGCGCTCGCCATGGCCTATCACGCAAGCCGCATGAATGCGGTGGTCGATCTTGTCATCGACACACCCTCGACCGTCGCGGCCGAGGAGACCGGAGCGTTGCGCGGCGCCTTTGACAGCTTGAGGAGACGGCTATGGGGATGACGGGACCGGATGGCGAAGCGATCGACCAGGGCACGCTGTCGATCGAGGTCGCTGCGCCGACGCTCTACGGCCGCCGCCGGGTCATGGAGGACCGCGTCGCCGGCCAGCTCGTGCCGGAACGGCTTGGCGAAGTGCTGCGCCAGGCCGAACTTGGCGAGCACCGCAATTACCTGACGCTCGCCTATGAAATGGAGGAGCGGTACATCCATTACCGTTCCCAGCTTCAGACCCGCTATCTCGCCCTTGACGGTATCGAGCCGTCGGTGACCGTGCCGGACGGCGTGCCGGCGAAGATCGGCGATTTCGTCAACGAGCTGGTCGAGGATCCCGAATTCGGCATGATGGCCTCCGCGCTCTCGGACGGGATCGGCAAGGGCTATGCCGTCTGCGAGATGATGTGGGAGTATCAGGCCAGGGCGCTCCGACCGGTCAAATACGTCTTCCGGGACCCGCGTTTCTTTCGTTTCGACAAGCTGACCATGCGCGAGCTGCGCCTTGAGGTCGACGGCCGTTTCGATGGCGAGGAGCTGCCGGCCGGAAAGTTCGCGCGCCATGTGCCGAGCATCTTCACCGGCATTCCCTCGCGCGTCGGCGTCGCCCGGCCGGCCTGCTGGGCTTTCATGCTGCAGCAGTTCACGCTTCAGGATTGGGCCGGCTTTGCCGAGACCTATGGCATTCCCATGCGGCTCGGCAAATACAGCGCCAACGCGTCGGACAAGGACAAGCGAGGGCTGCTCGACGGCCTTCGCATGTTCGCCAACGACGGGGCGGCAATCATTCCCGAGGGGGCGTCGGTCGAGGTGTTCAAGGTCGAGGGCAGCCATGGTCAGGCGGTCTTTGGCGGGCTGCTCGACTACATGGACCGGCAGATCTCCAAGCTGATCGTCGGCCAGACCATGACGGCCGACGACGGCTCGTCCCAGGCCCAGGCGAAGGTGCACAACGAGGTCCGCCTCGACATCATCAAGGCCGACCAGAAGCAACGCGCCCGCACCGCGAACCGCGACGTCATCCAGATGGCGGTCGCGCTCAACTTCGGACCGCAGGAGCGCTATCCCGTGGTCGACTGGCCGGTTGCCGAGCCGGAGGACGTGACGGCGCTTTCGGAAAGTGTCGCCCGCCTGGTGCCGCTCGGTCTCAAGGTCAGCCAGCGTGAGATGCGCGACAAGCTGGGGCTCGGCGAGCCGGAGGATGGCGAGGAGCTGCTCGCGCCGGCAAGCGCCGCGCCATCCGAGCCGCCGGCCGATCCGAAGGCCCCGCCGGCCCCGTCTCAAAAGACCGTTCAAGCCGACTTGAAAGCGCATTTAAGCGAGGCGCGGGACGCGGGCAGAAAACCGGTGCCCACTTTTCCTCGTCCCGCGCTGACCGGTCATGTCGCCGGCTGCCGCTGCGGCGGATGCCGGACGGCGCAGCTCGCGGCCGAGGCCACCGGCCAGACCGCACTCGATGACATCGAGGCGCTGCTCAACGAGGATTGGGAGGAGATCAGCCGGCCGCTGCTGGAGCCGGTGCTCGCGGCGATCGAGGAGGCAAGCAGTCTCGACGATGCCCTTGCCCGTCTCCAGGCGGCCGGTCCGGATGCGTCCAAACTGGCCGAAAGGCTGGCGCGGGCCACGTTCATCGCGCGGGCCATCGGCGACGTGAAGGACTGAACGATGGCCGAGGTGAAGCGCGGCTTCGGGCCGCCGCCGGAGGTCATGCAGTACCTCCAGGACAGAGGGTTCAAGCCGGCCTTCTCGTACCAGGACGTCTGGGGCGAGGAATATGCCCATGCCTTCTCGGTGGCGAAAGTGACCGAGTTGGAACTTGGCAAGGCGTTCCAGGACTCAATCGCGAAGGTGAGAGCTGCCGGAGGCGCCGAAGAGGATTGGCGCCCCCTGATGCTGGCTGAACTCCAGCGGCTCGGCTGGTGGGGACCGCGCCTGGTCGCGGATCCGACTGGCCGGGAACCGGCCGCCATGGTCGATTTTACCTCCGCGCGCCGGCTCCGGACCATCTGGTGGGGAAACACGGCCTCGGCAAGGGCCGCCGGCCAATGGCAGCGCGCCCAGCGGTCCAAGCGCGGATTGCCGTATTTCCTCTATATGCGCACGACCTCCGTCGAGCCGCGCCAGCAGCATCTTGTGTGGGTCGGCGTCATCCTGCCGGTCGACGATCCATTCTGGGACACGCATTTCCCGCCCAATGGCTGGCACTGCAGTTGCTGGCTGCGGCAAATCTCAAGGCGGGAATCGGAAAGGCTGCTGGCCCAGGAGCCCGATCCGGACACGATCGGCTACACGACCGAGGCACCGGAGATCGGCCCGCCGAGGGAGTTCCGCAACCGCCGCACGGGCGAGGTAACGGAGGTTCCCGCCGGCATCGACCCCGCCTGGGCACAAAACCCCGGCAAGACGCGGGCGACGACGCTGCTGCAAAATCTGGAGACCCGGCTCGGCGAAGCGCCCGAAACAGTGGCGACGGAAAAATTGCAGGAGCTTTGGCGTGATCCCTTCATTCGCGTCGCGCCGCTGTTGCCGAAGACACCGACCGTTTACCTCCCGGCCGGCGTCTCAAAGCCGCTCCAGGAGCTGCTGGGCGCCAGGTCGCCCGTCGCCGGCATCACGGCGGCGGCCGTTGCCAACAAGCTCCGCGACCATGCCGACCATCTCGACCAGGACGAATTTGCCAATCTGCCGGAAACGCTGGCAACCGGCCGGATCGTCAACGAGGGCCGTCCGAAGGCCCGGAGCGTGATTGCGTCGATCGGCGCCGCGATCTGGAAAGCGGTCGTGCTCATCAGCGACAACGGCTTTTTGCGGGTCAACACCTTCCATCGCATCCGCGAGGAGGAGCGCGACCGGCTGCTGCGCAAGGAGGGACGGCTGAAGGGGAAGGAACCGTGACGGGAGGGACGCCAACCCCTCGCGGCCCGCAGGCCGGCTGCTCGACTTTGCGCCGCCACGTCCGATCAATATGGTTCCATCAGCGGCGAATCGCAACCAGGACGGAAATCGATCATGCTGAAAGCCGGGCTTCTCATCTGCGCCAGCCTCATCGCGGTCGATGGCGATACGGTGAAATGCGACGGCGTCAACATGCGCGACATGGGCGACGGCGGGCCGTTCGTGTCCGGTTACGACACCCCGGAGATCTATCATCCCAAATGCCAGCAGGAGCTGGAGCTGGCCCGCGCGGCAAAGGCCCGCATGGCTGAATTGCTCAGGACGCCAGGTGTCGAGGTGGTTTACTCCGGCAAGAAGGACAAGACACCAAGTCACCGGCCGCTGGTTTGGGTGCGGTTACCGGATGGCCGGTCGATCGGCTCAATCCTGATTTCGGAAGGTCTGGCACGCAAATGGACGCCGCGCCACACGGCCGACTGGTGCGATTGAAAATCCTATCCGCCACATTCGCCCGCTGGCGGCGATCCGACCCTTGACCCTTGCGCGTGCCCGTCCCAATCACGTTTGCCCGTCCATGGCTTAAAAAACCGCTTCAACGGCGATTTTATCCGGGAGCCTTCGCCCGCGACTTGCACCGGGCGCCCGCATCGGGCACCGTGAGGGCCAACTCCCCGCCGTCACCGCTCCCGAACCGGCGGGGCTGAAGACCTTCAGCCCCGCCGCCTGGCTGCCGCGCGGCTAGGGTCGCTGCCATGACGGCGACACCTCATTTCTCCCTTCTCGATGCGTCTCCCGTTGCGGCCTTCGGCGTCGTGACGCTGGCGTTCGACGCGGCAACCGGCGAAGCCCCGCAATGGGTGCAGATCGCGCCGGCCGGCCGCGTGACGACGCGGGACAACCGCAGCTTCGAATTCGACGCGGCCGTGCTTGCCGCCCGCTTTGCGGCAGACAAGGTCCAGATCCCTGTCGACCTCGACCACGCCAGCCTTGCCGGCGCCGGCGCCGATCCGCGAACGGTCGGCTGGGTCGTGGAAATGCAGGCCCGGCCCGAGGGTCTTTTCGGCCGCGTCGACTGGCTCGACGAGGGCCTCGCCACGCTCAAGGCCCGCACCCGCCGCTACATCTCGCCCGGCCTTCGCCACGACGAGACCGGTCGCGCCACGTGGATCCATTCCATCGCCCTTGTCGCAGCCCCGGCGCTTTCCATGCCGGCGCTCGCATCCGCCCAACCTTCGGAGCCTTCGATGTCCGTCACCGCCTTTGCCGCCGCGCTCGGTCTTGCCGCCAACACCGACGAGACCGCCGTCCTTTCCGCGCTCACCACTCGCTTTGCCGACAACACCAAGAAGATCGACGAGCTGACCTCATCGCTCACGGCCGAAAAGACGCGCGCCGACGATGCCGAAACCAAGCTCGCCGCCCTCAAGACCGCGACGCGCCAGACCTCGGTCGACGCGGTCCTGGAGGACGCGCTCAAGGACAAGCGCATGTTGCCGGCGGAAAAGGAGAGCTTTGCCAAGCTGTCGGCGACCGACGAGGGCTTTGAGCAGGTGAAGGCGATCCTTGCCGCACGGCCCAAGGCTCTCGGGGCCTCCGGCCTTGACGAGCGCGACCCGCCGGAAACGGAGACGGGCAGCACCCGCGAACAGGCGGCGGCGCTCGCCGCCCGCATCAACAAGCGGATCGCGGAGAACGCGACCCACGGCATCACGATCGACGCCGCCACGGCGCTTTCCCAAATCGAGGCCGAAGACGCCAGGAAGCGCTGACCCTCTTTTCCACGCCTTCACATCAGGAGCCGCAGTCCATGCGCCAGGGCCACATTCAGACCTTCCTCGCCGCAGAGGCCATCACCGGCAAGCGCCTCGTGGCGTTCGATGCCAGCGGCGCCGTTGTCGGCGCGGTCGCGGACACCGATCCGCTTGTCGGCGTTTCCGACGCGGTCGGCGCCGACGAGGGCGGCAACTGCGACGTCCACATGACGGGCCAGGTGCCGGTCACGGCTGGCGGCGCCATCGCTTACGGCGACCCGGTGACCTCGGATGCCCAGGGCCGCGCGGTCGTTGCGGCGCCGTCCGCTGGCGACCAGGTCCGCGTCGCCGGCTATGCCACCACCAACGCGACGCTGGCCGGCGACATCGTTCAGCTCTTCCTCGCGCCTTCCATCCTCTACACGCCCTGACGCTGACGTTTTGTCTTTGAGCGAGTTCTAGCCCGAAAACCGGGCGCCACTTTTCGGGAACGCGCTCTTGCCCGCGTTCCAATCCTCCGGAGATTTCCATGGCCGACCGTCGCCCCTTCGCCGTATCCGCTTCGCTCACCGCGATCGCCATCGCCTTCCGCAATCCGGCCTATTCGCTGATCGCCGACAAGGTGATGCCGCGCTCGCCGGTCGGTTCGGAACGCTTCAAGTGGACCTACTACGACATCGCCCAGGGCTTCACCGTGCCCGACACCCGGGTTGGCCGGAAGGGCCGCGTCAATCAGGTCGAGTTCATGGGCGAGGAGCGCGACGGATCGACCGAGGATCACGCTCTTGATGCGCCGATCCCGAATTCGGACATCGAGGAGGCGCGCAAGCTGCGCGAACAGGGGCTCTCGACCTACGACCCCGAACATGTCGCGACGCAGTATCTCACGGACCTGACGATCCTCGACCGGGAAATCCGTGTCGCCGACACGGTGCAGGATCCGAACAACTATGCCGCCGGCAACCAGTACGACATCACGGTTGCCACCGATCGCTTCGACGATCCCGACAGCAATCCTTTCGATGTGCTCGACACGGCGCTTTCTGCCGTGCTCGGCATGCGGCCGAACCTCCTCTGCATGGGCCAGCCGGTCTGGACCAAGCTCAAGAAACATCCGCGCCTCATCAAGGCGGTCAAGGGCGGCCTCACCGACGAAGGCGCCATCACGCGCCAGCAGCTCGCCGAGCTGATCGAGGTTCCGCAGATCCTCGTCGGCGAAGGCCGCGTCAACATCGCCCGGCCGGGTCAGCCGATGAACCTCACCTATTGCTGGGGCAAGTCCATCCAGGGGCTGTTCATCAACCCGGTGGCCACGACCCAGATGGGCATGACCTGGGGCCTGACGGCGGAGAACGGCAGCCGCGTCGCCGGTACGATCGAGGACAAGGACATCGGCATGCGCGGCGGTCTCCGCGTCCGCGTCGGCGAGGCCGTCCGCGAACTGGTCGTTGCCCAGGAGTGCGGCTTCATCATCGAGAACGCCGTCACCTGATCGGTTGCCGCTCTGACACTCAAACCTGACGAGGACCGATCATGAAGACGCCGAAGACCACCACAGCCGAACAGGCGGCCGCCGAGTTGGCCGCACAGGTCGTCGCGGGGACCGCCACCGACGAAAAGGCCAAGGCCGATGCCGAGGAAGCGGCAAAGGCCGCCACCAAGGCCGCCGCCGACGAGAAGGCCAAAGCCGATGCCGAGGAAGCGGCAAAGGCTGCCGCCAAGACCGCCGCCGATGCAGCCGCGAAGGCGGAGGCGGACGAGAAGGCCAAGGCCAATGCCGAGCATGATTGGCGCGTGGCGAAGCCGATCATCCGCAAGCGCAAGGTCCACCCGCTCGGCTCGACCATGACGCTGACGGATGCGGAGGCCGAGCCCTACCTGGACCGCCTCGAGCGTCTCTGACCCCAATCCCTTCGGCCGGCCTGTCGTCACGGCCGATCCGCCGGAGCGCGGAGCCTCAAACGCCGCCGCGCTCCGGCCTCGTCCTTTCATGACCACGGAGCCGCCCGATGGCCTACGCCACGATCGCCGATCTTGAAGAACGCTATCCCGATGAACTCGTGCTGCTCGCAGCCGACGGGGCGACGGGCCTTCGCGACGACGATCGCATCACGGCCGCGCTCGATGACGCCTCGATCGAGGTCAAGAGCATTCTCCAGGCGCGCTACTCGGCGGCCGAACTCGCCTTGCTCGATGCGGACGGGCTCGCCATCGTCAAGGTCTACACGATGGACATCGCGCTCTTCCGGATCGCCATCAGTTTCTCCCGGCTCACCGACGACATTCGCGAGCGCTACAAGTCCGCGCTCAAACGGCTTGAGGCCATCGCGGCCGGCAAGGGCGCGCTCACCTTCACCGGCGGCGGAACGCCCGACCCGAACGACGCCAGCTCTCAGAATGCCGTGCTCGTCTCCGCGCCCGAACGCGTCTTCACCCGCGCCCGTCAAGGGGGGCTGCCGTGAGCGGGATCCAAATCACCGTCGACCTTCGCGACCTCGATGACGCCATCAAGGGGCTGCGCGCCTTCCTGGACGTCGATCGGGAGGAGCTGCTCACCACGATCGGCAGCGCTGGTGTCGACCAGACGCAGCATCGCATCAACGACGAGAAGACGGCGCCGGACGGAACGCCCTGGCAGCCGAACCGAGCCGGAACCCCCACTCTCAACGCCAGCGGAAAACATCTGCTGAAGGACATTGCCTTCAATGCCGACGCCGACCAGGTCGAGTGGGGATCGCCCTGGCAATTCGCCCACGTCCACCAGGAAGGAATGGTCATCAAGCCGCGTTACGGACATGCGCTCAAATTCTGGTACGTCGCCGGCGGCAATGTGAACTTCGCTGTCGCAAAGCAGGTGACGATCCCGGCGCGGCCCTTCCTCGGTCTTTCCAACGACAACGTCGACGAGCTGCTGGACATCGTGACGGACGCCTTCGGCATGCTCGGGGGACATCCATGATCGAGCCCGTGCCGCTTGCCGATCTCATCGCCGCCGATCCTATCTCGCCAGTCAAGGCCGCGATCGTCGCCCGCCTCAAGGCGCTCCTGCCGGGCGTCATGGTGCAGCCGCACCCTGGCAAGGTCGACATTTCCGACATCGTCGCAAAGACGGTGATGCCGGCACCGGGCGTTGCCGTCGGCTGGTCGAAAGCCCGGATCGTGCCGATGGCGGACGGCGGGTGGCATGCGGCGATCGACTGGACCGCCTATGTCGTGACCAGCGATGACGTGATCGACGATGGAGTTGTCGGCAAACGGCGCTTCGAGCGCGACCAGGTCGCCAACGCGATCGGCCTGCGGCTGCTCAAGATCCTCGGCGATCCGGACGAGCAGCTCTGGCAGATCGCCGGCATCACGCCGCCGGAAGCGACCGATTTCAAGCCCTTCTTCACCGTCAAGGACGTTGCCCAGGGCATGGCCTATTACGCGGTGACGTGGCGCCAGACCGTCGTCGCCCTCGGCGCCGGCCTTTGGGGCGACCTGCCGACCGGGCAAGTCACGGAAGACGGCACCATCCAGTTTGACGGCGAGGACGAGATGATCGCGGCCATGAAGGCGGCCGGCTTCGGCATCCCCGGCAGCGACGATCAGGGGAGCGGCTCATGAATGCCGTTGCCACCGAACTGCGCCGCCTGCGCCGGCTTGCCGCCGTCACCGACCGGCGCATCGCGCTCGCCAACCTGCCGGGCAAGGTCGCCGCGATCGACGCTGAGAACCGTCTCGCGCGGCTCGTCATCGACACGGACGAGGACGGCAACCCTGTCCTCGGACCGTGGGCGACGTGGGAAGAACCGGGCGTCGGCGTGCTCGCCATGCACACGCCGCTGAAGGTCGGCCAGCAGGCGGCCTATTCCTCGCCCTCCGGAACGCTGGGCGCCGGCTCCTCGATCCGCCCGCGGGCTCACGACGACGACAACCCCGCGCCCTCAACCTCGGCCGACACCGTGACGTTCCAGGTCGGCGCGAGCTGGATCACGCTCAACGACGGCGAGGTCCAGATCAGCGGCGACACCATCCGCCTCATCGGCAACGTGGAAGTCCACGGCGCCTCGCTCACCCACAACGGCAAGAACGTCGGCGACAGCCACGCCCATTCCAACGTCGTCAACGGCCCGGCGATTTCCGGGCCGCCCGTTTAAGCCCCTTTCAAACCGCCTTGGAGGTTCCCTTGAAAGCCCCTCAAAAGACCACCTTCCGCATCACCGACAAGGCCGGCGAATACATCGCCGGCAAGCGCCGCGTGCCCGGTGCCGAGACCGTCATGCTCACGGCGCGCGAAGCCGCCTACGATCTGTCGCTCGGCACGCTTGAACTCATGGAGGACAAGTCCGCCGCCAGAAAGCGGACGAAGCCCGAGACGTCCGGCGCGGGCGAGACCGCCAACGGCGAAGGCTGATCCTCCATGGCGCGCGCCGTCCGATACCGCACCGGGATCTCCGACACGACGGGCAAGCCGCTCGTCGGCTGGGATCACGTGCGGCAGAGCCTCAACAAGATTTGGTTGACGCGGCCGGACAGCCGCGTGATGCGGCTCGACTTCGGATCGACGATGCATGAGCTGCTCGGCGAGGACGTGACGCCCGAGCTGGCGCTCCAGCTCTATGTCGCCCTTGTCCAGGCGGCGCACGCCAACGAGCCCGAATATCGGCTGAGCGAGGTGCAGCTCGTCTGGCTCACCCGCGAGGGCGGGCTCGGGCTTCGCCATGCCGGCACCTATTTTCCCGAGGGCCGCCTCGGCAATTATCAGCTCGCCATTCCGGTCACGGCCGAGCCGAAGCTCTTGAGGGCGGCGGCATGATGGTCGCACGCTCTCCCATCCTGCTTTCCTTCTGCGGCATACCCTTGTCGCCGAACCGCTCACACTTCGGCGGGGTATGCCGATGACGCGCTTCGCCGACATCGACCTCGCCAATCTGCCGGCGCCCGAAGCCGTCGAGACGCTCGACGCCGACGCCATCGCGGCCGAACGGATCGCCGAGCTGGCGACGCGGCTTGCGGCGATCGGCGTGCCCTTCGATACGGGCGGCCTCGACAGCGAGCCGCTTGCCGTCGTCGAGCAGGCCGGCGCCTTCGCCGAGACGCTGTTGCGCGGGCGGGTCAATGACGCGGTGCGCGCCGTGCTGCTCGCCACGGCGACGGGAACCGACCTCGACCAGCTCGGCGCCTTCCTCGGCGTTGCCCGCCTTGTCCTCACCCCGGTCGACGACACCGCGACGCCGCCGACCGAAGCTGTGCTTGAGAGCGACACGGCTTTCCGTCGTCGCATCCAGCTTGCTCCCGAGGCCCTGTCCGTCGCCGGACCGGAGGGCGCCTATCTGGCGCTGGCGCTCGGAACCTCGGACGCCGAAGGCGCGCTCCTGGTCAAGTCGGCCGCCGTCCATTCGGTTGACGCCAGTTTCGAGGCGGCGCCGGCCGGCTATCGCGTCGTCGACGCGGCCGATGCGCTCGCCGAGCTGCTCGCCGCATCGGCGGACGAATGGATCATCGACGACGGCGCCGGCGCCGCGCCCGATCGCTTCCGGCTGCCCGCCGGCCATGTGCATGTGATCATCCTGTCCGCTGCCGGCGACGGCGCGGCCGACGCCGACCTGGTCGCCGCCGTCAGGGCCAAATTGTCGGCCTCCGAAGTTCGCCCGATCGGCGATTTTCTGCATGTGGTGGCGGCGTCGATCGAGCCTTACGCGATCGACGTCACCCTGACGGTTGGCCCCGGCGCCGACCGGTCGGCAGTCGCCACGCTTGCCGAGGCCCGGCTTGCCGCCTTTGCCGATCGCCAGCACGCGGTTGGCGCAGAAGTCACCCAGGCGATGCTTGCGGCGGTCGCGTCGGTCGCCGGCACGGACGGTCTGCCGGTTGCCGCCCGGATCGCCATCACGTCGCCGGCCGCCGACGTTCTCCCCGGACCCTTCGCGGCGCCTTTCGCCTCGTCGATCGCCGTCACGGTGGAGGTGAGCGATGACTGAGGCAAGCCGCACGGCCAATGCCGATCTCATCTTGCCGGCCTCTGCAACCAAGCTGGAGCGGGCGCTCGTCGCTCTGGCGCTTCGGATTGGCGAAATCCCGTTGCCCTTGCCCGATGCCAAGGATCCGGCACGGACCGCGCTCGCGCTGTTGCCGCATCTTGCCTGGGAACGCTCGGTCGACGTCTGGGATCCGGACTGGCCGGAAACCGTCCAACGCGCCGTGGTCGCGGCGGCCTATGAGGTCCACCGCCGGAAGGGCACGCGCGGTGCGATCGAGGCCGCGCTCGCCGCGCTTTCCGTCGACGTCGACATCGTCGAGTGGTTCGACATGGCCCCGATGGGCGAACCCTATTCCTTCGCCGTGACGGCCTATGCGCGGACGAACCTCTACCAGGACGCGCCGCTGCTCGATGCCCGCACCATCGCCTCAATCGACCAGACCATCCGCAGAACGAAGCCGGCGAGCCGGCCTTATCGGCTTGCCGTCGGCGCGCTCGCCGAGGGCTCGATCGGCGTTTCCGGGACGGCCACCGCCGAACTGAGAGGGCGGCTCGACGCCCGCGCGGCCTTCCGTCCGAAGCGCACCATCACCCTCGGGCTCGCCGCGACCTCCACCGTCCAGATCCACGTCCGACTTGACATGAGGGCCACATGACCGCCGCCGCGCTGCAAATGACCATCACGACGGCGGGGCTTGCCGCCGTCATCGCCGCCCAGGGCGACGGGCTCCAGGCGACCATTATCGAGATCGCCGTTGGCAAGGGTGAGCCTGCGGGAGCGGACTTCGTCGGATATGAGCCGGTCGAGACGGCGACGGCGCTTGTCAGCGAGGCAGCGAGGGTGCCGCTGATCTCCGGCCAGGTGCTTGCCGGCAAGGGCTTTCGCGTCCAGGCGCAGGTTCCGGCGACCGAGGACGTCTACACCATCCGCGAGATCGGGGCGTTTCTGAGCGACGGCACGTTGCTGGCCCTCTGGTCCGATCCGACCCAGCTCGTCGCCGCGACGTCACCTCTCGCGGACATCAATTTCGCGGTCGACCTCAATCTGGCGGCCCTTCCGCTGGACGCGCTGGCGATCACCGTCCTGGAGCCGGATGTCCCGGACCTGACGCCGATCCTTGCCGAACTGCTGGCCGCCCAGGCCGCCAACCACCTCAACCACATCGAACTCGACCAGCGCTGCCGCGCCGCTGGCATCTGAGGAGCGACACGCATGACGACCGCCGCAGACTCTCTCAACAACGCTGCCAGCCAACTGGCGCTGGTCATCGCCGCTTATCAGCAGGTGACCGACGCAGTGCAGGAAAGGCTGGACGCACTCGCCGACTGGCAGATCGCCGATCCGATCACCGTCACGATCGGCGTCGACTACGCCACCATCCAGGAGGCCTGGGACGCGTTCAAGTTCAAGCAGTTGAATGCGGACGTGATCATCCAGGTCCCGGACGGCATCCACCCGATCAACCCGCTTCTGATGGCCGACGCGCCGTTCGGATCGCGAATTCGCATCCTCGGCAACATCGCCAATGCGGCCGCCTGCACGCTTCAGTACACCGGCGGAGCAGCAGACTACATCGTCTCTGTGGAGCGTTGTGCGCTGGAATTTTCCGGCTTCACGATCGACGGCGACGATCCGGAGGCGATCCTGACAGGGCTGCGCATCGTTGGCGGCTTCGTGACCAGCCAACCGGGCTCCATTCGTGTCAACGGTGTGGCGTCCGGTATCTCCGGCCAGGGCGGGGCGTGGTATTCGGGCGGTCAGCCGGAAATCACCGGCTGCCAGATTGGTATCGCCGCTTACGACAGCGCGCGTGTCGAATGCCCCGAGGCGACGATCGTCGGCCTCGGCAAGACATGGCTCGGGAGCAACGGCACCGCCCGCTCCTATGGCCTGTACTCGATCCGGTCGGGCACGGTCATCGCGCCCAAGTCGACGATCGATGCAGCCTATTTCGGGATGCAGGCGATCCGCGCCGGGGCGATGTTCGTTAGCGGAACGGCCCTCGATGACTGCGACACGGCCATCACTGCCGATCGCGCCGGCAATATCTACGCAGGCCCTGCCACCGACGGAACGCCGACCACGGTGACCAACGTCAACTCCGGTTTCGTCGCATCCATCAACGGCACGATCGAGGCGCAGAGCGCCGTCGTCGATGGCGCCATCACCGGCTTCGTCGCTTCGGGGAACGGTTCCATCGTCGCGGCGGGCGCGACGGCCAAGAACTGCTCCTCCTACGGCTATTCGGCCGTCCGCAACGGCTATATCGCCGCCCAGGACACCAACGCCAACAATGCCGGCAATGCCGTCAACTACAACCTTGCAAACGACACGCCCGGCGCGACCGGCGGTCTCATCACCTACAGCTAAGAGGAAGAGCAGACCATGGCAGACATGCAGCCACCGCGCGCCGATCTGCGCGATGCCATCCAGCGCCAAGCGGGCGACCTTCAGACCCTGTTCGGCACGACGTCGGACGGTGCCCTGGCGCTGGCGCTCACCGTCGCCCGCATGGCGCGGGCGATGTCCGGCGGCAGCACCATCGCCGAGATGAAAGCGGCCGCCGCCGCTGCCGACGCCGTGCTCGGCCCGCTGCTCGACGCGGTCGACGCCGGCACGGTCGTCACGACCTATTCGGCCAAGGGCAGTACCGAGGCCGACGTTTTTGCCGAAGTCGGGGAGCGGTCGACGGCTGTTGCGGCCGTCTTCGCCGACGCCGAAACCTGAGGAGCCGGCTATGCCGATCGACAAGAGCCTTGACCCGACGCTTTCGCGCAAGCGCTCCCAGGAGATGCTGGCCGTCGAGAGCGGCCCGGCGCGCGACTGGTACACGCTCACCAACGCCATGATCGGCGCCAAGGAGCTGCCGACCTATGGCCGCGCGCTGGAGATCATTCTCGACGATGCGGTCAACCGTCCGGTCACGTTCGTCGTCGTGCCGATCGACGAGACGAGCGACGCGGCAACCCGCTCGATCCCGGTCTACACCTCCGGCCCGCTGCCGAGGTCCGTCCGCCGGATCGTTTCGATCAACGGCGCGGCCGTGGTTCCGGCCGGTGTCCAGGTCGACGTCATTACCGTCTGAGGGAGGCCCGCGTGGACCCGTTCGGCTTCGGCATTGGCAACAGCATCGGCGGGCGTCGCCGCAGGGGCGACGTCCTTCCGCCGGGCTTCTCGTGGACCTACGACGCGGGCGGACAGCCGGTCTACTGGCGCGGCAACCGCGTCTTTGACGACGGCGTCAAATTCTACATCTGGAGAGATTGATGGGGGCCTATCTCAACGTCCTTGAAACCGTCTACGACGAGCCTACGGTCGACGAGCCCGAGGCGCTGCTCGGTCGGGGGACCAGCGGTTTGGTCGGTCCCGTGCTTCCGGCCAAGCTCTTCAATGCAGTCTTCGACGCGGCGATCGACACGGCCCTTGCCACGGGCACCATCAATCCCTTTGTCGGGATGGCGCGGGATGCGGGCGGCAACATCGGCGCCTATTACATCGACGGGCTCCGCCGCAACATCGAGAATTTCCGCTACGGGACGGACCCGATCGGCGACGACACAAACATGCTTGACCGCGCTAGCCAGGCATCGAAGCAATATGGCTGGGTGATCACCTGCAAGCAGGGTGCGTTGCGCGTTTCGTCGTGGAAATGGTACTCGAAAATGCGCTTTGTCGGCTGCGGCTCCAGCCTGACGACCGGCACGCGGGTCATCCAGCTTACAGGTGCGAGCGGGCCGCTCGTCACCCTCGACAACGGGCCTGTCATCAATGTCGAAGTTCGCGGCATCGGCTTTGACGCCAACCTTGCGAACGGCCCTCAGATCGGCCTCATGTGGCAGGCCAAGCCCGTCGCGCCGGACAACAATGGCGGCCTCTGGTGGTCGCGCCTCGACGATGTCGCGGTGCGCGGCTTCCGGCTCGGCATCTGGTCACGCGGCGGCAGCGACGGCCTGACGCCGAACCAGTTCATCTTTGCTACCGGCGTTCGGGTTTGGCGCGTCGGCGACGCAACGGAACTGGAGCTGGCCACCGGCCTCTTGATGACCGGCCAGCACGGCCAGATCGTTTGGGATGGCGCCTGCGAATTCGACGGCCCTGGCGGCATCCGCAAGGGCGTCAATGTCCAGGTCCGTCCGGAGTTCACGACGGACGAGGCCGAACTCGGCTATTGGGACTGGTTGGGCGCTACCGCGCCAACGCTCATTGCGGGAGCTTGGTCGCCGGGCTACGTCGATTTCAGACCCGGCAGTACGATGCAGAATGCCAAGATGGCCATCGTCTTCTACAAGGCGGGCATCAACCGGGTCGGAGCCTGGACGGAGAATGTCGACCGCTCCTATGTCTTCCGTGGCAACGCTCGAAGCAACATCATCACCGGTGCCCTGGCGACCAATGGCTCGCTAGACTGGACGATCGAGCTTGAGTCCGGCTGTACCCTCCATATCGCCGGGTTGAAGGTTCAGGGTGAGTTCGGATTGCTCTTCAGCGCCGGAAACGCGAACCAGGGCGTGACCGGTCTGGAGACGGTCCACCGGCTGGCCGACATGCAGGCGGCGACCACGGGACTGACACGCCAGCGGGGGACGCCGACAGCGGGTACGCTGGCCGCCGACGGCAATACCTTCCTGGCCGTCAACTCGACCACCACGCCGATCACCTACATCGAGAGCTGGCTGACCTGGAATGTTGAACTGGTGCTCCGAGCCTATGACAGCGACGTGCCCTTCGGACCCGGCGGCAATATCGCCATGCCGCTCGATGCAGCCGGCAACGAAATCGGCCTACTGGTCCTTCACAAGGGCGAGTTGATGACACTCGTCCGCGACGACTTCGCCGGACACAAGTTCCGCATCAAGGCCATCGTGCGCATTCCGAAGCTCGCGGCGGCTGCGCCGGCTGCCGGCCAATGGGCGATCGGCGAATTTGTGGTCAACTCCGCGCCGGTGATCGACGCCAACGGCGCTTACGTCAAGCAGTGGAACCGCGTCACCAACTGGACCTCCGCTGCCAACAACAATGCCCTGCTGGTCGACTGGTTTCCCGAAGTCGCCTTCACGGCAAGCTTTGCGCACGCATAGGAGCGGTGAATGATTGACGACCCCGAAGACGTACCGGCCGGCGAAGAGACGATCGCCGGCGAGGATCTGACCCTCCCTCCGGTCAAACGCCCGCCGCCGCCCGACCACAAGTTTGCCAAGGCTGCCAAGGTGCGGATCCCGGACTATCAGGCGAAGGGTGAAATCAAGGCCCTCGGGCGCCTGCCGGACGGCACGCCGACCTATGCGGTCTATTACGTCACCGACACCGGCCATGCCGAGGCGAGCTGGGTCGACGAGCACATGCTCGAACCCGAATAGAGCGCAGTGAGGGAAGACGAGGCAGCCGGCTGGCAAGCCCGAAACAGCAGCGGCCGGGGCTGAAGAGGTTCAGCCCCGGCCGCTTTGCGTCTGGCGTCTACTTTGGGGCGATTGCTTCCGGCGGTCAAGCCGTCGTCGATCCTCAAGGAGCCCGCCATGCCCGCAGCCGTTCCCAATGTCGGCGTTCGCGTCTTTTCCGATCTGTCCAACACGATCGTCACGATCGACACCCGCGACCAGTCGGCCATCGGCCTTTGCGTGCCGGCGCCGGCCGCCGATGCGGGCACCTTCCCGGTCAACACGCCCGTCCTGATCGACACCTCGGACGCCGACCTGATCGCGCTCCTGGGGGAAGGCGATGCGGCCGACGTCATCGAGCAGATCAATTCGGAGGGCATCGTCGCCCAGGTCATCTACGTCAATCCGGGCGTTGACGCAGAGGCCACGCTCGACGAGGCCGTGACGGCGATTGCCGGCGACAGCGCGACCAAGACCGGCATCTTTGCGCTGCTCAATGCCAAGGCACTCCTCGGCGTGGAGCCCGGCATCCTGCTCGCCTCCGGCTACACCCACACCCGCCCGACCAACGCCAAGAACCCGATCGGCGCGGCCATGGAGGCGATCTGCACCCAGATCATCGACTGCATCGGCATCGTCGACGCGCCGCCGGAGACCGAGGCCGGCGCCGTTGCTTATTTGGCCGACTTCGCCACGTCCCTGCAGATTTGTTGCGCGGTGGTCGCGATCAAGGCGTCGATCGGCGGTGAGACCGTGGTGCGGCCGATGTCGCCCCATTGGGCGGGCGCCATCGTGCGCCGGGACCGCAGCGCCGGAACGCCGTTCAAGGCGGCCTGGAATACCGCTCTCAAGGGCGTGCTCGGCACGTCGCGGCCGATCATCTATCGTGACGGCGATCCGACCTGCGAAGCCAATCGCCTCGTCCAGGCCGGCGGCGGCGTCGTCATCGAGACCAATCTCCTTTGGGCGCCCTTCACCACGGCAACGGACCCGACCGTCAAGAGCTGGCGCTCGCTCAAAGTGGTCCGCACCCGCCGGGCGCTGGAAAAGGCCATGGTTCGCCCGATGCGCGCCTACATGGCCCAGGACATCACGCCCCACACCGTGACGCTGATCTTCCGGGCGATCGACGACTATTTCGACGGCGTCCAGGCGCTCGGCGCGATCATCGATCACGTGGTGCTCTGGGACTCCAGCCTCAACACGGCAGCGGCGCTCCAGGCCGGCGCGATCTCGGCCAAGGTCAACTGGCAGGAGACGCCCGACCTCGTGGATCTGGGCATCTATACCGGCGCGATGCCCGAAGCCTTCGACGTGCTCCAGGCGGCGATCGCCGCCGCGCTCGCCAGCCTCGGCGATCCGAACATCCGCGTCGCGGCATAAGCCCATACGCCCGAAAAGTGGGGACCGGTTTTCGGGCAAGCGTATGGGGCAGGACAAGGAATACCCGGAGAGGGGCGGTCTGGTATGGCTCGCAAGGCCCCCAGCACCCATTGGGAACGGTCCGACCGTAGGGGCTCAGCCCGCCGCCCCCAACATCTTTTCACCGCGCCGACGCACCGGCGCCGCAAGGGAGCCAAGCAATGGACGGCATCATTCGTGGCGGCAACGTCTACGTCCAGGAGATCAACCAGCGTCTCCACCTCGACAATTTCAAGCTGCCCCCGCTGAAGCGCGAGATGATCGATTTCTTCATGGGCGGCGGCTTCTTCAAGGTCTCGCTGCCCGGCGAGGTTTCGCCGTTGGTCGCCGAAATGGCGGTGGACGGCAGCCACCAGAGCCTTCGCTCGCGCTTCGGCCGTGAGCCCGGCGACTGGACGACGGTCACCTATTACGAGCGCCTGCTCGATGCCACGACCGGCGTCAACAAGGGCCGCATCGTCATGCTGCGCGGGCTCCTCAACGAGATCGAGCCGGCCGGCGTCGAGGGCCTCAAGGCCAAGGACAAGACCATGACGCGCTTTTCCTCGATCGTGCTCTATCACGACATCGTCGACGGCGTGACGGCCCACAAGTTCGATGTCTTCACCAACACCCTGATCATCGACGGCACCAACTACACCGCCGAACACAACCGGCTGATCGCGGCCTGATCCCGGAGCGCGCAATGACGACTGACGACAAGGCCGGCGCTGCCGGCGGCATCCGCGTGAAGACCCCGGCCGGCGACGGCAAGATGGTTGAGGAGACGATCCCGCTGCCGCCCGCCGACATCATCGCGGAGATGGCCGCCGAAGCGGGCGAGCTAGCGCCGGCCACGCCGGAGCCTACCGAACCGGCCGCGCCCAAAGAGGTCGAAAAGCTCGATTTTTGCGAGCCTGAAGCACTCTTCAAGACCGTACCACTGAAGCACCCGTTCATGTGGCAGGGCCGGCGGATCGACCATGTCGAGGTGCGCAGGATATCGGGCGGGGAGTTGCGGCCGTTCGCGGATCTTCTGGCGTCAGAAGGAGCGGACAAGAGCGATTTTTCCGCCTTGGTCACGGGCCTTCCGGCAAAAGTCATCCGGGGCATGGAAGCCGGGGACACGATGGCGGTCTGGGAGGCGGCCATCGATTTTTTGCCCCAGCGCTACCGGACGGCTCTCGGCTGGTAGTCGATCTGGCCGATCTGGCGTGGTGGCGCCGGATCGCCCTTGAGGTTTCCGCCGCCGCCATGACGCCTTATCGCGAGGTGCTCTCCTGGCCGCTCGACGAGTTGCTCCTCGTCCATTACGAGGCCCGCCGACTGAGGGTATCTCATGTCTGATCGCACGCTCGACGTCTCCCTTGTCCTGAAACTCGTCGACCAACTCACCCGCCCGGCCGAGAAGGCCGATCGGGCGCTTGTCGGCCTGCGCGAGGCGGCAAAGGGGCTCGACCGCGCGGAGGGCGGCGAACGCCTGGCCGGCGATCTCAAGGCCGTGTCCGGCGCCGCCGGAAAGGCCAAGACCGACATCGACCAGATGCGCCAGGCCGCCGATCGCACGGACGACGGCAACGGCCCGGAGCAACTGAAGCTCGACCTCAACAGCGTGGCCAATGCGGCGGACCTGGCCAAATCCGACATCGACCAGATGCGCACCGCTGCCGATCGCGTCGATGACGGCAGCGGCCCGGAAAATCTAGGGTCAGACCTGAAGGTTCTCTCGGGCGCGGCCGACAAGGCAAAGGCCGACATCGACCAGGTGCGCAATGCCGCCGACCGCGTCGATGACGGTCGCGGACCGGAGGCCCTGAAGAGCGACCTCGATGGCGTGGCGGGCGCGGCCGGTGAGGCGGAGCAAAGGATCGATCGTGCGAAAGCGGCCGCCGAGCGTCTTGGCCGAACGAATGTCGACCGATTTGGCAGAAGCATGTCAGGCGCGGCGAGACCGGGCACGCGGGGCGGCCTTTCGAAGGCCGCCACCGCCATGCTCAACCGGCTCGGCGCCGACGCGATCCTGCCGATTGGATCGGGCGTCGCCTACGCGCTTGGTGGCGGTGTCGCTTCTGCTGCGCTCGTGGCCGGAGCTTCGGTCAAAGGAGCAGCGAGCGACGAGTTTGCGAGCGATCAGCACCGTGTCCTCGGCGAATACGGCAAGGAAGATCAGGCCCGATACGATCGCCTCATGTCCGAGATCGGCGCGCGCAAGGGCGTCGGAACGCAAGGCGCCATGGGTGTCTTCAGCCTTCTCATGAGCGGCGGCCTGGACGCGAAGAATGCGTCGGCGATGACGGAAGGCGCCATCGTCTTTTCCAAGGCAACGCAGGCCAATCCCGAGGACTCGGCGCGCACGACCATTGCCCTGAAGAACAACATGGGCATCGGGCAATCCGACATGATGGCCGCCTATGACGCCATGGCCTTGGGCGGCAAGGCCGGGCAATTCGAAGTCCCCGACATGGCGAGGAGCTTCCCGGCGCTGGCGGCGAGAATGAAGGGGCTCGGCGAAAGCGGGATGCAGGGCGTCAAGGGCCTCGTGGCCATGGCGCAGGCTATTCGCAAGACCGCCGGATCGAGCGACGAGGCGGCCACCAACTTCGAGAACATGCTCGACAAGTTCACCGCGTCCGACTTCATCAAAAACGCCAAGGACGTCGGCATCAATGTCGAGAAGGTTCTGAAGGACGCGACAAAGAGGGGTGTATCGCCGGTCCTCGCCCTCATCGACGAAATCGGAAGGAAGGTCGGAAACGATCCCTTCAAACTCTCGGCCTTGCTGCCGGATCGTCAGGCGCGCGCGGGCGTGCAGGCCGTTCTTACCGACATGTCTGAAGTCAGGTCGTTGATTGAGGAGATGGACCGATCCACCGGCACGGTGATGAATGACTTCGCGACGGCCACAGACAACGCTTCGAGCGCCTTTGACCGGTTTTCGTCGAATGTCGTCGCAAAGACCAAGTTGCTAGGCGCCCAGGTGCTGCCAGTACTGACGGCGGCGATGAATGGGCTTTCGGGCGCGATGGAAAGCCGCAATCGCGAGCCGGCAAAGATCGAGGTGCCGGACGACGCCCCCGCCGATCTGAAAAGCGCCGTCAGCAGCGCGAACGATCGCGGCGCGCGGCTCAATCGGTTCTTCGAGGGGCTCTTCGGCTTTGACAAGAGCGATGCGTCCCGCGCGCTCGACCAGGCCGATGCTTACCGCACCAACGCGGAAAGCCGGATGGCGGGCGCGGACGCGCCTCGTCCGAAGGTGCCCGAGATGTCGTCGCTCGTGGCCACGCTCGAAATGGCCCAGGTCGAGGACATGAGGAAGGCCGCTGCGGCGGCATCTTCGAGCGCCGCCCCAGGCGACCCTGAAGCGCGGTTGAAGGCCAATCTGCAGCAACTCGACACGCTGCGGAAAGCCTTGAGTGACTTCGTTTCGCCGGAGGCCCAGACGGCGGTCAAAGGCCAGATCGAGGCCGTCATGGGCAACCTCAAGGCCACAGCCGAGAGCACCGATTTGGCGCCGGCCGGCCGGGAGATGCTTCAGAAATATGCCGGTGCGCTGGCAGCCGAGAGCGACCAACCCTTGTCGGTCGCTCGGAAGCTCGCCGACGAACTCAAGGCGCTTCTCGACATCACCCTGACGCCCCGGATAGTTCCCGAGACGGGCGGTTATCCCGTTCCAAGGCCGCGACCACGCGCCAACGGCACGCCTTCGGCCGATCCGATCCGCTATGAACCGCCGTCGGCCGCACCGCGCGCCACGCGGATCGACTACGCCCCGCCTCCGCCCGATCGGGCCGCACCGGCCTCCGCGCCGCAACGACAGGCGGCAATTTCCCGTCCTGTCACGGTGCACCAGACCATTCACCAGACGATTACCGGCACGGCGGACGCCGAGGCCACGGGACGGGCCGCCGCGCGGGCATTGGACCAGCAGACCGCTCGCTCGTTCGCCGCCGCCCTTCATGACCTCGGGAGCACGGCATGAACGCGCTCGTCGCCATCGGGCCGGCGATCCTTCGCGTCATCGGCATGAACCCGCAACGGATCGCCAGCCGGGAGACCGGCCGCGTCATCGTCACGCCCACCTTCGGCGGCAACGATATCCAGCTCACCGGCTCCGATCCCAAGGAAACCTCGATCGATGCCGAGACGCTGCCGCAAACCCTCGGCGGTACGGACGCGGTTACCTTGCTCACCGCCTATCAGCGGCTTCAGACGCCCGTCCCCTTCATCCGCCTGTCGGCCTCCTTCCTCGGCCTCGTTTCGACCGGGAGCGTCATCGTCAAGGAGCTGGAGGTCGACGAGGAGCGGCTCCATCCGCGCGACGGGCTTGGCCGCATCATGCGCATGCGGGTCACCCTCGTTCATTCCGGCGATTTGTTCGGCTGGGGGCTGAGCTTCCTATGACCACCTACACCGTGCGCCTGCCGGACGGCGAACGCCTCGACCGGATCGCAAAGGCCCTGTTCGGATCGGAGCGTGACGGCGCGACCGAGACGCTCCTCGATGCCAATCCGGGGCTTGCCGCCCTTGGCCCCGTCATCCCGGCCGGGACCGTCGTCGTCGTGCCCGACGCCGTGACCGCGCCCGCCGACGACACCCAGCGGATTTGGGAGTAACGCATGGCCGTTCGCTTTCCGCGCGTCGAGGTGACAGGCCCGCAAGGCGGCAATCTCTACACCCGCTTTTCCTCAACGCTGGCCTCGATCACGATCACCGACGCGGCCGGTTACGACGCCGACGAATGCGTCCTGCGTTTCCGCATGACGCCGCCCTATATGACCGCGCCGGAGCTGGGCACGATCTACGACGTCACGGCCGGCTGGTCGGACGGGATCGGCGGCACCTACAAGGGCCGCTTCTCGGTTCAGCGCGTCGGCTTCGGCGGCGATCCGAAGCGCGGTTACGAGATGCTCGTGATCTGCCGCTCGGCGCTGCTCTCAGACAAGCTGCTCGACCAGGGCAGCGAGCATTTCGACGACAAGACATTCGGCGACATCGCCAAGAAGGTCGCCAAGGATGCGGGCCTTGAGGCCGTCGTCGACAAGGAGCTGGCAGCGATCAAGATCAAGTATCGCCTGCGCCGGTCGCAAAGCCGCATCGACTTCCTGACGGACATGGCCAGCGATTTCGGCGCGACCTGCAAGGTGGCGATGGACAAGATCATCCTGGCAAAGCGCGGCAGCGGCAAGAGCGCGTCCGGCGCCGATCTGCCGACGATCACGCCCATCTTCATCGGCGGCGAGTTCGGCCACAACGTCGATTTCGAGCTACGCGGCGTCGTGTCTGAGTCGGGGACGGAGACCTATGACCCGAAGACCGGCAAGCTGATCAAGTCGGCCGACACCGGCAAGGGCAAGGGCAAGGCGAAGGCGATCCATCAGGCGGCCTCGACCGAGGAGGCGAAGGCCATGGCGGCGGCCCGTCTGCGCGAGCTGCTCCGCCGCACGATCAGCGGCTATTTCGAAATGCCGGGCAATCCGATTGCCTTTGCCGGCGCCGACGTCAAGCCGCTGGGATACGGCCCCGACATCTCGCAGGCCAAGATGGTCGCCGAGAGCGTCATCCACGAAATCAGCCCGCAAGACGGCTGGATCACCACCGTAACCGTCGAGCGCAAGCCAGACTGAGCATCGGACCCAAAAGTGGGTCCGGTTTTGGGGAGCCTAAAAAGGTGCTTCAAGCCGCATTATGCAGACCCAAAACGGGTGCCATTCGATCTTGCGCGCCGTGCCATTCGGTTTTGCGCGCTACACTTGCGCGCCAGGCTGGCGGACAACGGCGCCGGCGTCTGAATCGCAAAAGAAGAATGCGGAAGAGAGATGGTGAGCGCGCTGGGACTCGAACCCAGGACCGTTCGATTAAAAGTCGAATGCTCTACCGGCTGAGCTACGCGCTCACAACAACGGGAACCGTTCCGGTTTGACGGGCCCGCAAGTGGGCTTTGACATACTCGACGGGTGCGGTCCGCGCAACCATTCAGGCCGAAGAAAATCATGCCACGGCTGCGGCGAAGTTACGAGCGTCCGTCAGGCGCTTGGCCCGGCCTCGAAGAAGGCTGCTATGCGGGCCTCGATCCAGCTGAAGGCCTCGCGTTCGCGCTCGCCCGCCGTCTTGTCGATGGAGATGCGGTGATAGGCCATTTCCGTGTCGATCTTCTCGCGCGGCAGCATGCCGAGACGCGTCGAAAGGATGGCCGCCTCCAGCACCGCCGCCTGGGCCCGGTTGAAGCCGAGGAAGGGCTTGTGCGCCACCTCGTGCAGCACCTTGCAGCGGAATTTCGGCCGTTGCTCGTCATCAGTGAAGTCGATCGCCTCCAGCTCCATGTGCCCGAAGCTGTCTGCCAAACGCATGCCGTCGACCTTGTCGGCAGGCACGAGCGGCCAGTCGCTCCGTCCGGTCAGGAACCCCGCGAGAATGCGCACGTCCGCTGGCGAGGAAACGACCAGATAGGGATGGCGCTGGACATTCTCGATGGCGGGCGAAGGCCGGAAGGGCATGAAAAGCCAGTTATCGCCGTCCTTGTGAAGGCCATAGGGGCGGACATGGAAGCTGCCGTCGGCGTTCTTCGTGGCGACGATGGTCTCCAGGATGAAGGGCATCAGGATGGCTCCTCGCCGGACGCATCGGGCCTCGGACTGTTCGGCGTCGGCCGCTGCTTGCCCTTGAGGGTGTGGCCGGCCTCCTGCAGGCGCGTCACGTCTTCCTCCTTGCGGTCCATCGCGGCGCCCCAGTCGAGCGGGTTGTCCTGGGCGTATCGCTTGCCAAGACCGAAGGCGATTTCCGCCCGCGCCAGTTCCGCGCCGAGATAGAAGGCATGCCCGCCGTCATTTTCCACACCGAGATGGGGAAAGAACTCGAAGGCGTCCGTATCGGTGACGTGGAGATCCCGGTTGTAGATGTGAATGCCGTCCTCGGCGACCTCGATGCGGAAATTCTGGTCGCGCACGGCCTTGGCCGAGACCTCCACGCCCTCCGGCGTGTTGGCGTAGGGCTTGCGCTCGTGCAGAGAACAGAGCGCGCCGCCGTAGCCCTTCGGCAAGGCATGGTCGCGCCTGGCGGCAAACATGATCCGGCGGGCGGCGTCATGTTCTTCGATCGTCCGGCGGGTGTGGGGACTGACCTGAACCACCAGCACGTTGCGGATCGAAAGCTCCGAGCAGACGCCGAGCAGCGTCGCCGTGATGCCGCTGGTATCGGCCTCGGTGAGTTCGGTGAGGTTGCCGGTTCCCATGAGCATCTCGGTCTCGGGAAAACGGCGACGGAACTCGACATAGCGCGCGAGCGATGCGGCAAAGCCGAAGTGGATCGGATCGAGGATCGGATCGGCCATATAGGGCAGGCCCCAGGCCTCCATCTTCTCCGCCGCCCGGCAGAGAGACTCAAGATCGCCCGATGTCGCCGGCACGAGAACGGGCACCGCGTCGATGTCCCGCGCGTGATGCACCGTTTCCTCGTTGAGGCTGAGGAGAAAATCGCAGCCCGCGCGAGCCCCAGTCAGCAGTTCGTCCAGATTGGCGCTGTCGACGCTGACGAGGAAGCCGGCGCTCTTCAGGGCCTTCACGGTGTCGGCGAGATGCGGGAAGGGCATATCCGGCAGACCGCCGATGTCGATGACGTCGCCGCCCGCGGCTCTCAGTTGCTCTGCCTTCGCCAGAATGGCATCGACGGAAAGCTCCGGCGCCTCGGTGATTTCGGCGAAGATGCGCAGGTCATGCTGCGAGAGATCCGGCTCCCGCCCACCGCGCCCAAAATAGACCGGAAGGTCGATGATCTCGTCCGGGCCGCGCTCGAAGGGCACACCGAAATGGCTGGACAGGGACTCTAGATCGGCCCGGCAGCGGCCCGGCAGAACGACTCCTGTGATGCCGTCCGGCAAGCTCAAGCGGCGCAGGATGATCTTTTCGGTCATCAACGCGGCGACCTTCACGCCGATGTCGATGATCGTCCAGTCGAAAGCCTCGCGCCCCATCTCATCCATGAGACGGGCGAGACGGTCATGGGCAAGTTGTCCGGTCAGGAGAGCGAGGTGAGGCCGCGCATCGGTCATGACACCGTTTCGCCGATATGGGCCATGCGCGCAAGCACGGCTTCCTCAAGCTCGGACAGTGTCTCGACCACCGTCGTCGCATCGAATTCGCGCAGCCGCTCGGTGTTCTCAAGGTCGACCCGGCGCGGATAGACCTTGAACCAACCGGACGGCGCCTCGGTGTCCATCTCCGGCCGGGTGTCGCAGGCAAAGACGATGGTGGGAACGCGGCACTTGCCGGCCTGCGCAAAGCAGTTCGTCGGCAAAGTATCGGAAATGCCGACGACGCACTTGGCGACGGTGTTGGAGGTTGCAGGCCCCACGATCAGCGTGTGGTAGTGGCCCTTGTAGAAATTGCCGACCGGCGGCGCGCTCGCCGCGCCATCCTTGAAGACGCGCGTCCCCTCCTGCATGCCGGATAGGTCCTTGCCGTACTGCCGCAGAACCTCGTCGCCGGCCTTGGAAAGAAAGATGTCGAGCTTCGGCATCCGCTTCATCAGGTCGAGCGTTTCCTGCACATAGTGGCCCGAGCCGGTGAGAGCCCAGCCGAGCCGGGGAGTGGGGGCGCGGGTGGTCATGAAGCGTGTCGTCTCTCTGGGACTTTATGCGTGCCGGTCGCGAAAGGGTTGGTGTCTGCCGAAAGGGCCGCCGGCCCGACGAAGGCAACCTCACCCTGGAATTCGCTGGCGTATTTGAGGAAGGCCGCATCGACCTGGCCCTTGGCGGCGATGTCCTGAAGGCGGTCCTGATCGGCCACATCAATCGACTTGACGAGGATCAGGCGGTCAGCGCCAAGATCCCGCGCCAGAACGGCGGCGAGGCTGTCGCTCGTCACGTCCCAGCTTTCGGCGATATCGTCACGTCCGATGAACTGCCTTGAGGCGTGCCAGACGGGAAGGCCGCCGGCCTGCCAGCAGGTGTCCGCCTCAGCAGGCGTCCCGACCATCCGGCATTGCGGATAGAATTCGCACAGGATCTCGCCGAATTTCGTCATCGCGTCGATGGCGAAGTCGTGGGCAAGACGATCCGAAAAGCCGGCCTCGCGCTGCGCCTGCCGGATGCCATCGGCAATCGCGCCGCCGCCCGGCAGCATGACGACACGCGCTTTGCTCGCGGCAATCCGCGCCATGAGACGGTCGAGCAGCGGCCGCTGGCTCATCAGGCTGCCGCCGATCTTGACCACCATGAGGGCAGGGCGATCCGTCATCATCCGGCCTTCTGCTGCGGCGTCTTTCCGTGAACCAGAGCGACGGCCTCGGCGATGAGATCGGGCTGGAGCACGCTCGTCCGGTCATGACCGCGGCAAAGGCCGCCGCGCATGCCGAGCAGATCGGCGCCGAGCGTATAGAGAAGCGACAGGTCCTCGGATTTCAGCGAGCCGGCAAGACCGCAGATCAGGTCATGCTGCTTGGCGCGAGCGACGAAGGCGCGGATGTCCGTATACTTGATGAAGGACAGGAGCCCGCTGCCCTTGGCGAACGTATCCAGCATCACGCCGGTAAATCCGGCTGCGGCAAGGTCGTCGACGAGCGACAGGTCGGGATTATGGTCTGCGAGCAACACCGCGACGAGGCGGCATCTGGGAGCCAGCCTTTGGCCGATTTCCCGCACCGCCTGAGGCGTGTCGAGGCCGGGATAAAGGCCGACTTTCACCATGTCGACGCCGGTCTCGGCGATCGTCTCGGCCGCCGCGATCAGGGACGCCATATCATGATGGTCACCGGTGACGGCCGTCACGACGGCCCGGCCGGCGACGGCCCTGGCGATATCGCCGACAGTCTCCTGGTCGAGCGCGCCAAGCGCCCCGGCCTTCGGATCCTTGGCATCGATGAGATCGGCCCCGGCCTCAAGGGCCAGACGTGCCTCGTCGACGGTGGCGACGCTGACGAGAAGAGCGGGCATGGCTACACGATCCTCTTGATTTCGCTGGCATCGAAGGATTTGACGGCCTCGCTGACCTTGACGCCCTTCACCTCCAGATCCGGTGCGATCTCGGCGAGCGGAACGAGCACGAAGGCCCTGTCGAGCATATAGGGATGCGGCACGTTGAGCGCCGGATAGGACGGGTCGTCGATCACCTCGTTCTCGTAGGCGAGAAGATCGATGTCGATAACGCGCGGACCCCATTTCTCGATACGGATCCGGCCAAGCTCCCGCTCGGTGTCGAGGCAAAGCGCAAGGAGTGCCTTCGGGGTCAGTTCCGTCTCCACGATGGCGCAGGCGTTGATGTAGGGCGGCTGGTCCAGCTTGCCCCACGGCGGCGTCTCGTAGTCGCCGGACCGCTTGATGACCTTGGCGCCATTTGCATCGAGTGCGTCGAGCGCGGCGGCGATGTTGGCCCTCGCGTCGCCGATATTGCCGCCGAGGCCGAGATAGGCTTTAGCCATGACGCGACCTCTCGATTTCGACGGCGATGCTCTCCAGCGGATAGGGAACGGGCGCCGACGGCTTTTCCACCGTCACGACAAGCGAGTCGATCGCCGCGAACCGCAGCAGGATCTTCGACGCGATCGCCTCCGCCAGCGCCTCGATCATCTCGAAACGCTCCTTGGTGGCAAGGTCGTGGGCGATCTCGGCCAGATCCGCATAGCTCACGGTCTTGGAGAAATCGTCATCCACGCCAGCGGGAGCAAGGTCAAGCCGAGCCTCCAGCGAGATGTAGAAGCGCTGTCCGATCACCGCCTCTTCCGGCAGGAGGCCATGATAGCCGTAGACCGCGAGACGCTTGAGAAAGATGCGGTCCGTCACCGGATGTCTCCAACCGAGGCCGCCATGATGGCCTCCGTCACCCGGGCCGCTTCCACATGCGCACGCACGTCATGGACGCGCACGATATCGGCGCCGAGCATGATGGAGGCAACATTGGAGGCGAGCGTGCCGAAGAGCCGGTCCTTGGGTTCCAGCTTGTGGTCGGCGAGGATGCCGAGCAGCGACTTGCGCGAGGTGCCCATCAGCACCGGATAGCCGAGCGCGCGGATTTCCGGCAGCCGGCCGATCGCCTGAAGATGCTGCGGGAAGGTTTTGCCGAAGCCGACGCCCGGATCGAGGATGATGTGGTCGTCGCGCACGCCGGCCTTCAGCGCCATGTCAATCGAGCGCGCGAAGAAGGCTTTCATGTCCTCGATGATGTCGATGTTGCCGTCGATCGTCTCGCGATTGTGCATGATGACGATCGGCGCGCCGTGGGCGGCAACGACGCGCGCCATGTCCGGATCGCGCTGCAGGCCCCAGACGTCGTTGACGATCTTCGCGCCGGCCTTGAGCGCGACGTCCGCCGTCTTCGCCTTGTAGCTGTCGATGGAAATCGGAACGGTGATGCGGGTCGCCAGCGCCTTGATGATGGGCTCAACGCGGGCGATCTCCTCCTCGACGGGAACCGGCGCATGGCCGGGCCGGGTGGATTCGCCGCCGACGTCGATGATGTCGGCCCCTTCGGCGACCATCTCGTCGGCATGGACGACCGCGGCATCGATGGCATTGAAGCGACCGCCATCGGAAAAGGAATCGGGCGTCACATTGAGAATGCCCATCACCAGCGTCATGTGCCCGAGCTTGGGCAGGCAGGCGACCGGGGAGGACAAGTGAGGTGCGGCAGGCGCTGGGGCGGACATGGTCAGGCTCGTGAATGTAAGTCGACGATCATAGCAGATCGTCCGCATACCAGCAGGGGCCGCTCACGGAAAGCGACCCGTTGCCGGATACGGTGCGACGGGAAAGGAAATGCAGCGAGTCGGTGCGCGCGTTCATTGCGCGACCAGGACTTCGCCCTTGCCGAGCATCGACATGTCGCCGCGGAAGCGATGGGCGACCGAGGGGACGAGGTGCGCCGCGCGCGGCATGACCTCGCCGAGATGCTTGCGCAGGAGGGCAAGGAAGGGCAGGCGGTAAAGGCCGGAATCGACGAAGGTCGACGAAAGCTCTACGGGCGTGGATGAAATCAACGTGCCGCGCTTCATCATCAGGCCAGTCCGCGCACCCATGGAGGGACTGAGGATCGAGCCGCCGATCATGCGAACGCCGGTCGCGTCTCCGGTCCCGCCAAGGACCGCGATCGTGCCGCGCCGCATGCGGTCGCCCGCCGCTTCGCCGCAGATGCCGCCAACGAGCACGAAGCCGCCGGCCATGCCGTTCATGTAGCCGGGCAGGGCGGCGCCGAGGCAGTCGCCCGCGTTGCCCTCGATGGTAACGGACCCGCCCGATATCTCGGCCGCCGCGTAGGGACCCATGGCAGACCCCGTCACGGTCACGCTGCCGGATTTCATGCCGGCCGCCAGCCAACCGCCGACATCGCCCTCGACGTGGATCGAGCCGCCGGCAAGCGCCTTGCCGACATGGTCGAAGCGCTCCGAACCGCCGGCAAAGCGGATATCGGTAACATCGTCGCCGGAGACCTTGAAGAGGTCGCCGACGGCCGGGGCCTTCCGGGTCGTGCCGACGACGATCTTCTCGATCTCGCTCGCCGACTTGCCGTCAAGCGCGGACGGGACGAGCGCGGAAAGATCGAGCCGCTCGGGCACCTCGGCGCGGAGGGTGAAAGTGAGCGCCGCCATCAGAGCAAATCCTTGAGATGAAAATGGTGCCGGCCGAGGTTGCCGCCGTAGTTGCCGGCCGAAATCCGCTGGATACCCTTTTCGGGTCCGAACGAGCAGGCGGCATGGACGGCGGCCTTCATCGAGGCGGCAATCGCTTCGAAGGAAAGCCCGTCCATGACGAGTTCCAGCACGCATTCGGTGTCGGGCCCGAGCTGGCTGCCGGCATCGCCGCGAAGCACCGGGCAATAGGCGTTGTTGGTCGAGGCGATCAGGCCCTCGTATTTCGAGCCGACCTTGGAGCCGGAGCGCACGATGCCGCCCGGGAACGGCAGGATCACATCCTTGACGCTGTTCGCGGCTTCGACCGCAGCTTCGGCGGCCGTCAGCACCTCCTCGAAGCTGCGCCCGAGGATCAGCACGTTGCCGCCGCCGATGACGTCGCCTTCGCGCACGCCCGTCGTATGCTCGACGAGAAACTCGCCATCCATCACGGGCACGCGCCAGTAGCGGGTCTTGCCGAGCTTCTTGGCAATCTGGTTGCCGTCGCCGAAGAAGCGCAGGTTGGCGCCGAGCTTCAGCTTCTTTTTCGCAGCCATGCCCGCAAAACACGCCGATCCGGGGCTCGTCAGAACGCACTGCCCGATGCGATTGGTGATCTGCGTCTGCAGACCGCCGGCATCGAAGCCGAAGATCAGGATGCGATAACCCGGTCGTCCGTCGGGGCTTTCCTCAGGCGGCACGAAATGGTCGATGGCCGCCTCGCAGCCGCAGGCGATCACCGACGTGGCAAATCCCGTCGCGGTCCGCGCCGAGATCTCGGCCCACTTGGCGGTCGGCGCGGTGATGATCACCCCTGTCGCCGACATGTCGAAGGCCTCGGCGAAAGTGTCGTCGATGACGACGCCGTTGAGCATCAGGTCGGATTTCACTTCAGACATGGCGCGACCTTGAAATTCTCTCGTTCGCCGAACGCGGCCTCGGGCACGGCGAAGGCGGACGGACCGACGCCGAACCGATCGTCGAGGTAGTCCTTCATCCGGCGGTCCATCGCGGCGTCATATCCGGGCTTCAGGTGAAGGGTCTGGCCCATCGTCCAGCCGAGCGCCTTGCCATCCTTCACGACGACATCGCCACCCTTGAGAACGAGACGTGCCGAGGTGAACATCGCCGTGCGGTCGGCAAGATCGTCGTAGATGGCAACGTCGCCGACGGCACCCGCTCCGAGATGCCCGCGGTCATTGAGGCCGAGCAGTTTCGCCGGCGCCGCGCGGGTCATGATCGCGAGTTCTTCCATCGTGTATTCACGATCGATCGACGCGATGCCCGTGCGGTTCCGGGCCATTTCCGGCATGGCCTCGACCCAGGCCTTGCGCTCCTCGCGGTCCATCAGGAGATGCATGATCTTCGGATAGGTCGTGAACGAGCCGCCGTTCGGATGGTCGGTGGTCAAAAGCATGCGCCAGGGATCGGGCGAGAGCAGGAAAAGCTCCATGCCGATGGCCCACTGGAGTTCGTTGACCCAGTTCTTCTTCTTGTAGGCCAGCGGCACGATGCCGCCGCCTTCCGCATCGCCATCCTGAAGCATCCACTTCTTCGGGCTTGCGTAGACGCGGCCCGCCCATTGCTTGATGAGATCGAGCGAAATGGTCACTGTCGGCCCGAACATCACCTGACCGACGTCCATCGTGATGTTCGGCGCGTCGGAGAACGAGCGAATGATGTCCTCGGCGCCGGAGACCATGCCGCCGTCTTCATCCTGGCCGTAGGAATAGAACTGGATATGCGCGAAGTGCAGCCGGCGCCCGTCCGCCGCCGCAATCGTGTCGGCGATCGTCTTCGGCGCGCCGGGCACGGCGAGATTGTTGGCGTGGAGGTGAAGCGGATGCGGCACGCCGACGTCGGCCACCGCATCGAGCATGGCGCTGATGATCTGACGCGAGGACGCGCCATAGTGCGGCACGACGTCGTCCAGATCGAAGGCGCGAAGGCCCGAGTGGAACGCCGCCGGACCGCCGGCATTGATCAGCTTGACGCCGAGCCCGCGCGAGGCCGCCAGATGGTAGGCAATGTGATCGCGGATCGCATCGCGGCTCTCGCCGCTCCGCAGTTGCGACAGGAAGTAGTCGTCATTGCCGATGACGGTCAGCGCGCCGCGATCGATGATCGGGATATCGGCAAGTTCCAAATGCGTATGGAGCGCGTGCGTTGGCGTCAGCGCCGGCTCGATGACCGTCGTGAAGCCCATCTCGGCGTAGAGCCGTCCGGTTTCCCAGGTCGACCACTTGGCGGTTCCGAAGGGCAGGCCTTCGGCGGCCGGGTCTTCGCTGACGTGAAGATCCGGCAGCAGCAGCCGCGACAGGGTGACGTTGCCGCCGGCGATGTGGGAGTGGACGTCGATGGCGCCCGCCATGACGATCTTGCTCCTCGCGTCGTGAACGACGTCAGGCACCTCGCCCGTCTCGGGGGCGGAAACCACGACGCCATCGCGAATGAAGACGTCGCGGACGGAGGTCGCGCCGTTCACCGGATCGACGACCTTGCCCCCCTTGATCTGTACCAGCATCAGGCAGCCCCCTTCCTGGTGGCGAGCGCGGCGGAGAAGGCATCGAGTACGTCGGCGACCGTTGGATGGACATCCGTCTCTCCGGCCTCGACGAAGCTGAATCCGTCACGAATGGCATCCGTCAGCGAGCCGGCGTGATGGACACCCGGAACGCCGACCTCGATCACCACATCGGCGGTTGCCTTGGTTCCGGGAGGAACGAGGGCGATCGTCGTCAGCTTCGAGGCATAGGCCGGAAGGTCCGGCGCCAGCGCTCCGACCCAGATCAGCAGATCGGCTTCGCCGCTCTCGGCAAGGCGCTCGCCGTTGAAGCGCCAGTCGTCCTGTTCGGGATAGCCGCGCCCGAACCCGACGCGTAGCCGCCCGCCTGTGGTCCACAGGGAGACGAGATTGGCCCCGCGTCCATGGGCGGCCGCAGGAGCGGAAATGCTGGTGAAGCGGGTCGTCTCGTTGAGTTCCTTGACGAGCGCCATCATCAGTTCGAAGCCGAAGCGGTCGAAGTCGTTGGGATCGACGACGACGACGCCGAACCGGGCGTCCTTCAGCATCTGCACGGCGGTCTGATGCGTTGCCGCGCTGGGCTTGTTGCCCACTTCCGCCTTGAGTTCCCTCAAAAGATCGAGCGGATCGCCCGCGATGGCTCGCGTGGTCTCGCATTCGGAAACCGTCGTCGGAGCCTCGCAGCCGAGCGCGAGCACACTGCGCTTGCCCCGCCAGCCGTAAGGCGTCGAGGCCTTGGCGAAGAGCTTGCGATCCTCGACGAAGGCGCGGGCTCCCGGACCGGCGACAACAATGAGGTCGGCGCGGTTGACCGCCTCCGCCACCGTCGTCGTCATGGCTCCGGCCTCGCTTGCGACGCGAAGCTCCACGGCGATGTGAGCATTGGAAACATGGTCAAGCGCACCGCCAACCTGCTGCGCCAGCCGCAAAGCGGCTTTCACACCATCAACGTCAGCGCCCAAACCGGCTATCAGAGGCAGTCTCGCATCCGCGAGTAGGCTGACGGCGCGTGACACGCTACCGTCGAGGCCGGCCAGTTTTTTTTGAGTGTCGGCCGACACGGGAATCTCCCTGTGAACGGCGGCGATACTAGACTTGATTCCGTCGGGTCGGCAACCATTTCGGTTGAAAAATCCGAGCGATGAAGGCTGCGACCGATGGCCACAACCCTTTGCGGACGGTCAGCCAAGCCGGGATTCGGGCGCCGCCCCCCGAAACCCGGCCTGCCGATGAACGAAGCGTCGTCGTCCGGATGGAACGGACGTTCGATCAGTTACTTGTCGTATTTGACATAGGCAAAGCGCAGGTCATCCTGCGGTGTGCCTTCAAGGCCTTTGCCCTCGAGGCCCGGCTGCCACTGGACCACATCCTCGATCTTGGCTGCAAGAGCGAAGTCCTTGTCGGTAATGCCTTTTGCGTGGTGGTTCTTGAGTCGGACCTCCACCCAGGCATAGGAAGCGGTGATATCGGGGTGGTGCCATGCGGCCTCGGCCAGATGTCCCACAGTGTTGATCACCATCAAGGTACCCTTCCAGCTGGATGTCTTGTAGGTACGGCGTATCCAGCCGTCCTCGAGCCGCCATTTTGGCAGTTCGGCCTTCAGTCTCTCTTCGACTTCCGTATCGGAATAGGTTTTGTCGGTCATGGTTGCCAACTCCTCCTGCGGCAGGGCAGAGTCACAGCATCGGCCGCGACCGGACACGGCGCAGCCAGAACTGCAGCGAGCGGATCACAATCGGCATGAATGAGATTGATTTCAAGATGGCAGGCAAGACGGGCGAAGGCGCCGACACAAAGGCGCCCCGGAGCGTTCGGGTCGAAGCCCCCGGCCGGCTTCACCTCGGCCTGCTCGATCTTGCCGGCGATCTCGGGCGCCGGTTCGGGTCCATCGGCCTCGCGCTCGACCAGCCGCGCCTTCGTCTGACCGCCTCGCTGTCCGATCGACTGTCCGTCGAGGCCGAGGACGCCATCCGGATCGAGCGGTATGTGCACAAGGTGATCGATCTGCTCGGTCTTCCGGAAGGGTTGGGCAATCAGGTTCGAATTGTCATCGAGGAGGAACTGCCCTCCCATGCCGGGTTCGGCTCGGGTACGCAGATGGCTCTTTCGGTTGGCGCGGCACTGGCCGCGCTCGGCGGTGTGCCCTTCGACGCGCCGCGCCTTGCGGCCGGTCTCGACCGCGGCGCCCGTTCGGGGATCGGCCTGACGGCGTTCCTCAAGGGAGGCTTCGTGGTCGATGGCGGACGCGGGCCCAGGAGTGTCGTCCCGCCGACGATCTCGCGCCTGCCATTCCCGGAGGACTGGCGCGTGATCCTCGTGCTCGACGACAGCATCGTCGGCGTGCACGGCCCGCAGGAAGCCGAAGCCTTCCGGCAACTGCCGCCGCTTGCACCGGAAACGGCGGCCTGGCTCTGCCGTCTCACAATGATGAAGCTGCTGCCGTCGCTGATCGAGATCGATGTCACCGAGTTCGGCAGCGCCGTGACGGAGATCCAGGAGCGGCTCGGCGATCATTTCGCGCCGGCGCAGAACGGCCGGCGCTTCGTCAGTCCGTCCGTCTCCGAGGCTCTGGCCGCGTTCCTCGATGCCGGCGCGGCAGGCGTTGGCCAGAGTTCCTGGGGGCCGACGGGCTTTGCCATCGCCGGCAGCGAGGACGAGGCAAAACGGCTCCTCGACGAGGTTGTGATGAACTGTCACAGCGCTTCGCACTTGAAGTTCCTCGTGACACGAGGCAGAAACCGCGGAGCATTGATAACACCGCCTGCGGGCCTGGCCTCCGACCGATCCTGATCCGGTCCGCGATTGCCAGCTCCATTCTTCCGACGCAGATCCCTTGCGTCCGGCGGGTTTTCTCGCTTCGGCCGACGCCGCGGACGTTGCCGAAGGGCTGCCGGGCGCTGAAGGCATCCGTGAGCCGGAAGACGATGCGCCCGGAAATCCAGATGGTTATATAGGGTCTTTGGCAGGGCGGGAGCCGTGCCGGGCGACAGGACATTCCGGCCGCGTTGAACGGGCCTGACGGGGAAGAACAAAATGGCGAAGAATATTCTGCACATGCTGACGCCGCTGAAGCACATGAGCCCGTTTGATGTGAACATGGCCGCCGATGCCGGTTTTGACGTGATCGCGACCTATGCCGGCGTGAACCCGGAAGAGGTTCGCGGACTGGTGCAGGATTCGATCTTCTCGCGCTCGCCGAACGATGCCGCCCGGACCGGCATCTTTTTCGCCGGCAAGAATGCGATCCAGGCGCTGGACATGATGAAGACGGCGCAGGAGTCCTTCGTGCCGCCCTTCGAGAACAACCTCTTCGCCGACCCGGCCGGCTCCTTTACGACGGCCGCCGGCATGATGGCCTGTGTCGAAAAGCTCCTGAAGACCAAGTTCGACACGACGATGAAGGGCAAGAAGGTCACGATCTTCGGCGGCACCGGCGTCGTCGCCTTTTCCGCTGCGGTGATCGCCGCCAACGAGGGCGCTGAGGTCTATCTCGTCGGCTATGACGGAACCAAGCGCGTTTCCGGCATCGCGGCGGACATGAAGTCCCGCTTCGACGTCGAGGTCTACGCCGCCGACGGTTCGTCCGAGGAAGCCCGCATGGAATCGGCGACCGGCGCCGAAATCATTCTTTCCGCCGGTCCTGCCGGCCAGCAGATCCTGACCGAGGAGCAGCTCAAGGCCGTTTCCGGCCTTCTCGTCGCGGCCGACGTCAATGCCGTGCCTCCGGCCGGTCTTGGCGGCGTCGGCGTGCACGACGACGGCGAGCCGCTCGGCTTCGGCAAGGCCCTCGGCCTTGGCGCTCTGGCGATCGGCAACGTGAAGTACCAGGCGCAGCATCTGCTCTTCAAGCGGATGATCGCGACCGACAAGCCCGTCGCACTCGACTTCCGCGACGCCTTCGAGGAAGCGCGCAAATTCATCGCCTGAGAAACGGAGAACCGGCCGGGCAGGGCTCAGGGCCATCGGTCCTGATTGCCGCCCTGTCCGGCCGGTCTCTCGGGCAGGCCGCAAGGCGCGCCGGCTATCGGCCGTTGATCGCGGATCTGTTCGCCGACGAGGATACGGTTGAGGTCGCCGCCGGTCTCGCCGTCATGGACGGGGGACTTCGGTGCGGCCTGTCGCGGCGAACGCTGATAGGCGCCGTGCGGGACCTCATCGAGGCGGCCCCGGACAAGCCGGTCGGCCTTGTCGCCGGATCGGGGTTCGAGGACCGGCCGCAGCTGCTCGAAGCGCTCGCGGCATTGATCCCGATCCTCGGCAATGGCACCAAGGTCGTCTCGGCAGTGAAGGACCCGGCGGGTCTGGCGGCACGGTGCCGCGATCTTGGAATTCCGCATCCGGAGACCCGGACAGAGCCGGCCCTTTCCGGCGAGTGGCTGTTGAAGAGAAAAGGCGGCTCGGGCGGAAGCCACATACGGGCCTACTCGTTGGGCGAGTCGGTTCCGGCGGGCCATGTACTCGCGCAGACGTTGCCGGGAACGCCGATGTCGGTGACGGCCATCGGCAACGGACGGGACGCAGCATTGGTCGGCTTCTGTCGGCAATTTGCGGATCCCGTCGAGGGGCAGCCTTTCCGCTTCGGCGGCCTGTGCGGACCCGTCGACCTGCCGCAGGCGATCGCCGTAGGTGTCGGCAAGGCAACGAAAGGCCTTGCCGCCGCGTTCGGTCTCAAAGGCTTCTTCAGCATGGATTTCCTGCTGGAGGGTGAAAGCTGGTGGTGCCTGGAGGTCAATCCGCGTCCGGGCGCATCGCTGGATGTTCTGGATCAGGCGTCCTCGCCGCTCTTTGCAGCGCATGTGGATGCGTGTGTGAACGGACGGCTCCCGGATGAGCGCCGGGTTGCTCCTGCGGCGATTCGGTACAGCCGGATTGTCTATGCGGACAAGGAGATCGCAGGAATTCCGGCGCTAGAATGGCCCGAATGGGTCTCTGACCGGCCGTCTGCGGGCAGTCGAATACCAGCCGGAGCGCCGTTGGCGACCGTGCTGGCCGAAGGAAAAGAACTGGACGATGCGGCGGCGCTGGCGATGGCGCGCGCGCAGGAACTCTTGAAGATCATTGGGGAGGTGGAACAATGTTGACCCGCAACAAGGGCAAGCCAAGCGTCGGACGAATGGCACAGCCATTGGTCGATGCCTTGATCGAATCGGCGGACGAACTCCGGATCAGCGTGGCGGACGGCCCGCTTGGCTGCCGGCTCGTCGACGCCGGCGCGAAGACGCTTGGATCGATCGAGGCGGGACGCCTCCTGACCGAAATCTGCCTCGGTGGCCTTGGCAGGGTCTCGATCGTGCCGAGCGCTGCGACGCCAATGTGGCCCTACGCCATCCAGGTCGGCTCGCTCGATCCGGTCGTTGCCTGTCTCGGCAGCCAGTACGCGGGCTGGAGCTTGGCCGGCGGCGAAGGGGACGGCGGCTGGTTCGCGCTCGGCTCGGGCCCTGCACGCGCGACCTACGCCAAGGAAGACCTCTACTCCGACATCGCCTATTCCGATGATGCAGACACTGGCGTGCTCGTGCTGGAGACGGACGCGCCGCCGCCGGAAAGCGTTGTCAAGCAGGTCGCAGAGGCAACCGGCTGCCGGCCGGGCGCTCTCACCTTTATCTACGCACCGACCCAGAGCCTTGCCGGCGCCACCCAGGTGGTCGGCCGCGTGCTCGAAGTGGCGCTGCACAAGGTGCACACGCTGCACTTCCCGCTGGAACGGGTGATCGACGGCATGGGCATTGCTCCGCTCAGCCCTCCGCATCCCGACTTCGTTCAGGCCATGGGCCGCACCAACGACGCCATCATCTATGGCGGCCGCGTGCATCTCTACGTCACCGGCCCGGCTGACGACGCTCGCGATCTTGCCGAGAAGCTTCCCTCCAAGGGCTCGCGTGACTACGGTTCGCCGTTCGCCGAGGTCTTCTCGCGCTTCAAGGGTGACTTCTACGCGATCGACCCCATGCTGTTCTCGCCGGCCGAAGTGGTGGTGACGGCGGTCGAAAGCGGAAAGAGTTTCCGGGCCGGCGCGATCAACACCGATCTTGTCGATGCGTCCTTCGGCTGAGTTCGGCCGTATCCGCGAAAGGAATGTCCGTTGAGCCTTGGCCATAACGGCGTTGTGCTCTTCACCGATTCTCGCGACTGGCACCTGCGCCGCCTGCGCAGGGCCTTCGCCGCGCACGGGATTGAACCGGTCGTCGTGACGCTGCGCGAGGTCGCCTTCGACCTCGATCACGCCGAACCGATCCGGATTCGCGGTTTCGAAGGAGGTCTGCCGCGCGCCGTCTTGGTACGGGGCATTGCCGCCGGCTCGTTCGAGGCCATCACCTTGCGCCTCGGCATCCTGCATGCGCTGGAGGCCGTCGGCGTGACGGTCTGGAACTCGGCGCGCGCCATCGAGCGCTGCGTCGACAAGTCGACCGCGAGCCTCATTCTGGCGCGCAAGGGCATCCGCACGCCCTCCACATTCGTGAGCGAAAGCCGCGAGGCCGCCATGGCCCGCCTTGAGGCCGAAGGCGCGCCCATGGTGCTGAAACCGCTCTTCGGCTCGCAGGGAAAGGGCATTCGCCTTCTGACGGCCGGAGAGGAATTCCCCTCGGTCGAGGAGGTCGGCGGCGTCTACTACCTGCAGCGCTACATACGTCCCCGCGATGGCCTTTATCGCGACTACCGCCTCTTTGTTTCCGGTGGCCGGCTGGTCGACGCCATGTGCCGCGAGAGCGAATCCTGGATCACCAACGTTCACCAGGGCGGCCGTCCGTGCCCTTGGGATCCGCCGCTTGAGGTCAAAGCCATGGCCGTCGCCGCGGTCGAAGCCATCGGCGCTCGATTCGCTGGTGTCGACATGATCGAGGATGATGAGGGCGGCTTCCAGGTTCTGGAGGTCAACAGCATGCCCGCGTGGAAGGGGCTCAGCGCCGTCGCGAGGGTCGACGTCGCCGAAGCGCTCGTCTCCGATTTTCTTGACGAGGCCGGTCTTGGAAGGCGGTCGGACGAGCCCGGACTGGCGCTTGCGGGGCAGTCGTGACGCGTAAGACTGAGGATCGCGAATCGGTGCGCGGCGGTGACGTGAACGAAACGCTTGCCGACGCCTTCCGGCAGTCCTGCCTGGCCGAGCTTCGGGCTCCCAAGGCCGGCAATGTCCATATTTTCGCCGACGGCCACCGGATGACCGTCGCCGATTTCGAGAAGAGTGCCTCGGTCGCTGCACCGCATATGGCGCGAATCGGCGCGACCGTCGGCCAGCGCGTCCTCGGCGCCATGCGCGCGACGATGTCCGCGGTTGGCTCCAACACCAACCTCGGAATTCTCCTGCTGTCCGCCCCACTCATGGTTGCCAGTGAAAAGGGCGGAACCCTGCGCCAGAGCCTGTCGGCGGTCCTTGGCGCGCTCACGCTCAAGGACGCCGAAGACGTCTTTGCCGCGATCCGTCTGGCCAGTCCCGGAGGACTCGGCAGGGTCGACGATCAGGATGTCGCGGCTCCGCCCAGCGTCGATCTTCGCGAAGCGATGCGGAGCGCCGCCGAGCGGGATCGCATTGCGCGACAATACGTCACTGATTTCGCCGACATTTTCAACATCGGCCTGCCCATTTTGCAGTCATCCGTGAAGGCCGGTCTCAATGAGGCAGACTGCGTCACGAAGACCTATTTCGGCTATGCCGCGACCTTCCCGGATACCCATGTCCAGCGCAAGCATGGCGAGGCTATCGCGTTGGAAATCATGAAGGAATTTCAGATGTTTGATCTGCGGAATCCGAGCGCGGACCACGGCCGGATTCTGGCGTTCGATCGCGCGCTGAAGGACCGCAACATCAATCCGGGAACCAGTGCGGATCTCACGGTGGCGACGGTCCTCGCCGAACGCCTTGATCGAATTCGCGCAAATTCCGCTCGCGGGTGACTTGCCGCTGGGCACTCGCCGCATTAGGCTGCGCACCGCCTGGGATCACCCGCGTCCGGGAAACCGGTCTGGCTAATGCTGGATGCAGATAACACAAGGCCGACGGGGGGACGACGTGCCAAAGGCTGGTGCGTCGCAAAGGTTAACTTGTTCCTAAGGGAGATTTACCAATGGCAAAGATTAACAAGGTCATGCTCGGCGAGTCGCTCGTCGGTGATGGCAACGAAGTCGCTCACATCGACCTCATCATCGGCCCGCGCAACAGCGCCGCGGAAGTTGCGTTCTGCAACAGCCTGACCAACAACAAGGATGGCTTCACGTCGCTTCTGGCCGTGATCGCCCCGAACATGCCTTGTAAGCCGAACACCGTGATGTTCAACAAGGTCACCATCAAGGGCGCCAAGCAGGCCGTCCAGATGTTCGGCCCGGCGCAGCACGGCGTTGCCATGGCTGTTCAGGATTGCGTTGCCGAAGGCACCATTCCGATGGACGAAGCCGACGACCTGTACATCTGCGTTGGCGTCTTCATTCACTGGGAAGCCGAAGACGACGCGAAGATCCAGGAATACAACTACAAGGCCACCAAGGAAGCCATCGAGCGCGCCGTTGCTGGCCTGCCGACCGCTGCCACGGCGACCGAGCAGCGCAAGACCGTCAAGCATCCCTTCAGCGCTTAGATACGAGACAACCCTGGGCAGGCAAATGCCCCGGCGATGCCGCAGTCACTGATCCAGCGGTTGTTTGCGAAGTTCTTCGGTAGCTGAGCGTTTTCCCTGGTCGACCGTTTCGTGTTGTACATGATGACAAATGGCGAGGAACTGAAGGACTTCGCCGAGACGGGTTGTGACGGGCCTGTTTCGCGAATCTGATAAGGCTTAGAAATCCGGACCGGGGCGGCAGTGCTGCCCCGGTCTTTTTTCGCCCGGAGGGTCGGTCTCCGTTTCACCCGGGATGACGGGCGCCGCTTTCAAAGATCCTGAAGGTCCTGCCGCGAAAGAGCGCCGGAATGAAGCGCCGTGGCGACAAGGACGCCTTCGATGCCGATCTTTGCGAGTGCGGAAAGGTCCGAAGGGTGGCGCACACCGCCAGCGGCCCATATCCGGCTGTCCGGAGCACGCTGGGCAATGGCTGACAGACGCTCAAGGTCCGGGCCGGCCTGACTGCCGACGCGGCCAAGCGTCATCACGATCACGTCGCCTGGCCAGCGCGCGCTGTCCTCCAGCATCGCGGGCGGGCCCATGAACGCATCGCCCCGAAAATCGAGGGAGAGCAGGGCGCTGTCGCGAAGCGGTGCGAGGTCGACGGCATCCGACATCGATTCGGAGGCGATGATCTTGCGGGCATTGGGAAGGACCGGACCGCCGAGAACCTCGTCCGCCGTGCCGATTCCGCTGTCGACCCAGAAGGTCAGGTCGCCGAACCGGTTCGCGAGCGATTCGACCAGGGCATGAGCGGGTCGATGGCGTTCAATGCCGTCGAGGTCGGCGATGTAGAAGGTGTCGAAGGGATGCAGCGCGAGGAAGCCATTGACGATGGCAGTCGGATCGGGGCTGTCGGCCAGGGGCGTCTCGATCGGCGCATAGGTGGCGCGGTCACCCAGGCGGGCACGGACGACAAGTCCGGATCGGATGTCGAGAACGGGGATGACTTTCACTCAGCAGCCTTTCCGGATGTCGCTTCAGGGCTTTGTCAGCAAATGCGGGCGGCAGCATAGGATGGTGGAGAGGCTTTGACAGCCGCGATCGACAGTATCCTCCGCAATGGTGGGCCGCGCTGAAAAGGCGACGCGTCGAAACGGGCCTGAAAGGTCCGGCAAAGCAGATCGGATAGGGACCATGGGCAAGACAGTCATCGGTTGGGACATTGGCGGCGCTCATCTCAAGGCGACCCGGGTCGAGGATGGCAGCGTGACGGATGTTCGCCAGACGCAATTGCCGCTCTGGCTGGGCATGAAGCATCTGAGGAAGGCGTTCCGCGAGCTGAATGACGCCATCGGATCCGCCGAGCGCCATGCCGTGACGATGACGGGCGAACTTGTCGATCTTTTCTCAAGCCGCCGCGAGGGCGTCGACGCGCTGGTGACCGAGGCCCGGCGAAGCCTGACGGGCGACGTCGCGATCTATGCCGGCCGTGCCGGCTTCTGCCGGCCTGAGGATGCGGCCCTTCACCATGACGACATCGCCTCGGCCAACTGGCACGCGACGGCGAATTTTCTTGCCCGGACGGTGGGGGAGGCGATCCTCGTCGACATGGGCAGCACCACCACCGACATCATCCCCCTGACCGGGGGAAAGGTTGCCTCCAGGGGCTACACCGATGCGGAGCGTCTGACGACGGGAGAGCTCCTCTACACAGGGGCTGTCCGCACGCCTCTGATGGCCCTGGCAGACAAAATTCCCTTCAAGGGACACTGGTGCGGCGTGACGGCCGAGTATTTCGCCACCATGGCCGACGTGAACCGGCTTCTCGGACGGCTCGACGAGAGCGCCGACCTCTATCCGCCTGCCGACGGTAAGGGCAAGTCGAACGCCGAGAGCATTGTTCGTCTCGCCCGTATGGTCGGCTCCGACATGACCGATGCGACGGAGGAGCAATGGACACGGCTCGCCGCCGCCTTTGCGGAACGCCAGATGCGCATCGTCCAGGATGCTTTCGAACTTGCCGCTGGAGCCGCTGAAATCGAGCCTTCGGCGACGATCATCGCGGCGGGGGCTGGGCGCGGCAGCATCGGTGAACTGGCGCGAAGGGCAGGGCGGCCGGTCCGGGACATCGCGGAACTCTTTCCCGCCGCCACCGATGCGATCCAGCGACTCGCCGCTGCCTGCGCACCGGCGAGCGCGGTTGCGCTGATCAGCGAATGACTGCCGCAAGAAGGTCTGAAGATACCAGACAGCAACCATATTCAGTGCTGCTGCGAAAATTTTGTGACGATTTCGCAACAGTGCAGAAGAACTCCAAGCATTCAAGGCACGCCGAACACATTTGCCCCTATTCAGCCACAAACAAAAATGAATGTCTGCATCACGAAAGACAGCATGGACTTGCGGCGGGTTGGGCTGTGTCGAAGCCGGAAGAACATGTGGCAGGGGCGAGATAGCTTCATAGATGACTTTAAGGAGCCTCCGTAACGCATTAATCTATGCGTTAAATTTTGAGGCTATGAAGAACCGTACAACAGAGCGTTTCGTGTCGGGCCACCTCGTGACCGGTCCCGTTTTCGCGGGTCGAAATGTATGGCCGGGCAAGATGACGGAAAGCATTGGAGATGGTCGTAGTCCCGCCGAAATGGGGGACTAGAAGTCCTGCCGTGAAAGGTTGGCGCACGGTCCTTGGGATTTTCACCAAGGTTGATCCTGGACCTGGGAGCGCGAAACACGGCATGAACTTCGGCGCGCGATGAGACAAGGGTAACGACAGGGCGTTTGCTTCAATCACTGCAAATGGTCTGTCCTGTTCGCCAAGAGCGGATGTCGAGGAACTGTCTGGCAGCTATTCGAACGAGCGCGGTAACGCCCTTCGAATATTTTCGCCACTTTGGACTGTGATGAAGGAACGATCCTGCTATGTTAAGAGCAGAGTATGAAGTTGCAGGGGCTGGGATTATGCGGGCAACGGGGCGTGTTGCGCTGCTGGTTGCTGCCACGATTTGTGGTGTATCGACTGCATGTGCTTTTGACGTGAAGTCGACAGTTGCCAATGTGAATCTGCCGGATCTCAAGAGCGAGGCGCGGATCGATCAGGCGTTCCGCGACGGAACGCGCGCCTATTTCTCCGGCGACAAGCAGGCGGCGGTGGACGGCCTCAAGTTTGCGGCCGAATACGGCCACCCTGCGGCCCAGTGGAAGCTCGGACGCATGTACGCCGAAGGCGACGGCGTCACGGAAAACGACCTTCAGGCCTTCGATTACTTCAATCAGATCGTCGCGGCTCACGCCGACGACTCGCCGACATCACCGCAGGCGCCTTATGTCGCCAATGCCTTCGTCGAGATCGGCAACTACTACCGACACGGCATTCCGAATTCGACGATCCAGCAGAATGGCCGCCGCGCTCGCGAGATCATGACCTATGCGGCGTCCTATTTCGGTGACGCCGATGCCCAGGTTGAACTGGCCAACATGTATCTCGCCGGCGAGGGTGGCGACCGCGATCCGCGTCAGGCGGCGCGCTGGCTGATGCTTGCGGCCAAGAAGGGGCAGGTCGATGCACAGGCCAAGCTGGGTCAGCTTTTGCTGTCTGGCGACGGACTGCCGGCGAGCCCGATCCATGGGCTGATGTGGCTGACCGTGGCGCTGAAGCGCGCTCAGACACTTGGCTATGACGTCTCGAAGATTCGCGAGATGCAGGAGAATGCCTTCTCCTTCGCGAACGAGACGGTGCGTCGTGCCGCGATCAGCCTCGCCAATTCCTGGCTGACGGAAAACAAGACCGTCGTTGCCGCCGCGGATCACTGATCTGCGTCTTTGATGCCGTGACCTGCTTGCCGGAGACGGTTGACCGCTACGGCGCTTGAGTGGTGGAGAGGGCGTCCTCTAGCAGCGTGAGGGCGACCGCGACGGTTCTGAGGCGAACCATCCTTCGACCGATGTCTCCGAATTTTTCGACGTGATGGAGCGTTTCCGCTCCGCGTCTCGCCGTGGCGAAATGCACAAGGCCGACCGGCTTTTCAGCGCTTCCCCCGCCGGGACCCGCGATACCCGTTACCGAGACGGCCAGCCCTGCCGCCGAATGCCGGATCGCACCGTCCGCCATCGCCCGGGCAACCTCTTCCGATACAGCGCCGACCCGCTCGATCAGAGACGCGGGCACGCCGAGCATTTCCTGCTTGGCGAGGTTGGAATAGGTGACGAAGCCGCGCTCTACGACGTCCGACGACCCTGCGATCTCGGTCAGCATGCCGGCGATCAGTCCGCCCGTGCAGGATTCCGCCGTGGCAATCATCAGGCCCTGCCGCCGTGCCAGTTCTAGCACCCTCGATGCCTGCCGTTGAAGCGCGTCCTGATCATCGAAGTCCATGTGCCATCTCCGAGAAATTGGAAAGCCTCGCACGAGCGGCGGCGCCGGTCAGAGCGGTTCCGCGTCGATCGGCAGTCGAATCGTGGCCGTTGCAATCGCGGCGATTCCTTCCCGGCGGCCGGCAAATCCGAGCCCTTCGTTCGTCGTCGCCTTGACGCCGACGCGATCCAGCGAAATGCCGGCAATGGCCGCAATGGCCGCGCGCATCGCTTCCCGGTGAGGACCGACCTTTGGCGCCTCGGCGATGATCGAGGCGTCGAGATGCGCCACCATTCCGCCGCGCGCGGCGACACGGGCAACCGCGTCGGCCAGGAAGATCGAGGACGGAGCGCCGAGCCAGCGCTCGTCCGAGGGTGGGAAGTGGCTGCCGATATCCCCATCGCCGAGCGCACCGAGAACGGCATCCGTCAGGGCGTGCAGGACGACATCGGCATCCGAATGCCCCTTGAGCCGCTGCGTATGCGCGATGAAGACGCCGCCAAGCGTGACACCGTCTCCCGGCTCGAGGGCGTGGACATCATAGCCGTTGCCGACGCGGACATCGGCAAGGCGCAGATAGGTGTCCTCGGTGAGCCGCCGCTCGGCGCGTTCGAAGTCGTCAGGACGGGTCAGTTTGATGTTCTCCCCTGGGCAAGGCACCATTCGCGTCTGGCCGCCGTTCCATTCGTGGACGGCGGTGTCGTCGGTAAAATCTGTCCGGACGGCGTTGGCAGCCGCCTCATGCGCCGTCAGAATGACCTCGAATTGAAAGCCCTGCGGCGTCGCCGCGCGCCACAGGCCATCGCGAGGTACCGTCTCGAGCGCGACGTCGTCCGCGCCGCAACGCTTGATCGTGTCGACGACCGGAACGCCGGCACAGACGGCATCGCTGCTTTCAAGCGCCGTCAGGACGGCATCGACCGTCTCGGCCGGAACGAAAGGCCGGACGCCATCGTGGATCAGAACGATCCCGGGCGATTCGTCCTTGAGCGCCCTGAGGCCGGCAAGGACCGAAGCCTGCCGCTCGTCAGCACCGAACACCGGCGGGCGCAAACGGCCAACGAGCGAGGCAGGCAGACCGGCGACGGCCTCCTCATAGAGATTGAGGTCGTCCGGATGAATGACGGCCGTCACGCTCCCGACATCCGCATGCATGAGGAATGCCTTCAGCGTGTGCGAAAGAACGGGCATCTGTCCAAGCTGGCGGTATTGTTTCGGCGTCTTGTCGCTGTCGCCCATCCGCCGTCCGCGTCCGGCGGCGACGACCAGAACGGCGACGCTCGGCCCCTTGCCGTGCCTGGCGTCTGTCATGAGGCAAGACCCGATCCGGCTTTGCGGCGAAGGGCTTGAAACCATTCTCGTTGACGATGCTTGGAAATCGCCGGGCGACCGATGCCCAAGAAGCCTTGCATGTTAGCCCTCACAGGCGTTATCTATTGTCTAATTGTTGAGCATGCCCGCCCAGTGCTCACGGGATGGGCAGGCGGGCCTCTAGCGTGGCGGCAAGCGTTATAGCATGCGATCAGACGTTCGGAAGGGGACATGGGGCCGATGGCGCCAATGATCATCGGGAATGTGGCGGTGTCCCGTCGAGCGTTTCTTGCGCCGATGTCCGGTGTCAGTGATCTGGCGTTCCGGCGTCTTGCGCAGGAGTTCGGTGCCGGGCTGGTGATTTCGGAGATGGTTGCATCCGAGATGCTGGCCAGCGACGACCCGGAAACGCGGCTGCGGGCCGAAGGCGAGGGGATCGAAACCCACGTCGTCCAGATCGCCGGGCGTGAGGCGAATTGGATGCGCGAGGGCGCGCGGATCGCGCGCGATTGCGGTGCCGCGATCATTGACATCAACATGGGCTGCCCGGCGCGGCGTGTCACGACGGGCCTGTCCGGCTCGGCACTGATGCGCGATCTCGATCATGCCCAGACCCTGATCGAGGCGGTTGTCACGGCCGTGGACGTCCCGGTGACGCTGAAGATGCGCCTCGGCTGGGACGCAGATAGCCTCAATGCGCCGGAACTGGCGCAGCGGGCGGAGAATCTGGGCGTTGCCATGGTGACGGTCCATGGCCGTACCCGATGCCAGTTCTACAAGGGCTCGGCGGACTGGATAGCGGTCCGCAACGTGGTTGATGCGGTGTCGATTCCTGTCGTCGTCAACGGTGACATCGTTGATGCGTCGACCGCCCGCGAGGCGCTCAACCAATCCGGCGCTGACGCCGTCATGGTCGGACGCGGTGCCTATGGCCGGCCGTGGATCGTCGGCGCCATCGCCAACGCCCTGGAGCACGGTGCGGAGATCACGGAGCCGTCGCCGCAGATGGTGGGCGAGATCGCGCATCGGCACCACGAGGCCTTGCTGGATCTGTATGGAACGGAAGCGGGCACGCGCATCGCCCGCAAGCATCTCGGCTGGTATCTGGACCAGTGTCCGAGAGAGGATGAAGGGGCACGCAGCCTGAAACGGATCATGTTCACGAGCCTTGAGACGAAAGACGTCTCGCGCGCGATCGCCGACTATTTCGCCGATTTGCCCGACGACATGCGGAGGGCCGCATGACGCGCGCATCCAATCAGGGCGAAGACGGTCGTCCTCTGGCCGATTCCCTGGAGGTCGCGGTGCTCAATGCGCTGCCGCATCCGGTCATCCTCGTCGACAGCTCCGGCAACACGACCTTTGCCAACGACGCGGCGCAGTCCTTCTTTCAGGCAAGCGCCAACATGCTGGCACGCTATCCGCTGAAGCACTTCATTCCCTTCGGCAGTCCGCTTCTGCCGCTGATCGAGCAGGTCCGCGAGCGGGAGGCATCCGTCAACGAATATCGCGTCGACATCGGCACACCGCGCAATGGCGGCGAGCGCATCGTCGACATTTACGCCGCTCCCGCGAGCGACAACACCGACTCCGTCGTCATCATGCTGCAGGAGCGCACGATGGCCGACAAGATGGACCGCCAGTTGACCCATCGCGGCGCGGCTCGGTCGGTGACCGGCCTTGCGGCCATGCTGGCGCACGAGATCAAGAACCCGCTCTCCGGCATTCGCGGCGCCGCCCAGTTGCTGGAACAGTCGGCCGACGATGCCGACCGGGCCCTGACGCGGCTGATCACGGATGAGGCCGATCGCATCGTCAAGCTCGTCGATCGCATGGAGGTCTTCTCCGACGAGCGGCCGGTCGAGCGCGACCCGATCAACATTCACGCGGTCCTGGAGCACGTGAAGCGCCTTGCGCAGAGCGGTTTCGCGCGCAACGTCCGGATTATCGAGGAATACGATCCCTCGTTGCCGCCGGTCTACGCCAACAGGGACCAGTTGATTCAGGTCTTCCTTAATCTGGTCAAGAACGCCGCCGAGGCGCTGGAGAACACGCCCGATCCGGAAATCGTGCTGACGACGGCCTTCAGGCCGGGCGTTCGGCTGTCGGTGCCCGGAACGCGCACCAGGGTCAGCCTGCCGCTGGAATTCTGCGTCCGCGACAATGGCCCCGGCGTGCCGGAGGACCTCTATCCCTATCTGTTCGATCCGTTCATCACGTCGAAGACCAACGGATCGGGCCTCGGTCTTGCATTGGTCGCCAAGATCATCGGCGACCACGGCGGGATCATCGAATGCGACTCGCAGCCGAGAAAGACCGTGTTCCGCATCCTGATGCCGGCCTTCAACAACAAGCCGAGCGAGGAATGATCGTGAAGGCGAGGGCGAAGGGACCGGCAATGAAGACGCATTCGCGCGGTTGCCGGTGGCACACCGACCGCTAGCGGCAAGGACAATCCGTTCATGGCCATGCCGTGGACGCCGTAATTGAAGACTGGGCGCGCCGGAGCGGCGACGTTGAAAAAAGGTGATGAAGCATGCCGACCGGCAGCATTCTTGTGGCAGATGACGATTCGGCGATCCGCACGGTCCTCAATCAGGCCCTGTCACGCGCGGGATACGAAGTCCGGCTGACATCGAACGCCGCCACGCTATGGCGCTGGGTCAGTCAGGGAGATGGCGATCTGGTCATCACCGACGTAGTCATGCCGGACGAGAACGCCTTCGACCTGCTGCCCCGCATCAAGAAGGTCCGCCCGGAACTGCCGGTCATCGTCATGAGCGCGCAGAACACCTTCATGACGGCCATTCGGGCCTCCGAGCGCGGAGCCTACGAATATCTGCCCAAGCCCTTCGACCTGAAGGAACTGATTTCGATCGTCGGCCGGGCGCTGGCCGAGCCCAAGTCGCGAATGGCCGATTCCACGGCCGATGAAGGCAACGAGAACATCCCGCTGGTCGGCCGCTCGCCGGCCATGCAGGAAATCTACCGCGTGCTCGCAAGGCTGATGCAGACGGATCTGACGGTCATGATCGCCGGCGAGTCCGGCACCGGCAAGGAACTGGTCGCCCGCGCGCTGCATGATTACGGCAAGCGCCGGGCAGGGCCCTTCGTTGCGATCAACATGGCCGCCATCCCGCGCGACCTGATCGAAAGCGAACTCTTCGGTCACGAGAAAGGCGCCTTCACCGGCGCTCAGTCCCGCTCCGCCGGCCGCTTCGAGCAGGCCGAGGGCGGCACGCTGTTCCTCGACGAAATCGGCGACATGCCGATGGATGCCCAGACCCGCCTGCTGCGCGTCCTGCAGCAGGGCGAATACACGACCGTCGGCGGACGTACCCCGATCAAGACCGACGTGCGGATCGTGGCCGCGACCAACAAGGATCTGCGCCAGCTCATCAATCAGGGCCTGTTCCGCGAAGACCTGTTCTTCCGCCTCAACGTCGTGCCGATCCGCCTGCCGCCGCTGCGTGAGCGCACCGAGGACGTGCCGGACCTCATCCGCCATTTCTTCAACCAGGCGGAAAAGGAAGGGCTTCCGGCCAAGCAGATCGAGCAGGCCGCCGTCGAACGCCTGAAGCGCTATCGCTGGCCGGGCAACGTCCGCGAGCTTGAAAACCTCGTGCGCCGCCTCGCCGCCCTTTATCCACAGGAAATGATCACGGCCGGCCTGATCGATCAGGAACTGGCGACACCGGCGGTCTCGCCCGGCGATGCGGAAACGCCGGCGGAGGACAATCTTTCCAATTCCGTCGAGCGCTTCCTGAACAAGTATTTCGGGACCTACGGCGATACCCTTCCGCCGCCGGGCCTCTACCACCGCATCCTCAAGGAGGTTGAGTATCCGCTGATCGGAGCCGCGCTTGCCGCAACCCGGGGCAACCAGATCAAGGCCGCCGAATTGCTCGGCGTGAATCGGAACACCCTGCGCAAGAAGATCCGCGACCTCGATATCCAGGTGATTCGCTCTTCGCGCTGACCGATCGCGGCCGATACGGCAAAATCGGGCATATTTCGGCACCAATTCCCGGTGGCCGAGGCGTTCTGTCGCAATTTTGCAACATTCATGGTTCTCCCTCGGCCGCGAATTGCGCTAAACGTTTCCGTTAGGCGCAATGGAGCGGGCACCGGGTGACGATCACACTCAACTCAAAACAGATGGCTGATCCGTTGCAGACGGGAACGGGGTTCAGGCGGCGGCACGTGATCGGCTTCATCATCGTGGCGGCGACCTTCCTGTCGGCGATGGGCACCTTTCTGCTGCTGACCGGCCTTGGGCCGGTCGAGCCGTCGCCGGATGTGGTGACCCGTGCCCTGGCCCTCAACGGCATTCTGATCGTTGCCGTGATCGGCGTGATCGGTTTTGAAATCTACAAGCTCTGGCAAGCCTGGAGGGAGGGCCGCGCCGGTGCGCGCCTGCATTTCCGCATCGTCGCGCTTTTCTCGCTGATCGCCACGCTGCCGGCGGTCGCGGTCGCCGGAGCCTTCGCCGTTACCCTTAACCAGGGCTTCGACCGCTGGTTCGAGACACGCACGCGGCAGATCGTCGACAATGTGCTGACCGTCGCCAACGCCTATATGGGCGAGCATGCCCGTGTGCTGCGCGGTGACCTGATCGGGATTGCGACCGCCGTCGACGCCGCCAAGGCGCTCTACGACTACGAGCCGACGCGTTTCGAGGCGGGCTTCGAGGCCCAGGCGTCGCTGCGCGGCGTGCAGTCGGCCTTTCTTCTGGACGGCGACGGCAACGTCATCCTGCGCAACGACGTGGACCCGAAGTTCCACGCGGCCATGCCGCCGTCCAATGCCATGTCGGAGGCCAAGAAGGGCACGCCGGTGCTGATTTCGCCGGGCCTTTCGACCAATCAGGTCGGCGGACTTCTGAAGCTGCGCGCCTATCAGGACACCTATCTCTATGTCGTCCGCGAACTCAACGCCGAGGTGTTGAACAACCTGCGGCTGGCTCAGGAGAGCGCGGTTGAATATCGCCAGCTCGAGAGCAACCGCTCGGCCGTGCAGACGACCTTCCTGCTGATCTTCGTTGGCCTGACCCTTGTCCTGCTGCTGTCCGCCATCTGGTTCGGTCTGGCCTTTGCGAACGGTCTCGTCTCGCCGATCCGGCGGCTCATCTCCGCCGCCGGCGAAGTCGCCAACGGCAACCTCCTTGTCCAGGTGCCGGTCGGCGGCAGGTCTGATGACCTCGGCAGCCTCGCGGCGACCTTCAACAAGATGACCGTCCAGGTGCGGACACAGCGCCAGGAACTTCTCGCGCTGAATGATCAGGCGGACCGGCGGCGGCGTTTCACCGAAGCCGTGCTGACGGGCGTGACCGCAGCCGTGGTCGGCGTCACCAACGACGGCCTGATCTCCATCGCCAACAAATCCGCCGGCGAGCTGATGGGGCGTGACGAACAGGAACTTATCGGCCGCTCTCTGGTTGACGACGTTCCAGGCGTCGAGCCGCTTCTGCGGGCGGCCATGGCCGATGACAGCCGCATCTACCAGGGAACCTTCACTCTGCTGCGGCCGGGCGTCGAGCGCACCGTCTCCGCACGGGTCGCTTCGGATCGCTCCCCGGGCTCCTCGCACGGCTATGTGGTGACCCTGGACGATATTTCCGATCTCATTTCCGCGCAGCGGACATCGGCCTGGGCGGATGTCGCCCGCCGCATCGCCCACGAAATCAAGAACCCGCTCACGCCGATCCAGCTGTCGGCCGAACGCATCCGCCGCCGCTACGGCAAGCTCGTCGACGAAGAGGACACGGTCTTCAATCGCTGCGTCGACACCATCATCCGGCAGGTCGGCGACATCGGCCGCATGGTCGACGAATTCTCCGGCTTTGCGCGCATGCCCAAGCCGACGAAGGAAAAGCACGATCTGGGGGAATCGATCCGCGAATCCGTCTTCCTCATTTCCGTCGGCCATCCCGATGTGGACTTCACCACGCAGTTGCCCGAGACGCCGATGATTGCCTATTTCGACAATCGTCTGATTTCCCAGGCCATCACGAATCTGGTGAAGAACGCAACCGAGGCCATCGAGGCCCTGCCTGCGCCCGAGCGATCGGAAGGCAAGGTTCACGTCGAGGCGAAGATGCTTGGAACGGACTGCGTCGTCGAAGTCATCGACAACGGCATTGGCCTGCCCGTCGCCGAACGTCACCGTCTTCTCGAGCCTTATATGACGACGCGCGAGAAAGGCACCGGTCTTGGTCTTGCGATTGTTCGCAAGATCATCGAAGAGCATGACGGCCGCATTGAATTGCTTGACGCTCCCGAGGTCGCCCATGGCGGCCGCGGGGCGATGATCCGTGTCACGCTTCCTTCGGGCAGCGGCGCACAAGAGACGACTTGAACAATTTGATAAGACGAGAAAAATAACGATATGGCGTCCGATATTCTGATAGTCGACGATGAAGAGGACATCCGCGAACTCGTGGCTGGCATCCTGGAGGACGAGGGACACGGAACCCGCCTGGCAGGAAACGCCGACGATGCCCTGAAGCTGGTTGGCGAGCGCCGGCCGTCGCTGGTCTTCCTCGATATCTGGCTGCAGGGAAGCCGGATTGACGGGCTTGCCTTGCTCGACGAGATCAAGAAGGCGCATGCCGATCTGCCTGTCGTCATGATCTCCGGCCACGGCAACATCGAGACGGCCGTCTCCGCCATCAAGCGCGGCGCCTACGACTACATTGAAAAGCCCTTCAAGGCGGATCGGCTGCTGCTTCTCGCCGAGCGCGCCCTGGAGGCCTCCAGCCTGCGGAGAACCGTCAAGGAACTCAAGATCCGCAGCGGCGACACCGACTTCCTCGTCGGCTCTTCGTCGGTCCTGACTCACCTGCGTGCCGCGGTTGAGCGCGTCGCACCCACCAACAGCCGCATCCTGATTTCCGGGCCCTCCGGCTCCGGCAAGGAAGTGGTGGCGCGCACGATCCACGCCAAGTCCGGCCGGGCCAAGGGACCGTTCATCGTCGTCAATGCGGCGACGATCACGCCGGAACGCATGGAGACGACGCTGTTCGGCGTGGAGGACACCGACGGCTCCGTGAAGCAGGTCGGAGCGCTTGAGGAAGCGCATGGCGGCACCCTCTACCTCGACGAGATCGGCGACATGCCCCGCGAGACGCAGAACCGCGTCCTGCGTGTCCTCGTCGAACAGGCCTTCACCCGCGTCGGCGGAACGCGCCGCGTTCAGGTCGATGTCCGCCTAATTTCCTCGACGGCCCGCGATCTGGAGCAGGAAATCGCCGACGGCCGCTTCAGGGAGGATCTCTTCCACCGCCTCAGCGTCGTGCCGATCCGGGTGCCGGGTCTTTCCGAACGGCGGGAGGACATTCCCGAACTCGTCACGCATTTCATGGACCAGATTTCGCAGGCCGGCGGCCTGCCGCTGCGCCAGATCGGCGACGACGCCATGGCGGTTCTGCAGGCCCACGACTGGCCGGGCAACCTGCGTCAGCTGCGCAACAATATCGAGCGTCTCCTGATCCTTGCGCGCGGCGACGCCGAAACCGCGATCAGCGCGGACATGCTCCCCTCCGAAGTCGGCGCCATGCTGCCGATGCTGCCGACCTCGACCGGCGGCGAACATCTGATGGCACTGCCCCTGCGCGATGCCCGCGAGATTTTCGAGCGCGAATATCTTATCGCCCAGATCAATCGCTTCGGCGGCAATATCTCCCGCACCGCCGAGTTCGTCGGCATGGAGCGCTCGGCCCTGCACCGGAAGCTGAAATCGCTCGGCATCGCCTGATGCAGACGTCCGCGGCGGCGCGGGCTTGCCCCTGACATGGCAGTTTCGCTGCGATGCGAGATCGACTAATGTCCTGCCACCGAAACGTCGCATGACCGCGCGATCGGGATGTTCGGTCGCAGACCGATGAGCCGGTGCAATCGGGACCGGAGAGGGGTAGAGGCATGCGGGTCGTCATTTGCGGCGCCGGGCAGGTTGGATACGGCATCGCCGAGCGGCTGGCAGCCGAGGAGAATGATGTCACCATCATCGATACCTCGCCGCGGCTGATCGGCGCCGTCCGCGACTCGCTCGACGTGCGCGGCATCGTCGGCAACGGCGCCCATCCCGATGTCCTTGCCCAGGCCGGCGCCGAGGAAGCCGACATGATCATCGCCGTCACGCTGGCGGACGAGGTCAACATGGTCGCCTGCCAGGTTGCCCATTCGCTGTTCAACGTGCCGACGAAGGTCGCCCGCATCCGGGCACAGAGCTATCTGCAGGCCCACTGGCGCGATCTCTTCTCGCGCACCCACATGCCGATCGACGTGATCATTTCGCCGGAGATCGAGGTCGGCGAGATGGTGATGCGCCGCCTCGCGATTCCGAGTGCGCTCGACATCGTGCGCTTTGCCGAAGACTCGGTGGTCGTCCTCGGTCTGCGCTGCGGCGAGGATTGCCCGGTCGTTGACACGCCCCTCCACCAGCTTTCCGAACTCTTCCCCGACCTTGGCGCGGTGATCGTCGGCATCAACAGGCAGGGATCGGTCTTCGCGCCGAAGACCAGCGATTCCATGCTGGTGGGCGACATCGTCTATGTGGTGATGGCCAAGGATCAGGTTCGGCGTTTGTTGAAGATCTTCGGCCAGGACGAACCGGAAGCCAAGCGCATCATTATCGCGGGCGGCGGCAACATCGGCGCCTTCGTCGCCGGTGCGATCGAAAAGCGCAATCCCTTCGCCAAGGTCAAGGTGATCGAGTCTTCGCCCGAACGGGCCATGGCGATTGCCGACGATCTTCACGAGACCATCGTTCTGCAGGGCTCGGCCCTCGACAAGACACTGCTTGCCGAGGCCGATGTCGACCAGGCCGACACCATGGTGGCCGTGACCAACGACGACGAGGTCAATATCCTCTCCTGCGTCATGGCCCGCACCCTCGGCGCCAAGCGGACGCTGAGCCTCCTGAACAATTCCAGCTATCCGGAATTTGCCAAGGCGCTCGGCATCGACGCCTATATCAATCCGCGCGGCGTGACCGTGTCGAAGGTGCTGCGCCATGTCCGCCGCGGGCGCATTCGCGGTGTTCACTCGGTCCAGAATGGTGCCGCCGAGATCATCGAGGCCGAGGCGCTCGACACCTCGCCGATGGTCGGCAAGCCGTTGCGCCAGATCGACCTGCCGTCGGGCGTGCGCATCGGAGCGATCTATCGCAAGGGTCAGACGATCTCGCCAACGGGCGAAACCCGCATTCAGGCCCGCGACCGCGTCATTCTTTTCGCCGTCGCAAACCGGGTGAGGGCGGTCGAACAAATGTTCCGCGTCAGCCTCGAGTTCTTCTGAGCCGGCATTCCTTTGGTTGGCCTGAAAGATGCATGGAATTTGGCAGCCGCGGTGCGCTGGACGATACTTCGTTCGGCTGGCGGGCGGGGGCGCCCATCAACGCGCTTCGCCCCGCACGAATATTGAGTATGAAAGGACACTTTTCAAAGGCGGCATGGTCGCATGATCGGTCCTGAGCAAAGGATTTCAGCTCAATGCGGCATCGGGTTGATGAAAGGATGTGCAATATTCAGCATTCCATGCGAAAACGCTTGCCGACGCGGCACTTGTCGTTGGCGTTCCGGCAAGAGCCTTTCTTAAAAGGGCCGTTATGGATGCCTACTTGAATGGACGCTCCAGATGGTCGACGGGGGCCATCAGGGGGCAGGATTGAACGGCTCGGAGCGTTCAATTTTCTCTGGTCCAGCGTGCCTTGTTGATCGCCTCGATCAGGGCATCGCTTCTCCCGGGCAAACGAGGGACGGAACTGATACCCAGTCATTCCGGCCTGATAATCAAACAACGAAAGACAAGGCCAACTAAAAAATGGCAGAAAGAACCCAAAACCTTCAGGACACCTTCCTTAATCACGTCAGAAAGAACAAGACCTCCCTAACAATCTTTCTCGTGAATGGTGTCAAACTTCAGGGCGTTGTCACCTGGTTCGACAATTTCTGTGTCCTGCTTCGCCGCGACGGGCACTCCCAGCTTGTTTACAAGCACGCTATCTCGACGATCATGCCGGCACAGCCGGTTCAACTCTTCGAACCGGAAGACGGGGCCTGATATCGCTCACGGTGAAGAGACTGAGCCGGGTTACCGGCCAGGTCTGGAGCTGGCGGCTGGCGGGCATTGCATCATCCGCCGCCTGCTCCTTCGCCGGACGATGAATATCGGCGGCAACGCCCTTGGCTATTGCCAAGGCGGTTGAGCACGCTTACCTGAATCGAACAGATGATCCGCTTTGCCGGACCGGACACGGTCGGCAACAGCGGCTTTTGGCGTTGCCTGGTCCCGGGTTGATCCGTCTTGAGCGGATGAAATTGGGACCCGTTTCAGCAATGCCCGCTCTTGATGAAGGACTGAAGACTTTTGGTCGACAAAGACCCCAATGACACGATCGGCATTACTACCGACCGGCCGCGCACGTTCTCCCGGCTGGCGAAGAAGACGCGCGCCATCGTCGTCGTGCCGGAAATCGTCACCCGCGAACGCGGGGCGCCGGACGGCAAGGACAGCCTCGCCGAACGCGGTCTCGATGCACGCCTGGACGAAGCCGTAGGCCTTGCGGCGGCCATCGATCTGGAGATCGTCAACGCTCAGGCGGTTCGTATCACCAAGCCGAAGCCGGCAACGTTGCTCGGCGCTGGCAAGGTGGAGGAGATCCGTGGCCTCGTCGAAGAGAAGGAAATCGATCTCGTCGTCGTCGACCACGCCCTGAGCCCGATCCAGCAGCGCAATCTTGAAAAGGCCTGGAACGCAAAGGTCGTCGACCGCACGGGATTGATCCTGGAGATCTTCGGCGCCCGTGCGCGGACCCGTGAAGGCGCGCTGCAGGTGGAACTCGCCCACCTCAATTACCAGAAGAGCCGGCTGGTCCGAAGCTGGACCCACCTTGAGCGTCAGCGCGGCGGTTTCGGCTTCCTTGGCGGCCCCGGCGAAACCCAGATCGAGGCCGACCGACGCTTGCTGCAGGAACGGATTGCACGACTGGAAGAGGATCTCGAAAAGGTCAAGCGCACGCGGCACCTGCACCGCAAGAACCGCAAGAAGACCCCGCATCCGGTGGTGGCGCTTGTCGGATACACCAACGCCGGCAAGTCGACCCTTTTCAACCGGCTGACGGAATCGGAAGTCTTTGCCAAGGATCTCCTCTTCGCGACGCTGGACCCGACCCTGCGTCGCCTGAAACTGCCCCACGGCACGGAAGTGATCCTGTCCGACACGGTTGGCTTCATCTCCAACCTGCCGACCCATCTGGTGGCGGCCTTCCGCGCGACCCTGGAAGAGGTGATCGAGGCCGACGTCATCCTGCATGTGCGGGACATCGCTCATGACGACACCGATGCTCAGGCCGAGGACGTGACCGAGATCCTGCGCCAGCTCGACGTCGAGACCGGCGAAAATGGCCGGATCGTCGAAGTCTGGAACAAGATCGACATGCTGGACGACGATCGCCGCCAGCGCCTCCTGGATGAAGCGAAAGGTCCGAGCGGAACCAACGGCTCATCCGCTCGCCATCCGGTGCCGGTGTCGGCGCTGACGGGTGAGGGGATCGCGGATCTCCTGGCGACCATCGAGGAGCGCCTTGTCGGCGATCGCCCGGTCTTCCAGATTCATCTGGATCCGGCGGACGGCGAAGGCTTTGCCTGGCTCCACCGCAATGCGGAGGTGCTCGATCGCGGCGATGCCGACGAGGAAGGCATTCCCCTGACGGTTCGGGTGCCGCCACGGCATCAGCCGCAGTTCCTGGCCCGTTTCATGGATGGCTCGCACCCGCAGGGTTGAGCTGAATTCCGTATCGATCGGCTACTCAGAGCCGGCGCCGCCCGAGGGCTTCGCCGGCTCTTCTTGCGTCAGCGAGCAGGCGTAGATGGTCTCCACCTTGGTCGCATAGCGCACCGCCGGATAGCCGTCGAAAAAATCGGGAATGACGAAGGTTCCGGTGTCCCCCGGGGCGATCACGCTTTCCGCCGAGATCGAGACACGCGACAGGGACAGATCCTGTGTCGAGACATCGATGCCCGTGAGTATCTTGTCGGCAAAATCGTTCTTCACGGTCCAGGAGAAGACATTGAACTCCTGCCGCCAGGACGAACTCCCGGCCCGGGTCGTGCGGAAGTCCTCCAGTGGAAGCGGCTGCGGTGTGCATGCCGCGTAGGCGCCGTATAATCCGGCAGTCTTGAGGCGAGACAGGGCCTTGCCCTCGCACAGATCGCGGCATTTCCGCGCCCGGTCGGCGTGGACGAAGTGATCCTGGCTCTCGATCGGCCGCTCCGCAACGCAGGCCTCGTAGCAATTCGCCCGGGCTTCGGCAGTCGGAAGGATCACGGCGACGGCGACCAGAAGTGCAAGACGCATGGAACCCTCCCGGATTTTTCGGTCTGGCAGCCGGAAGGCGGCGGAAAAAGTCGCGGCGGCCAAAGCCTGTTGTCGAGTCTTACGTCGCCCACCGGATGCCGGATCATCCCGGCAAATGGCCTTCCCGTCACAAACGCCGAACAGGCGGCGCGACTGTCTACTCCGCTGCCTCGGACCTCTCTGTCTTGGCCCGCTGCCAGAGCGTTTCCATCTCGTCCAGGCTGGCTTCCTGCAACGTGCGGCCACGCCGCTTGAGTTCCTCCTCGATGAAGCGGAACCGGCGGACGAATTTCTCGTTCGTCATCGCCAGCGCCATGTCTGGATCCGCGCCGATATGCCGGGCCAGATTGGCCATGGCGAAGAGCACGTCGCCGAGCTCCTGGCTGACCGCTTCGGGCGGCGGGGCATGCCGCGTCAGCGCGCCTTCATGCCGGTCGATCTCGGCTTCCAACTCGTCGAGTTCTTCCCTGATCTTGGCAATCACTAGTCTCGGATCGTTCCAGTCGAAGCCGACCGTCGACGCCCGCGCCTGCAGCTTGACCGCGCGCGAAAGCGGCGGCTGGGCCGAGGGAACGTCGCCGAGCAGACCCTTGTCGCTGTCGTCCGCAAGCCCCCGGGCGCTCCGGCGCGCCTGACGCGCCGCCTTTTCTTCCGCCTTGATCCGCGCCCAGGAACCCTTGACCGCGCCTGCGTCCCGCGCCTCCGCATCGCCAAAGACATGCGGATGCCGCCTGATCATCTTGTCGACGATGGCCTTGACGACATCGGGAAAGGCAAAGTCGCCGGCTTCCTCCGCCATGCGGGCATGAAAGACCACCTGCAGCAGCAGGTCCCCGAGTTCGTCCCTAAGATCGTCGATGTCGCCGCGCGCGATCGCATCGGCAACCTCGTAGGCCTCCTCGATCGTGTAGGGCGCAATCGAGGCGAACGTCTGCTCGATGTCCCATGGGCAGCCGGTCTTGGGATCGCGCAAGGCCGCCATCACGGCAATCAGATCGGCGATATCGCGTCCGTCCGGGACGTTGGTCATGGCAGGCTCCGGCAACGGCTGGATGAGCGACAGCCGGCGCCGCCCATCAGGCTTTCGTCCATGATGAAGCAGATGCCCGGCCACCGCGCAAACGAAAACGGGCAGCGCCATGAAGACACCGCCCGTCGCAAGGGGCTGTCACGAAGCAGAACGACTTACATCGCGTCGGCCTGTCCCGGCCAATAGGTGCCTTCCGCCAGCTCCGTGCCGGATCCGACGAGTTTCTTGCCGCCAAGCTCGGCCATCAGCTGGTAGATCTTGCGGGCGTTCGCGACTTCCTCGGGCAGAGGCCGTTCCGGAATGCCCTCGCGGAATCGCTGGCGAAGCGCCGCGAGTTCCTTGTCGTCCTTCGGCTTGATCACCGGACGCAGGCGCTCCCATTCCTCGTCGCTGGTCTTCATGATTTCCTTGGCCTCGCGCGAGGCCGCGACGAAGCCCTTCATCGCGGCTTCGTGCTCGTTGGCGAACTTGTCGTGGAAGACGTAGCCGATGGCGGCGACATCGCCCGCTGCGCCAAGAGCCTCGGCGGCATCGGCGCCGCTGTAGAGACGCTTGTAGCCCATGGCCTCCAGCTTGGCGCAGTAGTGCCAGAAGTTGAGCACCGCATCGAGCTCGCCCTGCTGGATCTTTTCCGCCAGCAGCGGCGGAGCGCCGAACACGGGCTCGGCATCCCTGGCAAGGTCGATACCGTGGTCCTTCTTGGCGACGGCCTGGATCATGAGCCAGTTCTTGTCCAGCGGTCCGCCCGCAACGCCGATCTTCTTGCCCTTCAGGTCGCCAAGGTTGGCGGCTGCCGAATCGGGAGGAACCATGACGGCCCCGACCGAGGATGAGAATGGAACGAAGGTCAGATCGCCGCCTTCCGTCCGCTGACGGGAGACCCAGAGCCAGTCGCTGACGATGAGATCGACGCTGCCGCCTTCAAGCCCGATCTTCGTCGCTTCGTTGTTGGCGGTCTCGACAAGCTGGAGATCGAATCCATGCTTCTTGTCGAGTTCGTGGGTCTTGATGACATCCATCTCCCAGTTGACGGTACCGAATTTCAGGACGCCCACTCGGACGGCGTCTTCGGCGTGTGCGGCAAGCGTTGCCCCAAGGATCGCACAGGCTGCAACGAGCCCGCGCATTGAATAGCCAGACATCTGAGCTTCCTCCCGCATTGTTTTCTTCTGCCGTTCCGGCACTTTCGTGGACTTAATTTATTTGTCCGGCAGGTGTTTGGCACCTTAACAAAAAGTCACGTTGCAGCCATGGTGCGCCACAGGGCAGGTTGTACCGGCAAGCCAGGCGGCCGCGTTGTCCGGCCCGCCGCCGGTTTTGGGTGGCTGGACGGGGATAAAGCCGGAACTGCGACAAGAAGTTCCGGTCAAAAGGGGAATGGGAGACGTGGTAACGCTCAGGGATGTCGCGCGTAGCGCCGGCGTGTCGCCGAAGACCGTATCGCGGGTGGTCAACGATGATCCGGCTGTGACGCCCGAAACGCGTGAGCTCGTTCGCAAGGAGATCGAGCGCCTCAACTACGTTCCCAATCTCGCCGCCCGGATGATGCGCACAGCAACGTCCGAGGTCGTCGGATTGATGACGGACGTCGTCGCCACGACGCCGTATTCGGTCGAGATCGTGCGCGGCGTCCAGTCCGCCTTGCGCAAGGAGGGCCGCACGCTCCTGATCGCCAATACGGAGGGAGACCGCCAGATCGAGGCCGGCTACTGGCGGACATTCCGGTCCCACAAGGTCGGTGCGGCCATCGTCGCCACCATGTTTCACCGCGAATATGACGTATCCCCCGAGGGGTTCGACAAGCCGCTCGTGATGGTGAACTGCTTTGCCGCCGACAACCGCTTCGACACCGTCCTGCCGGACGATGAAGAGGGGGGCTATACCCAGGCAAAGCATCTTCTCCAGCTCGGTCACCGGCGGATCGGCGTCGTCTCACTGCATGAGGCCATACGGGCGACCGGCCTGCGCCACCGGGGTATGCTCCGCGCCTTTGCCGAAGCGGGTGCGAACTTCGATGAGAGCCTGCTGGAAAGGGGCGCCGTCGGGCCGTTCCCGGACGAGACTTTCGTCGCCTACGAGGCCGCCAAGCGTCTGCTCTCAAGACCAGATCGACCGACAGCGATCATTTGTGGCAACGACATGCTGGCCGTCCAGATCTATGCGGCCGCGTCGGAACACGGCCTGACCGTGCCGGACGACCTGTCGGTGATCGGCTTCGACGACCTGCCGATCTTTTCCGCGATCCTTCGCCCGCGGCTGACGACCGTTGCGCTGCCCTATTTCCGGATGGGGGAGATGGCCGTGGACCTGATTGCGGGCATGAAGAGCTTCGCTGGCCGTCCCGCGAAGCAGCACCTCGTGGAGTGCCCACTGGTTGTCCGGGAGTCCTGCCGGCCGCTGGCCTAGCGGCGGGCCGTTTCACGCCTCCTTGCGTGTCGCAAGCATGATCCCGCCGTCAAGAAACGCGGAGAGTGTCTGCGAGCGCTCGCTCGCAGGCACGCCCGCCAGCGTCCCGAGAATGGCGACATTCACGGCCTTCGCCGTCAGATGATCGGGTGCCTGCATCGGGAACTCCGCATTCGCGGTCATGTTGCCGGTCCAGGCAACCGCCATCGCGGCCCATCCTGCCGGCGTCATCGGCTGAACCTTGGACGCGGCCTCCATGCAGGCCGTACGGGTCTCCTCGTCGGGATCGCGAACCCAGCGCTCGGTCAATTCCAGGAGCGGACCGTCATTCGGGCCCTGAAGGGCGGGAAAGGCCATGATGCACTGGCAGGCCCACCAGACGGCCTCGCGCCGAGGCAGCAGGTAGGCGCAGAAGGTGATTGCTTCCTCGGGAGTGGCGCTCGCGCCGAGACCGCGCAGATAGTCCAGCGGAGAAACGTCCGCCGGCGGCGTCAATATGTCTTCGGACACCGTCGGAAATGCCTTGAAGACGTCCGCTGCGCTATTGAAACGAAGTCCCGTTGCCATTCTGCCCGTCCCCGGCGTTTTGGTTCGTTCTTGTCTCGATCCGACGTGCATTCGTCCGATCCGGCCCTTCGACCCAATCGAAAAAACGCTCCGGACCGTCAGTTGATCAGGACCACCGCGCCCTTGATCGTCATCGGGCCGGATGCCTTATGCTCGGCCATGGTCCCCTGTGTGTTCAGCATTCCGTTCGCCTTGACGGTGATATTGATCGACTCGATCGTGATGTCGGCGGGCGTCATCTTGATCTTGCTCTGGCCGCAGACGATCTCCACCGACGTTCCGGCTTCGATTTTCAGCGACTGCGTGATCTTCAGATCGTCGCTCCTGTCAATTTTGGTCTTGCGGAAACCGTCGATAGTCAGCGTCTGATCGTTGCCGATCTCCCGCCGCTCGTCATTCTCGATCCTGGTCTCCATGTCCTTCTGGGCATGTCCGCGGACAAGTTCATTGCCGGCCGTGTCGTCGAAGATGAGTTCGTTGTAGCCGCCGCCACCGGTCGTGCTGTTGGACTTGACCCCGGCGATGTTCTTTTCCCCCGGCAAGTCGTAAGGAGGCATGTTGTCGGCATTGTAGACCGCGCCGACCACGACAGGACGGTCGGGGTCGCCGTCGAGATACTGCACCAGCACCTCCATGCCAACGCGCGGAATGAAGACGCTGCCCCAGTTCTGGCCCGCCCAGGACTGCGCGACGCGGCACCGCATCGATGTCGTCTGATCGCGATCCCAGAAGAAGAGACAGAGAATGCGCCCGTATTCGTCGACGTCGATCTCGCCGCTGCCGGTCACGCGCGCACTCTGGACGCCGTAGATGCGCGGCCGTTCCGTCGCAAGCGGCGGCGCGACGGGCTGGTCCGACGCGATCAGTTCGTAGCTGCCGTGAAGCGCGGTCGCAGACGTACCCGACCGGTAGCCGGCGACGTCGACGGAATGCTCCGCGTGAAGGATCAGGTAGTCGCCATTCTGCGCATCGTTGGGGTGCTGCTTCAGCGTCAGGACCTGCCCGGGGCAGGCGCTGATGCAGGTGCCGCCTGCGGCGATCCGCTTGTCGCGCGACACCTCGGCGTCGAGACGATGTTCGGCGAGCGGCTGGCCTTTGCCCGTATCCTCATGGCGGCCCGGATAGTCGTAGAGCTCCATGTCGCCATGGGCATAGCCATTGGAGGTGGCCTTCTCGGCCAGCATGCGCCGCGTCGGCGTTTTGAAATTGTAGTCGTTATACGCGACCTTGCCTGCGGTCAGTGCCCGTCCGGGCAGCCACTCGGTGATGAATTCGCCGTCTCGGTCGGTCACGTTGAGGTCGACGCGATAGGGCCTGCTGCCTCCGTTGATCGGCTTGTAGGCGCTGTTGCTGTCGACGAGGACGAGCGTGTGCTCGCCGGGTTCATGCTTGAAGTGGAAGGAGACGCCGTATTCCTCAAGCAGCCGGCGGACGAAGTCGAGGTCCGACTCCCGGTACTGGACGCAGTATTCCAGCGTCGGATAGCTCTTCGACAGGTTGAGGTCCAGCTGCCCGGAAATCTTCTCCTGAAGCACGGCCTCCACGATGTCCGGGACGGTCATGTCCTTGAAGATCCGGCATGTCGTCGTCCGGCCCAGAATCCAGATCCACGGCCTGAGGATCAGCCGGTAGGCATGGGCGTCGTCATGCCGGCCGAGCCAGCTGGCACCCACCAGAATCCCGTCGAAATAGCGCGGTCCCTCGTCGCCACGCTCGATCCGGAGCGTGCAATTCGTGCCGATCAGCTTGTCGAAGTCAAAATTCTCTTTCTCGCAGAGCGCTTCGATCCGGAACTCGAATAGCTCGTTCAGCCCCTCGGTGCCATCGAACCGCACGACCACGAAGTCGTTGGGTCCGAGTTGCGTCGTGAGGCGCGCGAACTGGTTTTCCTGCCTCATTCGACTGGCCATGGCGAAATTCCGTGATGATTGCGGCTTGTCGTCAGGTCAAGACATCCGGGAAGCGTGATGGAGGATGGGCTGATCTGCAAATGACGATGAAGTCTAACGCTGGTCCATGCTTCTGGCAAAACGACTTGGGCCGGCGGTCAAGCCCCCGGACCTGCATCCCCGCGGCCGGAACTGGCCCGGAGCGGGCAAGGCCACCGACCTGCAAGAACTCGGTGCCGGCCCGGTAGCTTCACGGCTCGGCACGACCCGCCGGGGCCGGATCATGCGTTCATTTCCGGTGACTGACAAGCCGGGAGGACCGGCACCCGTCCGTGATGAATAACAAGAGCTTCGGCAACAGGTCTCCGAATTTCGCGTATCATGACACTGCCTTCACAAATATTTCCGGATCGACGCGGCGTTTTCCGGTCCTGAGCCGTCTTTCCAGATCGGTGGAACGGGTATTTAACTCATTTCGTGCCCGAATATTGACAGCGAGACTGTTCCAATGGAGCCTGCCTTGCACTGAATCAAAAGAATATATTTCGAATCGAAATCGGTCTCCGGCGATTTCTTCACAGGGTGCTCAATTCCCGATGCGCTACGCGACCATCACAGAGCCGATTTCGGCAGGCGCGCCTTGTGGCCCGGATCTCGCCGCGCAAGGCGATCCGGAGTTCAGCCAGTTCCTCGCGCTTCTGACCGCCACGCTCGATGTCAGGTCATTCTTCGACATCGATCGCAAGGCGATCGATGTGCGCGGTCACGTGGCAAAGATCGGCGAATTTCTGCAGGAAACGAAGGATCTTCGGCTCCTCAGCCTCGAAGCTCGCATCCAGGCCGTCGCCGGAAACCTCAAGGCCTTTTCGGAGAGCATCCAGGCCATCGACATGCTCCTGAAGGAGCATTGGGAGAGCGTGCACCCGAGTTCGCCGGAGGATGACTTCGCCGAACGCGCCGGCGCCATCGGCATGCTGGAAGACCCTCGAACGACGGTCATGCCGCTGCAATACGCGGTCCTTTGCCGTGACAATCGCGCCGGACCGATCTACCTGCGCTATGAGCTTTTTGCCTCCGGCGCAGCCAGGCCCAAGGAGGATGAAAGCGTCCTCGACGCCGGCGCGCTCCAGACGGCGCTTGCCTCGTCGGACAATCGCGACGCGCTGCTTGAATCGAGGGCGACGGCGCTCGAACTGATCGCCAGCCTGAAATCCATCTACAACATCTTCCTCGCCGCGGCAGGCCCCGCGACGGCGCCCAATTTCGACAAGATCGTCGACGTCCTGAGCAAGATCGTGCTGCTGATCGAGCAACACCAGACAATCCCGGATCAGCCCGGCGAAATCGTCCCGGAGGGCGCGGAGCCGACGGATGGGGCACCAGCCGGCGGCGACGAAGCGGCGGCATCCGGCCAGCCGGCCCCTGCATCAGTTTCTGCCGCGCCTCCAGTCGGCGACATCGCGTCGTTGGCCGATGCCAAGTCGGCGATGAAGGCCGTCGTCGACTACTTTGCAACGAGGGAACCGTCCAATCCGGCGCTGCTCCTCACGCATCAGGCAGCTGATCTGATCGGACGGCCGCTCATCGAGGCTCTGACGGCGCTCATGCCGGACGCCATCGAGCAGACAAAGATCCGGCTGGGCGACGGCAGCGAGCTGCAACTCGATATCGCGCGTCTGCGTGAGTTGACCGAAAAAATTGCCGGAGAAGCATTGCCGGAGACGGCGGACGTGGAACCGCGAATCTACAGCGCCAACTCGCGAGCGGAGGTGCTGGCACTGATGAAAACCGTCGAGACATATTTTCGCGCGGCCGAGCCGTCGAGCCCGGTGCCGATGCTTCTCGCCAAGGCGCGAGGCTTCACGGGGCAGGAGTTCAAATCAATACTGGCAGAATTGCTGCGGGAGTAGTATAGTCCGGCCAACCATTTAATTCGATGTCTGTTTTGATTTTTTACGACGTCTTTCTTTTAAGTTTCCGAAGCCGCGCTTCCGGCACTCCAGATTAAGAAAACAGAAACGATCATTCGATGGCCGTTGTCGAATGTCTTGGAGGTGAAGGCAATCTCTCGGAATATGATCCGACGAAATCAGGGCGATCCATTCGGCATCGCATCGGCATGACCAGCGGGGAGAAGTAGAATGGCCAAGGGGAGCCAGGAATTCATCAAGCGCAATCGTCCACCTCGCGTACAGATTTCCTACAAGGGGCCGGAAGAGGGTGACCGCCAGATCGAACTGCCGTTCATCATGGGCGTTCTTTCCGATCTGTCTGGAAATGCATCCGAGGTCGAGAAGCCACCGATCGCGGACCGCAAGCTTTCCAACGTCGATATGGACAACATCGACGACTACATGAAGAGCGTTCAGCCCGGCACCACCTTCAAGGTGGCCAACAAGCTCGGCGGCGATGGCGGCGACAAGCTTTCCGTGAAGCTGAAATTCGAGAAGATGGCCGATCTGGAGCCCGCAGCGGTTGCCCGGCAGATTCCGTCCCTCGCCAAATTGCTGGCCGCCCGCGAGCAGCTCGCGCATCTCCAGAGATACATGGACGGCAAGGTCCAGGCCGAGCAGAAGCTGCAGGAACTCCTGAGCGATAAGGACCTGCTGCGCGCGCTGAGCGACAGGGCGAAGACCGCTGCGCCGGTCGAAGACGGGGAATGATGGCAAAGAGGCCGGCCCGGTAATCCGTGGCGGCAGGCCCATGTCGAAGCGACAGAATTGAGAAGAGGGCGAACATGGCGACGGAAGTGCAAGGGACTGCGGCCACGACCGCAGAGACGACCCGAGATCCGGACGAATTCGCGTCGGTGCTGAAAGGCACCTTCAAGCCGCGCAGCGAGCGCCAGGCCACTGAGGTCGAGGCCGCGATCAATACGCTGGTGGAGCAGGCGCTGCAGGACGATACCCTGGTGAAGGGCGAGGTCGTCGATACGCTCGATGAAATGATCGCGCGGCTGGATAGGATGCTGAGCGAGCAGCTGAACGAGGTTATCCACGCGCCCGAATTCCAGAGCCTGGAAAGCGCCTGGCGCGGACTCAATCATCTTGTGATGAATTCGGAGACCGACGCGACGCTGAAAATCCGGGTCTTGAATGTCGGCAAGGACGAGCTTCGCCGCGAACTCAGCCGCTACCCCGCGGCCCGCTTCGATCAGAGCCCAGTCTTCAAGAAGATCTACGAGGAAGAGTTCGGCTCGATGGGCGGCCAGCCCTACGGCTGCCTGATCGGCGACTATTATTTCGATCACTCGCCGCCCGACATTCAGCTTATGCGCGACATGGGAAAGATCGCGGCAACCGCGCACGCGCCCTTCTTCGCCGCGGCCGCCCCTTCGCTGATGGGCATGGATTCCTGGACGGAACTCATGAACCCCCGCGATGTCAGCAAGCTCTTCGACACGCCGGAATATGCCGCCTGGAAATCGCTGCGCGATTCCGAGGATGCCCGCTATCTGGCGCTTTGCATGCCGCGCGTGCTGTCGCGCACCCCTTACGGCGCCAAGACCAATCCGGTCGAAGAATTCGCCTTCGAGGAGGAGACCGACGGCCATACGGGCGAGAAATACGGCTGGATGAACGCCGCCTATGCCATGGCGACGAACATCAACCGCGCCTACAAGGAGAGCGGCTGGACGGTGCAGATTCGCGGCGTGGAAACGGGCGGCACGGTGGAAAATCTGCCGACGCACACCTTCCCGACGGACGATGGCGACATCGACCTGAAGTGCCCGACCGAAATCGCAATCACCGATCGGCGCGAGGCCGAACTCTCCAACGCCGGCCTGTTACCGCTGATCCATCGCAAGAACACGGACCAGGCGACCTTCATTGGCGCCCAGTCCGTCTACAAGCCCAAGACCTACCGGACGGCGGAGGACACGGCGTCCGACAAGTTGTCCTCGCGCATTCCCTACATGTTCGCGGTCAGCCGTTTCGCCCACTATCTCAAGTGCATGGTGCGCGACAAGGTTGGCAGCACGAAGGAAGGCCCGGAGCTGGAGATGTGGCTCCAGGACTGGATCAGCGGCTACATCGAGCCGAACCCGGGCATGGTCTCCGAGGCGGCCAAGGCGCGCAGGCCCCTGGCCGCCGCCAAGGTGACCGTCGTCGAGAACGAGGAGGATCCGGGCTACTATTCCGCGACCTTCAGCCTGCGGCCGCACTATCAGCTGGAAGGAATGGATATCAGCCTCAGTCTGGTGTCGCGACTGCCGCAGTCCTGACAACAGACGAAACCGCGAACTGACCCGCCGCCGGAGGAAGCGGCGGGCCGGAAAACCGAGTTGCGCAGCTCGACGCACAATCGGGGCAAACTGTTGAATCCGATCTAGAATTCAGAGGGAGATAGGCAATGGCCGTCGATATTTTCTTGAAGCTTGGCGATGTGGATGGCGAGTCGAAAGACGAAAAACATAAGAAATGGATCGACGTGTTGGCCTGGAGCTGGGGGCTGTCGCAGGCAGGCTCGTTCCAGTATGGCGGCGGCGGCGGCTCCGGAAAGGCCAATTTCCAGGATCTCTCCATTACGAAATATATCGACATGTCCTCGCCGCCGATCATGATGAACGGCGCCAGCGGCAAGCATTTTCCCGATGCCGAGCTCGTCGTTCGCAAGGCTGGCGGCAAGAAACCGCTGGATTATCTTGTTGTCAAACTGACCGACGTCATCATCACGAGCTACAGCACAGGTGGCTCGGGTGGAGAGGATCGCCTGACAGAGACGATCTCCCTGGGATTTGCCAAGGTCAAGCTCAAGTACACCGAGCAGACCGAGGCGGGCGGCGAAGGCGCCAAGCCCGAATTTGCCTGGGACATTCAGGCCAATGTCGCATTGTAGTTCGCGGGGGTGATCGGCATTTTTCGGTGCCGGCGACCGTGACCGATGCCGCGATGCCTATCGCCAGCGCACGGCCGGCCGGAGCCGCCGGCCGTCGGCCCGCAGGTGAGACTGTCGTGTTCGCATCATCCTCCTGCCGGGGCGCATCGCCCCGGCAATAATCGAATCCGAACGTCCCGAGGCTTCCGATGGAAGACAGGCCGGCCTCTTCTGCTCCGCCGTTGATGATGGCGTTTCGCAAGGCCTTCTCGGCGAGGGATTCCCGCAAGATGGATAGCGCCCGGGAAGGCGGCGAAAAGATCATTCGCGGTCGCTGGTCGCAGGACGCGCGTCGCCCCGACGAACGGGAATTGCGCGACGACCTGATGAAGGATCTGGCGGCGCTGATCAACACAGTCAATTTCGACGCGATCTCGCCCCTTGGCGACTTTCCCAACGTCCGCAAATCTGTTCTGAACTATGGCGCGCCATCTTTGGCCCGGCTTGGAGAGGATGCGGGTTCTCTGGAAAAGATACGCCAGAGACTGGTCCAGACACTCTCTGCATATGAACCGCGGTTGCGCCCGGGGTCGATCACCGTGCGCGAGACGCCGGACATCGACGACCGCAATCAGACCGTCCGCCTGCATGTCGAGGCCGACCTCATCAGCACGCCCTACGACATACCGCTTGAGTTTGTCGCCGACATCGATGTCGGGGCAGGCAAGATTCACATCTCCAGTGCGACGGCGGTGCGATGAATCGGGAGTTTCTGGAACTCTACGACCGCGAATTGAAACTCCTCTACGAGCGCGCCGGAGAATTCGCGGAGGAATTTCCAGGCGTCGCGGAACGGCTGGGCGGCCTTGTCGAAGGCAGCACGGATCCCGCCATCGCCGGTCTTCTGGAAGGCTGCGCCTTCCTCGCCGCGCGGGTCCAGCTCAAGATCAAGAGCGAATTCGGCACCTTCGCCGAAGCGCTCCTCGACCGTGTTGTTCCCGATCTCCTGTCGCCTGTCCCGTCAGCGTCCATCATCGAGGCAAAGCCAGCCTTCGAGGATCAGAATCTCGCCAAGGGCCCGGTCTTCAAGGCGGGCTCCTACGTCGATGCCACCTATGTCGAACGCTCGCGGCGGATCTCCTGCCGGTTCCGGCTTGCGCACGATCTCCGGGTCTGGCCGCTGCATCTGGAGCGCGCCCATTACTTCCAGACCGCGACACCGCTCCAGGAACTGAAGCTCGACGCCGACCGCGAGACGGCCGCCGGACTGGCCATCACGTTGCGGCGGCGCTCCACGCCTGTGGGGCAGGAGCGCGAGGCGAAGGACGACGCGAAGTTTCCGCTGTCGGGATGCGCCATCGCCGAGCTGCCCGTCTACCTGCGGGCAAGCACGTCCGATGCCGTGGTCATCCTCGAACAACTGTTCGCGCGATGCCGGGGCATCACGTTCCGCTATCTCGACGGGAATGGCGAACCGCATTTCCTGCGCGCTCCGGCGCAAATGCTCCAGCGCATCGGCATGTCCGATGAGGAGCGGCTTTTCCCGTCCAACCATCAATCCTTCTCCGGCTTTCGGCTGCTGAAGGAATTCTTCGTCATGCCGGAGAAGTTCCTCGGCTTTCGCCTCGTCGGTCTCGACCGGATCTTCAGCCGGATTCCAGCGGCGTCGGTCGACATTCTGTTCGAGTTCAGCGAAAGCGTCCCGCGCCTTGCCTCGATCGTCAACGAGGACTGTTTCCGACTCTACGCGGTGCCGGTGGTCAACCTGTTCGAGTTGCAGTGCAGCCGCGTTCCCGTGCGCGATGCCGACCACGAGCTTCACCTCATCCCCGAGCGCAGCCGGCCCATCGACTTCGAGATCCACCGCGTCCTCGACATTCACGCCCATTACCAGACCGCCGACCGGCGCGTGCCCGTCTACCAGCTCTATTCGGCGCCGCCGACGGCCAATCCCGTCGACGAGGTCCTCTATTATTCGCTGCGCCGCCTGCCGCGCCGCAGAGGCAGCGGCGAACGGCGGACCGGCATGGTCGCCCGCTATATCGGCACCGAGACGTTCCTGTCCCTGACCGAGCCGACCGGCCTCAAGTCGTTGGAGAAGATCAAGGAAATCAGCGCCCGGGCGATCTGTTCGAACCGTCATCTGCCGGAATTCCTGCCCACCGGGGAATCCGGGGCCGATTTCTATCTGGTCGACAACACGACCCTGCCGCTCAATTGCATCGTCAAGCCGACCGCGCCGCGGGAGTCGCTCTCCTATATCGAGCGGCACCGAAAGACCGACGAACCGTCCGGCGCGGTTCTATGGAAGCTGATCAACGCGCTGAGCTTCAATCACCTCGGACTGGTGGACCGCTCGGCAAAGGACGGGGCAGGGGCCTTGCGCGAACTGCTGGCGATCTTCGCCGACCTGTCCGACGCGACTACGGAACGGCAGATGCGCGGCATTGTCAGCATTGCCGCCCGGCCGGTGACCCGCCTGCTGCGCCAGTCGAGTGGCTTCAACGCCGCCCGCGGCATCGAGGTCACGCTCACTTTCGACGAGAAGGCCTTCGAGGGCAGCGGCGTCTTCCTGATCGGAATGATCCTCGACCAGTTCTTCCAGGAATATACTTCGATCAACAGCTTTACCCAGACCGTGATCCGCTCCCTGCAACGCGGCGTGATCATGCGCTGGGAGCCGCGTAACGGCATGAGAGGCGTCCTGTGACCCTCGAAAGCGACCTCATCGACAATCCTGCCGGCCACGACCTGTTGGCCGTGCTGCGGCTGATCGAGCGCAGCTATCCGGGCAAACCCCGCATCGGCGACAACGCGACACTCGCCGAGGAAATCGTCAGCCTCGGCCAGGATCCCTATTTCGAGTTTGCCAGCTCGAACATCTCCTCCGTGGACTACGACAAGCACGGCAGGCTCCGGCTGATCGTCCGCTTTCTGGGACTGCTCGGACCGCAAGGCGCCATGCCCCTGTCGATGACGGCGGAGGCTTATTCCTGGTGGCTGCAGAACGACCCGGCCTTTGCCCGGTTCCTGGATATCTTCAACACCCGGTTCCTGCAGCTCTTCTTCCGTGTCTGGTCCGACGCCCGGCCCTCGGCACAGTATGACCGGCCGACAGACGACCGTTTCAGATCCTTTGTCGGCTCGACGATCGGCATCGGAACACCCGCTCTCTCCGATCGCGGCGATCTGCCCGATCTGGCCAAGCTCGAATACGCCGGCCTCACTGGCTCGGCGGTCAAGAGCGCGTCCCGCCTGTCGTCCCTCATCCAGGGCCTGTTTGACGTCGACGTCGAGATCGAGGAGCGGATCGGGACCTGGCTGATGTTCGAACCGGAGGACCGCCTCAGCCTCGGCCGCAACGGCGGCCAGCTTGGGGTCAATGCGCTGATCGGCTGCCGCGTCCACAGCATCAACGACAAGTTCCGCATTTCGATCCGGGCAAAGGATCTGGAGCAGTATCTGTCGTTCCTGCCGTCCGGCGCCAACTATGACGCCTTTGCCGATCTGGTCTTTCACTACATCGGATTTCGGTTCGAATACGAGGTCGAGCTTGCCCTGCGCCAGACACTGGCGCCGGCCACCGTGCTCGGAAAGAGCGGGCGCCTGGGCTGGACCGCCTGGGTCGCACCGGACAGCAAGGCCGACGAAACGGTCTATCGCCGCGATGCGCGCTTTCAGCCGCATGCGCGCGCGGAAACGGGGGGAATGCGCGCATGAGCGAGATCAGTCTGGAGACCGTCACCGGCAAGCTCAACCGGGTCGGCTACGACGCCTTCCTGAAAGCATTTCGCCTGGCGAAAGGCGCGGGGAACCGCAACATCGAACTGGCCCACTGGCTTTTGCAGCTCGTGCAGGAGGACGAGTCCGACTTCGTGCTGTCGCTCGATCATTTCAAGGTCGATCGGGCAACGCTGCTGAAGGACCTCACCGATATCGTCGGCGGCTTCCGCAAGAACGAGACGGAGATGCCCGGCGTTTCCAACCAGATCGCCGATCTGCTCGACCGCGGTTGGCACTATGCGACCCTGCTCTTCGGCGAGACCCAGATCCGCAGCGGCCATCTTCTCGTCGCAGCCCTGAAGTCCACCGACCTTCGCCGTGCCCTCGGGCAGATATCCAAGTCCTTCCTGACCATCGATGCCGACAAGCTGGCCGAGGGCGCGGGGAAAATCTGGGCCGGCTCCAAGGAAGACAACCTGCGCCCCATGGACGGCTCCGGACTGGCCGGACAGCCGTCCGGCGACGCAACCGCCGCAGCCCCCGGCGCGCGCGGAACGACAGCCCTCGACCGCTTCTGCCAGGACTGGACGGGCGTTGCTGCCAAGGGCGAGATGGATGCGATCGTCGGCCGCGACGAGGAAATCCGCCAACTGATCGACGTGCTCATGCGCAGGCGGCAGAACAATCCGATCCTCGTCGGCGAGGCGGGCGTCGGCAAGACGGCGGTGGTGGAGGGCTTTGCCCAGCGCCTTGCGTCCGGCGACGTGCCGCCCAAGCTCCAGGGCGTGAAGCTCTACGTGCTCGATGTCGGCCTGCTCCAGGCCGGTGCCTCGATGAAGGGCGAATTCGAACAGCGCCTGCGCCAGGTCATCGACGAGGTCCAGGCCTCACCGGTTCCGATCATCCTGTTCATCGACGAGGCCCACACGCTGATCGGCGCCGGCGGGGCGCAGGGGACGGGCGATGCGGCGAATCTGCTGAAGCCAGCCTTGGCGCGCGGCACGCTTCGCACCATCGGCGCGACGACATGGTCCGAATATCGCCAGTATTTCGAGAAGGACCCGGCGCTGACGCGGCGCTTCCAGCCGGTTCAGGTGGGCGAGCCGTCCGTCGAGGTTTGCTGCAACATGCTGCGCGGCATTCTGGGGCCAATGGAAAAGCATCACAACGTGCGCATCTCCGACGAGGCGATCGTCGCGGCGGTGCAGCTGTCCCACCGCTACATCCCTGCGCGGCAACTGCCGGACAAGGCCGTCAGCCTGCTGGATACGGCCTGTGCCCGCGTTGCCATCAGCCAGAGCACGACGCCGGCCGCAATCGAGGACCTGCGCGAGCGCATCCGCGCCAAGACGAAGGAACGCGAAGCGCAGGAACGCGAAAGCGACATCGGCGGCGCCGACGAGAGCCGGATCGCTGTCCTTTCGCAGGAGATCGAAGACGCGGAAAATTCGTTGAAGGAACTGGAGAGCCACTGGGAGAAGGAACGGGCAATCGTCACCGAGATCCTGCAAATGCGGGAATCGATCGCCGCCGCCCGGGCAAAGGACGGTGCCGCCGACGAAGAGACCGAGGAGCAGCCCGCGCCGGCCGTTTCCCTGTCCGATCTGAAGGCCCGCGTGACGGAACTCGGCACCATCTCGCCGGAAACGCGCATGATCTATCCGCATGTCGACGATCAGGCCGTCGCCTCCGTCGTTTCCGACTGGACCGGCATCCCCGTCGGGCGCATGGCCATGGATGAGGTCGAGGCCGTGATGCGCCTGCCGGAAATCCTCGGCAAGCGCGTTGTCGGCCAGTCGCATGGCCTTGAGATGATTGCCAAGCGCATCGAGACGAACCGCGCCAAGCTCGACAACCCGAACAAGCCGATTGGCGTTTTCATGCTCTGCGGTCCGTCCGGCGTCGGCAAGACCGAGACGGCGCTCGCGCTCGCCGAGGCGCTCTATGGCGGCGAACAGAACGTCATCACGATCAACATGTCGGAGTTTCAGGAGGCACACACGGTCTCCACCCTGAAGGGCGCGCCTCCCGGCTACGTCGGTTATGGCGAAGGAGGGCGGCTGACCGAGGCTGTGCGCCGCAAGCCCTACAGCGTCGTGCTACTCGACGAGGTCGAGAAGGCGCATCCCGACGTCCACGAGATGTTCTTCCAGGTCTTCGATAAGGGCCAGATGGAGGACGGCACCGGCCGGCTGATCGACTTCAAGAACACGCTGATCATCCTCACCTCCAATGTCGGCACCGAGGTGATCATGCATATGGCCGAGGCCGGCGAGACGCGGCCGGAGCCGGAAGAGCTCAACGCGGCGCTGCGCCCCTATCTGCTGGAGGTCTTCCCGCCCGCGCTGATCGGGCGCATCGTCACGATCCCGTATTTCCCGCTGTCACAGGACATGCTGTCCGGCATCGTCCGCCTGCAACTCAACCGCATAGGCAAGCGGGTGGCGGACAATCATTCCGCCGGGTTCGTCTATGACGATACGGTCGTCGACCATATCGTCAGCCAGTGCAACGACCCCGACTCCGGCGGACGCATGATCGACAACATCATCACCAACACGCTGCTGCCGCAGCTTGCGCGGCGCATTCTGGCGAAATCGCTGGAAAAGGAAGAATTCGAAAGCATCCACGTAGGCATGGCCGACGACGGCGCCTTCACCTACGAGGTTGCCTGACCGCTATCGAACGGTCTCAACGGCCGTTCGACTCGTCATAGAAGTCGCGGAAGTAGGCGAGATAGGCATCGAGGATGCCGTTGTCGCCCATTTCGCTCTTGGCTTCCCATCGGCTGACGAAAAGCTCCCACGCCTTGGCCTTCTTGTTGGCGAAGGTCGAGGCCTGCACGTCCTGCTCGATCGCGTCCGGCGCCACATCTTCCAGCAACCGGGCAAGCGCCTTCTGCATCGCCTCGAAGGTGGCGAACTCGTGCTTCTCGATATCGGAGAAGCCTTCGTTGAAGCTGTCGACGAGGCCGAGATAGGCACGCGACTCCAGCCCGAACATCAGCTTGAACGCAAAGGCCGCGTCCGGCGAGAACTTGAGCGCATTGTTGTCGGTCGGCCGCACCATGGTCCGCGACGAACTCTTGACCACGGTCTTTGCCGCCGCGCGGGCGCGCAGCAGCGCGATCATGCGGTTGGTCATCACCGCGAAGGCCTCGCCCAGTTCTCTGGCGACGTCGTCGGGCTCGCGCGATGCAAAGACGTCGGGAGGAATTCCGGCGCTCTGGCAAAAGACCGCGATGAAATCCGAGCCGGAGCGGTTCGCGGAACCGGCTGATCCCGGTCGTATCGCCGGCGGCGGCGCGGCGGGCAGGGGCCGCCCGGGGGGCTCGACCGCGGCCGACTCCACAGGCACGGGATTGACCGGGACAGGACGGGCCGGCATCGGCATGGCCGGCGCCGCGGACATCGGCCTGCCGAGCGACTTGTCATCCCAAAGCGCCGCTGCGTCGATCGCCGGCGAAGGCATTGCCGATGACCCGGCAGGCTTTGAGGATGGCGGCAGTGAGACATCCCATCCAAACCCCTGGGCGGCGGCAGGTGCGGCTGCGGATGCCGGCTCGGCCGCAGGCGAGGGGATCGGCTTGCCGAAGGCCAGATGATCGTTCAGGGCGTCGCCGGGCGTCTGCGGCTGCACAGGCGGCGGCATGGGCCGATGTTGCGCGGGCTGTGGCATTGGCTGATACGGCATCGGCTGATACGGCATCGGTTGCGCCGCTTCCGGACCTGCAAAATCCCAGTCGAGATCGCCCGCATGATGCGCGCTTCCCGGCGGTGGAGCCACCGAGGGAACATAGTCCCCTCCGGCATCTCCGGCGCTGTCCTCCTCGGAGATCTCCACGGCAATGACGTAGTTGCCGACGACCAGCTTGTCGCCGTCGCGCAGCCTGTAGGGGCTCTTCACGCGGTCCTGCGCGCCATTGACGTAGGTGCCGTTGCGCGAGACGTCGGTCAGCCAGTAGCCGCCGTCGCGATAGCGCACCTCGCCGTGGATGCCTGAAATGTATCGATGAGGATCGGGCAGCGCCCAGTCGAGGCCCGCTTGCCGGCCGAAATCGAATCCCCGCGCATTGGCGGTGAAGTCGAGCGGACCACCATCCGGCAAGGTGTCGAAATTGTCGATCCTCAGTCTGATGCTCATCGGTTCCGCGCTCTATTGCAGGCAACAAATCCGCCGTGAAGGAATGCCGTCAGCCGGAAACGTTCTTCTTCGGGCTATTCTTGATCGCTGTCCGTAAAATCTATTTCACCAATCGCACTGCTGAAGCGTCAACAGCAGACCGGAATTGGTGATCATGGTTGACGTCGTGAAAAGAACGATACGGCGGAAAACGGCCTGTCCAGTGAAGCTCATCCGGCCCGTCAGTCTTCGCTTTGGCCCGTTCCGTTCATCATGCTGACGAAGCCATAGGGGTCGGGCAGCCCGCTGCAGCAGAACGCCATCGCCCCAAATCTGTCGCCTCCGCTGCTCCACCAATAGCTCCGCGCGGCGCTGGCCTCAAGATGATCGGCGCGCGTCAGGCGCATCAACACCTCCTCAACGTCCTCGCCCTCGGCGAGCAGGGCACCCCGCACCGACTGCTGATCGAGATCGGCCAGTTGCGGCCAGGCCGGCGCAAGAGGCGGCAGCGACGGAATGCCGGACAGAATGGCCTCGCCGCCCGCCGGAGCCTCCTGATCGAGGGCCGTCAGCATCGCCGCCTCGGCGGCTTCGAACCAGTCGTCGGCCCGGTCCGCCATCGGAAGCGCGAACTCCTGTTCGCCTTCGCCAAGGGCAAGAAGCGAAAGCGGAAAGAAGCGGCCGACGCCGTCGACGGAGGGCATGATCGCGCCGCATGCGGCCGAGCCCAGCACCTTGCGGCCCAGACGGAAGCGCCAGATCGGCATGGTGAGATAGAGGTCCTGCCAGGCATTGCCGAGCTGGTGCCGGCTCGCGGCCACAGCCTGCTGCAGCCACTTCTCCCAGGGCTCCAGGATCGGCTGCGGAATATTGATGGCAATGAAGTCCCGCTTGACGGGCAGCTTGCCGAAGAGCCCGATCGCCATGCCTAAAACCCCGTCGGGCAGCTGAACGTCTTCAGCGCACGCAGCGTGAAGGGATTGACCGACGAGCCCACGTTGACGCGGTAGGACACCTGGCGACCGCCGACGATGAAGCGCACGACCATGTCGGAGGCGGTCACTTGCGACACCCGCGCCGACTGCACGAGCCGCATGAAGGCCCATGGCCCTTGCCGTGCGAAGACGTCGTTCGTCCGGCCCGGCAGTTGCGGCTCCAGATGCACGCCGGCGACATTGTTGCTGCCCGGCGCCGGCCAGATGACGTTGGTCGGCGCATTGTTGAGATGCATCGCGATGGCCTGGAGACCGTCGACGGTCAGCACCGCCATGTTGATGTCGTCGCTCATCTTGCCCGCACTGATCACGAGCGGAACGGCCGGTGTCTGGCTGCCGCCGCTGAAGAAGGCATCGCGGATTTCCGACGCCTGCTGGAACTGCCGGATAGCCTTCGGCGACAGCTGGCTTGCGATCGGATCGTCGGAGCGCCAGGCCCAGTCCTTCCCCGAAAGGTCGGCGAACACGGCAAGGTGCTCGTTGAAAAACTGGTCGAACGCGCCGTTGGGCCCGAAAAGGCGGGCGAACTCGGCGAAGGAGATTTCTCCGCCGCTGCTCGAATTGAAGGGATAGAGCTTTTCCACCCGCCGGCAGGCCTGCGTCACATCCCGCGTCAGCGCCTGGTTGAGATCGTTGATCGACGTCCGTGTCGCATCGCCCTCGAATTCCCGGGCCGCGGAATTGATCATCGACTTCAACGGCTCCGGCAATTTCGGCGCGGTCTGGCGGAGACCGCCGACCTGGGTCTGGAGATTTCCGGCGGCGAGCGCGGCCTGGGAGGCCGGCGCGTTCGCGGCGGTCATCATCATGTTGTTGACGTCCTTGAGATTGCTGATCAGGACATCGATGGGCCGCTGGCCGATATCGCCGTCCACCAGACGGTGGAACGGATCGAAATAGGCCTGGATGTCGGCGCCGGGCACATAGACGGGCTCGCCGCTGGCCCCCGCACGCAGGTTGGACTTGGCCTTGAGCGCAAGGTCGAGACCGATACGCTTCAGCCCGTAGACCCTGCTGAGGGCCTGTTCTTCCAGCGCCGCCTTGGCCTCACCGGTGATGTCGGCGGGCACCGGACGTTCGACGTTGAGCTTTGTCTCCTGCGAGACCGATTCCACCAGCGAGCGAAGCGGCGACGTGACCGACGAGACAGCGTTCAGCGTCTGATAGAGCGGCTTGTCCGCCGTCAGGGACCGCAACCGAAGATTCTGCAGCACGGCCTGCCACGCGGCAATGAACTCCTTGCCGTAGATGTCGAGGATATCCCGTCCAAGCCGGTTCTTCTGGCGATCGAAGACCGCTTGCTGTTCGCCGTAGTCGCCGACGACCCACTGGTCGTCGAGAATGCTCTGTCCGACATCCGCCATCTCGGTGAGGAAATAGTCGTGGAAGCCGGAATAGGTGAAGAGGCGGGGCACCTGAAGCTGGCCGATGTCGGATCCGTCGACGGTCTCGAAGACGAGGGACGTATCCGGACCGCCCTTGTCGACCAGCGACCAATCGTCGATCGGCGCGGCGAGAGACTGGGATTTCAGCAGCGCATAGGCCCGCTCGGCAAGGCTCAGCCGCCTCAGCGTCTGGCGCGCCGCCGCCACGAGATCGGCATGCGGCTGCAGCGTCGCCGGCCGCGTGGCGCCAAGCTCCAGCATATCGGCAAGATTTTGCAGAAGCTGCTTTCGCACGCCGGCATTCGCCGCGCCGGGCAAGACAGACTCTTCCCAGTCCCGCTGCATCCAGGCGATGATCAGCTTGTCGTCCACCTTTGGCACATCGGGACTGCCAACAAGCATCAGGTAGACCTTGAGCGCCTCGTAGAGAAAATTCGGGTTGTCGATATTGTCGCCGATCTGCCGCTCCAACCGCAGCACGAGGCGCGACCGCAACAGCCGCTCGAGCGCCTTGTGGTAGCTGCTGGTGGCGGAGGCCTCCAGATCGGCGCGCTGACTGAGGCCGAACGTCTCCCCAACGGGAGGCCACATGCGATTGTGATAGCCGACCGGGAAGGTGGCGAGACGATTGAGCAGATCCGGGATATTGCCGAGATCGCCGTCGGAAACGGTCGTCTGGGAGAGGTCGTCTTCCGCTGCCGCGCGGAAATCATTGGCCGCGACGTCGACATTGTCGATGAGGGCGCGGTTGGAGGAAAAGCTCCACCACCACAGGCCGACCATGCCGGCGGTCAGGAGCGCGACAAGAGCCAGCGCGCCGTTGTGCAGCAGCATCGATCGCCTGACGGCGGATCTGTCCGACGAGACGAGGCCGGATTCCTCGAAAATCACGCTGCGCATCAGATCGTGGAGGAAGAAGCTTCGGCCCTTGGACGACATCGCCCGCTGATGGGCGCTGGTCATGTTGAGTTCGGTCGCCATGCGCCCCAGAAGCTGGTCGATCGGCGTGCCTTCCTGCGTGCCGGACGAAAAATAGAATCCGCGCAGGGCCGCATTGGTCTGGTAGCGGTTCGGCTCGAAGATCTCGGCGAGAAAGCCGGCGACCTTCTCGCGCAGCGCCGCGAACTGGGAGGGGAAGCCGAAGATCGCAGCCCGGGCGGCCGGATCCGCCTCTTCCTGCAGGCGGTCGGTCAGTTCTTCCGTCAGCCGGTGGACGAGCGCGTCGAATTCGCTGGCCACCTCGCCGACCCGGTTCCGCTTCCGGTCCTCGCCCTGGAATGTCGCGCCCCAGACCTTGCGCCGGCGGCTCTCGCTGAAATTGCCGAAATACTCCATGAAGCCGGGCACGAGGTCGGCCATCGTAAACAGCGCATAGACCGGAAAATCGACCTTCAACTCCGAGTGCAGCTCCAGTAGACGCTTGCGGATGGCGTTGGCATGCTCGGCGATCTCGCTGTTGCTCAGCGTCATCAGGTCTTTCAGGCTGATCGCGACGATCGCGCCGTTGATCGGCTGCTTGGGGCGGTTGCGCTTCAGGAGGCGAAGGAAGGAGAGCCACCCCTTGGCATCGCGGGAGGCATCGGAATCCTGCGTCGTATAGCGGCCCGCCGTATCGATTAGCACCGCCTCGTCCGTAAACCACCAGTCGCAGTAGCGCGTGCCGCCGACGCCCTCGATGGCCATCGGTCCGGAACCGGTGCGCAGCGGAAACTTCAAGCCGGAATTGACGAGGGCGGTGGTCTTGCCGGCGCCCGGCGGACCGATGATGACATACCAGGGCAGTTCGTAGAGATAGCCGCGCTTGCCGCTCGCCTGCTTCAAGGTGGTAAGCGCGTCGTTCATCCGCCCGGCCAGCATGTCGCCTTCGCTGTCGACCGGCTCGGCAACGGCCTCTTCGAGCGCCTGCGCTGCCTTGCGCCGCTTCCACCAGCCATAGGCATAAAGCCCGCCGATAAGAAAAACGGCGACGGCAATGACCAGCGAACGGACCAGGACGGACTCGAAAGGATGCGCCTCTCCGAATCCGATGAAAGGACCGGCGAACCAGACGACTGCGGCAAAGGCGACAAGCCCCAGCACAATCATCAATGGTTTCAGCCACTTCTTCATGTGTCCCCCGACTCGATTGTTGTCTCTTCTTCGGTGCGGCCCACGTGCTCGTCAGAGTGCAGTCGTCAGCGCAACGATTCCTCGCGCGGAATTCTGACTTCGACACGCCTGTTCTGGGCCCGCCCTTCGGGTGTCGAATTGTCGGCGACCGGTTCCAGATCGCCTCGGCCCTCGATCTTGATGCGCGAGGGATCGGAAATCTTCGCTTCCAGGACCTGTTTGACAGACTCGGCCCGCATCCGTGAGAGGTCCAGGTTGGACTTGTAGCGAGCCGTTGGCCGGACCGGGACATTGTCCGTGTGGCCGATGATCAGGATTTCGCCCGGTTCCTTGTCGAGCGCCGCGCCGATCCGCTCGGCAAGAGGCAGGAATTCGGGACGCACGTCGGACTTGCCGCCGGCAAAGAGCAGGACGTTGTTGACGTTGATGACGATCTGGCCCCGGTCCAGGTCGACCGTCATCTCGCCGGCATCGATTTCCTTGGCAAGTCCCGCTCGGATGCGTTCAAGCTGCGTCGGGATTGGCGGCGTTGGCGGAGCGATGGGCGTCACCTCTTCGACAGCCGGCGTGATCGCATCGCGCTGGATGGTGACTTGCCCGTCCGGAACGAGTTGCTTCAGATCCGCCGCGAGCGCCCGACTGTCGTCGTCCAGCAGAAAGCGGAACAGGAAGAAGGTCGAGACGAGAACAACGCCGGCAAGGCTTGCCGCCACCCAAAGCGGAATCCGCGTCTCGCTCTGTCCCGCCTTCAGGGTGAGACCGCGCCAGCGCGGAGAAATGTCGCCGTCGTCGCGGGCCTTGAGGTGTCGCAGCGCCTGATAGACGTCGCTGCGAACGGCCTCCAGTTCCGCTTGCCCGCGGCCCGACCGGCGATACTGTCCCTGGAAGCCGAGCGACAGGCAGGCGTGCATCAACTCCAGCAGGTCGTAATTGCTCGACGGATTGACGCGCAGCCGCTTCAGATGCTCGAAGAACCCGACGCCGCTGTTACGCGTGCCGAAATAGCGCGCCTCCATGCTGAACTGCATCCATGCCTGACGGCCATCGGCAGGCATGTTCTGGACAATGTCGTCGGCGAGTGCACACAAGGCGTATTTGCCGATCTTCGCCTGCTCCTGCGAATACCCCGAGGCGGCGACCCGCTGGTCGAAGGATTCGATCGCATGACCGACGTGGTTCATCAGCGGGTCGAGCTGCAGATCGAAGATCATCAGGGGCAGGCGGCCGAGCAGCGAAAGAAGTGGACCGGCCGCTGCGAGCATCGGGTTGGCAGCGGAAATATCGGGATTGATGGCGCGGATGACGGCTTGCAGCGGGATCCGCTCGGCGGGCGGCACCGGTGCGCTGGCGCGCGCAGGCTCGGGTGTGGCGGCCCGAACCTGCGGCTGCATCCAGGCTTCGTCCGCCGGCATTGACGGGGCTGCCGGGGAGGGCGGCTGCGCGTCCGGCTGCGGAGCGCCCTTGTCGGAAAAGTCCAGAGGCCGGAACAGGGGACGCCGTTCCGGCGGCGGCGCGGACGACGGCGCCCCCGCAGACCTACCTCCCGGAGCGCCCGGCGGCTTCAATCCACCTGGATTGGGGATGATGACGGTACGATTGCTCTTCGAAGAGAACGGGTCGTCCTGCTTGCTCATCGCTGTTCTTCCAAGATGGCCCACAAGTCGAGTTCAAGGTTCGGCCATTCTCCAGAGAAATGTATTCCGATGCTCGCGGCCGCACTGAATTCGGGCCAGAGCGGGGACGATTTGTCGAGGTAGAAGTAGACATGGTTGGTCAGCACGCGGATCTGCCGCGGCGGCGTTGGCATCTGGACGAGCTGGATGCCGGGCAGGTTCGAAAGGACGATCTCGCGCATCCGGCTCTTGGGGCCGACCTTGCACAGATCCGGTATCTGCATCTGGATGTCGCGCAGCGGCATGTTCGCCGAAACCTCGAGGACGAAGGTCGCGTTGGCGAAGAGGCTGCGATCCACGACCTGGGCCACATAGGCGTTCGCCGCCATCTGCGTGAGGTCGAGGCGGATGGCCCGGCCGACGTCGATGCTGAGGAAACGCTGGATATCGGACAGCAGCGGCTCGAAGGTCTGCAGCAGGTTGTCGTGGTCGTAGGGCGGATATTCCGCCGCAAGGCGCGATGTCGTGAAGGTCGCAAGCTCGCCGGCCAGACCGAGCAGCTCGACGTAGAGCTGTTCCGGATGGACGTATTTCGATCGCCTCAGGTGCTTCAGCACGTTGATCTGCCGATTGAGCAACTGCAGCATGAAATAGTCGAAGGTCTGCAGGCCGCCGCCGGAACTGGCATCGGCCGCATAGCGCGAGAGTTCCTGCAGTCGCACGTCGACCCAGCCGATCACGCGCTCGATCCAGCCGGAGACGACCGGATGCCCGTGGCAGGCCAGCATCGGCGGCGCGAAACGGTCGTCGGTCAGGAACGTATTGTCGCGAACGTCGATGATGCGCGCCACGGCAAGGCAATGGAAGCCGGGTTTGGGCGACTTGCGCAGGTCGTAGGCCAGCCGCGGATGAGCGACTTCGATGGTCTCCTCGACCTGCATCTGCGAGGCCGAATCGATGAGAGGCTCCACATCGCGGACATAGCGGCTGCCGTGCAGCGATTCCGCCATGTCGATCTCGCGCATGTTCGCGCTCGCCACCGGCAAGGTCAGGTAGACCGTCAGCTGATCGGCGCCTTCGGGAATGTCGATCGGCTCGGGAAGGGGAGAGGTAGAGGGAAGGTCGAACGGCGTGCCGTCCTGAAAAATGCCACTGGCGCTCCTCAGCGCGAACTTGTTCTGCTGGGCAAGGTCGCGGTCATAGCTGATCTCGGCGAAGCCCCACGGGTAGGGGGACATCTGCCGTGTCCGCAAGTCGATCTGATGCTCGAGGTAACGGTCGTTCTGCTGGAGATGATGCTGCCGAAGAAACAATCCCTCCGACCAGACAACCTTGCTGTACCAGGACATCGAGAAAAACACCTTTCGGGACTGACAATGCCGAGAATGGACCTGACATACTGAAATACACGAAGACTGGCCGGTGAAATGCGTCCGAACTTCTTCAACTGGCGGCGATCCAGACCGATTGACGCCCGTTCGATTGCAGGGCGCGTCCAGTCGGGACTGAGGAAGAATGTGGGTGGTGGCACTCCGGCCAAGGCTTTGGTGCAAAAGCACGAAGATCTTCGGTGCCCGTCCGGAACGATCCCTGCAGAAATTCCCCCTCGTGCCTCCAGATTCCCCCAGCAAACTAGCACACCTTGAGCCAAAGTCGACGCGAAGCGATCCGCGATCAGGCCCTCCGCCGAACAACGCCCCGGCAGTCTTAACGCAGTCCTCAAGTCAGAGCGGTGAAACAGGCGCTTCGTTTACCAGTATTGACGCAATGGCCGTCTGGAACTGCGTGAATTCTTTTGAGACGATCGTTCTTTGCACCGTGCCATAGCCGGCCTTGCGACCCGTCATCTTACCCTCTGCCCAGGCAATGATGTCGTTGCGTCCCATGCCCGTCAGGAACGGATTGGCCGTGATGACACCCGCGCCCAGCAGGCTTGCCAGATCGGCATCGTCGGGCGCCTTGAGGACGGACGCTGCGCCCTCCGGACCGAGGAAATGGGCCAGATAGAGCGTACCCGCACTAACGGGCGCCTGCCTCGATCTGAGATAGGCCTCGTTTTCCGCCGCCAGGTTGTGGACCATTTCACGCGACAGCGTCGGGTCGGTTCTGAGCGCCAGCAATTCCTCGCGCGGCAGCGACTGCGCGAGATCGGGCCGGTAGGTGTTCACCATCCGTAGCCAGGTGGATTCGATGAACTGGCCGAGACCTGTCGCGGTCGACATCGGGTTCTTCGCCGCCGCGTTTCCGGCGCTCTCCACATGAATGATCCGATCGACCAGCACCGCGACGGCCGAGCCGTCGTCCTCTCCGGTGCCCTCCAGCGGATCGACCTGCTCGCCGTTGACGAGAAGTTCGAAGTGAAGATGCGGCCCCGTCGAATTGCCTGTCGAACCGACATAGCCGATCAGATCGCCGGCCTCCACCTTGCGCCCGGGTGCGATCCCCTTGGCGAAACGGTCGAGATGCGCATAGCTGGTCTGCCGGCCGCCTCCGTGATCGATCTTGATGAAGTTGCCATAGCCCTCTGCCTTGCCGGCAATGGACACGGTGCCAGTAAAGGCCGCCGACACGGGCGTTCCGACCGGCGCCACCCAGTCCACGCCCTTGTGAATGCGCAGGTCGCCCTCCAGCGGATGCATCTGGGGGCCGAAACCGGCCGCAAGAACGCCCTTCACGGGAACGACCATGCCGCTTGCCGATGGCACGCTGGCAACCTTCACGCGCCCGTCGGACGTGCAGCCAAGGTCCGCCCCCTCGCGGATCGCTATGACATAGCAGACGATGGGCGTCTGTCCCGTCGTGATCGAGGCAAACAGCAGATGTTCGCCGGTCTCTCCGTCACTCGTCCGCCGTTTGCCGTAGATGATCCTGATGTGATCGCCGGGCTCGGCGAAGACGTTCAGATCGTGGCTGCGCGACAGCAGCATGATCGTCTCGCCGACGACAGCAGTCGGGACGCTGTTGCGCAGTCCCGCGCTGTAGATCGCATCGAGCAGCCGGTAGCGCCGTGTGGTGGGGCGCGAGACGGGCGCTGTCGTCATCTGGACGAGATCGGTGTCGATCCAGGGGTCGGCACTGACGCCGAGCTTGCCGTCGTCGCCAAGGGCCAGGGAGCCGACATAGGTGCCATCGTGATAAAGCGACATCTGCGCCAGAGATGGCCCCGATCCCTGGCCCTTGAGCAGCAGCCTGAGGGCAACAACGGATCCGGCTTCGACGGTCTCAAGGTCGAGATCATCCTTCGCGGCGGTCAGCGCCAGTTCAAGATCGCCGCCGGCAAGTCCCGAGCCGGTGAGAATGCCGGCAAGCGGCCTGTCATAGGTCACCCGGATGAAGCGGTCGGATGTGGCCGCGGCCCGTTGCTCCGACGAAATGATCGTCACGACGCTGGTGGTGTTCTCGATTTCGGTCTTCTCGAACTCGGGCGCCGCCGGGTCCGCCTCGCTGCCGGCATCCCATCCGCCGGATTGCTCGTCCGCGACCGTCACCGGCGCGCCGGAGGTGGAAACATTCTCCAGCGGCAATACGTCGGCAACAGACCCGGGCTCGGAAGAGCTGGCGGCCTCCCTGGCCGTCGATCCCTGGCTCTGGGACTGGAAGAAGGCAAAATCCTGCGGCGACGAGGGCAGGCTTGCCATGAAGGCTTCGCTGGTGGTGATCAACTCGTCATCGACGACGAAAATGTCCTTGCCGACGCCGAAGGTCGAAAGAGCCTCGGGGGCCTGCACTTCCTCCGGCTTGCGGCGGTTGTCACCGCCGCTGCCGACCCGGATCAGCAGCGGATCACCCGGCAGGTCGACGATCCGCGGCACATAGACCGGCGGCGCAAAAGAAGGAGCGTCGGTCTGGTCGCTCATGACCAGTTGCTCATCCTCACTGATGGCCGACGCCGGCGCGGGCGTCTTCGCCGTCTCCAGGAAAGCCGGCCAGTCCACCTGCAACCAGACCGCACCGCCCCCGAGACACACGACGAGCGCCACGGCCGCACCGGCCATCGCCCTCCGCGCCCGGCGTTTCTTTCGCCGTGCCACGAGAGCGGCCTTCTTCGCCTTGAAGGTTGGATCGAGATCGATCACCTCAGCATCCCGGACTGCCGAACGAAATCACGATGGGCAGCAATACGCTCTGCCGCGACGCGGATTGTTGCGACCAAACATCAAGAGATCGTCAAACCGCGACCATAGAATAGCAGCGATGGTCGGAAATTTTCGTCGCCTCCGGAAGATTTGTACGTCCGCCATCCTCCAGTTCACATGGTCCGTCCCGGTGACGGGCATCTGCGGCAATCTCCGTCCTGTGCGCGGATTCGCTGTATAGGCCGTGTCCCAATTCTCTCGATGCCATCGGGCCCGGCGCGATTCGCTTGGCTCTCGCGCCCGGAAAGATTGAGCGTGATTTTCAAATGTGGTCTTGTGGCTCGAAGACTGATCCGGCACAGGAATAACGAAGGCGCTTCCAGCGAAGCGGAGGGGAATGTCGGATGGCGGCTCAATCATTCACCTTTTCCACCGGTTCCGTGACCAAGACCGGCTGTGTCCGCGATCACAATGAGGACCGCTTACTGGCAAAGCCGGAGGTCGGCGTCTGGCTCGTTGCCGACGGCATGGGCGGGCACGAGGCTGGCGACAAGGCAAGCGAAGCGATCGTCTCGCATATGGAGTCGATCGGCATTGCAAGTTCCGAGGCCGATCTCGTGGCGCGTTTCGCGGACCGCCTGCAACGGGCAAACGCGGAGATCCGGGAACTTTCCAGATCGCGCGGCGGCGCCCTGATCGGATCGACCGTGGCCGGCCTCGTCATCTACCAGCGGTTCTGCGCCATCCTGTGGTGCGGCGACAGTCGCGTCTATCGCATCCGCCACGGAGTGATCGAGCAACTGAGCCGCGATCACACCGAGGTGCAGGCGCTTCTCGATCGCGGCCTGATCACGTCGGAGGAAGCGCAAAACTGGCCCCGGCGCAATGTCATCACCCGTGCGGTCGGCATCGAGGACGAAGTCGACCTCGATTTCCAGGACGACGAGGCCCGTTCCGGCGATCTTTTCATTCTCTGCAGCGACGGCCTGACGGGGCACGTCGCCGACGGCGAGATCCTCGAACTCGCGGAAGCCAGTGACGATACACAGGACCTCTGTGATCGTCTGGTTGACCTGACCTACGCCCGCGGCGCCAGCGACAACGTGACGGTCATCGCCGTCGCCTGTTCGATGATCGACGAGATCACCGCCGTGCCCGCCATGCCGTCCTCCGCGCAATAGGCTCATCGTGCAAGACGACGAAAACACCCAGAAGCCGCAGCCCGGACCGATCGAAGTCGGCGTCATCCTCAATGGTGTCTACAGCGTCGAGTCCTGGATCGCCGACGGCGGCATGGGCAGCATCTTCAAGGGCCGCAACATCCACATCGGCGATCCCGTCGCCATCAAGTCGATCCTGCCGGAACATGCCCGCGATGACATGATCCTGCGGCTGTTCCAGCGCGAGGCACAGGTGCTCGGCCGCCTGGCCCACCCGGCGATCGTCCGCTACCTGATGTTCGCGATCGATCCCAATCTCCAGCAGCCCTATCTCGCCATGGAGTTCGTCAAGGGCATCTCGCTGGCGGCGAGGTTGAAACAGGCCCCGTTGGCACTGGACGAAGCCCACCAGGTCGCCATCCGCGTCGCAAGCGGCCTGCAGGCCGCCCATTCGGTTGGGATCATTCATCGCGACCTGTCGCCGGACAACATCCTTCTTGAAAATGGCGATGTGGGCTCGGCCAAGATCATCGATTTCGGCATCGCCCGCGCGGCGGCTGAGGCAATTCCGGCGGGGACGATCCTCGGCGGCCAGTTTGCCGGACGGTTTCTCTACGCCTCGCCCGAACAGCTGGGACTCTATGATGCCGATGTCACCCCGAGATCGGATATCTACAGCCTCGCACTCGTGCTTGCCGCCATGCTGCGCGGCGACCCGCTCGACATGGGCGGAAGCCACGCCGAGGTCATCGAAAAGCGCATGCGGCTGCCGGACCTTTCGTCGATCGACGAAGCGATGCGCCCGGTGCTGCGCGCCATGCTCCAGCCCAATGCGAAGGAGCGGCCGGCGGACATGGCGGCGGTCATCCGCCTGCTGGAGGAAAGCAGCCTGCCGGCAGGCACAATTCTGGCACCGCGCGAACGACCGCAGGCCCATGCCAACGACGCGACGGTCGTCAGCCAGTTGGGCGGTCTCGGAGGCTCGTCGTCAGGGCCGGCTGCACTCTCCAACGCGCTGCATGCCCTGAAGTCGGCTGGCACGGGCGCCGGTAGCGACGCCGGGCAATCCGACACGCCGCCGGCCAGCCTGCCGCAATTTCAGCCCGTGCCCTCAGTTTCGGATGCTGACGCGGGGCAGGGCGACGGTCGTCCAGATATTAGCGGTGAAGCCGCTCCCGACACTGGCGGGGAAAAGCCCGCCGATACCGCCCGTGAAACCGTCAGCGCCGAGCCACCGGCCTCCCGCCCAAAGGCCGGAGCATCGGCCGCATCCCGTCCGTCGGCAAAACGGCCCGCCGCGGCTTCCTGGAGATCGGCAATGCCGGCCGCGCTGCTCGGCCTGCTCGCCGTTGCCGTGATGGCGGCCGGAATCGGCTTCGTCATGCATCCTGAATGGTTCGGAATGGACAGAACGGCCGACAGGATCGAGACGGTCGAGAGGATTACCTCCGGCAACACAGGAAATGGTCGCCCTCCGCCGGACAGTCCCGCGGTCGACACGGCCGACGATCAGATCAGGGCCACCACACCTGCCACCGAGGCCGAGCCGTCCTTCGACGCGGCGAGCGCAACGAAATTCATCGCGGACTTCGCGTCAGGACCCTGCCACTTTGCCCGCCTCGCCGCGCTTGCGGACCAAAGGCCAAGGATCGAGGCGCTCGGCAACGACAAGGATGCCGTCCTTCGCCTTCAGTCGGCCTTCGCCACGAAATTCGGCATCGTGCCGGAGTTCGTCTTTCGTCCCGTCGTCAGCGAGCAATGCAATTCGCTGTCCTTCCTGTCCCGCGTCCGCGAGCGCGGCGGGACAATGTCAGACATCACGCTGGGCAAGGAGCGAGTCCAGCCGGGAGACAGCACCGAAATCCGATTGAAGGGACAGACCGGCAAGACGACCTATCTGCTCTATGTCGCCAATGACGGCCGGGTCTACAACATTTCCAGCCTCCTAACCTGGGCGGGGACAGACGCCAGCGGCACGCTGACATCCAGGCCTTCGCAATCCGCAAGCCCGATGCCGCAGCTGCTGCTCTCGATCGAGGCGTCCACGCCGATCGATCTCGTGGAGCAGATGAATGGGCTCGTTCTGGCCAAGGGGTTCTTCGACGAACTGACCGCGATCGACGGGCGCACACAGGCAATCACCGGCGCCGGACTGGCCTATCTCACGATCGGGGGAGGGTGATCCTCATGGGTTCGATCCCCCCGCAGGCGCACAATGTGGCCCGCAAGGCAATGCAGGCGCTTGGACTGGCCGCCATTGTCCTCGCCGCGGCAACCGCGGCGGCCGAGGCGAAGTTCACCATCTGCAACCAGTCCCTTGATGTCTTCAACGTCGCCATCGGCCACGACTCCGGCCGCGGCGAGATCGAAACGGAAGGCTGGTGGCAGATTGCTGCCAATCGCTGCGTCGACGTCGTTCGCGAGGATCTGACCTACCGTTACATCTACGTCTACGCCAAGGACGTGTTCGATCAGCCCGTTCTGGAAGGCAAGACGGCCATGTGCGTCGGCACGCGCCGGTTCCAGATCTCGGGCACCGGCGACTGCTGGCAGCGAGGCTATGAAGCCGTCAACTTCGTCGAGGTCGATACGCAGGACCAGTCGCGCTGGACGCTGTTCCTGACGAGCGAGCGGCAACAGTGAGTGCATCACGCACAGATCATGCGGCAAGCCATGGATTTCACGCCGGGAAATTCGGAACTCGGAGCCGCCCCGTTTCGGATTTGAGGCTCGAAGCGCCAGTCAAGGAACTCGCATCGGATCGGATCGCTGCCGCAGATTTGAGATCGCTGGCTTGCGACGCCTGCTGAGGCCGTCTCCCCAGGCATATCTGCCCTCAAAAAGCCCGGCCGCTCGCCCGCACGTCCCCGCATCGGTCCAAGTCCGGCTACCCGCTGAGGCAACGCCTTGGACCCGCGCTCCGATCTTCGGCGAACACGCCTTCAGCGTGAGGCCCGTCTCTAGAGTGCTGCTGGGGAGTGATGCCAGTCGCAGCGGAAATATCCGCCGCAAAGGCTGCGGACGCCGATACCCCGCCGCCAGCTGCCCGATTCCCCACCCCAGTGCTCGCCGGCAGCCCCGCTGCCAGCTCTCGTTACAATGTCTCGGCAACCACCGAGCGACCATCGCGGACGACAAAAGCCGCTTCCCGTGCAGGGCGCGAATGCGGCATCAGCGCCGGCCACTCGTCAGACCGAAATATGGAGAAGCGTCTCTAAATAAGAATAATATCTTATTTCGAGACGAGCGGCGACTTATGGGCAAATCATATGGCCTAATCTCCCTAAATAAGACAAACGTCCTGTTTTAAGCGGCGGCTCTCGTGGTAGGGCTTCCGCATCATGGGAGTTCATTCAAGGATGACGGAACAGCTCAGCCCTTCGCGGCGCAGGACGCGTCAGACCCTCTTCAAGGCAGCTCTCGATTTGCTGGAAGAAGGCGCGCGCCCGACGATTCAGGACATTGCCGAGCGCGCCTCCGTTTCGCGCGCGTCCGCCTATCGCTATTTTTCCGATCCGGCCGAACTGATCGATACCGCTCTCGCCGAGACAACATCCGAGTTGCTCGCCTTCGATGCCGGTTCGCTGGACGGAAGCGCCGCAGATCGCGCCGAGCAACTGGTGGCGCGGCGTGCGCTCGTGATTCTTGCCAATGAGGCCCTGTTTCGACGCGGGCTGGCGTCACAGAATCCAGGTAGAGGCGCACGACCGCCGAATGCTGACCCGGATTTGGGCAACGCGGTCAAGGTTGCGCTCGAACCGCTTGAATCCCGCCTTGCAAGGCAAACGCACGATCAGTTGGCGGCGTCGCTACTGCTTCTGGCTGGCCCACACGCAATTCTCGGACTGCGCGACAGCGCCGCCTTGCGTCCGAGCGATGCGGAGGCTTGCCTGAGATGGATGGCCCGAACGCTTGTGACCGGCGCAATCATGCGCGACGCGGCTGGATAACGGTCAATTCTTTAGCCATATAAATATATGCACAACACGGTCTAACGTCGGATTTTGAGCCGCTCATTGGACTCGTTCACGCGTCAAGGCGCGGCAAACATATTAGCTGGCAAATGAATAAGCGCCTGCGAGCAGATTCGCACGGCTCGGCGATGGCTTAATCGCAACAACTCTGGGTCAGTTGGCTCGACAAGAAGGCCGATGAACGGCCCCTCGCTGTGCGCCGATAGCCAAAACCACCTCAGACCACCGTTCCGTGGAGATCGTAGGCATCGGCGGAGTCGATCTTGACCGTGACGATGTCGCCCGCCCGGATCGGCCGGCGCGAGGAAAGATGCACGGTGCCGTCGATCTCTGGCGCGTCCCACTTGGAGCGCCCTTTGGCGACCGTCCCCTGCGTCTCGTCGACGATCACCTGCAGCCGCTTGCCGACCCGCGATTTCAGGATTTTCTGCGAAATGGCCTGCTGATGCGCCATGAAGCGGTGCCAGCGGCGCTCCTTGACCTCCTCGGGAACCGCTTCCAGCCCAAGGTCGTTCGCTTTCGCGCCCGCGACGGGCTCGTATTTGAAGCAGCCGACGCGCTCGAGCTTGGCCTCCGTCAGCCAGTCGAGCAGCATCTCGAAATCCTCGTCCGTCTCGCCGGGGAAGCCGACGATGAAGGTCGACCGCACGGCAAGATCCGGGCAGACCCCGCGCCACTTGGCAATGCGCCCGGCCGTCTTCTCCTGATGGGCCGGCCTGCGCATCGCCTTCAACACGGTCGGCGAGGCATGCTGGAACGGAATGTCGAGATAGGGCAGCACGAGACCCTCGGCCATCAGCGGGATGACCTCATCGACGTGGGGGTACGGGTAGACGTAGTGAAGCCGCACCCAGACGCCCATCTGGCCGAGTTCGCGGGCAAGGTCGAAGAAGCGCGTGCGCACCTCGCGGTCCTGCCAAAGACCCGGCGCATATTTGAGGTCGACGCCGTAGGCGGACGTGTCCTGGCTGATAACCAGGAGTTCCTTGACGCCGGCCTTGACCAGTTTCTCGGCCTCCCGCAGCACATCGGTGATCGGGCGCGAAACGAGATCGCCCCTGAGGCTCGGGATGATGCAGAAGCTGCAACGGTTGCTGCAGCCTTCGGAAATTTTAAGATAGGCATAGTGACGCGGGGTGAGCTTGATCCCCTGCGGCGGAACCAGATCGACATAAGGGTCGTGACGCGGCGGCACGGCAGTATGCACCGCGCTCATCACGCTCTCGTAGGCCTGCGGACCGGTGATCGCGAGCACGTCCGGGAATTTCTCGCGGATCTGTTCCGGCTCCGCGCCCATGCAGCCGGTCACGATCACCCGGCCGTTTTCCTTCATCGCCTCGCCGATGGCCCCGAGGCTTTCCGCCTTGGCGCTGTCGAGGAAGCCGCAGGTGTTGACGATCACGACGTCGGCGCCGTCATGCTTGCGGCCGATCTCGTAACCCTCGGAACGCAGGTGCGTGATGATCCGCTCCGAGTCGACGAGCGCCTTCGGGCAGCCGAGGCTGACGAAGGAAATCTTCGGGGCGGCACCGTCGGCCGAGGCCGGCGCGGCTTTGTTCTGCTCAAGGCTCATATGGGATCGGGCTCATAAAAGGTGCGCGGTATCTTGCCCGGCGCACGGCTCATCGTTGGCGTTGCTCATACCCGAAACCGGCCCTTTCTTGCAAATGCCGGCCGTCCCACAGCTGATATGCAAAATCCTCCGATTGCGCTGGATGTCCCTTGATGGGAACAAAAAAGGAACATAAACTGCCCCCTGCCGATCAGGGAGCATCCGATAATGACGACCGCAATTGCCATCCGGCCTTTGACTCCGGACCTTTGGGCGGATTTCGAAACGGTCTTCGGGCCTCAGGGCGCGTGTTACGGTTGCTGGTGCACCTATTTCCGCCTGGCCGCGGCCGAGAGAAAGTTGCTGGGCAGCGCGGAGCGCAAGGATTTCATGCACAAAAGGGTCGATGCGGGCCCGCCACCGGGTCTTCTCGCCTATGATGGCGCAGCACCGTTCGGCTGGGTTCAGGTGGGGCCGCGGTCCGAACTGCCGGGATGGAATACGCCGCGTACAGTGGCACGGCCGCTCGATCCGCAGGATGCCGAAGACCCTCATGTCTGGGCGGTCAGTTGTTTCTTCATGCTCTCGAAATACCGGGGGCAAGGCCTCAGTCACGCGATCCTGCAAGGCGCCATCAAGCATGCGCGGGAGGCCGGAGCGCGCCTGCTCGAAGCCTGCCCGATGGACCATGCCAAGCAGGCCAAATCAGTGGGGCTTTACGTCGGTTCGACGAGCGTGTTCCGCAAGGCGGGTTTCGAGGAGGTCGCGCTGCGCAAGGCCGGTCGCCCGTTGATGCGGCTGGCGTTGTAGCTGTTCCTCCGCGTCGATTGGTCTCTTCTGATTTGTGTCCCTCGACAGCGGACGGCGCACTATGTGATAGGAGCGCGAGAAACGGCGACGGATGGCGGGGCGTTAAAAAATGCATGTGAGCGAACTGGAGATTCGCAGCCCGAGCGAGGCCTTCATGCGCCTCAAGGGTGCAGCAAATCTCACCTTCCTCGACAGTTCCATGAGCCACGCTACGTTGGGTCGGTTTTCCTTCCTCGCCGCCGATCCCTTCGCGACGCTGAAAGTGGAGCGCGGCGTCACCACGTGGAACGACGAGCCGGTCGAAGGCGATCCGCTGACGATCCTGAAGGAAAAGCTCGCTCTTTATCGCCAGCCCAAACGCGTCGGCTTGCCGCCGTTCCAGGGTGGAGCGGCCGGTTACGTCGGCTATGATTTCGGCCGTTACCTCGAAGACTTGCCCGATCCGGAGCAGGGGCTCGGCGAAATCCCGGACCTGCTGCTGCATTTCTACGACGTGGTGCTCGCCTTCGATCACCGCGAAAAGCGTGGCTGGCTCTTTTCCACCGGCTGGCCGGAGCAGGAGACGGTCGCGCGCGCCAACCGAGCCATCGCCCGTGCCCAGGAATTCCGGCGGCTGCTGACGGCAGAACCGAAAAAGCCTCAGGGGCCTGGCAGCGCCGATCTCGACTGGCAGTCGAATTTCACGCGGCCCGACTACGAGGCCGCCCTGGCGCGCACGATCGAATACATCCTCGCCGGCGACATCTTCCAGGCCAATATCTCGCAGCGCTTCGCCGCCGGTCTGCCGGAGGATTTCGATCCCTACGCCTTCTATTTGCGGCTCCGCCAGGTGAATGCCGCCACCTTCGCTGCCTATCTTGACTATGGTGACCTCGTCGTTGCCTCCGCCTCGCCGGAGCGCTTCGTTCAGGTCTATGACGGGCGGGTTGAAAGCCGTCCGATCAAGGGAACGGCCCGGCGCGTCGACGATCCGGCCGAGGATGCCAGGATCGCGGAGGCGCTGCTGGCTTCTGAAAAGGACCGCGCCGAGAACGTCATGATCGTCGACCTCCTGCGCAACGATCTCTCGCGGGTTTGCCGGCCGCACACGGTGCATGTGCCGGCGCTTTGCGGCCTTGAAAGCTATGCCGGCCTGCATCACGTGGTCTCGGTCGTCTCGGGCGTGCTCGAGGACGACGCGGACGTCACGGACCTCCTCCGTGCGTCCTTCCCCGGCGGATCGATCACCGGCGCGCCGAAAATCCGCGCGATGGAAATCATCACGGAAATCGAAAAGCGCGCCCGCGGCGTCTATTGCGGCTCGATCGGCTTTTTCAGCTTCGACGGCAGCGCCGACACCAACATCGCCATCCGCACCGTCACCTTCCGGCATGGCGAGGCGAGTTTTCAGGTCGGCGGCGGCATCACCGCGCTCTCCAACCCGGCGGACGAATTCGAGGAGACGCTCACCAAGGGCGCCAGGATTTTTGCCGCCTTCGCGCCTGACGTCTCCAAAGAAGACAAGGCCGCGCAAGAGGCGGCGGGAGCGCAGCGGACGTGATCCTCATTATCGACAACTACGACTCCTTCGTCTCCAACGTCGCTCGCTATTTCCGCGAACTCGGCGAGGATACGAAGGTCATCCGCAACGACCAGATCACGGTCGGGGAGGTCGCTGCGCTCGATCCGCGCGCGGTGGTCCTCTCGCCCGGCCCCTGCACGCCGCACGAGGCCGGCATCTCTCTGGACCTGATCCGGGAGCTCTCCGGGCAGATGCCGATCCTTGGCATCTGCCTCGGCCACCAGTGTATCGGCGAGGCCTTCGGCGCCAGCGTGGTGAGGGCCCGCCAGCCGATGCACGGCCGCGCCTCGATGGTGACCCACGACGACGACGGTCTTTTCGACGGCCTGCCCAACCCGCTGAAGGTCGGCCGCTATCATTCGCTGATCGTCGAGGACGTGAGCCCCAAGGGCCCGCTCAAGGTGACGGCGCATGCCGAGAACGGTGAGATCATGGCGCTCGCCCATCGCGTCCATCCGACCTACGGGGTACAGTTCCACCCCGAATCCATTCTCACCGAAAGCGGCCACGCCATGCTTGCCAACTTCCTCAGCGCCACGGCCGAAAAGACCCGCGGATGATCTGGCTGAACGGCGCGCTGCACGAGGGGCCGACGATCCCGCTCGATGCGACCGATCGTGGCCTGCTTCTGGCCGATGGCGTCTTCGAGACTCTCGTCGTCTTTCATGGCCGCCCGTTCTGCCTTGCCGAGCATCTGGCAAGGCTCGGAGCCGGCGCACGCCTGCTGGGGTTCGAGGCACCGCTCCGCCGCGCCGAGGAGGGACTGTTGGCGATGGCGGCCAAGGCGCCGGAAGACGGTGCCGTGCTCCGGCTCACCGTGACGAGAGGGCCGGGTCCACGCGGTCTCCTGCCGCCTGAAAATCCGACGCCGACCATCATGGTGACGATGGCGCCCTTCAATCCGGCACTCGTCTTTCAGCCGGTTTCGATGGTGACCGTCGGCACGCGGCGCAATGAATATTCGCCGCTCTCGCGCATCAAGTCGCTGGCCTACATGGACCAGACGCTGGCGCTGAAGGAGGCGCGCGAGGCCGGGGCAGACGAGGCTCTGATGCTCAACACCGCTGGCCGGCCGGTCTGCTCCAGCGCCGCCAATATCTTTGTCGTCGTGAAGGACGAAGTGTTGACGCCGCCGGTGGGCGAGGGCGTTCTTGCCGGCATCACGCGCGCCAGGTTTCTGTCCGTGGCCGATCTCGGCGGACTGAAGGTCGTGGAGCGCCCCCTGACGGCGATCGACATCGCACGGGCAAGCGAGATCTTCCTGACCAACTCGGTCCGTTTCTTCCAGCCGGTGAGCACGGTCGACGAAAAGGAACTTGATCAGAACGCTCCCGTCGCGAAGATCGCGCTGGACCTTCTGAGGGACCTTGCCGAACGCGAATGCATGGGGCCGGTGCCTATCGCGAGCCTGCAGTGACCGGTACCCCGGGCGCGGCGTAGGCAAGCGCCGGACTGTACAGCGGCGGGTGAACTGAACTAAATACCGCGCGGGTCGCCGTCAGGGACCCTGCTAAGCGCACCAGATGGGAAGGTCGAGACCATGAGCGGGCTATCGCGAACGTCCGAGGATTTGTCGCCTCGCCGACGCCGTATGCTCTATCACAGCTGGCACCGGGGCACGCGGGAGATGGACCTGCTGCTTGGCCGCTTTGTTGACGCCAACATCGCCGACCTCGCCGACGAAGAGCTCGACGAACTCGATACGCTGATGGAAGTCGAGGACAAGACGCTCTTCGCCTGGATCATCGGTCAGGACCCCGTGCCTTCGGAAAAGGCCGGTCCTGTCTTCGAACGCATCGTCCGCTTTCACCGCGACAATCCCATCGCCGCCGATTGAACGGCTGAAGTCTCAATATCCGAGTTTGAAACCGTGTCCAGCGACCGAGACCTATTCGACGAATTCCGCGAGATGACCCTCGCCAATGTCCCCGACGGTGCGGAGGCTCTTGGCCTCCTGCGTTTCATCGGGGAAGGCAAGGGCTTGCGGGTGGTCTTTGTCGCGCGCGACGGTCAGCATCTGGCGCAGGTCCAGAGGGTGCTCGCCTTTGCCGCCCCGAAGATCGAGGCGGTCGAGTTCCCGGCCTGGGACTGTCTTCCCTACGATCGCGTCTCGCCGACGCCGCAGGTGGTCGCCCGCCGCATGACCGCGCTGGCGCGGCTTGTAGGCTCCGGCGACGGCCCGGCGTTCGTACTCCTGACGACAGCGAATGCGCTCCTGCAGCGCGTCGTGCCGCAGAACGTCGTTGCCCACCAGTCCTGGGGCTCGGCCGTCGGCAACCGCGTCGACATGACCGCGCTCGGCAAATGGCTGGAGGACAACGGCTTTTCACGTGTTTCGACCGTTCGTGACACCGGCGAATACGCGGTGCGCGGCGGCATCGTCGATCTCTTTGCGCCGGGAACGGACCTCCCGGTGCGGCTCGATTTCTTTGGCGATACGCTCGACTCCATCCGCACCTTCGATCCCGAAAACCAGCGCACCGTCGGCCAGATGAAGCGCCTCGACCTCGTTCCCATGAGCGAGGTGACGCTGAACGCCGACAGCATCCGGCATTTCCGGCAGGCCTATCTGGCGAAGTTCGGCGGCTCGACGCGCGATGATCCGCTCTATGAATCGATCAGCGAGGGCAGACGCTACGCCGGCGTCGAGCATTGGCTGCCGCTCTTCCACGACGGCCTCGAGACGCTGTTTCATTATACCGCCGAGGCGCCCTATGTCCTCGATCCGTTGGCCGAGGAAGCCATCGGTGAGCGGCTGAAAACCGTCGTCGACTACTACGAGGCGCGCCTCGATGCCTGGAAATCGGGGCAGGCGGGCGGCGCGCCCTACAAGCCTGTCGAGCCGGCATCCCTCTACCTGACCGGCGACGACATGCAGGCCGCGTTTGCCTCCCGCCCGATGGTGCGCCTGTCGCCCTTCCAGGTGCCCGAGGTGGGCAAGAAGGTGGTCGACTTCGGAGGCAAACAGGGCCGAACCTTCGCCGCCGAACGCGCCGGCGGCGACGTCAACGTCTTCGATGCGCTGGTGGCGCATTTCCGCGGCGTCCGAGACAGCGGCCGGCGTATCCTGCTCGCCTGCTGGTCGGAGGGCTCGCGCGAACGCCTCTCGCAGGTCCTTGCCGATCACGGTGTGCAGAAGGCGGAGGTCGTCGAGACGCTTGAGGCGGCTCGCGCACTGCCGACCCATGTGCTCGGTCTTGCGGTTCTCGGCATCGAAACGGGCTTCGAGACGGCGGATCTGGTTGTCATCGGCGAGCAGGATGTGCTCGGCGACCGCCTGATCCAGGGCGCACGGCGCAAGAAGGCCAAGAATGCGCTGACGGAAGTCGCCAGTCTTTCGGAAGGCGATCTCGTCGTTCACGTCGATCACGGCATCGGCCGCTTTATCGGCCTGAAGACGATCGAGGCGGCCGGTGCCCCGCACGACTGCCTGGAAATCACCTACCACGGCGGCGACAAGCTCTTCCTGCCCGTCGAGAACATCGAGCTCCTGACGCGCTTCGGCTCGGAAGGCGAGCACGTCCAGCTCGACAAGCTCGGCGGTGGCGCCTGGCAGGCCCGCAAGGCGAAGATGAAGAAGCGCATCCGCGAGATTGCGGGTGAGTTGATCAAGACCGCCGCGGCACGTCTGCTGAAATCCGCGCCGGTGCTCTCGCCTGCCGAAGGACTCTACGACGAGTTCGCCGCGCGCTTCCCCTATGACGAGACGGAAGACCAGCTCAACGCCATCGAGGCGATCGTCGAGGATCTCCAGTCCGGCAAGCCGATGGACCGACTCGTCTGCGGCGACGTCGGCTTCGGCAAGACCGAGGTTGCCCTTCGTGCGGCCTTTGTCGCGGCGCTGTCCGGCAAGCAGGTCGCCGTCGTCGTGCCGACGACGCTTCTTTCGCGCCAGCATTTCAAGACCTTCGCAGATCGCTTCCGCGGGCTTCCGGTGCGGGTGGAACAGGCCTCGCGCCTTGTTTCGGCAAAAGACATGGCCAGAACGCGCGAGGGCCTCAAGGACGGCACCGTCGATATCGTCGTCGGCACGCATGCGCTGTTGGCAAAATCCATCCAGTTCCGCGATCTGGGCCTGCTCATCATTGACGAGGAGCAGCATTTCGGCGTCAAGCACAAGGAACGCCTGAAGGAACTGAAGTCCGACGTCCACGTGCTGACGCTCTCGGCAACGCCCATTCCGCGCACGTTGCAATTGGCGCTCACCGGCGTGCGCGAACTATCGCTGATCGCGACGCCGCCGGTCGACCGGCTCGCCGTGCGCACCTTCGTCGCCCCCTTCGATCCGCTCGTCATCCGCGAGGCGCTGCTGCGCGAACGCTATCGCGGCGGCCAGGCCTTCTATGTCTGCCCGCGAGTGTCCGATCTCGCGGATCAGAAGGAGTTCCTGGAGCGCCACGTCCCTGAGGTGAGGGTGGCGGTCGCCCATGGCCAGATGGCCGCGACGGAACTGGAAGACATCATGAATGCCTTCTACGAGGGCCGTTTCGATGTGCTGCTGTCGACGACCATCGTGGAATCCGGCCTCGATATCCCGACCGCCAATACGCTGATCATTCACCGGGCCGACATGTTCGGTCTCGCCCAGCTCTACCAGTTGAAGGGCCGCGTCGGCCGCTCCAAGACCCGCGCTTATGCGCTGTTCACGACGCCGGCGGAAAAGAAACTGACCGGAGCCGCGGACCGGCGCCTGCGCGTCCTGCAGTCCCTCGATACGCTCGGCGCCGGCTTCCAGCTGGCGAGCCACGATCTCGACCTTCGCGGCGCCGGCAATCTCGTCGGCGAGGAACAGTCAGGCCACATCAAGGAAGTCGGCTACGAGCTTTACCAGCAGATGCTGGAGGAGGCGGTCGCCTCACTGAAGACCGGCGACGACAGTCTCACCGACGACCAGTGGTCGCCGACGATCACGGTCGGAACCCCCGTGATGATCCCGGAGAGCTTCGTGCCGGATCTGCAGCTGCGGCTCGATCTCTATCGCCGGCTCGCCGATCTCACCGAACCGCAGGACATCGACGGTTTCGGCGCCGAACTCATCGACCGCTTCGGCCCGTTGCCGGAAGAGGTGGATCACCTGCTCAAGATCGTCACGATCAAGGCCTTCTGCCGGCGCGCCAACGTGGAGAAGATCGACGCCGGTCCGAAGGGCGTTGTCATCGCCTTCCGCGGCGGCGAGTTTGCCAACCCGGCAGCCCTGGTGCGTTACATCGGGGAGCAGGGCGTTCTGGCGAAGATCCGTCCCGACCAGAAGATCGTGCTGTCGCGCGACTGGCCGACCCCCGAGCAGCGGCTCAAGGGCACGGCCGCCGTTCTGGTCAAGCTCGTGCGGATGGTGGATGAGGTTGCGCCAAAGGCCGCGTGAGTGGCCTTACTCCGCCGCGCGGCCGATGACCTCTGCTGCGACGCGCTCGAAGGCGTCAGCCATCATCTCGGGCGGCTGGGCGCCGGAGATCGCGTATTTCCCGGCCATCACGAAGCAGGGCACGCCGGTGATGCCGATCCGTCCGGCATAGTCGACCTCGGCCCGGACAATTTCCACGTCAAGGTCCGTCGCCAGACGGTCGCGGACGTCGTCTCCATCAAGCCCGACGGCCTCGGCGATCTCGGCCAGCGTATCGGCTTGCGTCAGGTCACGGCCTTCGCAGAAGAAGGCGGTGCAAAGCGCCTCGACGGCCTCGCTGCCAAGTTCGGCAGCACTCGCCCAGCGAATGACACGGTGGCAGTCGAGCGTGTTGGGCGTGATTTCGATCCGGTCGAAGGCGAAGGGAATCCCGATCGCGCCGCCGACGTCGGTCAGGCGCGCATGCATCTCGTCGATGCGCATGGGATCGCTGAACTTGTCCGTCAGATACTGCCGTCGGTTCTTGCCGGACGCCGGAATCGTCGGATCGAGCTGGAAGGCCCGCCAACCGACCGCAATCTCGAGATCCGGCAACAGAGAGATGGCGATGTCGAGGTTGCGCTTGCCCACGAAACACCAGGGACAGATCACATCCATGAAGACGTCCACGCTCAGGACAGCGGCATTGGGTGCTTCGGCCATGAATCAAGCTCTTCTGTAAACGGCAGCAAATATGAAAAATCGGGGGTACGACTTCGCGCGGCGGCAACGGGACTTGGCCATTGCGGCCACCGCGAACACTCGAACGACAAGCTAATCAGCCCAGCGCAAAAAGGCTATCCAAAAGAGGCCATCTTATGACTCGCCGATGGGTGGAAGATCACGCCGCGACCGCCGTCTTGAAGAGGTGGCTCCTCTGGATTCTCCCGTCCTTGGAGCGCGGCACGGCATCGATGCGGACCATCAACGTGGGCCACATCATCTCCCCAAGACCCTGATTGGAAAGGAAGGCTTCAAGATCTTCCCGGCTGATCGACCGGCCATCGGAAGTCACGTAGGCAAGGCCGATGCGACTGCCGAAAAGCGGATCGGCGACGCGAAAGGTCGCCGCATCGAGCAGCCCCGGAAATTTGGCGAACTGGGTATCGAGCGCCGCCAGATCGAAGGTCTCGCTGCCGACGGCAAGCGTTTCCGCAATCGTTCCGGTCGGCCGGACAAGGCGCCCCTCTTCGGTTGCCTCGCCAAAGAGCCCGGTGCGCAGGAGCCCTTCGCCATTGACGGCGAGAACCCGGCCACCGCCGGACGCCGGTTCCGGCCAGGGCGTGTCAGGAACGGCGGCGCCTTTGATGACGATCTCGCCGCTGTTGGGCATTGGCCGGCGGTCACCGGCCCGCATCCGCGGCTTGAGGCCGACAGTTCCGATCTGGCGACCGTCGGAAAGCCGCCATGCACCGTTCGGCCATAGGGGCGTCTTCACACCCTCCAATCGGGGAGAGCTGACGAGCACGAGGCCGCCGAGTGTCGAAACATCCGTCACCGCAAAACCGGCCGGCACAACGGTTTCCTGCGCGTCGGTGGACGCGGAAACCAGCGACAGCCCGGGGCGTTCCTCGGACCCGGCCGCCAGGAATTCCGCAACGCCGTCCGCAATGCCTGCCGGGAGGATCGCCTGTTCGGCCGGCTCGACCAGAATGGTGGCTGCAAGGTTTCCCAGCGAGGTCGCCTGCGCGCAGACAAATGTCCCCTTCGTTGCCAGCATGCCGGCAAGGCCGGCGCCAATCGCGGCAAGCCCGCCGGGCAACATGGAACTGCACAGGACCGCGCCATCGGCCAGACCGGCCGCATCCGCATGGGCGATGCCGCAGGCAATCAGTTGGTTGTGTGTGTAGGGCGCGACGACGAGCGAGCCGTCACGGCGCGAAAAGGCGAGGGCGGCCACATGGTCGGCCGCGTTGCCGTGACGCGGCACAGCGGGCGCCTCGCCGAGCGCTTCCGCATCCCGAAGCACTTCGCCGAGGTCGATGAGACCGTCCGGCAGGTCTTCGCCGATCCCGAGCACGAAACGGATGGCGAAGTTGTCGGCGGCGATGTCCCGCATGCGCTCGCCGGTCGCCAGCCCTCCGACGAAGGCGGAGGTGACGATCGCCTTCATGCCTGTCAGCTCGATCGCCCGGGTAATCTCGGCGTCGGACCAGTGCAGCGGCAGCGGCGCAACGACGAGCCCCGCGCGCCAGGCCGCAAACTGGACGATCGACGCCTCGGCGGCATTCGGCAGGTGCAACCCGACCACCGTATCCGCCTTGAGGCCGAGAATGGCGAAGAAGGCGGCAAGCGCCTCAATGCGCAGATGGGCCTCCGCATAGCTGAGCTTGCTGCCCGGCTCGCCTTCGATCACGTCAAGGAAAGCAGCCCGGTCCGGATGCTCGGCGGCGATGTCGGCAAGAACGCGGTCGAGCGTCCTGGAGCCCCAAAGCCCGGCCTCAACGTATTCCTTGCTGCGCTGTTCGGACGTCAGGATCATTGTCTTGTTGGCCCCGGTTCCATCGTTCTTCTCAATTGTTGTTCTGTTCGCCCGCGCCGCCGTCGAACCACCACGTCGGCGTCTGGAATCCAGTCAGAGCCGTCACGTCGGGCCGCTTGATGCGTGCCCAGTGAGCGATCCGATCGTCCTTGAGGTGAAAGAGCGGCAAGACGTAGTGGCCCGACATCAGCGTCCGGTCGAAAGCTCGAACGGCATTTTCAAAATCGTCCTGACCGACAGCCTGCAGGAAGGCCGCGATCATGGCGTCCACGGCGGGATTGGAAACGCCCGCCGTGTTGAACGTCCCGTCTGTCTTCGCAGCCTCGGACGACCAGCGGAAAAGCTGCTCGCGGCCGGGCGACAGCGTTCCCGTCCACAGCATCTGCATCATGTCGAAATCGTAGGTCTTCTGGCGGTCCCAGAACTGGACCGGATCGACCGTCCTGACCGACATGTCGATCCCGACGAGCCTCAGGGTCGACTGGTAGGCAAGCGCCAGCCGCTCCTGCTCCTTGGACATCGCCATGAATTCGAAGCGGAACGGCTGGCCGGTCGCGCTGTCGACGAGGTCCCGGCCCTTCAGGGCAAAACCGGCCGATTTCAGGAGGTCGAGCGCGGCTCTCAGGTTCTTGCGGTCGCGGCCAGAACCATCGCTCTTCGGCGGTGCATAGCTTCCGTCCATCACGTCCGGCTCGACGGCATCGGGGAAGGGCGCCAGCAGGGCTTTCTCCGCTTCACTCGCCGGGGTGCCGAAAGCGGAAAGGCTGGAGCCCTGGAAAAAGGACGCTGTGCGCGTGTAGCTGTCCGAATAGAGATTGTGGTTCACCCACTCGAAATCGAAAAGCAGGATCAGCGCCTTGCGCACGCGCTCGTCGTCGAAGGGCTTGCGCCGCGTGTTGAAGACAAAGGCGTTCATGCCCTTGGGAACACCGGTCTCCACCGCGTCCTTGACGATCCGCCCGTCCGTTGCCGCCGGAAAGTCGTAGGCCCGTGCCCAACTGTTGGGATCGTTGTCGAAACGGATGTCCACGTCGCCCTTCTTGAAGGCCTCGAAGAGGGCATTCTCGTCGCGAAAATAGTCGACGCGGATTTCGTCGAAGTTGTCGAAGCCGCGTTTGACCGGAAGATCCTTCGCCCAATAGTCGGGGTTTCGTTCGAGCCGGATTTCGCTCCCCGGCCGAACCTCGCCGATCGTGTAGGGGCCGCTGCCGACGAGTTGGTCCATCGAGGACTTCTCGAAGGTCTGCGGATCGGTCGCGTGTTTGGGCAGAACCGGCAGGAGCGCGATCAGCATCGGCAGTTCCCGATCCGTCCCTTCGACGAAGGTGAAGCGAACCCCGTCCGCACCGACCTTCTCGGCCTTGGCGATCTTCTCAAAGCGCGAACGATAGTAGGGCCGCCCCTTGTCGCGCAGGAGGTCCACCGAGTAGAGCACGTCGTCGATCGTTACCGGCTTTCCGTCGGAAAAGCGGGCGAGGGGATCGAGATGGAACTCGATCCACGACCGGTCCTCCGGCACCTCGACCGTCTTTGCGAGCAGGCCGTAAAGCGTGAACGGCTCGTCGGCCGAACGCGTCATCAGGCTTTCGACGACATTGTTGCCGATGATGGAATCGAAGATGCCGCGGGGCGCATTGCCCTTGACGATGAAGGGATTGAGGCTGTCGAAGGTGCCCTGAAAACCATAGGTGATGCGCCCGCCCTTGGGCGCCTTCGGATCCGCGTAGGGCAGGTGATCGAAGCCGGCGGCAAGGGCAGGATCGCCATGCATGGCGATCCCGATCGCCGGCTCGGCCATGGCCGCAGCGGGCATCAGAAGAAGGCACGCGGACGCGATGGCCGAATAGAGGGAAGACCGCACAGCGCCACAGACGGCTGCAGGATGCGCTGCTCTTTTGCGCGTCCTCCGCGTCCGTTCGTTTTCCATCACCATGCGACGCCAGTTCCGAATGCCGGCACCGAAGGCTGGTCGCTGCGCATTCTCGTTCAGTCCGATTGATTCTTGTAAAAAGGATACCATGAGCGACAAATATCGCGCATCTCAAAGCCCGCCCTTCAAATTCCTGTCCACAGCAGGTATGAGGAGGGCGAAGCCACCATGTCGCCCTATTTGCCGTTCAGGACACGGGCAGTTCGTTTTGTGTGGAAATGAGCGCCGAAATCGGCGCTTTCGGGTCGGCCTAGGCACCTCAGGGATTAGCTTTAAATGACGAGGATGAACTACAGGATTGCTCTGCTTCTGGCGGCGATTGGTTGTGCGATGCCCTTCGGCGGGGCGCTGCCTGCGTTTGCGCAGGATGCTGCCGCGCCCGCGTCGGACAATGCCACTCCCGGCGACGTCACGAATTCCTGGATCAAGGTCTGTGGCGAGGACAAGGCATCCAAGAAGGTGATCTGCTTCATTCAGCGCGAACTGCGCACTGAAACGGGGCAGTTCCTCGCGACGGCCGGCGTGCGTGAAGTCAAGGACGAGGGACGCAAGATCCTTCTCATGCAGGTGCCCCCGGGAATGCTGATCCAGCCGGGGCTTCGCGTGCAGATCGACAAGAACAAGCAGGACGCGGCGAAATACACCATCTGCTTCCCCAATGCCTGTTTCGCGGAACTGGCCATTGACGATGCCTTCATCACGTCGATGAAGAAGGGCAACAGCCTGGTCCTCACGACGCTGAACCAGCAGGGCAAGGGCGTGAGCTTCCCGTTGAGCCTTTCGGGCTTCACGGCGGCCTATGACGGCGATCCGCTGGATACCGCCGCTCTGCAGGAGCAGCAGAAGAAGCTTCAGGACGAATTGCAGCGCAAGGCCAAGGAAGCCCAGCAGAAGCTGATCGACGCCCAGAAGCAGGCGAACGAACCTGCCAACTGACGCCGCATCGATCTCCGGCACAGCCGAATTTCAAGGAGCCCGTGGAAGACCTCTTCCACGGGCTTTTTGTGGCCGGACCAGTTTCGACGGGCGGGATCTTGGGTTTAAAAAATGTGCATCTGACGAGGAAACGCTCAGCCAATTGCAGCAAAGTTAATCCGCGAGCGGCTGCCTAAGTTTTGTTCGTTGGCATAAGATATTGAAAATAGAAAAGAAAATACTTTGATTGGAACTGGCACAGTCTCTGCATAGTTAGACCCAACTGGTCAACGGCGATCAGGCTATGCCGACCTCGTGACAGAGGTTAGCCGAGACAACGACGTCGCGTCATCTGATGGTTCCGGAACTTTGCCGGCAAGCCTGTCAGACGAGCGGCGTTTTTTTGTGCCTTTTGTTCCATTCGAACCGTGTCGGTCGGGCCCCGGGGCCGCGGAACATCAGACCAGTCAACTTTCAGCTACGCGATCACATCGCGTCCCGTTGCCTCGCGGCCGGGACGACGGGTGGTGTGCGACCCGCTTCACCTGACCTGAATTCGAAACTGTGAGGGCCTATGAACGTGTTCCATTCCCTGCGTCGATTGATGATTGCGGCAGCGCCGCTTGCGGTGATCGCGACAGTCAGCGCCGCCAACGCCGAAATGCTGGATGTCGAGAAGGACGAGCTGAAGTTCGGCTTCATCAAGCTGACCGACATGGCACCGCTTGCCATCGCCAAGGAGAAGGGCTTCTTTGAGGACGAGGGCCTCTACGTCACGCTCGAGCCCCAGGCAAACTGGAAGGTCCTGCTCGACCGCGTGATCGACGGCGAACTCGACGGCGCCCACATGCTGGCCGGCCAGCCGCTCGCCGCCACCATCGGTTATGGCACCAAGGCCCACATCGTCACGCCCTTCTCCATGGACCTCAACGGCAACGGCATCACCGTGTCCAACGCCGTCTGGGCGGAGATGAAGAAGAACATCAAGATGGACGCCGACGGCAAGCCGGAGCACCCGATCTCGGCCGCCGCGCTGAAGCCGGTCGTCGACAAGTACAAGTCCGAGGGCAAGCCCTTCAACATGGGCATGGTCTTCCCCGTCTCGACCCACAACTACGAGCTTCGCTACTGGCTCGCTGCCGGCGGCATCAACCCGGGCTTCTATTCGCCGGACGACACTTCCGGCCAGATCAAGGCCGACGCGCTCCTGTCCGTGACGCCGCCGCCGCAGATGCCCTCGACCCTCGAGGCCGGCACGATCTACGGCTACTGCGTCGGCGAGCCCTGGAACCAGGCCGCCGTCTTCAAGGGCATCGGCGTTCCGGTCATCACCGACTATGAAATCTGGAAGGACAATCCGGAAAAGGTCTTCGGCATGACCGACGAGTTCGTGGAGACGAACCCGAACACTGCGATTGCCATCACCAAGGCCCTGATCCGCGCCGGCAAGTGGCTCGACGAGAGCGTCGAGAACCGCAAGGAAGCCGTCGAGATCCTGTCGCGTCCCGAATATGTCGGCGCCGACGCCGAGGTGATCGCCAACTCGATGACCGGCACCTTCGAATACGAGAAGGGCGACAAGCGCGACCTGCCGGACTTCAACGTCTTCTTCCGCTACTACGCGACCTATCCCTTCTACTCGGACGCCATCTGGTACCTGACCCAGATGCGCCGCTGGGGCCAGATCGCCGAGGCCAAGCCCGACCAGTGGTATTTCGACACCGCTGCCGACGTCTACAAGCCCGACCTCTACATGAAGGCCGCCGCGTCCCTGATCGACGACGGCAATGCCGCGGCGGAAGACTTTCCCGACGGCACCGACGGCTACAAGCCGGCGACTAGCGCCTTCATCGACGGCAAGACCTACGACGGCAAGAAGCCGAACGAGTACCTGACCCAGTTCGATATCGGCCTCAAGGGCGAAGACGTCATCAACTGATCCAGAAGCCCGTGCCGAACCCCTGTCGGCATGGGCAACTCGGATCGGCGGCCGCCTGGCCGCCGGTCCATTTCCGAAATTCCCTGCTCCTGTTCAAGCTCCGGTGAGGATCCATGACCACCGCAACGGACTATATCGATGACCGCTCGGCGGCCCGCGCGGCCCGGCGTGAGCGCATCTTCACCCGCATCAACCGCTCCGCGTCCTACCTTGGCATCGTCGGCCTCGGCTGGCTCGTGCCTCTGATGAAGATCGCCGCCGGCGACAATCCGCGGACCCAGCTTCGCGAACTGTGGAAGCAGGCCGGCATTCCGCTCATCGGCATCGCCGTCTTCCTCGGCCTCTGGGCGCTGCTCGCCCCGACGGTGCAGACGTCGCTCGGCACCATTCCCGGCCCGGCCAAGGTCTGGGAGCAGGTCGAGGTTCTCCATGCCGACTATGTCCGGGAGCGCCAGAAGGCCTCCGACTTCTACGAGCGTCAGGACACCCGCAACGACAAGCTCGTGGCCGAGGGCAAGGCGGACAGGGTCAAGTGGCGGGCCTATACCGGCGCGCCGACCTATCTCGACCAGATCCTGACGAGCCTCAAGACCGTCGGCCTCGGCTTCCTGATCGCCACGCTCTTCGCGGTTCCGCTCGGCATCCTCTGCGGCCTGTCGACAGCCGTGAACGGCGCACTCAATCCGCTGATCCAGATTTTCAAGCCTGTCTCGCCGCTCGCCTGGCTGCCCATCGTCACCATGATCGTCTCGGCCGCCTACACCGACGTCTCCGACTACATGCCGAAGTCGCTGGTCATCTCCGCGATCACCGTCACGCTTTGCTCGCTGTGGCCGACCCTGATCAACACCGCGCTCGGCGTTGCCTCGATCGACAAGGACCTCGTCAACGTCGGCAAGGTGCTGCAGCTCTCCACGTCGAAGACCGTCGTGAAGCTGGTGCTGCCCTCCGCCATGCCGCTGATCTTCACCGGCCTGCGTCTCTCGCTGGGTGTGGGCTGGATGGTGCTGATCGCGGCCGAGATGCTGGCCCAGAACCCCGGCCTTGGAAAGTTCGTCTGGGACGAGTTCCAGAACGGCTCCTCCGACAGCCTCGCTCGCATCATGGTCGCCGTGCTGACCATCGGCATCATCGGCTTCCTGCTCGACCGCATCATGCTCGCGCTGCAGGCCGCCTTCACCTTCTCCGCCCAGCGCTGACGCCGGCACCTTCGCGAGGACAGACACAATGCCCGTTCTTGAACTGAAGAATGTTTCCAAGGGCTACGGTGAGGCCGGCCGCCGCACCGAGGTCCTGAAGAACATCGACCTTGCCGTGGAAGACGGTGAGTTCGTCGCCATCGTCGGCTTTTCCGGTTCCGGCAAGACGACGCTCATCTCCATGATCGCCGGATTGGCCGAGCCGGACGTCGGTGAAATCCGCTTCAAGGGCGAACCCGTCGCCGGTCCCGGCCCGGAGCGCGGCGTCGTCTTCCAGAGCTATTCGCTGATGCCCTGGCTGACGGTTGCCGGCAACGTGGCGCTGGCCGTCGACAGTGTCTTCGCGAAAGAAACCAGGCAGCAGCGCGCCGCCCGCGTGAAGCGCTACGTGGACATGGTCGGCCTTTCCCACGCGGCCGACCGCCGTCCGGCGGAGCTTTCCGGCGGCATGCGCCAGCGCGTCGCGGTTGCCCGTGCGCTCGCCATGAGCCCGGAGATCCTGCTTCTCGACGAGCCGCTCTCGGCACTCGACGCGCTCACTCGCGCCAAGCTCCAGGACGAGATCGAGCGCATCTGGGAAGACGACAAGAAGACCGTCATCCTGATCACCAACGACGTCGACGAGGCGATCCTCCTTGCCGACCGCATCATTCCGCTGAACCCTGGCCCCGGCGCGACGCTTGGGCCCGCGTTCAAGGTCGACCTGCCGCGTCCGCGCGACCGGACGGCCGTGAACCACGATCCGAAATTCAAGGCCCTGCGCCACGACATCACCGAATACCTGATGGAAGTCGGCATGCAGCGCGCATCGGGAGAGGAAAGCCGCACCCTGCCGAATGTCGTGCCGATCACCCAGGCCGACGAGCTGCCGAGCGCGGTCAAGGAAGCGGCCAAGTCCGCCTTCGTCGACGGCTACTGCGAGTTCTTCGAGGTCAAGAAGGTCTACCCGACGCCGAAGGGTCCGCTGACCGTCGTGGAGGATTTCACCCACAAGATGAAGAAGGGCGAGTTCATCTCGCTCATCGGCCACTCCGGCTGCGGCAAGTCGACCGTTCTCTCGATGGTCGCCGGTCTCAACGAGATTTCCGGCGGCGGCATCGTCCTGAACGGCCGCGAGGTGCACGGGGCAGGGCCCGAGCGCGCGGTCGTCTTCCAGGCGCCCTCGCTCTTTCCCTGGCTGACGGCGCGCGAGAACGTCGCCCTTGGCGTCGACAAGGTCTACCCGGACGCAGCCCCGTCCGAGCGCCGCGACATCGTCGAATACTATCTGGAGCGCGTCGGCCTCGGCGACTCCATGCACCGCCTCGCCTCGGAGCTTTCCAACGGCATGAAGCAGCGCGTCGGCATCGCCCGCGCCTTCGCCCTGTCGCCGAAGCTCCTCCTTCTCGACGAGCCCTTCGGCATGCTCGACAGCCTGACGCGCTGGGAGCTGCAGGACGTCCTGATGGACGTCTGGAAGCGCACCAAGGTCACGGCGATCTGCGTCACCCACGACGTCGATGAGGCCATCCTGCTGGCCGACAAGGTCGTGATGATGACCAACGGCCCGAATGCCCGCATCGGCAAGGTGATGGACGTCGACATTCCCCATCCCCGCACCCGCAAGGACCTGCTCGAGCACCCCGACTACTACCTCTACCGCGAACAGCTCCTGAGCTTCCTGGAAGAATACGAGCAGGGCGCGCATGCCAGGAAGCCGGCGGGAAAGGTCGAAGACAATAAGAAAGAAAGAGAGGCCGCGTGATGGATATCGCGCTCGACAGCCCCACACGCACCTTCATCGAAGTGACCGAGGTGTGGGTGCCCGATGGGGATCGCCTGGTCTGGTCCAGCGGCAACTACGGTGCGCTCGGCGAATTCGCGGCGCTTTCCGAGCAGAAGAGCTTCGCCAAGGGCGAGGGTCTTCCCGGCAAGGCCTGGGCCGAAGCCCGTCCCGTGGTGCTGAAGACATTCGACGGCTCCTATTTCAAGCGCATCGAGGCGGCAAAGGAAGCGGGCCTGACGAGTGCCGTGGCCGTGCCGATCTTCGCAGGCGAAACGCTCAAGGCCGTCGTCGTCGTGATCTGCGCCGATGACGACGCGCGCACCGGAGCGATCGAAGTCTGGCACGAGAGCAACGGCTTCCTGATGCTGGACGACGGCTACTACGGCGCCGCTAGGCATTTCGAATGGGTCTCGCAGCACACGCATTTCCCGCGCGGGCAGGGACTGCCGGGCGGGGTCTGGGCCGCGAACGCGCCCATGCTGATGCGCGATCTCGGCTCGGGCTATCGCTTCATCCGCGCCGACGCCGCCGGCAAGGCCGGCCTCACCACGGGTCTCGGCCTGCCGATCGCGGTCCCCGGAGACAAGACTTACGTCCTGACGCTGCTGTCCGCGCGCGGCACGCCCATCGCGCGGCGGTTTGAACTCTGGAACGCCCATACGTCGAAAATCGGCAACGGGGCCGAAGCCGTTCTTGCCGACGGCATCTGTGCCCGCGAAGGCCCGCTCTGGGATGACGAAAACGAGAGACGCGTCGGGGCATGGCAGGGCGCCATCGGGCAGGTGCTCGGATCCGGCATTCCCGTCGTCAAGTTCGACACAGCCACGCTGACCGCCGGCTACGATTCGATGGTCGCCCTGCCGATCTATCGCAACGGCGCGATCACCCACGTGGTTGCCTGGTATTACTGAAAGGGAAGTCTATGCAAAAACTGGTCGTTATCGGCGCCGGCATGGCTTCGGGCCGCGCACTGGACTATCTGTTCGAGACGGATCCGCAGGCATATGAAGTCACGCTCTTCAATGCCGAGCCGCGCGGAAACTACAACCGCATCATGCTCTCCCCGGTTCTCTCCGGCGAAAAGAGCTACGACGAGATCGTCACCCACGACGATGCCTGGTACGCCGAGCACAAGGTCACCTGCCGCTTCGGCGAGAAGGTTGTCGGGATCGACCGCGACCGCAAGGTGGTGATCGGCGAGAAGGGCGAGGTGCCCTACGACAAGCTGATCGTCGCGACGGGATCCGTGCCCTTCATCATCCCGCTGGAAGGCCGCGACCTGCCGGGCGTCATCTCCTATCGCGATCTCGATGACACCAACGCGATGATCGAGGCCTCCGGCGAACCCGGCCGGAAGGCCGTCGTCATCGGCGGCGGCCTGCTGGGTCTCGAAGCCGCCGCGGGCTTGCGGCTGCGCGGCATGGACGTGACGGTACTGCACCTCGCCGGGCATCTGATGGAGCGTCAGCTGGACGAATCCGCCGGCTATCTGCTGCAGAAGGATCTGGAAAAGCGCGGCATCGACGTGATCACCCGCGCCTCGACCAAGGCCATCCTCGGTTCCAACCGCGTCGAGGGTGTGGTCCTCGAGGACGGCACCGAACTCAAGGCGGATCTGGTCGTCATGGCCGTCGGCATCCGCCCGTCGGTTCAGGTTGCCAAGGAGGCGGGCCTGCAGGTCGGCCGGGCGATCGTGGTCGACGCCCAGATGCGCACCTCCGATCCCGACATCTACGCCGTCGGCGAGTGCGTCGAATTCAACGGCACGCTCTTCGGTCTGGTTGCTCCGCTCTACGATCAGGCCAGGGTGCTGGCCAGGAGCCTTCTCGGTGAAGACGGCGCCTTCGTCGTCAAGGAACTCTCCACCAAGCTCAAGGTCACGGGTTGCGACCTCTTCAGCGCCGGCGACTTCGCCGAAGGCAACGGGCGCGAGGATATCGTCCTCCGCGATCCGTCGCGCGGCGTCTACAAGCGCCTCGTCATCGAGGACGACCGCCTGATCGGCGCGGTCATGTATGGCGACACGGCCGACAGCAACTGGTTCTTCGACCTGATCCGCGATGGGTCCTCCGTCTCGGAAATGCGCGAGACCCTGATCTTCGGCCCGGCGTTCCAGGGAGGCACCCCCCTCGACCCTACGGCGGCCGTTGCAGCCTTGCCGGATAGTTCGGAGATCTGCGGCTGCAACGGCGTGTGCAAGGGAACGATCGTCGAGGCGATTGCCTCCAAGGGCCTCACGTCCGTCGATGACGTCCGGACCCACACGAAGGCCTCGGCCTCCTGCGGAACCTGCACCGGACTGGTGGAGCAGCTTCTCTCGGTCACCCTTGGCGATGCCTTCAAGGCATCCGCCGTCACGCCCATGTGCAAGTGCACGGATCTCGGCCACGACGATGTCCGCCACCTGATCGTCGCCAAGGAGCTGAAGTCCATCCCCGCAGTGATGCAGGAACTTGGCTGGAAGACCTCCTGCGGCTGCGCCAAGTGCCGTCCGGCGCTGAACTACTACATGATCGCGAGCTGGCCGGGCGAGGCCATCGACGACCAGCAGTCGCGCTTTATCAACGAGCGCGTCCACGCCAACATCCAGAAGGACGGCACCTATTCGGTCGTCCCGCGCATGTGGGGCGGACTGACGTCGGCCAAGGAACTTCGGGCCATCGCCGACGTCGCGGACAAGTTCAACATCCCGACGGTGAAGGTGACGGGCGGCCAGCGCATCGATCTGCTCGGCATCAAGAAGGAAGACCTTCCCGCCGTCTGGGCCGACCTCAACGCGGCGGGCATGGTCTCCGGCCACGCCTATGCCAAGGGTCTGCGCACGGTGAAGACCTGCGTCGGCAAGGAATGGTGTCGCTTCGGAACCCAGGATTCCACCGGCCTCGGCGTCAAGCTGGAAAAGGCGCTATGGGGCTCCTGGACGCCGGCCAAGGTGAAGCTGGCGGTTTCCGGCTGCCCGCGCAATTGCGCCGAGGCGACCTGCAAGGACATCGGCGTGATCTGCGTCGACAGTGGCTACGACCTTCATTTCGCCGGCGCCGCAGGCCTGGAGATCAAGGGCACAGAAGTGCTCTGTCATGTCGACACGGAAGCAGAGGCGATGGAATACGTCATGGCCCTCGTCCAGCTCTACCGCGAGCAGGGCCATTACCTGGAGCGCATCTACAAGTGGGCCAAGCGCATCGGTTTTGACGCGGTCCGCGAGCAGATCGTCGGCGACGAGCCGCGCCGCAAGGCGCTCGCCGAACGCTTCGTCTACAGCCAGCAGTTCTTCCAGGAAGACCCGTGGGCGGCCCGCGTTGCCGGCCACGACTCGCACGAATTCGCTCCCCTTGCCACGATCCCATACGCGGAGGCTGCCGAATGAACGCCCCCATCAAGTCTTTGACGGATGTTGGACACGTCGACGACATCCCGGCGCGCGGCGCGCGTGTCGTCAAGCTGGCGGAGACCGAAATCGGCGTCTTCCGCACGCTGGACGACCGGATTTTCGCCATCGAGAACCGCTGTCCGCATCGCGGCGGCCCGCTCTCGGAAGGCATCGTCCACGGTCATTTCGTGACCTGTCCGCTGCACAACTGGGTCATCAGCCTGGAGACCGGCGAGGCGCAGGGTGCGGACGAGGGCTGCGTTCGGACGATTCCGGTGGAAGTGGGCGAGGGCGACCGCCTTCTGCTCGACCTTGCCGCGCTTCTGGCCCGCAAGGACGCTGCGTGACGTGACGGAACACGAAAGCGTCGATCCCTTCGCCGCCGAGAACGATTGTCGAACCGCAAGCCGAACCGGACATCAGCCCATGAAGCGTGAACCTGATGCCTATGCCGTTCCGTCCGCCCCCGCGGTCGTGGAGACCGTCACCAGGACGACCTGTCCCTATTGCGGCGTCGGCTGCGGCGTGATCGCGACCGTCGACGAGGGCGGCTCGGTGTCGGTGAAGGGCGATCCGGATCACCCGGCCAATTTCGGCAGGCTCTGCTCCAAAGGCTCCGCACTGGCCGAAACGCTGTCGCTGGATGACCGGCTGCTGCACCCGGAGGTCGGCGGCATCAGGGCCTCGTGGGACGAGGCGCTCGACCTGGTCGCCGGCAAATTCGCCGAGACGATCCGGGAGCATGGACCGGACTCGGTCGCCTTCTATGGCTCCGGCCAGTTCCTGACGGAGGATTATTACGTCGCCAACAAGCTGATGAAGGGCTTCATCGGCTCCGGCAACATCGACACCAATTCGCGCCTTTGCATGGCGTCCTCCGTCGCCGGCCACAAGCGCGCCTTCGGCAGCGACACGGTTCCGGGCACCTATACGGATCTGGAAGCTGCGGATCTCGTCGTGCTCGTCGGCTCCAATCTCGCCTGGTGCCATCCGGTCGTCTTCCAGCGCATCGCGGCCGCCAAGGACAAGCGGCCGGACATGAAGGTCGTGACCGTCGATCCGCGCCGGACGGCGACCTCGGAAATCGCGGATCTCCACCTTTCCATCGCCCCCGGCGGCGATGTCGCGCTCTTCAACGGATTGCTCGTCCATCTGACGCGGGCGGGCGCCGTCGACAGTGCCTATGTCGCCGACCACACCGTCGGCCTTACCGAGGCGCTCAACGTCGCTGCCGGGCGCAGTGCGGACCTGGAGGCCGACACCGGCCTGTCGCGCGCCGACCTTGACGCCTTCTTCGACCTCTTCGCCGGTACCGAGAAGGTCGTGACCGTCTACAGCCAAGGCGTCAACCAGTCGGTGACCGGCACGGACAAGGTCAACGCCATCATCAACTGCCACCTGCTGACGGGCCGGATCGGGCGCGAGGGCATGGGGCCGTTCTCGATCACGGGCCAGCCGAACGCCATGGGCGGGCGCGAGGTCGGAGGTCTTGCCAACCAGCTTGCCGCCCACATGGACATCGGCAATCCTGACGACCACGACCGCGTCGGCCGCTTCTGGCAGGCGCCGGCCCTTGCACACGAGCCGGGCCTCAAGGCCGTGGACCTGTTCAAGGCTGTGGCCGACGGCAGCGTCAAGGCCGTGTGGATCATGGCCACCAACCCCGTCGACAGCCTTCCCAACGCCGACGAGGTGGCAAGGGCGCTGGAACTTTGCCCCTTCGTGGTCGTCACTGAAGTCATGAAGCAGACCGACGCGACGAAATATGCCGACGTGCTCCTGCCGGCCCTCGGCTGGGGCGAGAAGGACGGCACGGTCACCAACTCCGAGCGCCGTGTCTCGCGCCAGCGCGCCTTTCTGGACGCACCGGGCGAGGCGAGGGGCGACTGGTGGATTCTGACCGAGGTCGCCTGTCGCATGGGCTTTGCCAGCGCCTTTGCCTACGAGCGACCGGCCGACGTCTTCCGCGAGCATGCCGCGCTCTCCGGTTTCGAGAACGAGGGAAACCGCGACTTCGATCTCTCCGGCCTTGTCGACATTGACGACAAGGCCTTCGACGAAATGCTGCCCGTCCAGTGGCCGTTCAGGGCAGGCGAGCCGACGGCACAAGCCAGCGAAGACAAGCGCTTCTTCTCGGCGGGCCGCTTCTATACGCCCGATCGCAAGGCGCGATTCATTCCGACCGAGGTCAAGCCGCTGGCACTCGATGCCGGCTTCGACATGCTGCTGAACACCGGCCGCGTTCGCGATCAGTGGCACACCATGACGCGCACCGGAAAGGCGGCCCGGCTCACGTCCCACATCGCCGAGCCCTTCGCCGAACTCAATCCCGTCGACGCGGATCGCCTCGGCATTCTGCCTGCCGGCCTCGTCGAGGTGACGAGCCGCTACGGACGCGCGGTCGTGCGCGCCCTCGTCACGGAGCGTCAGCGCAAGGGGAGTGTCTTCGTTCCAATGCACTGGACCGGGCAAAACTCAGCGAAGGGACGCATCGATGCGGTTGTCGCGCCGCCGACGGACCCCATATCAGGGCAGCCGGGCCTCAAGGCGACGGCCGTCAACACGAGGCCCTATGCCGCGCGGTGGTATGGCTTCGCGGTGCTGCGGGATCGCCCGGAGACGATCCCGGCCGATTATTTCGCACTTGGGCGGTCGAGGGGCGGATATCGCCTCGAACTTGCCGGGCGTGACGAGACTCTTGCGGTCGACGCCTTGTTCGATGCGCTGATTGCGCCACTTCCCGGCGATGAGCGGCTGGCCTATCATGACCGGACAAGGCACGTCAGCCGTCATGCCGTTTTCCGCAACGGCGTCCTCGTTGCGGCGCTCTTTGTCGGGCCGGAACCGGTGGCCGCCTCGCGCAGCTATCTGGTTGATCGTCTTTCAGCCGATGCGATGGACCCGCGCGACCGCCTGAAGCTTCTCGCCGGACGAGCAGGAGCCGAGGAACCGGACAAGGGCGCGATCGTCTGTTCCTGCTTCGATGTGGGTGTGAACACGATCACCGAGGCGATCCTTGCCGGAACGGCGATGACGGTCGATGCTGTAGGCAAGGCCTTGAGAGCTGGAACGAATTGTGGCTCCTGCCGGAGCGAGATCGGGAGATTGATTGATGCGTGTTGCGTCCAGAAGACCGGCTGAGGCTGCGCCCGCCCGCATGGGGCCGTTGGCGACGCTGCCGGTTTTCCTTGGCCTCAGGGGCCAGCGCGCCGTTGTCGTCGGTGGATCGGCCGCCGCGGCATGGAAGGCGGAACTGCTGGCCGCCGCAGGTGCACGCGTCGAGGTCTATGCCGAATCCCTTGAGGACGAAATGGCCTCGCTGCTGCGCATTGGCGCAGCGGCCGGTTCGCTCGTTCACGCCGGCCAGCATTGGTCCGGCGAAACGTTGAACGGCGCCCGCATTGCGATCTGCGATGCCGAGACCGACGAGGAAGCTGCCGCCTTTGTCGAGGCGGCCCAAGCGGCTGGCGTTCCGTGGAACGTCATCGACAGGCCGGAATTCTGCTCCTTCCAGTTTGGCTCCATCGTCAACCGCTCGCCGGTCGTCATCGGCATCTCGACCGATGGCGCAGCGCCGATTCTCGGACAGGCGATCCGCCGCCGTATCGAAACCCTCATCCCGCAAACGCTTGCGCTCTGGGCCGGACTCGCCGCCCGCGTGCGCGAAGGCGTCACCAGCGCATTGCAGCCGGGTGCCCAACGGCGCAAGTTCTGGGAAGCCTTCGCCGAACGTTCCTTTGGAGCCGCTCCACCAGAGGAGAGCGACGCCCTGGTGTCGTCCTTGCTGGACGCGGCAACGAACGAAGCCCCCCACGGCGGCGGGCGCGTCACCATCGTGGGCGCGGGGCCGGGCGATGCCGAGTTCCTGACCATCAAGGCCGTTCGCGCCCTGCAGTCGGCCGACGTCATCCTCTTCGACGACCTCGTTTCCGACGACGTGCTGGAACTTGCCCGCCGCGAAGCCAAGCGCATGCTCGTCGGCAAGCGGGGAGGGCGCGCCTCCTGCCGTCAGGAGGACATCAACGACCTGATGGTGACTCTCGCGCGCCAGGGACGCCACGTGGTGCGCCTCAAGTCAGGCGACCCGATGATCTTCGGCCGCGCCGGCGAGGAGATTGCGGAGCTGTCGGACGCCGGTATTCCGGTGGACGTCGTGCCGGGAATCACGGCGGGCATCGCGCTCGCCTCCACCCTCGGCATTTCCCTCACCCACCGTGACCTTGCCCATTCGGTTCGCTTCGTCACCGGCCATGCCCGCGACGGCCGGCTTCCCGAAAAGCTCGACTGGAAGGGGCTCGCCGATCCGGAAACGACGCTCGTCGTCTATATGGGCGGCAGAACCTCGCGTGACCTCGCCAACCGACTGATTTCGGAAGGCCGCTCGCCGTCGACGCCCGTCGTGGTCGCCGAGGCCATTTCCCGTCCCGACCAGCGCCTGCGCCACATGACGCTCGACGATCTCGCCGATGGCCAGATCGCTCCGCCAGAAGCGCCGCTCTTGCTCGGAATAGGGGCCGTCTTCCGGCGCACCAGTGCGCAGGAGCTGTCCTCCGATGTCTCCGATCGCGCCCTGACCGGCAGTTCCAGTCACTGACACCCGTCAGGCTCTTGCTTTGACGCCATGCCGCGCGGCTGCGACGAGCAGCACGCCCAGCATCGTGCCGTTGAGCAGGTGCCAGAAGACATGCGTGCCGAGCGGCCAATCCTCACAAACGGCAATGTCGACCGTTCGAAAGGCGAGTGAGACAAGGAAAATGGCCGTCGCCGCAAGGATATAGCGCGCGGCGGCATGCCGGGCGAGGCTGAGTGCGGCCGAGAAGACGACGAGACCGAGGATCGCCGGTAGATACTGCAGGCTGCCGTTCAATGTCCCGGAACCGTCTCCCGGCACGATGGCCATGACGCCAAAGGCCACGACGATGGCGATCGCCATGGTGCGGGCGACGCGGAGCCACGACTGGCCGAAAAAGCGCCGGAGCGCAAAGACGATATAGAGGACCACGAAGCTCCAGATCGGAATCACGTCGGCAAGACCGGTGAGCCGATTGGCAAAGGTGTGAAAGAGAAACGATCCGATACCGACCACGATGACGCCGGCTGAAAGAAGGGCAACGAAGCCGTCGCGCGCATGCCGCGCGTTGAGCCAGAGGCCGAGGAGCCCCGCCAGGACGAAGGACAGGTTCGACAGGGCATTGAGCGGTTCGGCCCAGAATCCGGGCCCGAGCCGCTCGCAATAGATGTCAACGGGCTGCCAAAGATCCATGTCCCCCGGAATCCTCTCTCCATCATGTCCCGGTCACGCCGGGTTGATAAATCTCGCGCCCAAGTCCATATGCTGGAACAAATCCAATCTCACGTATCCGCATTTCATCAGAATGTCGTTGTCATGCATGCCCCTCGGGTTCTGAGGCGAGCACATGGGCACTCGCGGAACTTCTTTTGAGGGACAAGCCGAATGGCCGAAGGCAAGACCACCGCCAAGGTGAACGCCGACGAAGGAACGCTGATCGAGACCATCCGCAATCTCTGGCCCTATATCTGGCCGTCGAACCGGACGGATCTGAAGGTCCGCGTCGTCCTCTCCTTCGCCGCCCTGATCATCGCCAAGATTGTCACCGTCCTCGTTCCCTACACCTACAAGTGGGCGACGGATGCTCTGACGCCGGGAGGCATGGACCAGCAGACGCAGACCATCCTGATGGTCTCGGCCCCCGTGATGCTCGTTGCTGCCTATGGCGTCGGACGGATCTTGCTCAACGCCTTCAATCAGCTTCGTGACGCGATCTTCGCCAAGGTCAGCCAGCACGCGGTGCGCACCCTTGCGTTCAAGACCTTCGTGCACCTGCACCAGCTCTCGCTGCGCTTCCATCTGCAAAGACGGACCGGCGGCCTGTCGCGAGTCATCGAGCGCGGCGTGAAGGGTATCGAGACCATTACCCGCTTCACGATCCTCGGCGCGCTGCCGACGGCCATCGAATTCGCCTTTGTCGCGGCGGTCATCTGGTGGCAGTTCAACTGGATCTATCTCGTCGTCGTCGCGGTGACGCTTTGGCTTTATGTCTGGTACTCGGTGAAGGTGACGAATGCGCGCATCACTATTCGGCGCCGGATGAACGCGGCCGACACCGAAGCGAACACCAAGGCGATCGACTCGCTGCTCAATTTCGAAACGGTCAAGTATTTCGGCAACGAGACGATGGAGGCCCATCGTTTCGATGAATCGATGGCCATCTACGAGAAGGCCGCGACCGAGACGAACACATCGCTGGCGCGCCTCAACAACGGCCAGACGATCATCTTCAGTGTGGGCATGACCATCTGCATGGCCATGTCGGCCCAGGCAGTGCTGAATGGAACTCAGACACTGGGCGATTTCGTCCTCATCAATTCGCTGCTCATGCAGCTCGCCATCCCGCTCAATTTCATCGGCATGCTCTATCGCGAGATCCGGCAGTCCATCGCCGACATCGAGCAGATGTTCCAGCTTCTCGATCAGCCGGCGGAAATCGTAGACAGTCCCAATGCGGTGCCGCTGAAGGTGAACGGCGGCACCGTCACTTTCGATAATGTGGTCTTCGCCTACGATCCGGACCGGGTCATCCTGAAGGGCGTTTCCTTCGAGGTTCCGGCCGGCAAGACGGTGGCGATCGTCGGCCCGTCGGGTGCCGGCAAGTCGACCATGTCGCGCCTTCTTTTCCGCTTCTACGATGTCACAAGCGGACGCGTCATGATTGACGGGCAGGATGTGCGGGACGTGACGCAGCAGTCGTTGCGCACGGCGATCGGCATGGTGCCGCAGGACACGGTCCTCTTCAACGACACGATCTTCTACAACATCCGCTACGGCCGCCCGGACGCGACGGAAGAAGAGGTCTACAAGGCTGCTGAAATGGCCCAGATCGGCCATTTCATCGAGAGCCTTCCGCAGGGCTACAAGGCGATGGTCGGCGAACGCGGCCTCAAGCTCTCGGGCGGCGAAAAGCAGCGCGTTGCGATCGCCCGCACGATCCTGAAATCGCCGCCGATCCTGATCCTCGACGAGGCAACGTCCGCCCTCGACACGAACACCGAACGCGAGATCCAGTCGGCACTCGACCGGGTCAGCGAGAACCGCACGACTCTGGTGATCGCCCACCGGCTTTCGACCGTCGTCAATGCCGACGAGATCATTGTCCTGGAGAAGGGCCAGATCGCCGAGCGCGGAACGCATATGGCACTGATCGCCAAAGGCGGGCTCTACGCCACGATGTGGAACCGCCAGCGCGAGGCGGCGGAGGCCGAGGACCGGTTGAGGGCGGCGCGGGAGCACGACGATCTCGGCATCATCACCCGCGGCGCGCGGGCCGAAGACCTCGCCATTTCGGAATAACCGGACTCGAGCCCCAGACCCGAGCCCCGGATCGGCGCCTCGTCCATCCGCACAGCATGGCTCCAGTCGCGGGACAGGCCCACCTGCCGGGTGCCCAACAACAAACCGTCGGCCTCATTTGCTGGCGGTTTGTTGCATTGCAGCCTTGAGAGCCGGCCCGCGACGTGCCAAACGTGGCGGAACTCGAAAATCGGCCTCGGACAAGGGGCCGTACGCGGTGTCCGGTGACGAACGTCGCCGGCAGTGCTGCGCAGGGGAGAATACAGGGGCCAATGTCCGTCGCTCAGTCCATCAAGAACGCGATTCCGCCGATCCATCCGGAAGGCCATCGCTTCATTGCGATCTTCGCTGTCCTGACGCTCATTCTCGGGTGGTTCATCGGACCGCTGTTCTGGATCGGCCTTGCGCTGACCATATGGTGCGCGCTGTTCTTCCGCGACCCCATCCGCGTGACGCCGGTGGCGCCCGATCTCGTCATCAGCCCCGCCGACGGGCGCATTTCGGATATCGGCCTTGCCACGCCGCCGAAGGAGCTCAATCTCGGCGACGTGCCGCTCCTGCGCATCTGCGTCTTCATGAACGTGTTCGACGTCCATGTGAACCGGACTCCCGTGAGCGGCCGGATCACCCGCGTTGCCTACAAGGCCGGCAAGTTCCTCAACGCCGAACTCGACAAGGCCAGCGAGGACAACGAGCGCAACGGCATCGTCGTCACCATGGAAGACGGCAGGCAGATCGGCGTCGTGCAGATCGCCGGACTGATCGCACGGCGCATCGTCATGTTCTCGCGCGAGGGCGACAGCCTGGTCATGGGCGACCGCTTCGGTCTCATCCGCTTCGGATCGCGGGTCGATGTCTACCTGCCGACGGCTGCCGGCGCGCGGGTTGCCGTCGGTCAGAAGGTCTATGCGGGGGAATCGGTGCTTGCCTCGCTCTCGGGCCGCGATCCCATGCCCGTCGTGCGGATAGGGTAGAACGATGTCCAGTTTCTTTCCGCCCTTCGACCCGTTCGACAAGGACAAGGACGAGGCAGACCGCCGGCGCCGCCGGGGACGCGGCCGGCTTCCCATTCGTCTGGTGGTGCCCAACCTCATCACGTTGCTGGCTCTATGCCTTGGCCTCACCGCCATACGGATGGCATTCGAAGGACGATACGAGCAAGCGGTTGGCGCCATCGTACTCGCAGCGCTTCTCGACGGTCTCGATGGCCGCATTGCCCGGTTCCTGAAAGCGACGTCGCGCTTTGGCGCGGAACTCGATTCGCTGTCGGATTTCGTCAGCTTCGGCTGCGCGCCCGCGCTCGTTCTCTACAGCTGGTCGCTGCATGACGTGCGCTCCTTCGGCTGGATCGCCGCATTGCTCTTTGCCATTGCCGCCGCGCTTCGCCTGGCACGCTTCAACGTCATGCTGCTATCGGACGACAAGCCCGCCTGGCAGGCGAATTTCTTCGTCGGTGTGCCCGCACCGGCCGGAGCCATTGCCGTTCTTCTGCCCGTGACGCTGGCGCAGGTCGACCGCATCTTCGTGCCGCCGGCGATCGCCGCTCCCCTCGTCGCCGCCTATGTCATCCTCATCGGCGTCCTGATGGTCAGCCGCGTGCCGACCTTTTCCGGCAAGAAGATGGGCGGCATCCGGCGTGACCTCGTCGTGCCGCTCTTCGTGCTCTTCGTTCTTCTTGCCGGCCTCACGGTCAATTTCCCCTTCGAGATGCTGGCCATCGTCACCGTGATCTATCTGGCCTGCATTCCGCTCGGCTGGAGGGCCTGGAACAGGTTGTCCAGCCTGCATGGCGTCGTCGACGAGGATGTCATCGGCGATCTCGGCGATGACGCGATTGACGAAGATTTCGACGGTCCGCCGGAAGACGACAAGGCGCGTTGAAACGCACCGGTGTCGGAATGACTTTCACCGCCGGCGCTCAGATCGCGTTGCGAAGACGTCGAGAAGCGGTTTTATTTGTGGACAAATCAATCCGGTGACATGAACCTGACGTCCATCCGTTCAAAATCGGGCGGTCCGGCGTTAGCGAAGACGGGTCGTGGCTGATCCGCTTCGGCGAGCAAGATGCTGCACGGGGAACGGACGACAGGGACAGCACTGTCCGGCGTCCGGCAAGAAAAGCGGCATTCGGGTCAGAAGATCATTCAATCGGAACCATTGGAAGGTTTGGCGATCGGGGGCGTCTGTGCGTGAGATGGAAGGCGACGGCGCCTCGAACATCTGCCGGATCGAACTGATCGGGGAGCCGCGCCTCCGGTTTGGCGATGAGCTGGCAACCGTCAAGAACCGCAAGGCTCTGGCAATCCTTGGCCTTCTGGCCTTCTCGCCATCCGGCATGCTCTCGCGTGAGCGGATTATCGGCCTCCTTTGGAGTGAACGGCCGCCGGAGCAGGCACGAGGCGCGCTGCGTCAGACGATCTACGACCTGAAACAGTCGCTGGGGCCGCGTCTTGAAGACATCCTTGTTGTCGGCCGGAGCGATCTTCATCTGGCGGCTCAGAACCTCGTCGTCGATATCCAGGAAATCCAGGCGGCAATCGTCTCCGCGGAGCGGCCACCGCCTGGCGTGGCCTGGCATCGGCTGAACGAGACGCTCTTCGCCGGCTTCGAGGACCTCGATCCCTCGTTCCAGCTTTGGCTCGCCGTTCTGCGCCAGAGCCAGGGCGACCGGCTGCTGTCCCAGTTCGAGCGCCGGCTCGACCACGCCGCCACGGACGAGGAGCGTCGCGCCTGGGCGTTCGCCTTGCAGGAGGCCGACCCGACCAACGAGTTCGCCTGCCGCTGCCTCATGGACAGCGATGCCGGGCGGGGCGACCTTGGCAGCGCCATCCGGCGCTACGGCATCCTCTGGGACCTGCTGGACGAAGAATACGGAACGGAGCCCTCCAACGAGACCCAGGCTCTGGCCGTCAGGATCAAGAGCGCGACGGTCGAGACGCCGGCCGAGCCCGTCCGCGCCGCGGCCGTTTCCGAACCGATCCGCATCTTCGTCAGGCCGTTCGACGCCTATGGCATCGATCCGGGACTGAACTACCTGACCGACGGTTTCCGGCGCGATTTTCTGGCAACCCTGCTTCCGTTCCGCGACTGGGTCATCATCGAGCCGAGTGAGCCGCTCGATCTTGCCGCGCTCCACGATGCTTATGTGCTCGAGGGCGCCGCCTATCCGGACGGGGACCTGCTCCGTCTTGCCCTGACCGTGAAGGAGGCCTCGACCGGCCGCTACATGTGGAGCGACAAGTCGACGCTCAGTCTCGCCGACTGGTTCCAGACCTGCGAGCGGCTGGCCCGCCGGCTGGCAGCAGCCCTGCATGTCAATCTCTCCGCCGACCGGCTTGCGCGTCTTTCCGCCATGCCGGACGTCTCGCTCTCGATCTACGACCGCTGGCTGCGGGCCCAGGAACTCCTGAATTTCTGGACCCCGGAGGAGGAACAGCGGGCGGAAGCGATCGTGCGCTCGATTCTCGACGAAGCGCCCGACTTCGCCCAGGCAAACACCGGTCTCGCCCAGATCCTCAACGCCCGGCACATCGTCTTTCCCGGCCGGCCGAAGATCGATATGGCCAATCTGGAAGCCGTGCGACACGCAAGGCGAGGGGCCGAAAAGGATCCGATCAACGCCGGCGCTCATCTATGCCTCGGCTGGAGCCTCGTGATGACCGGCAATCATCAGGATGCCATCGGTGCCCTCAATGCCGCCTGCGAGCTCAATCCCGGCAATCCGCGCGTCCTGGCCTCCGCAGCCGACGCGCTGACGCTTTGCGGTCAGGCGACGGAGGCGCTGCGGCTGGTCGACAGGTCGCTGGAACTCGACGTCGGCGCAACGCGGCTGCTCTGGGGCTATCGCGTCTCCGTCTACCTTTTCGCCGGCGAAGCGGAGAAGGCGGTCCAGGCCGCCGAGCGCTCGCAGAACGCGATTCCTCTCGGAGGCGGATATCGTGCCGCCGCTCTCGCCGCGCTCGGCCGCAAGAGCGACGCCCGCGAGGCCTGGAAGGAATATCTCGACTTCATTCGCGGCCGCTGGCTGGGCGATAAGAAAAAGCCCGATGACGCTGCGCTCGCCGCATGGTTCCTTGCCTCGCCGCCGATGTGTTCAAGCTCGATGAAACAGCAGCTTGCAGGCTGGCTGAAGATTGCCGGCGCCGAAGTCTGATCCGGAGTTCGGCGGCCTTGTCGCAAGATTTGAAATGATTGGTATACAAAAAGCCCCGCAGCCCCTTTACGAGAAAGCCTGCGACGGTTTAGAAAAGTTCACGCGCCGGTGATGATTTGGGTGATCATCGCGGACGCAGTGCCAGTGGCAGTGGGCTGGCTTCTGGTCATCGTCCCGCAGGAAGCGGGACACTTCCTGGACATGCAACCGATTAGGGATCAGGGGTGGTTCCAAAATCGGGCGGTGTCCTTGGGCTCCGGCCTGTGAATGTGTCTGCCGGAGTTCAATTCGGGGAAGGACGCGGATACGGAGAGCGGCATGTGCCGAAGCTCCGAGCCGGCCTTTCGTGTTCGAGGGACGATACGCGGTCCGTTGAATCGGGTCGTGCGCAGTCGGTTAACTGTACGTTAACGGTCGTTGCGCATGGTGCAACTTGGTTCAAGGGTCATGACGCCGATGTCGCCTGTTGCCCAGATGGGGCGCATGGTGCCGTCGCCGGATGCGTGTCGAAAACAAGGCTGACACAGGCATGAAGAAGCAGAATGGGTTTGGCGAAACCGCTAACAATGCGCGTTTTGCCAACTGGCGCACGGCACGCCTCGCCGCTACCGCCCTTCTGACAACGCTCGCCCTTGCTGCATGTTCCAGCGGCCCGGACCAGATCCTGACGCGAACGTCCGCCAAGCTTGATCCCAAGCTGGGCGTCAAGCCGAGCCCGCGTGTCGTTGCCGACGGCAATCCCATCCCGAAGGGGGGCGGACGCTCCATGGTCGGCAAGCCCTATGTGGTTGCCGGCAAGCGCTATGTGCCAAGGCTCAATCCCGACTATGCCGCCGTTGGACTTGCCAGCTGGTACGGCAGCGCCTTCCAGGGCCGCTATACGGCCAACGGCGAAATCTACGACATGAATCACCTGTCGGCGGCTCACACGACGATGCCGCTGCCGTCCTATGCGCGTGTGACGAGCCTCGATACCGGTCGCTCCGTAATCGTCCGCGTCAATGACCGCGGGCCGTTCCACGGCAAGCGCATCATGGACCTTTCCAAGCGCGCCGCCGATATGCTTGGCGTTCGCCAGGCCGGTGTTGCCAAGATCAAGGTCGCCTATGTCGGCCCGGCGCCGACCGAGGGTGACGATACAAGATACCTGATGGCGTCCTATCGTGGTCCTGATGGCGTCGTGCCGGGCGGTACGATGCCGGGCACGACGCTGGCGAGCAACGACAAGGCGCTGCCGGGCGTCGATGTGCCGACCGCCTCCCGGAAAAGCGCGCCGGCTCCTCTCACGCAGGTTGCCCGCCTGAACGTTCTGCCGCCCGAGCGGCCGATGGACGGCGTCGAAGTCTATGCCATCGTCGCCTCGAACGCCGATCCGGTCGATGCATTCCTGACCAGTTCCGGCACGATGGTCGCCTCGGCCGATATCGTCACGCCGCAGGCGCAGGTGACGAACGCCTCCTACACGGTTCCGACGCAGGGTCCGGCCTTCGTCCAGAAGGTCAGCTACGCGCCCTCGGCCGAGCCGGCGGTGTCCGACGCCGGAAATCCGTTCGGCACCTTTGTCCCGACGCCGCGTGAAATGCCGTCGATGCGCAACTCCTATGCCGAGGACCGCATCAATCAGGCCTACAGCGCCGTGACCGATGTCGGGCAGGGCCTTAGCTTGTCGCAGTTGCAGGCCCGTCTGAAAACCGAGGCGACGACAACCTCGCCGGTCGCCGTTTCCGCTGGTGGAAATGCCTCGTCCCCGGTGATCGAACTCGGCTCCTTTTCCGATGCCGCCAACGCCGATCGCCTGACCGCAGCTCTCTCGCATCTCGGTGATGTCGCGGTCGACGACTTCGTCGCCAACGGCCGGACGCTGAAGCGGGTTCGCCTCACGGCGCTCGCCGATGGCGTGACGACCGACGCGGCCATCAAGGCCGCGAGCGAGGCTGGTGCAGGCGGAGCCTTCGTTCGGCGCTGACACCCATGCGGGCCGGGAGCGCATTCGGATCGGATCGCCCGAACATTTCGTCGAGCCGCCTGTTTCGCAGGACAGCGGCCGGCGGCCGAATTGCCTTGACCCTGGCCGCATTGGCCCTGACAGCCTTGACCCTGACCGCGGCCGGTCCTGCCGGAGCGGTCGAAACCGCCGCCCCCCGCATCCTGATGGTCGATTCCTCGACCAGTCGCAGCGTCCTGATCCAGCGCCGGAGTGGCGAGGTCTTCGCCCCGGGCAACTTTGCCAAGCTGATGACGCTTGCGGTGGTGCTGGACGCCCTCGACCAAGGCGAGATTGCGGAAACGACGCCATTTCCAGTGAGCGAGCATGCATGGCGATCCGGCGGCGCACCGGCCGGCGTCACCACCATGTTCGCCAGGATAAAATCCGAAATCCCCGTTTCCGATCTTCTTCGCGGGCTCGTCGTCGATCACGCCAATGACGCCGCCATCATCCTTGCCGAAGGCTTGTCCGGCTCGGAACAGGTCTTTGCCGGTCGCATGAACGAACTGGCCATCCGGATCGGGATGAGCGACAGCCGTTTTGCCAACCCCACCGGATTTGCCAGCCCGTCCGCCCGGATCACAATGGCGGACCTTGCCCTTCTCTGCGACTGGATCTGGACCCGGCACCCTGACGCGAACACGCTGTTTTCCGCCCCCGATTTCACCTGGAACGGCATCACCCAGCGCAACAAGACAACGCCCGTGCGCAACGTTCCGGGCGTTCTCGGCATGATGCTGGCGTGGGACCAGCGCGCCGGTTATGGCGCTGCCATCCTGGCCGAGCGCGGCGACCGCCGGATTGTCCTTGTCATGAACGGGCTGGGCAGCGAGAAGGCGAGGGACGACGAGGTGACCGCACTGGTCGATGCGGCCTTTGACGAGTTCTGGCCCGTGGCCCTCTTTCCGCCGGGCGCGACCGTGGGCGAGGTTTCCGTCTTCCGGGGCGCCGTCGAACGGATACCGGTCAAGGCGCAGAACGGCGCCTCCGCCGTTCTGCCGGTCAGCGACGACGCCGACGTTTCGGCCGCTGTCGTCTATGAGGGTCCGGTCAGCGCTCCAGTCGAGGCCGGCCAGGAAATCGCCAGCCTCGAAATCTCCGTTGCCGGCGAAAACGTCGCAAGCGTTCCGCTGGTCGCCGGGGCGGACGTGAGTGAGGGGACGTTTTCGCAGAAGGCCGGCGACGGTCTATACCAACTCCTTTTCGGTTGGTGGTAGGGCCGGCTCGGGAACGAGCCTCGATTTGCCTTCCAAACCGGGCCTTCGATGCGATAGAGACAAGCAAGACAGATGGTTTGGGGAGAAGGCGTGACAGGCCGGTTCATCACGTTCGAAGGCGGGGAGGGTGCGGGCAAGTCGACGCAGATTGCGATGCTTGCCGCGCATCTCATGACGAAGGGGTTGACCGTCAATGTGACGCGCGAGCCCGGCGGCTCCCCTCGCGCCGAAGCCATCCGCGAGATCCTGCTTTCCGGCCGGGCCAGACCGCTCGGTCCCCTCGGCGAGGCTCATCTTTTCGCGGCGGCCCGCATCGATCACATCGCCGAGACGATCCGGCCGGCACTCGCCCAGGGACAGATCGTGCTCTGCGATCGCTTCGTCGATTCCACGCGCGTCTATCAGGGCATGTCAGGCGGCCTCGACGAGGCGACGGTCGCGGACCTCGAACAGGCGGCCACCGGCGGCCTGAAGCCCGACCTGACCTTCATCCTCGATCTTCCCGTTTCGGTCGGACTGGCGCGCGCGGCCAGAAGGTCCGCCGGCCCCGACCGCTTCGAGGACGATGCCGTCGCCATCCATGAGGCGCGCCGTCAGGGCTTCCTCACGGTCGCTGCATCGGAACCGGAACGCTGCCGGGTCATCGATGCCGATCGCGCCGCGGACGATGTTGCGCGCGAGATCGCAGCCATCGCCGACAATCTGATCATGTCGCCGGCGAACGGAGGCTGACATGGCGGCATCCGGAGACCTTGGAGGTGAGGCCGACGCGCTGGAAGGAATTCCCCTGCCGCGCGAGCAGACGGCGCTCTTCGGGCATCGCGAGGCGGAACACACACTGGCCGCAGCCTATCGCAGCGGCCGCATGCACCATGCCTGGCTCATCACCGGTCCAAAGGGGATCGGCAAGGCGACACTCGCCTACCGCATGGCGCGTTATCTCCTCAGCCATGCCGATCCGTCACGCGCGCCGGAAAGCGACGATCTGGGTACGACCTTCGATCCGCGCGTCGACGCGCAGGTCACGCACGGAGCCCATCCCAACCTGTTGCATCTGATGCGCCCGCTGTCGTCCGACGGCAAGCGCTACATGACGGTCCTGTCGGTGGACGAGGTCCGCCGGGCCGCGATGTTCTTTGGCAACAGCGCCGGCGGATCGGGCTACCGTATCGCCATTGTCGACGCGGCGGACGACATGAACCCGAACGCCGCCAACGCGCTCCTGAAGATGCTCGAGGAGCCGCCGCCTCGCGCCGTCTTCTTCGTGCTCTGCCATGCGCCGGGGCGTCTTCTGCCGACGATCCGCTCGCGTTGCCGTCGGCTGATCCTCTCGTCGCTGGCAGCCGAAGACCTGCATGCCGCGCTTGATCATCTCGGCCTTGCCGTCGATCCCTCAAACGAGGCCAGCCTGGAAAAACTTGCCGAGGGCAGCGTGCGCCGGGCGCTGGAATGCCTGTCCGGCAACGGCCTTGAACTTGCCGCCGCCTTCGACGACCTTGCCGCAAACCTGCCCCGGATCGACCGGAAGGCGCTGCACCGCTTCGCCGAGGCCGCCACGGGCCGCAAGGGCAGGGACGAACTGCCGCTCGTCGGCGAATTCGCACGCACCTACCTCACCGAGCACATGCGCCTTGCCGCCGAACAGGGCGCTTCGGCCGCCAAGCCATATGCCGATGCCTTCGGCCGGGTGGAGCGGATCCTTGCCGAGACGGAAGGCATCAATCTCGACCGGAAGCAGGCCGTGCTTGATATCGTTCAATCCCTTGCGGACTGCGCCCGCGCCTAGTATCGAAGGCCTCGGAGCGGCCATGTCTGACGTTCGCCGCTCCATTTTGGCCATCCGTCACGGCACACCGGCGAACGCTGGCCGGCTGCGCGTCCGGATCAAGGGAAAAGCCGCAAATCCATGAAACCGAAATATTACCTGACGACCGCGATCTCCTATCCCAATGGGGTGCCCCATATCGGCCATGCCTATGAGGCGATGGCGACGGACGCGATTGCCCGGTTCATGCGGCTTGACGGCAATGACGTCTATTTCCTCACCGGCACCGACGAGCACGGCATCAAGATGCTGCAGACGGCACGCGGACTGGGAATTCCAGTGCGCGAACTGGCCGAGCGCAACTCGGCCGAGTTCAGGGCCATGGTCAAGATGCTCGGCTGTTCCAACAACGACTTCATCCGCACCAGCGAGCCGCGCCACTATGAATCGTCGGCGGCGATCTGGGAGAAGATGAAGGCGAACGGCGACATCTATCTCGACAGCTACGCCGGTTGGTATTCCGTGCGCGACGAAGCCTTCTACGGCGAGGACGAGACCGTCATGCGCGACGATGTCCGGCTCGGCCCGCAGGGCACGCCCGTGGAGTGGGTGGAGGAGAAGAGCTATTTCTTCCGCCTCTCGGCCTATCAGGAAAAGCTGCTCGCCCATTATGAGGCCAACCCGGACTTCATCGGCCCGGCGGAGCGCCGCAACGAGGTGATGAACTTCGTCAAGGGCGGTCTCAAGGACCTCTCGATCTCCCGCACCACCTTCGACTGGGGCATCCCCGTGCCGGGTGACCCGGAGCACGTGATGTATGTGTGGGTCGACGCGCTCACCAACTACATCACCGGCGTCGGCTTCCCCGACGAGGACGGCGAGATGTTCCGCAAGTGGTGGCCGGCCGACCTTCACGTCATCGGCAAGGACATCGTCCGCTTCCACACGGTCTACTGGCCGGCCTTCCTGATGTCGGCCGGGCTGCCGCTGCCGAAGCGCGTCTTCGCCCACGGCTTCCTCTTCAATCGCGGAGAGAAGATGTCGAAGTCGCTCGGCAATGTCGTGGGGCCGAAGGATCTCGTCGACACCTACGGGCTCGACCAGACGCGCTATTTCTTCATGCGCGAGGTGCCCTTCGGCCAGGACGGCAACTACAGCCACGAGGCGATCGTGGCCCGTATCAACGCCGACCTTGCCAACGACCTCGGCAATCTCGCCCAGCGCTCGCTGTCGATGATCGCCAAGAATCTCGATGGAGTGCTGCCGACACCCGGTGCCTTCTCCGAGGAGGACGAGGCGATGCTGGCGAAGGCCGACGGCATGCTGCAGCTTTGCCGGCAGGCGATCGCCGGCCAGCAGATCCATGCCGCCCTCAACGCCGTCTTCGGTGTCGTCGCGGAGGCGAACCGCTATTTCGCGGCGCAGGCTCCCTGGGCCTTGCGCAAGACCGACCCGGCGCGCATGGGCACGGTGCTCTATGTGACCGCCGAGATCCTTCGTCAGGTGGCGATCCTCGTTCAGCCGGTCATGCCGACGTCGGCGGCAAAGCTCCTCGCCATCCTGGCGGTACCGGAGGATGCGCGCGACTTTGCGGCGTTGGGTCCTGAGCACCGGATGAAGGCGGGCACGCAACTGCCTGCGCCTGAGGCGATCTTTCCGCGCTACGAGGAAAAGGCCGCCTGACGCAGTCAGCCGCACCGTTGCGATCGAAGCAAACCCGTCCGGCGGAAACGCCGGGCGGGTTTTTCATTGGGCCCGATTTTTGCTCTTAAACTCTCTGGCGAAATCTGCCGATCCACAAATGGGCGCCAGCCCCGGCTGGACCTCTTGTCTCCGTGATGCCCCTCGACATGCACGCAGCGGGTGGCTATCTGACGAGGCAGGACATCCTCCCGCCAACGACCTCCGGACCCGATCCCCGTGACTGCTACCCCGACCGTGCCTCTCGTCGACAGCCATTGCCATCTGGACTTTCCCGATTTTGCCGAGGAGCGCGACGCGATTGTCGACCGCGCCCGTGCCGCCGGCCTCGTCCGGATGGTGACCATCTCCACGCGTGTCGCCAAGCTCGATGGACTCCTCAAGATCACCGAGAGCTATCCCGACGTCTATTGCTCTGTCGGAACGCATCCGCACAATGCACATGAGGAACTCGATGTAACCGTCGGAGATCTGGTGCGTTTGTCCGAGCACCCGAAGGTGGTGGCAATCGGCGAGGCGGGGCTCGACTATTTCTACGACAACGCACCGCGCGAGGCGCAGGCACAGGGGCTGCGCACTCATATCGGCGCTGCCCGCGAGACCGGCCTGCCGCTTGTCATCCATTCCCGCGATGCGGACGACGACATGATCTCCATCCTTGAGGACGAGATGACGAAGGGCACCTTTCCGGCCCTGCTGCACTGCTTCTCGTCGGGACGCAAGCTGGCCGAGGCCGGCATCGCCATGGGCCTCTACGTCTCCTTCTCCGGCATCCTGACGTTCAAGCGGTCCGAAGAGATCAGGGACATCGCAAGGGACCTTCCGGCCGACCGACTGCTCGTCGAAACAGACGCGCCTTATCTCGCGCCGATGCCCTACCGCGGCAAGCGCAACGAACCCTCCTACGTGGTCAACACCGCCAAGGTCCTCGCCGAAACCCGTGGGGTCTCCTTCGAGGAGATGGCGCGGCAGACCAACGACAACTTCTTCCGCCTCTTCGGCAAGGTGGCAAGGCCGGACGGCGCATGACAGCCCGCTATCGCTTCACCATCCTCGGCTGCGGCGCCTCGACGGGCGTACCGCGCATCGGCGGCGACTGGGGCGCCTGCGACCCGCACGAGCCGAAGAACAGGCGGCGGCGTGCCTCGCTGCTGGTCGAACGCTTCGCCGACAACGGCGACAGGACCGTCGTCGTGATCGACACTGGCCCCGACTTCCGCGAGCAGATGCTGATGGCCGGGATCGGCTGGGCCGACGGGGTCGTCTACACCCATGCCCACGCTGACCATATCCACGGCATCGACGACCTCAGGGCCTTCGTTCACAACCGTCGTAAGCGGGTGATGATCTATGCCGACGAGACGACCAGCGCACGCCTGCACGAGGGCTTCGGATATTGCTTTAAGACGCCGCCCGGTTCCAACTACCCGCCGATCCTCGACGAGACCCGCATTCGCGCCGGCCAGCGTTTCACCATCGACGGCCCCGGCGGTCCCATCGAACTGTTGCCCTATCGCCAGATCCACGGTGACATCGACAGCCTCGGCTTCCGCATCGGTGACGTGGCCTATTCCTCGGACGTGAGCGACATTCCGGCCGAGACGGTGGTCCATCTTCAAGGCCTCGACACGTGGATTGTGGATGCCCTGCGGCCAAAACCGCATCCAAGTCATTTTTCCGTTTATCAATCAATCGATTGCGCACTTAAACTTAAAGTGAAACATGCGATCCTGACACACATGCATGCCGACTTGGATTACGTTGAAATATCACGTGAATTGCCGAAATTTGCCACCGTTGGATATGATGGAATGACCATCGAAGCGTTAATGTAGTTTATGAAGTTTGTATAAGCCATTGAAATAATGTAATTTAACGCACCTAAACTCCGGATGTGACACATCAACGGCAATTCGTGAACGAAGAGTAAACTGCAAATTCAAGAGGTTAACACCGACATCTGAGAGCCTGCCGGAGGAAGGGTGCTTTTGGCAGGAAAAGTTGGCCCGGACCACACAGCAGACGCCGCGCATTGCGGCGGCGCGACTTGGGTGATCGGGCAATCCATCTCGCTGGCCGGAACCGAAAATTCGGTCTTCCGTCCTGCGGCCGATGCGGGATGCTCTTGACGATCAGCGGCTTCCGGACCATACACGTGGCCATGATGACGATCGCGCAAAGCTCGGCTCTCGCCGGCATCCGTTCGATTATTTGTGGCTAGCTGACAAGCTGGCCGCGGCCGATCGCGTCTGACCTTTCCAGACCCTGATACGGACCCCCCGGCCAGCGCGGGCGGGAGACCCATGACTGTTACGCTGAGGCTCTACAACACGCTGACGCGCACGAAGGACGACTTCGTGCCGATCGATCCGGCCAACGTGCGCATGTATGTCTGCGGGCCGACGGTCTACGACTATGCCCATATCGGCAACGCCCGCCCGGTAATCGTCTTCGACCTGCTGTTCCGCCTGCTGCGTCATGTCTATGGTGAGGCACATGTCTCCTACGTGCGCAACATCACGGACGTCGACGACAAGATCAACGCGCGCGCGGCGAGCGAGCATCCCGGCCTGCCGCTCAACGAGGCGATCCGCAAGGTGACCTCGGTGACCGAGACCCAGTTCATGGCGGACATCGCCGAACTCGGTTGCCTGACGCCGACGGCGCAGCCGCGCGCCACAGAGCACATCGCCGACATGATCGCGCTCATCGAGCGTCTGGTCGAAAAGGGCGTCGCCTATGTCGCCGAGAACCACGTGCTCTTCTCGCCGTCGGCCATGAACGCCAGACCCGGTCCGCGCTACGGCACACTGGCCCGCCGCTCGCTCGACGAGATGCTGGCCGGGGCCCGCGTCGACGTCGCGCCCTACAAGCGCGACCCGATGGACTTCGTTCTCTGGAAGCCCTCGAAAGAGGGCGAGCCCGGCTGGCCGTCGCCGGCGGGCATCGAAGGGCTCGGTCGTCCGGGCTGGCACATCGAATGCTCGGCCATGTCGATGGCCAAGCTGCTAGCGCCAGACGGTGGAGGCCTTTCCTGCGACGACCCGAAGAAGAATATCTTCGACATCCACGGCGGTGGCATCGATCTTGTCTTCCCGCACCACGAGAACGAGATCGCCCAGAGCTGCTGCGCGCTCGGCACCGGCGTCATGGCGAATGTCTGGATGCACAACGGCTTCCTGCAGGTGGAGGGAGAGAAGATGTCGAAGTCGCTCGGCAACTTCTTCACGATCCGCGAACTGCTCGACGACTGGCCGGGCGAGGTGCTGCGCTTCAACATGCTGCGCACGCACTACCGCCAGCCCATCGACTTCACCATCAAGGGGCTGGAGGAGAGCTGGAAGCTGCTCGACGACTGGTACCAGTCGGTCGGAGACATCGCTGGCACAACGCCGGCCGCTGGCGTTCTGGAGGCGCTGGCCGATGATCTCAACACGCCGAAGGCCATTGCCGAACTCCATGGCCTGAAGTCGGATAATGCGGCGCTCGCCGGTTCGCTGCGCTTCATGGGCTTCCTGACCGAGAGCCCGGAAGCATTTGCCGCTCGCCGGCCAACCGCCGATGTCGACGAGGCCGAGATCCGGAAGCTGATCGACGAGCGCCTCGCTGCCCGTGCCGCGAAGGACTTCGCCGCCTCGGACCGCATTCGCGACGAGCTCGGCGAAATGGGTGTATTGCTCAAGGACGGCAAGGACCCGGCGACGGGCAAGGCCGTCACCACATGGGAACTGAAGCGGTGACGGATCGTGTGCCGCGCGACCGGTCCCCGAGCCTCAAGGGGACGAGACGGATCGCCGCCGCCGGCAAGTCCGGCGAACCGGTCCTGCGCTCGCGCGGCATGTTGTCGGCTCCGGCCGGTGCCTGCGTTCAATCGAACGCTCCGCGTCGGTCCAGGGGAGTGTCATCTCCGTCATCCGATCTTGCCCCTTTGATCGACAACGACAGGGGCAGGGTGCCGGCTTGGGATGAGGGCACAAGAGGGCCGGACAGATCGGCATCCCGGCCCGGGAGCAGGAACAATGACTGACGACGTCAAGACAGGCGGGTGCCAGTGCGGCGCCGTGCGCTTTGCCGTTTCCGGCAAGCTCGGCCATGCCTCCATCTGTCATTGCCGCATGTGTCAGAAGGCCTTCGGCAATTTCTTCGCGCCGCTCGTCAGCGTCGACGAGACCAAGGTGACCTGGACCCGCGGCGAACGGGCGACCTACCAGAGTTCGAACCTCGTCAAACGCGGCTTCTGCGCCCATTGCGGAACGCCGCTGACCTACGAGGCCCCAGACGGCTTTGCGATCGCCATTGCGGCCTTCGATCACCCCGTGGCGATCGAGCCCACCGTGCAATACGGTCTGGAGGGACGGCTGCCGTATGTCGACAAGCTCGACAGCCTGCCAGGAACCCGAACCGAGGAAGACGTTTCGGCATTGCCATTCCTTGCCGAAATCGTCTCCCACCAGCACCCGGACCACGACACCGAAATCTGGCCACCCGAGAGCGTGACCGAAAGCCACCCCGACATGCTTGAGACGCGGGAGAATGACGCATGAAGGCTGAAAGACGCACCCTCTATCCGCCGATCGAGCCCTACGGCTCCGGGTACCTCTATGTCGGCGACGGCCATAGCGTCTACTGGGAGATGTGCGGCAACCCCGTCGGCAAGCCGGCGGTCTTCCTGCATGGCGGCCCAGGTGGTGGCTGCAATCCGATGCAGCGCCGCCTGTTCGACCCGGAGAAATACCGCGTCCTGCTGTTCGACCAGCGCGGCTGCGGACGCTCAAAGCCCCATGCGGAGCTGGAAGCCAACACCACCTGGCATCTGGTCTCCGACATGGAACGCCTGCGCGCCGAGATCATGCAGGTGGCCAAGTGGCAGGTCTTCGGCGGCTCGTGGGGATCGACGCTGGCGCTCGCCTATTCCGAGACGCATCCGGACCGCTGCACCGAGATCATCCTTCGCGGCATTTTCACCCTGCGCAAGGAAGAACTCGACTGGTACTACGGTGGCGGCGCGGCCCGCATCTATCCCGACAAGTGGGAACGCCTCGTGGCGCCGATCCCGCCGGAGGAGCGCGGCGACCTGATCAAGGCCTTCCGGACCCGGCTCACCCATGCCGACCGCGCGGTCCGTCTGGAAGCCGCAAAGGCCTGGAGCGTCTGGGAGGGCGAGACCATCACGCTGCTTCCCGATGCCCGCATGTCGCAGAGCTTCGGCGCCGACGACTTCGCCATCGCCTTCGCCCGCATCGAGAACCACTATTTCCTTCATGAAGGCTGGGTGGAGGAGGGGCAGCTCATCGCCAACGCCTCGCGCCTCAGCGGCATCCCCGGCGTCATCGTGCAGGGCCGATACGACATGGCGACGCCGGTGCAGACGGCCTACGAACTCCACAAGGCCTGGCCCGAGGCGGATTTCGTCATCGTGGAAGGTGCCGGCCACGCGGTCTCCGAGCCCGGCATCCTGCATCACCTGATCGAGGCGACCGACCGCTTCGCCGACAACTGACCTACGCGACAGGCCGCGAATGCGGCCGGCCACATTGAAGAAAGGGCCGGGAGAACCGGCCAATCGACCATGACGACCCGAGACCGGCTCTACCTCTATGACACGACGCTCCGCGACGGCGCGCAGACCAACGGCATCGACTTCAGTCTGGAAGACAAGATTCTCGTCGCCCGGCTGCTGGACGATCTCGGCGTCGACTATGTCGAGGGCGGCTATCCCGGCGCCAACCCGATGGACGACGCCTTCTTTTCCGAAAAGCGCACAAGCCGTGCAACTTTCACGGCCTTCGGCATGACCAAGCGGGCGGGCGTGTCCGTCTCCAACGATCCGGGTGTCAACGCCTCGCTGTCGGCCGCCTCGGACGCCGTCTGCTTCGTCGCCAAGAGCTGGGACTATCATGTCGACGTCGCGCTGAAGACGACGCTGGAGGAAAACCTCGACGGCATCCGCAAGACCGTCGAGGCCGCGGTCGCCGCCGGCAAGGAAGCGATGGTCGACTGCGAGCATTTCTTCGACGGATACAAGGCCAATCCGGACTATGCGCTGGATTGTGCCCGGACCGCCCATGAGGCCGGTGCCCGCTGGGTGGTCCTGTGCGACACCAACGGCGGCACGCTGCCCGAAGAGGTGGAGGCGATCGTCACGGAGGTGACCAAGGTCGTGCCGGGCGATCATCTCGGCATTCACGCCCACGATGACACCGGACAGGCTGTCGCAAATTCGCTCGCTGCCGTCCGCGCCGGGGTTCGGCAGATCCAGGGTACGCTCAACGGCATTGGCGAGCGCTGCGGCAATGCAAACCTGACGACCCTGATCCCGACCCTGATGCTGAAGCCGGCCTATGCGAACGAGTTCGAGGTTGGCGTCTCGCAAGCCGGTCTCAAGGGACTGACGGCGACGGCCCACGCCTTCGACGAGATCCTCAACCGCGCACCGAACACCCATCAGCCCTATGTCGGGGCCGCCGCCTTCGCCACCAAGGCTGGCATCCACGCCTCGGCGATCCTGAAGGACCCGAAGACCTACGAGCATGTCACGCCGGACAGCGTCGGCAACCGTCGCCGGGTGCTCGTCTCCGACCAGGCGGGCAAGTCGAACCTCCTGGCCGAACTCGACCGGCTTGGCGTCGTCGTCGACAAGGCCAACCCGAAGCTCGACCTCCTGCTCAGCGAAGTGAAGGCGCGCGAGGCGAGGGGCTTTGCCTATGAGGCGGCGGACGCCTCCTTCGAACTGCTGGCCCGCCGCACGCTCGGCACCGTGCCGACCTTCTTCGAGGTTTCGAGCTACCGCGTGATGGTCGAGCGTCGCTTCAACGCGATCGGCGAACTGATCACCGTGTCCGAGGCCGTGGTGAAGGTGAAGATCGACGACGAGACCCGCATGTCAGTTGCCGAGGGCAACGGCCCGGTCAACGCGCTCGACAGCGCGCTTCGCAAGGACATCGGCAAGTATCAGGCGGAGATCGAGACGCTGGAACTCGTCGACTTCAAGGTCCGCATCCTCAACGGCGGCACCGGTGCCGTCACCCGCGTTCTGATCGAGAGCATGGACACGCGCACCGGCCGGCGCTGGATGACCATTGGCGTCTCGGAAAACGTCGTCGACGCCTCATTCGAGGCGCTGACCGACTCGATCACCTACAAGCTTCTGAAGAACGGTCACGCCGGACGATAGGAAGAACGCGCCCGACGTCTCCGTGGGCACGGTTCCCGCTCGGCAACGCATTGGCGCAGGGTTCAGCCGAACTTACATGCGTTCGAGGGACGCGCGGTTGCCCTCGAGTTCCGTCTCCGAGTAGCCGGAAGCCGCCTCGACGATGGCCGGCACGATGTCCATCGGATCGCGCAGGGTCATGTAGCGCAGCTCGTAGCCGGGCCGGATGAAGGCCTCGTCCGCCATATGCGACAGAAGATCCTTCAGGGGATCCCAAAAGCCGTCAATATTGGCGAGTACGATCGGTTTGGCATGACGGCCGAGTTGGGCCCAGGTCATCTGTTCGACAACCTCTTCCAGCGTCCCGATGCCTCCGGGCAGCGCGACGAAGGCGTCGGACTGCTCGAACATCAAGCGCTTGCGGGTGTGCATGTCATCGACGACGACGAGGTCGTTGACGCCTTCGAGCATCCGCTCGCGGTTGACGAGGAATTCCGGAATGATGCCGGTCACTTCGCCGCCGGCGCCGAGCACCGAGCGGGCAACCGCGCCCATGAGCCCGATCGAACCGCCGCCATAGACGAGGCGAATACCGGATTTCGCCATCTCCCGGCCGAGCAGTTCGGCAGCAGCCAGATGAGCGGGATTGTGCCCCGCAGAGGAGCCGCAGAAGACGCAGATGCTTTGAACCGTTGCCATATTCTTTGTGTGGCATCGCGACAATCCGTCGTCAAGCACTTGGTTGAACCTCCGGATATGAGGCGATGTCCGCAGGTATTTGCCCTCCGGTTCCACTCGCCAATTTGCTTTTCGGTTAACGGCGCGGGAAAGCACCGCATGCATGCGCCGCAAGGACTTGCTGGGGTCGGAGCGAAGGTATAAGGCAAAAACGGCTGTTGCGGTGCGCTGTTACTGGTGCGGTGTTCACCTTATGGAAAGAAATTGGTTTGACGGGCACGCATCCGAGTCCGCATGTTGAATCAATTTCAAAGGGTTTGGGTAAACAGGACATGAAGACGCAATATAGGACTGCACTGGTCTGGGCAGTCATTCTGGTCGCAATCCTGGTAGGAGGATTCGGCACTGGGAAGTTTGACGCGCTTCTTGCCCTGTTGGTCGGAAAAGGGCCGGAAGGCTCGATGACGGTTGTGGTCGGGGCAAAGGACCCCATGCCGACCACGGACCCGACATCGGTCGCCCCGGCGACCGTCGACGACAAGTCTCAGGAAGGCACCGAGGTCGTCATTCCTGTCTTCGATCTGGTCCGCGTCGAGCCCTCGGGCGATGCGGTCGTCGCCGGCAAGGGCGCGCCGAAATCGAAGGTCGATCTCCTGTCCGGTCAGGATGTCATTGCCAGCGGCATCGCCAACGAGACGGGCGAGTGGGCCCTGACGCTCGACAATCCGCTCACACCCGGCGCCCATGACCTCACCGTCCGCACGACATCGCCGGACGGGCAGACCATCAAGACCTCGACGCAACGCGTCGCCGTTTCGATCCCCCAGGGCGGCAAGGGCGAAGTGCTCGTGGTGCTCAACGAACCCGGCGCCGCCAGTGCCGTTCTGCAGCTTCCCAATTCCGATGAACAGGGAACGGCGGCACCCGAACAGACGGCGTCGGCCGAGATGAAGGCCGATCAGGCGGATTCCTCCAATCTCAGCGTCTCGGCAAACGCGGAAAGCGGGCAGCCGACGACCGCAGCCGAAACAAGCGCCGAAGTTTCCACCAGCGTGGAAACGCCGGGACAGCCAGCGGAAGGCGGCCCGACCAGCGTCGTCACGGCCACGCTCTCGTCGCCTGGCGCATCGACGTCCACGTCGAAGCCGACCCCCGCTGGCACAGAAGAATCCTCAACGGCGAATGGCCAGATCGTGGCTTCGGCCAATCCCGACGCGTCGGCGTCGCCGGTTCAATCGGATGGCAGTGTGACGGTCGAAGCCGTCGAAATCGAAAACGGCAAGACACTCTATGCCGCCGGTGCCGGCAAGGGGCGCATCTTCATCTATATCGACGATGCGTTCGCGGGCGAAACGGACACCGCAGACAAGAGCCGCTGGATCTTCCGCAAGAGCCTCTCCGAACCGCCGTCAAGCGGTGCGCATCGGCTGCGCGCCGACGTGGTGGACAGCGACGGACAGGTTCTCTCCCGGGCCGAAGTCTCCTTCACGGGCGCTCCGGAAGGTGAGGAAGGCGTCTATTCCGCCGCCATCTCTGGCACGGGATCGGCCCAGGCCACCGCTGGCGAGGGGCTTTCCGGAGAGGCGCGCGTTGCTCCCCCCGAGAAGATCATCATCCGCGAGGGTGACAATCTGTGGACCATCTCCCGCCGGATCTACGGCTTCGGCGGTCGTTTCTCCACGATCTACCAGGCCAACACCGATCAGATCCGCAATCCGGACCTGATTTATCCGGGGCAGGTCTTCGTCGTTCCCAAGAGCGATGCCAACTGGGGCAAGGACAGCCTGTCCACCGTTCGCTAGGGGCGGTCAGGCGGCGGCCGTCGAAACCGGTCGGAGAGACAAATTCAATTGGCCGGATCGCGTCCTTCGCGGTCCGGCCTTTTTTGTCCGTCTGATTCTCGCTGCAAGGCAGAACGACACATTGGAGAGACAGCGCGGGCAGGGTACGCGGCCCGTCTCAAGCCGGTTCCTCCGTGATTGCGACGCCATGTCTAAGGTTAGTCGCCGCCGATCCTCCGGATCGCTGCCTTGTCGGAGTCGAGTTTCAATTTGCAAAAAGGTTAACCCCGAGAGATCCGCATTGCGGCAAGACGACGGCAGGCAAGAACGCCAACTATAGTAAATCTCGCGTAGACGACGTTTTGCCTCGATTTGCGACAAGCTTTCTTTTTCATCATCCGAGTTGGATGGCGGGCTGTGCGATTTGTCGCGCTATTAAATGTGTCGATAATCTGTTAGCGATATAATTCAGGCACCGCTGGGACGGTTTGGTTCGGGCATTTCTCTGAACCAATTGGGATGGTTTTGTTTTTATTATTCAACTCCTGGAGACGGTAACAATATTACGTCCAGGATTTGAACGACAGATTAACGAATTGTTGAGACTGCGCGCGCAGCCTCGGAGATAATTGGAACCATGAAATAATAAATCCGGGGATGGGTCCGGAATTTGATGGAGTAGGGGCGCTGACCGAAGTCGCTGGCATGCGCACGATGCGTGGGCTGATGCTCGCCTGGTGGAAATCTCCCAGGTGGACGGAAGCCTGGACGCTCACGACCGCCGCTGCACTCTTGACTGCCGCAACCAGCAAATGCGGCGTCTGGGTCGCGGAAGCTGCGGGAGAGTTCATCAACGCTATCGTCAATTTTCACAGTATCGATGTCGTCGCCGCCAAGGAGCGGCTGTTGTGGAGCGCCGCTGTCCTGGTAGGCCTTGCCGCGCTGAAGACCTGCGGCTTTATCGGCATTCGCCATTTCGTCCTGACGACAATGCACCGCAAGTGGCGGCGCTGGCTCGACGAAGAGTTCAACAAGGCGCTGCTCGGCGATCGGCGCGCCTATTTCCATTTGATGGGGCTTGGAGGCGACGACGCCTCCACAGCGGCGCCGGACAACATCGACCAGCGCATTCAGGATGCGATAAAGGACATGACCGGCGGCGCGCTCGGTCTGGCCGTTGGCCTTCTTGGCGTCGTGACCTCGGTCTACTTCGTTGGCGAAAAGCTGATGGAGAGCAGCACCAGCGTCGATGGCCTGGAGTTCCTGGGCAACTGGGGCTCAGTTGCCCTGGTCTTCGCCGTGGTCGCGGCCTATGTCCCGCTCAACACGTTCATCGCCCTGCGCATCGGCAAGGTGCTGGAGCGGCTCAACGTGCTGATGCAGAATTTCGAGGGCAACTACCGCTCCGAACTGTCCGCCCTGACGCGCACCTCGTTCCAGGTCGCGTCTTCGCACGGCGAGGCTGTCCAGTCGAAGATCCACCGGGACCTTTACAAGACCATCGACCGGACCTGGCATCGCAAGAACCGCGTCGACAGCGCCTTCCTCGCCTTTCAGGGCTTCTACGGCTACCTGACCGACAAGGTCGTCGCCTACCTGCCGCTGCTGCCGAGCTTCATGGCCGGCACGTCGGACTTCAAGTCCTATGTCACCGGCGCGGAGCTGACCTCGGACCTCATCCGCAACTGCTCCTGGCTGATCGACGTGATGCCGCAGATCGCCAACCTGAAGGCGAACGCCAAGCGCGTCACGGAGCTTGCCGTCGCCATCGAGGGCGTTCAGGACAATCAGGAATTCTATCAGGCAAGCGGCGTTCGCGACTTCCGCTATGGCCGCGCCAAGGGCGGTCGTCTGGCCGTCCGCCGCCTGGAGCTGATGCATCGCGGCCACGAGGCCGAGCCGTTCCTTTCGGCGAGCGCCCTGCAGTTCCGTCCCGGCCAGTGGATCTTCGTGAAGGGGCCGTCGGGTTGTGGCAAGTCGTCCATGATCAAGGCTCTCTCCGGCCTTTGGTCGCATGGACGCGGCCAGATCCTCTTCCCCGATGATGCGAGTACGCTCTACGCCTGCCAGGAGATACGCCTGCCGCAGACAACGCTGAAGCAGCTCGCGACCCTGCCGGCCGACGACAGCAAATTCTCGGACGCGGAGGTCGAGGAGATCCTGCAGGAGGTCGGGCTTGGCGACTTCGTCCCGGCTCTCGGCCAGACCTATCACCATGGCCGTCGCTGGGAGGACGTTCTTTCCGGCGGACAGAAGCAGCGGCTGGTTCTTGCCCGCATCCTGCTGCATCGCCCGGACGTCCTCTTCCTCGACGAGGCAACGGCGGCGCTCGACCCCGAAGCGCGCACCCACTTCCTGTCGCTGGTCAAGACCTGCTGCCCGCAGGCGATCGTCATCAGCGTCATGCACGAAGCCTCGCCGCCGGTCGATGCCAACGGAAAGCCTTTCTACGATCTCATTCTGGAAATCCAGGACGGCGTCGCGCATGTGAAGCCGATCGTGATGCCGGAGCCGGCACCTCCGCCGCTGGCGGAGCCCTTGGATCCCGCGCCGGTGATCGCGGTTGCCGCCGTGCCGCGCGTCCGGCGCCTCAAGGCATCCTGAGCCGGACCGCATCCCATTCAGCCCGGCAGAAAAATGTCCGGATCGGCCACGAGCCGGCCTCATTGGACTTGTCTCAACTTTGCGGTAAATCCTCCCCAGAGCCGCAGGTGGCAGCCTGCTGCCCATCCTGACCGCACCGGAACAAAATGATGCGCATAGACGATCTGATCGCCCAGATGACGCTTGAGGAGAAGATCGGCCAGTTGAACCTTGCAACGCCGGGCGGGGAGACACTGACGGGCGCCGTCGCCAACCAGGACGTGGCGCGCAAGGTGCTGGAAGGCAGCATCGGCAGCATCTTCGGCGTCAAGAGTCTCGCGACCATGCGGGCGTTCCAGGATCTGGCGATGCGCACGCGCCTCAAGATCCCGCTGATGTTCGCCGAGGATGTCATCCACGGTTACCGGACGGTCTTTCCAGTGCCACTGGGGCTTGCGGCGAGCTTCGACATGGACCTCGTCGAGAAGACCGCCCGTGTCGCGGCGGTCGAGGCCGCGGTCATGGGTATCGACCAGACCTATGCGCCGATGATCGACATCGGCCGCGATCCGCGCTGGGGACGCGTCGCCGAATGTCCCGGCGAGGATCCCTATCTCGCGGCCCGCCTGGCCGAAGCCCAGGTTCGGGGGTTTCAGGGCAACGATCTCACAAGCCCTGATGCTGTGATGGCCTGCCTGAAGCATTTCGTCGGCTATGGTGCGGCGGAGGGCGGGCGCGACTACGACAGCGCCGACATGAGCCCGGCCAGGCTGCACGATGTCTATCTCGCCTCCTTCAAGGCCGGCGTCGCGGCTGGCGCCGGCAGCGTCATGGCCGCGTTCAACACCCTGAACGGCATCCCCATGCACGCCAATCGCACGCTCATCCGCGACGTGCTGCAAAAGGGCTATGGCTTCGATGGCCTCGTCGTGGCCGACTACACCGGCATCATGGAACTCGTCCCGCACGGCGTTGCGGAGGACCTCGCCGCGGCGGCAGTCCTCGGCATCGAGGCAGGCGTCGATTTCGACATGGTGAGCGAGGCCTATGTCTCGCATCTTGCCGACGCGGTGGCGGAAGAACGCATCGACGTCGCCCTGATCGACGAAGCCTGCCGGCGCGTTCTTGAAGCCAAGGAAAAACTCGGCCTCTTCGACGATCCATACCGTCGGATGGCTGGCGACCCCGACAAGGTGCTGCTGGCACCGGGCCACCGCGAACTCGCCCGGCGGGCCGTGGCCGAAAGCTGCGTTCTCCTTCAGAACGAGGCGGCGGTCCTGCCGCTGGCCGAGGGCAGCCGCATTGCGCTCATCGGACCGCTTGCCGACGATCTCGTCAACATGAACGGTACCTGGGCCGTGTCCGGCCTTGCCAAGGACGCGGTGACCGTCCGCTCCGCCATGGAAGCCCGCTGCGACCTCTCCTTCGCGCGCGGCACCAACATCACCGACGATCCGGCGCTCGCCGACCGGCTCAACGTCCACGACAGGGGCACCCCGTCCGCCTCGATTGATCAGCGCTCGCCGAAGGAACTGATTGCCGAGGCGACCGCCGTTGCCGCCAAGGCCGACGCCATTGTCGCGGTGCTCGGGGAATCGAAGGAATATTCGGGCGAATCCTCATCCCGCGTCGACCTCCGCCTGTCCGCCGGCCAGATCGCCTTGCTGAAAGCGCTCAGAAGCCTCGGCAAGCCGCTCGTCGCCGTGGTCCTGACTGGCCGCCCCCTCGTGCTGACCGACGTTGCCGACCTCTGCGACGCGCTTTTGATTGGTTGGTTCGGCGGCACGGAAACCGGCAACGGCCTCGCCGATGTTCTCTTCGGAACGGCCGATCCCGGTGGACGTCTGCCGGCAACCTTCCCCTGGGCCGAGGGCCAGGTTCCGCTGACCTATGCCCACCTGCCGACGGGGCGCCCCTTCACGGGCAAGTTCGAGAAGTTCCGCACCGGCTATCTCGATATCCCCGACGGCCAGCCGCACAACGACGGCCTCTTCGGCTTCGGCGCCGGCCTTTCCTACACGACCTTCGATTTCACGCACCCGGCCGTGGAGCGTTCCGCTCTGAAGAGCACAGAGGATCGTCTCCGCGTTAGCGTCGAGGTGGAAAACACCGGCGCCCGCAGCGGCTCGACCGTGGTTCAACTCTACGTCAGCGATCCGGTCGCGAGCCGCTCAAGGCCCGTTCGCGAACTCAAGGGGTTCGAGAAGGTCCGGCTCGAACCGCACACACGAACGACCGTCCATTTCGAACTCTCCGCGGACGATCTGTCCTTTTCGACGGCGGAAACGGTCACCGACCTTTCCTGGACCTTCGAACCCGGCAAGTTCATTCTCTCCACGGGCCCCAATTCGCGCGACCTGCAGCACATCGACATCGACTGGCAGGCCTGAGCAAGGACCGTTTTATGCTTTCCGACGAAGAACTGCTCGACAAGGTGCAGGCCGGCACGTTGCGCTACTTCACCGATTTCGCCCATCCGGTCAGCGGCATGGCGCGCGAGCGCAGCAACGACGCCTTTGACTCCTACAAGGCCGCAGACACGGTCACGAGCGGCGGCACCGGCTTCGGCATCATGGCAATGATCGCCGGCACGGAGCGAGGCTTCATACCGCGACCGGAGCTTGTCGAGCGCCTCACTCGCATCGTCGATTTTCTGGAAACGAAGGCCGAGCGTTTCCATGGTGCCTTTTCCCATTTCATCGACGGCGAGACGGGCAGGGTGATCCCGTTTTCGGAAAAGGACGATGGCGGCGATCTCGTCGAGACGTCCTTCCTGATTGCAGGCTTGCTGGCCGCACGCGAATATCTTGGCGCCGACGAAGCCGACTTGCGCGCGGCGATCGACCGGATCTGGCATGCGGTCGAATGGGACCACTATCTTCGGGCCGACGGAGCCTTGCTCTGGCACTTCAGCCCCCGGCACGGCTTTGCCATCAATCTGCCGATCGCCGGCTGGAACGAATGCCTGATCACGCACCTTTTGGCCGCAGCATCGCCGACCCATGGCATCGGCCCGGCGAGCTACCATGGCTCGTGGGCGAAGGGGAACGACTTCGTCAACGGCCGCACCTATAACGGCATCACCCTGCCGCTCGGCCCGGAGAAGGGCGGTCCGCTGTTCTTTTCCCACTATTCCTTCCTCGGCCTCGATCCACGGGGTCTCAAGGACGTCTACGCGGATTACTGGGAGCAGAACGTCGCCCACACGCGGATCAACCACGCTCACTGCGTGACGAATCCGTTGAATCACGGCGGTTACGGCAAGGATTGCTGGGGCCTGACCGCAAGCGACGACCCAAAGGGCTACGACGCCCATTCGCCGACGAACGACGATGGCGTGATCACGCCGACGGCGGCCCTGTCCGCCTTTCCCTATCTGCCGCAAGCGTCCATGCGCGCCCTGCGCCATTTTCATGACGCGCGGGGCAACGATCTCTGGCGCGACCTCGGCTTTGCCGATGCCTTCCATCCCGGCACCGGTTGGGTCGCCGAAAGCCATCTCGCCATCGATCAGGGCCCGATCGTCGTGATGATCGAGAACCATCGCTCCGGGTTGCTCTGGAACCTCTTCATGCGGAACCCGGATGTGCAGGCGGGCCTCCGGCTGCTCGGCTTCGAAAGCCCCTGGATCGAGACCGTGTCAGTCTGAGGCAAGCGCCTCGCGCCGAGCGCTGGCGGCGGCCAGAAATGCCGCATAGCTCCACGTCAGATGCCGTGCCGAAAGCGGCTCGCCGGTCGCCCGGTCGATTTGTTCCGACATCGCCCCGTCTTCGGGGATGAAGCGGCGGCAGGCCGCGACGATAGCATCGCCCTGACTGAGACGTTCCGTCCGTTCTGCGCCGGAGGCTCGGCGATAGTGATATTCGGCCAGCGCCAGCGACGTCGCAAACCAGGGATTGCCGCCGAAATAGCGGTCATGAAGACTGCGCCCAATCAGCGGTCCCTCGCCATCCGGCAATGTCGCATTGATCGGGTAGAGGTTCGAAAACATCTCCGTCAGCACCTCGACGATCCGTTCCACGCGGGCGTCCGAAAGACTCCAGTCGCCGTCCGGCAGATCGGCATGCAGCGCGGCCATCAGGATATTCGTGTCGACAGCCTCCGCTGGCGTTGCGGGATCCATCGCCCCATGCGCCATCTGGATGCTGAGTTCGTCGTTCCAGAGCGAGGTCAGAGCAGCCTGTGCTTCGTCGATCGCCTCCTGAAGGCCGGCCATGGCAAACGCATCGCCGAGAAGATCGAGCAGCTTCCGCCCGTGTTCCAAGGCACCGATCTGGCAGATCAGCGTGAAACTGTGCAGCGTGTGCTCATTGTCCTCTTCCCACGGCCCGATGCACGGCTTGCCGGCATGGCGGATCGTGAACTCGAGGTCGCCCTGCAGAATGGCGAGGAGATCGGTCGCGATCGGCTCGCCCCGCTCCAGCAACAATCCCGCATGACGCGCCAGCGTCAGGGCGCGAAGGGCAGGGCCATCGTATTGCGGCCGGGCCCAGCGTTGCAGATCGGGTGTGCCGTCCGGATTGAAGCGCGGCTCGCCCGGCAGATTGAACGCATCGAGGCGAGCCAGTTCCTCGTCGGGACGGACGAATTTCAGGCAATCCTCGCGTGTCGAGGGACGGATCGGATTGGGAACGAAGGCATTGCCGTCAATTCGGGTCGTCCCGAGGCTGAAGGCGACATAGTCGTCGAACGCGCTCCGAAAATCGAACGCATCGGCCTCCGTGCCGGTAAAGCCGAGATGGCTGACTTCCTCCATCACGATCGCCGCATCGCGCGTCCAGTGATAGAAATAGTCCGGCTCCGGGTCCCAATGCGCGGAGACGGGCGAGGCGAGCACCGTGCCGGGCAGGGGACTCACCTGCTGGCCGAACTCCGGTCGTTCATGAACGAGATCCGTGCGCGACAGGCTCCGCGTCAGGTAGCCGGCGCATCGCCGTTCCTGCACCGCGATCCAGTCGCCGAGCGGCAGCGAATCGTCCTGCTTGCTCATGACGTTGCGACCGTCGCAACGGTCGCCTCCAGAACGTCGAGAGCGCCCGCGATGAAGCCCTCCGACGTCTTGCCTTCCATGCAGTGGTCGGCCTCCGGCATCACGATGTAGCAGACGCCACGCGGCAGAAGATCGAAGAGTTCCTTGCAGTTGCGAGCCGGCACGATCCGGTCCTTGGCACCGGAGAGAATGGCGGTCGGAAAGGTGAACCGTGCGGCTTGTGGCAGGATGTCGTGCCGGGGCCACTCGGTCGCCGCCTTCGGCAGTTCTCGTGCGAGAACCTCAAGCGCGTCCGGCGCAAGCGCGCGCCGCGCCTCGATCTGGCGGGCCCCGCTGGTAAACGTCGAAACGAGCATCAGATGGTCGAGCCGTCCACCAAGGTCGCCAATCGCAAGCTGGCTAGCGACGTAACCACCCATGCTGTGGCCGGCAAGCGCCATCCGGTCGATCTGCCAGCGCGCGCGGGCGGCATGCTCAAGAGCCCAACGCAAGGCCCTGCGACCGTCGCGCACCTGCATCGAAATCGTGAAGTCGGAGCCGGTTCCGGCGCTGTCGTTCCAGTCCGATCCGCAGAGATTCGGCGCCACCACGCGGTAGCCGCGCCGAAGATAGGGCCTCAGCAACCGCACCATATGCGGCGCATCGCCCGATCCGTTCCGGCCATGGAAGACGACGGCGAGGCTGGTCGCCGGCCGGTCCGTGGGCTCGAAAACGGTCATGGTCATGCGCGCATCCGCACCTGCCGCGTCGTCCTGGGTGCCGATTGAAAACGTGGCCGCGGGCATCGTCCAATATTTCCCTGCCTCTGAAGCACCGGACCGAAAAATGCCGAACGGTCCCCGCAAAATCCAATGCTGAAATGCACAGCCGTAACAGTGCGCAGGGCGTGCCTTGCGCAGATTGCCGCGACGGATGGCAAATCGCCATCACACAGCATTGCCAACGCGTGCCACGGCGATGCGTCGCAATCAAGACGATCTTCGCGGTGGGCGTCGGCACGCTCTGAATCGGCTTGAAAAATCGGCCCGGACCAGACATGGTCTGCCGGCTTCCTGGCGGGTGCCCCGATGCGGCACCGACCGGGCTGGAAGGGTGGCCGAGCGGTTTAAGGCACCGGTCTTGAAAACCGGCGTGGGTGCAAGCCCACCGTGGGTTCGAATCCCACCCCTTCCGCCATTCCAGCCGATTCCGCGACGCAGTCCAGCATCTCGCGAATGCCCGCTTCTCCCCATGGAGACGCCGCCATCCAACGCTAGGCCGCCGCTTTTCATGCCCTTCCGACGCAACCATGATTTGGGTCAAGGCATCAGGCGCGCTGCTGGTGCGATGATGCCCGCATGGAAAGGCAAGGAAGGGCTGCCGCATGAGCGCCGAGACAATCAACGCGCAAGATCATGAGCGGAAACACGCGCCGACATGGGCATGGGTCAGCGGCATGGTTGTCGCGCTCGCCGCATGGGCCCTTGTCTACAGCCAGCTTGTTCCGTTCTCGGAATGGCTGGTCGCGCAACTCCCGGTGGATCGGGCCAGCCATCTTGGCGGGGCGCTTTCGTTCTTCTTCTATGACACGCCGAAGGTCATCCTACTGCTGACACTGATCGTCTTCGCCATGGGCGTCGTGCGCAGCTATTTCTCGCCGGAAAAGACACGGGCGCTGCTGGCCGGAAAGAACGAAGGCGTCGGCAACGTGATGGCCGCCGGCCTCGGCGTCCTGACGCCGTTCTGCTCCTGCTCGGCCGTCCCCCTGTTCATCGGCTTCGTCTCCGCCGGCATTCCGCTCGGCGTCACCTTCTCCTTTCTGATTGCCGCACCGATGGTGAACGAGGTCGCGCTTGGCCTCCTGTTCGGTCTGGTCGGCTGGCAGGTCGCGCTTACCTATCTCGGCTTTGGCCTCGGCGTCGCCATCGTCGCCGGTTGGGTGATCGGCCGCCTGAAACTGGAGGGATGGCTGCAGGACTGGGTGAAGGACATCCATGCCGGCAGCGGCGTCGTGATTCCGGACGAAGACCTGACCTTTATCGACCGCATCAGGCTCGGCCTCGACGCCATGAAGGACATCGTCGGCAGGGTCTGGATCTGGATCATCCTCGGCATCGCGGCCGGCGCTCTCATTCACGGATATGTGCCGGCCGACCTGATGGTTCGGATCATGGGGGCGGATGCCTGGTGGTCTGTGCCGGCGGCGGTTCTGATCGGCATTCCCATGTACACCAACGCTGCCGGCGTCATCCCCATCGTCGAGGCGTTGCTCGGCAAGGGCGCAGCCCTCGGCACGACGCTCGCCTTCATGATGTCGGTCATCGCCCTGTCGCTTCCGGAAATGATCATCCTGCGCAAGGTCCTGACCTTGAAGCTGATTGCCGTCTTTCTGGGCGTGGTCGGCACCGGAATTCTGGCCGTCGGCTTTCTCTTCAACATGCTCTTCCACTGACATCCCAAAGGAACGCGAAAGATGAAGGACGTCAAAGTGCTCGGCCCGGGCTGCAAGCGTTGCGAGGCCACGGAAACGATGGTGAGAGAAGCCGCCGCGAAGCTCGGCATCGACGTCAAGGTCGAAAAGGTCACCGACTATGCCGAGATCGCACGTTACGGCATCGCCTCGACGCCCGGCATCGTCATCGACGAGAAGGTCGTCCATGCCGGCGGGCTGCCGAAGGAAGAGGCGCTGGAGAAATGGCTGGAAGCGTGACCTCTTGATCCTGAGGGAGGCGGAGCGCATGGCAGTAAACCAGCGACCGGATCAACGTCCGGTCGTTACCGCAAGGATGCCGCCCAGCGCACATCGAAGCCCTGAGCCGGAGACGATCGCAAGCGGCCGTTGCACCGGTAGAACCGATCCTCGGCATTCACGAACGCCCGTCAGATCTCCCGGCGAAGGCTCAGAACATCCGTCAAAGTCTCCGACTTTAGGCTGACATCTGCCCCAAAACCCCAACAAAACGCCGCAAAGCGAAATCTGGCGCCTAGTCGGCATCTCGACAGGACGGGGCGGATATGGGAGCAGAACAGAAACGGGCACGCGATCGTTGTCAGCGCCCGTCTGCGGGCAATCCCCCGACAACGACGACCAAAACAACCCTGTTCTCAAGACTGAGATGCGGAGGACGTCTCCCATGTATGGTGACCGCGTGCGCAACCCCGCGTTGCTTGATCGGATTGTCTGCGCCGACGATGCCGCGATGCTGATCAGGGACGGAATGACCGTCGGGATGAGCGGGTTCACAAGGGCAGGGGAAGCCAAGGCCGTTCCGATGGCGCTCGCCGCTCGCGCCAGGCAGTCGCCGCTGTCGATCACGCTCATCACCGGCGCCTCGCTCGGCAACGATCTCGACAAGACGCTCGCCGAGGCCCACGTCCTCGCCCGCCGCCTGCCGTTCCAGTCGGACCCGGCCCTGCGCAAGGCGATCAACGCCGGCGAGGTGATGTTCGTCGACCAGCATCTGTCCGAAACGGTCGAGCTTCTGCGCACCCGTCAGCTCGGCCCCATAGACGTTGCGGTCATCGAAGCGGTCGCCATCACGGAGCAGGGCGGCATCGTGCCGACGACCTCGGTCGGCAATTCGGCGACCTTCTCGATCCTCGCCGAAAAGGTAATCATCGAGATCAACCTCTCCCAGTCCGACATGCTGGAAGGCCTGCACGACATCTACATTCCGACGCACCGGCCAACCCGCATGCCGATCCCCGTCGTCGCGCCGGAAAGCCGGGTCGGGCTGCCGTTCATCCCGATCGACCCGGACAAGATCGCGGCGATCGTGATCACGGAGAAGCTGGACAGTTCCTCCACCATCCTGCCGCCGGATGACGAGACGCGGGCCATCGCCGGGCATCTTTCCGAGTTTCTGGAGCACGAGGTGAAGGCGGGCCGGCTCACCAATTCGCTTCAGCCGCTTCAGGCGGGCATTGGCACCATCGCCAACGCCGTCCTGCATGGCCTCATCGAAACGCCCTTCCATAATCTGAAAATGTATTCGGAGGTTCTCCAGGATTCGACCTTCGATCTTTTCGATGCCGGAAAGCTGGATTTCGCCTCAGGATCCTCGATCACGCTGTCGGCGGAGAAATATCGCTCCGTGATGCCAGACTTTGCGCGCTACAAGTCGCGTCTCATCCTGCGTCCGCAGGAGATTTCCAATCATCCGGAGGTCGTGCGCCGGCTCGGCATCATCTGCATCAACACCGCGCTCGAGTTCGACCTCTACGGGAACGTCAACTCGACCCATGTCGCCGGCACGCAGATGATGAACGGCATCGGCGGCTCGGGCGACTTCGCCCGCAACGGCTACCTGTCGATCTTCGTCACCAAGGCGACCGCCAAGGACGGCCGCATCTCCAGCGTCGTTCCGATGGCAAGCCACGTCGATCACAACGAACACGACGTCGATATCCTCGTGACGGAATTCGGTCTGGCGGATCTGCGCGGCCTCGCGCCGCGCGAGCGCGCACCGCTTATCATCGCCAATTGTGCCCATCCGGATTACCGCGACGAACTGGCGGACTATTTCCGCCGGGCCGTCGCGCGCGGCGGACATACGCCGCACGTTCTGGAGGAGGCGCTCTCCTGGCATGTGCGCCTCAAGGAAACCGGGAGCATGCGGTAGAACGAAGAAGGTCTGACAACGAGCCACGAGGCAGCAATCGCCGGCGGCTCCGGCACGCACTTCTGTCCGGATCGGGGGATGCAAATCGGCGATCCCGTGCCAATATCGCGGCAACCGCGATGGACGTCGCCAAAGGTCCGCGCGGCCGTTCGACGTGCAGGGAGATCCGACGTGCGGTCCTTCGACGAAATTCTTGATCTTGCTGCCGAGCGGAAGGGCGGCCTCGGCGCTGTGGAGGCCTTGCTCGCCGAAACGCCGTCACGCACACCGGAAGAGATCGCAGCGCTCACCGACGACCGCATCCTTGCCGAGATGACCCGGCGTATTTTCAATGCCGGCTTCTCCTCCAAGGTCATCGCCGCAAAATGGCCCGCCTTCGAAAGAGCCTTTCAGGGCTTCGATCCGCACGCCTGCGCCTTCATGTCCGACGAACAGCTCGATGCGCTGCTCGGCGATCGCGACATTGTCCGAAACGCAGTCAAGATCAGGACCGTTCGCGCGAATGCGGCCTTCATTCTGGAGCTTGCCCGTGAACACGGCTCGGCGTCCCGCTTCCTGGCGGACTGGCCTGACAGCAATCTGGTTGGACTGCTGAATAGTCTGAAGAAACGCGGCAGCCATCTTGGCGGCGACAGCGGCATGCGTTTCCTGCGCGCCATCGGCAAACCCGCGTTTGTTACCACCAAGGATGTGATCGCTGCGCTGGTTCGCGAAGGCATCGTCGCAAAGCCACCGAGCAGCAAGGGTGACTTCAAGGCGGTCCAGGATGCCTTCAACGAATGGTCGGCGGCCTCGGGACGCAATCTCACCGACATCAGCCGCGTCCTTGCGATGAGCATTGGCTCCTGATCGCGCGGCAACCAATGCCACGGGCAGGGATACGAGGTCAGCGGGCCACCGGTCCAGACGTGCGCATCGCCATTTCCTTCAGTTCCCGGAATTTGGCCGAGACACTGGCGAGCTTGTCGTCGAGGGCCTGATTGGGCTGCTGGCCCTCGATGGTCCTGAAATAGACGTCCATGAGCGCGGCGATGGCAAAGGGCTCAAGCAGGGCGGCCTTGATCGCCCAGGCAAAGACGATGGCCGCCACGAAGCTCCAGCCGCCAACGGCATCGGGCAGGAAATAGAAGAGCGTCGCGGCCGGCCCGAGCATGACCACGAAGACAATGAACGCAAGGATGTAGAGAAAGACGGTCAGCCACAGGGCGTTCTTGACCATGACCTTGCCGTTCTGGGCATAGAGCACAAGGCCTTGCCGGGAGGTCTCCCACGGATTGCGGCTGCGCAGGCGGATATTGTAGCCGAGGATGATCTCGTCGACATAGGTCAGCGAGATACGCACCACCGAATTGGCGAATTTGGCGACCGTCCCGAGGGCGGGAATCGGCAGGACGAGGGCGATACCCCAGATAAGCCCCGTGACCGCACGCACGGCCGCCTTGATCAACTGGTCCAGCACGAAGAGGATATTGACTTCGGCAAAGCGGGCCTTCACGACGTCCTGCGCATATGCAATCTGGCTCTTGCCGCCCGGGATCGTCTTGCCGTCGATCAGTTCGACCATGACGGCGATATGCCCGGCCTTGACCGTGTAGAGGATATACTCGCGCAGCCAGTAGGCGATCCCCCAGACGGCGCCGAACCCGATCGCGCCGCCCCAGAAGGACCAGACTTCCGGATCCTTGCCGACATGGCCGACGCCGTAGCCAATGCCCGCGCCCGTGCCCGTCGCGGCAATCATGGCGATGGTGATGCCGAAATAGATCGCCATCCGCAGCAGGATGAACGGCAGCGTCCGAAACAGAATTTCCAGCGTCTTGACGATCCTGAAGTCCCACATGTCAGTCCAGCCCCCGCTTAATGACGTGTGTGGAGACTGAAATCTAACCGATTCTCTCTCGCTGAACGACGCAATCGCTCAGCCGAAGAGACGCTGTCCTCGATATTGGCAAGAAATGCTGGTCGCCGGCCGCGTGCCCTCAGTTTGGCAGTGGCTGGAAATCGAAGGATGCCACGACCGGCACGTGGTCGGATGGCTTGTCCCAGGCCCGGACGCGGGAGACCACTTCGCAGGCCGTCAGCCGGTCGGCGGCCTGGGGCGACAGCATCAGATGGTCGATGCGGATGCCGTTGTTCTTCTGCCAGGCGCCCGCCTGATAGTCCCAGAAGGAATAGACGCCGGCGGCATCGTTGCAGGCGCGCAGCGCGTCCATATAGCCGAGCGACTGGAGCGCCCGGAAGGCGCCGCGGCTTTCCGGCTGGAAGAGGGCATCGTTCACCCAGTCCTGCGGGTTCTTCGCATCGCGCGGCTCGGGAATGACGTTGTAGTCGCCGGCAAGGACGAGCGGCTCTTCCAGCCCAAGGCGGTCGGCCGCGAAGGCTTCAAGGCGGTTCATCCAGCCGAGCTTGTAGGGAAATTTCTCCGTTCCGAGCGGATTGCCGTTGGGCAGATAGAGCGAGACGACACGCAGGCTGCCGCCATCGACCGAGATGACGGCCTCGATGAAGCGGGCCTGCTCGTCGCCGTCGTCGCCGGGCAGGCGAGGGGTCGCATCCTCCAGCGGAAAGCGGGAGAGAATCGCAACGCCATTGAAGCCTTTCTGGCCGTGGGTCACGACGTTGTAGCCAAGCGCCTCGAAGGGCTCGCGCGGGAAAGCCTCGTCGACGGACTTGATCTCCTGCAGGCAGACGATGTCCGGCGTATCCTGCTTCAGCCATTCCAGCGCGGTTTCGATGCGCGCCTTGACGCCGTTGATGTTCCAGGTGGCGATCGTGATCATGAGGCAGGGTTCCGCGGAATGGTTGGTCAGGCGCTGATCGGGCGACGATGGACGAGACCGATGGTATTCTCGGCCGGGTCGCGAAGGAAGGCCATCCATTCGGCCTGGCCGGGAGCGCCGAAAAGCCCTTCGCTGTCCTCGAAGACGAGTGTCGGCGGCACTTCCAGCACGACGCCGGCCGCCTCGAGCTTCGTCACCGTCTCGTCCATGTCGGAGATCGCAAGGTAGACCGCACCGGGCGTCGTGGCCGGCGCGAACAGCAGCCGGACGCGGCCGACGAGCAGAAAGGCGATCCCCGGCGGCTCGAAACGGGCATGCGGGGCGATCCCCAGCACATCGTTCCAGAATGAGAGCGTGTCGTTCAGGTCGCCTGCCGCCAGTGCCACCTGCACCAGGCCTCCCGCCTTGATCATTTGCCCAAGTCCCGTCCGTCCAGTGATTCGCGGCGCCATGCTCGCAGACGCGAACTGTCATGTCGCCATTTAAACGGCTCAAAAGCAAAGGGCCACGGACGTGATCCACACATCCATGGCCCTCGATAAAAAGCGGTCTTGCGCCGTCAGATGGCGAAACTTGTCCCGCAGCCGCAGGACGCCGTCGCATTCGGGTTCTTCACCTGGAAGGACTGCCCGATGAGATCGTCCACGAAGTCGATCTGCGATCCCGACATGAAGGGCAGGGACGTCGGGTCCACAAGCACCGTCACGCCGTCCTTGACGATCACGAGATCGTCGTCGGCCTGATCGGCAACCAGATCGAACTTGTAGGAAAATCCCGAGCACCCGCCGCCTTCCACCGAGACGCGCAACGCCTTGGCGGTGTCGTCCTTGGCAAGGATGCGCGCGATGCGCTTGGCGGCGCGATCCGTAACGGAAATGTCTTCGATCAGTTCTTCACTCATACCGTCCCCACAATTCAGAGCGGCGTGCGGTCATGTGGATTCACATGAGCGTCTTTCACGCTGCTCTACTCTTTTGTGCTCAGGTGCGGCGATCGCCCGGACAGGATTCCGGCGATCCCTTGTCAATCAACCTTCTCACTAGGTAAGTACCGATGGCAAGGCCGTCAATTGCAGCGGCCGACGGGCAGCCATGACAACCGGGAACGAACCGGGCGGAAAGGAACAGGACGTGACCGCATCGCCGGGCTATGGCGCGGAGCCTCGCGCATCCTACGCGGTCGATCCCGATGCATCGCGCGGGCGCCTCGTGCCCGAGCCTTCAAGCCCGACGCGGACACCCTTCCAGCGCGACCGCGACCGCATCGTCCATTCCACCGCCTTCCGGCGCCTGAAGGACAAGACCCAGGTCTTCGTCCAGCAGGAAGACGATCACTATCGCACACGCCTCACCCATACCATCGAGGTCGCCCAGATCGCCCGCGCCCTTGCGCGCGCCCTGAGGCTCGACGAGGACCTTGCCGAAGCCCTCGCCCTCGCGCACGACCTTGGCCACACGCCCTTCGGCCACACCGGGGAAGACGCGCTCGACGAGGCGATGACCCCTTACGGCGGCTTTGACCACAACGCCCAGTCTTTCCGCATCGTGACGAAGCTCGAACACCGCTATGCGGAGTTCGACGGCCTCAATCTGTCCTGGGAGACGCTGGAAGGCCTCGTCAAACACAACGGGCCGCTGACGGACACGGACGGCAAACCCATCGGCGGCTTTGCCGACAAGGGCCTTCCCGCCGCGATCCTCGCCTATCCCGGCTACGAAGACCTGATGCTCTGGTCGTGGCCGAGCGCCGAGGCCCAGGCCGCGGCCATCTCCGACGATATCGCCTATGACGCCCACGACCTTGAGGACGGCCTCCGGGCGGGCCTCTTTTCCGTCGGCGATCTTGCCGACATTCCATTTGTCGGCGAGACGCTCGCGATGATCCGCAAGCGCTATCCGGACCTGGAACCGAACCGTGTCATCCATGAACTGACCCGGCGGCTGATCACGGCCATGATCGAGGACGTCATCGCCGAGGCCCTGCGCCGGCTCGCGGCCTGCGAACCGAAGACGGCTGACGATATCCGCAAGGCCTCCGGCCCGGTCGTGACGTTCTCGCCGGTCGTGGCCGGCGTCGACCGGTCGCTGAAGGCTTTCCTTTTCCCGCGCATGTACCGCCATTCCGATGTCGTGCGCATCCGCAAGGGCGCTGCCCGCATCGTCAGCGATCTCTTTGCCTGCTTCATGGCCGACCCGAACAGGCTGCCGGCCGAGTGGTGTGAGGATCTGTCCGACCTCGACGAACGACGCCTCGCGCGCCGTGTGGCTGACTATGTCGCCGGGATGACGGACCGCTTTGCGGTGAACGAACACCGGCGCTGGTTTGACGATACGCCGGAATTGCGATAGGCGCTCGCTCACGATTTTTTCAGCTGGAGACGCCGCCGGAAACCGGTCGTTTCTGCCGCCGTCTGGGATCCTTTTTCATGAACGTCTTCACGATCTTCAACGATCGGGTGCAAGCCGCGATCGCAACGCTCGCGCCGGATATCGCTCCCGAGGATCTTGCGCGCATCACCTGCTCGCCGCCGCGCGACCCGGCTCATGGCGACATGGCCAGCAACGCGGCGATGGTGCTTGCCAAGCCGCTCAAGGCCAACCCGCGCGATTTTGCCGGAAAGCTGGCCGCGATCCTCGGTCAGGATCCGGACATCCAGTCGGCGGAGGTCGCGGGGCCGGGCTTCATCAACCTGCGTCTTGCGCCCGCCTACTGGACGGGCCTGCTGCATGATCTCCTGAAGGCGCCGGAACGGTTCAGCCACCTGACGATCGGCTCCGGTCGCAAGGTCAACGTCGAATATGTCTCCGCCAACCCAACCGGCCCGATGCATGTCGGCCATTGCCGGGGCGCTGTCGTCGGCGATGCGCTGGCGTCTCTGCTCGCGGCGGCCGGATTCGACGTAACGCGCGAATATTATATCAACGACGCCGGCGGCCAGATCGACGTGCTGGCGCGTTCGGCCTTCCTGCGCTACCGCGAGGCGCTGGGAGAAGACATCGGCGAAATCCCCGAGGGGCTCTATCCCGGCGACTATCTGGTGCCGGTCGGCGAAAGGCTGGCGTCCGAGCACGGAACCGAACTGCTGAACCTTGACGAAGAGGAAATGTTCGCGATCGTGAAGCCCGTCGTCATCGACATGATGATGGACATGATCCGCGACGACCTGCTGACCCTCGGCATCCGGCACGATGTCTTCTTCTCCGAGCGGACGCTGCACGACCGGTCATCGGGCGAGAGCCAGATCGACGAGATGCTCAAGGAACTGCGCGAGCGCGACCTTGTCTACGATGGCAGCCTGCCGCCGCCGAAGGGTCAGTTGCCCGAGGACTGGGAGGATCGCGAGCAGACGCTGTTCCGCGCCGCCGATTACGGCGACGACAGCGACCGGCCGCTCGTCAAGTCGGACGGCAGCTACACCTATTTTGCGGCCGACGTCGCCTATTTCCGCTCCAAGTTCCAGCGCGGTTTCGAGCAGATGATCTTCGTGCTCGGCGCCGACCACGGCGGCTACGTCAAGCGCCTCGAAGCCGTTGGCGAAGCCATTTCGGGCGGCAAGGCGAAGGTCATCGTGCGGCTTTGCCAGTTGGTCAAGCTCATGCGCAACGGCGAACCGGTGAAGATGTCGAAGCGCTCCGGCGACTTCGTCACGCTGAGGGATGTGGTGGACGAAGTCGGCCGCGACGCCGTCCGTTTCATGATGCTCATGCGCAAGAACGACGCACCGCTCGACTTCGACTTCGCGCAGGTCAAGGAACAGTCGAAGGACAATGCCGTCTTCTACGTTCAGTATGCTCATGCGCGCGTGAAGTCGGTGCTCCGGCAGGCGGCCGAACACGTACCGGAACTGGCGGCAGTCGATCCGCTCGAGGCTCCGCTGCATCTGCTGGCCGACGAAAGCGAGGTCGCCCTCATCAAGCGGCTCGCCGAATTGCCGCGCGTGATCGAGGGAGCGGCGGAAGCGCACGAGCCCCATCGCATCGCGTTCTATCTTTCCGAGCTTGCCGCCGACTTCCACGGCCACTGGAACAAGGGCAAGGAACGGACGGAATTACGCTTTATTAATCATGAGCACCCAGATTTGACCAAAGCTCGCCTCGCTTTCGTGCATGCGATCGGCTTGGTATTGGCTGGGGGACTGGCTATACTTGGCGTATCCGCTCCGGACGAAATGCGCTGACGACCAGAATGCCCGGCGCGAACCGTGCGGATCGAGGGCATATGGCGAGCTGGGTATGAGCAGGAAGCCGGGTGTCGATGTTCAATAATCGCCGTGCCAAGAATTCTCCGCCAGCCGAACTCAGCGATGATTTCAAGGTGGCATGGGATGAAGATGACAATCCGCTCGCTGAACTGAGTCGTTTGCTCAGCGAAGACCTGCAGGACAACCCGACCTCGGACACACGACCTGTAGTGACCAGTACACCGGCTAAACAGAAGGCGCGGCCTGTGACCGATCAAAAGAGGCCTGACGAAGACGTCTGGTACGAGGACGGCGAATCCTACCCCGGCGGCGAGGGGGAGGTCTATGACGAAGCCTACGTCGAGGACGACGAGGCGGGCTACGAAGAGATCTACATCGACCCTCGCGACGACGGCAAACCGGATGCGATGGAAGAAGTGCTGGCGGCCTTGGCCGCAAGCGCGACAGCAACATCCGCCAGGCAGTCGGCAGCGCGCCAGCAGGCCGACGTCACCCTCGTTCCTCCGGCGCCCCCAAGGCAGCCCGCGCCCGTCGGCCGGCCCGCAACCCATGTTCAGGACATGGACGCGCAGCTTGCCGCGCTTCTTGAGGCCGATCTTCGGGGCACGATCGCGGATGTCCCGCAGGAGCAGGCAAGGCAGACCAAGGAATTGGGCGACACCGTCCGCCGCGAGGACTACGCCGATCCCTGGCAGGCCGAAGAGACCAATTATCCGGGATACATGGACGACGATCTGCAGGCTTATGGCGGCGGATCGGGCAATGGCGAGCCGCCGCGCATCGAGCATGGCACCCTGCCGCCGCATGATTCCGACGAGATGGCAGCCGCTCCCGGCAGGAGCCGTCGTTCCGGCGCTCTGTTTGCGCTCGTCAGCATCGCGGTTCTCGGCGGAGCCGGGGCGCTCGCCTACGGGTTGGTAGGAACCGGGTCGAATTTCTCCACGCCGGACATCGTCCGCGCACCGACGACCCCCTACAAGATTATCCCGACCGCCAAGGAAGCCGCTGGCGATGAGGGCGGGGACGGCGCGACTGAGACCGTCTTCGACACCAGCGTCGCCGCCTTGCCGAAGAGCGAGGAACGGCTTGTTCCCGCCGAAACGTCCATCCCCGACCTTCCGGGCGTGCCGTCCGCCGACAATACGATGGCCGAACAGCCCCAGATGGGCGAAGCCTCGGGGGTCGCAAATTCGCTCGACGTCGGCCCCCGCAAGGTTCGCACGGTTCTCGTTCGCCCCGACGGCAGCATCATAACCGCGGACGAGGAGCGCCCGGTCGGCGACGCTCCGCCGCTCGGCAGCGACGGCAAGGCCGGGACGGCAGCCCTGATGCAGCCCGATCCGATGGTGCCGGACGGCCTCGCCGACGGTGCCCCGACGGGCGCAACCCGTTCCGCGGCCAGCGCCAACGATCCGGAGGTGGCTCCGTTCGCAGCTGCGCCACAGCCGATCGACGGGCCCCAGATCGCGTCGGTGGACACCGCAACCGCACCGCTTACGGTTCCCGAACCGGCGGTGACGGCAAACGTGCCGCGTCCGGTCGAGCGCCCGCCAGTGCCGCCAACCGCGTCCACGACGTCCGCGCCGGGCCTGCCCAACGGCCCCCTGGTCCTGAACCCGAATCCGACGCAGGTGAACCCGGCCCGGACGACGACCGCGCAAGCGCCAACGGATCCGTCGCTGCTGACCGTACCCCAGGTGCCTGAGACCCGGACGACCGCGCCTGCGGCGACCGGATCGGGATACGTTGTGCAGATTGCCTCCGTCACCAGCCAGGATCAGGCGACCGCCACGGCAAAGCGCCTCCAGAGCCGATATAGTGGCGTCATCGGCAACATGCCGACCGACATTCAGCGCGCGGATCTCGGCGCAAAGGGCATCTATTACCGCGTCCGGGTCGGACCGGTGTCTTCCCGCGAGGAAGCGATTCGCATCTGCACCGACCTGAAAGCGGCCGGCGGCAGCTGTCTGGTGACGCGCTGATACGAGATCGGAGCATGTCCGACCCCGACGCACCGGGTCGGACATGCCATCTACGCCAACCTCCTCGACGCTGATGCTCTCTCTTACGCATCCCTTCGCGCTCAGGAACTCTCCGTCCGGATGGGACGTTCGCCGCTGTGCGCACCAAGGCTTACGTGTCAGCCCTGCGATTATGGATAACCCATGACCATCAAGGCTGCTCGATTTGTCACCGGAGCCAGCGGCCTCGAGCTGACGGCGGACGAACGCCGCTTCATCGCCGAATCGCGGCCCTTCGGCCTGATCGTCTTTCGCCGGAATGTGGAGAGCCGGGATCAGCTCAGAGCCCTCTGCGACGAATTCAGGTCACTCGTCGGCTGGCATGCACCGGTGCTCGTCGATCAGGAGGGCGGCCGGGTTCAGAGGCTGGGTCCGCCCACCTGGGCGAAAATGCCCTCGGCCTCTCGCCTTGCCGACGCTGCCACAAGCTGTGGCGATGACCTCTTGCGTATCGCCGGACGGCTTCTCGCGGCCGATCTGCTTGACGCCGGCATCAATGTCGATTGCGCACCCTGCCTCGATCTCGCAATTCCCGGCCAGAGCAATGTGATCGGCGACCGTTCCTATGGGGCTGACCCGGATCGTGTCGCCTCCCTGGCGGGTTCTCTGGCCCAGGGGCTGCTGGATGGCGGCGTGCTGCCGGTCATCAAGCATATCCCGGGGCATGGACGCGCCCTTGTCGACAGCCACGAGAAGCTCCCCGTTGTCGACACCGATCTTGCAACGTTGCGGTCCAGCGATTTCCGCCCCTTCAAGGCGCTGGCGCACCTGCCCGCGGGCATGACGGCGCATGTCGTCTACACAGCCATCGATCCGGACCGCCCGGCCACGACGTCCGAGACAATGATCCGCGACATCATTCGCGGCGAGATCGGATTCGACGGATTGCTGTTCAGCGACGATGTCTCGATGGGGGCCCTCGATGGAAGCCTTGGGGATCGCAGCCGCAGGACGCTCGACGCCGGATGCGATCTTGTGCTTCATTGCAACGGCGATCTGGCGGAGATGCAGGCGGTCGCCGAAGCGGCGCCCATGTTGAGCGGCCCGTCCCTGAAACGCGCCGAAGCGGCCTTGGCCCACCTGACGCCGGCCGACGCGGCGGATCTGCCGGACTTGCGCGCAAGACTGGCGGAAGTCATGTCGGCAGCGGAAGGGCAGGCCGGCGTATAGCCCGCGCCGGATGCAGGGCCTGGCCGGTCGACGCGCTCGCAGACGATAGGGTGATGGCCAGCGCGTGAAGAGGCGGAACGCAAACCGTTGACAGCAGAGACCGAACCTTTCCAGGAAGACCAGCCGCGTGCCGTCGAGGAGGCGGCGTTCGTGGTGGATGTCGAGGGGTTCGAAGGGCCGCTCGATCTTCTCCTGACGCTCGCGCGCGATCAGAAGGTCGACCTTGCCAGGATTTCCATTCTGGCGCTGGTCGAACAGTATCTGGCCTTCATCGACACGGCGCGTCGTCTGCGTCTGGAACTTGCCGCCGACTATCTGGTGATGGCCGCATGGCTTGCCTATCTGAAGTCGCGCCTCCTCCTGCCGCCTACGGAGAAGGCAGGCGAGGAGCCGACCGGCGAGGAGATGGCCGCCCAGTTGGCCTATCGCCTGCGGCGTCTGGAAGCCATGCGCAAGGCCGCCGCCGAGCTCATGGATCGCCCTCAGCTTGGACACGACGTCTTCGCGCGCGGCACTCCGGAGAGCATCGAGGTCACAACGACAACGCATTGGCAGGCAGGCCTCTACGACCTCCTTGCCGCCTATGCCACGGACCGCCAGCGCCACATGGTAACGCGGGTTCAGGTCGCAAGGCGCGCCGTCTGGTCGCTGGCCGATGCACGGGACATCCTCTCGCGGCTGGTTGGCGAAATCGTCGACTGGACGCCGATCGACAGTTTTCTCGCCAGATATCTCGACGACCCGACGATGCGGGCGAGCATTCGCGCCTCGGCCTTCACGGCAAGCCTGGAACTGGCAAGGGAAGGCAAGTTCGAGCTGCGCCAGTCCGGTGCCTTCGAGCCGATCTATTTGCGAAGCCGGCCGGCCGGCGACGATCAGGAACCAAAGTCATGAGCGGGCCTTCCGCCACCATCGCCGATTTCACATCCGCCGATCACCGTCAGGCCCTCCGGATCGCGGAAGCGCTGATCTTTGCGTCGCCGAAGCCGCTTCCCGTCGCCGAACTTTCCGCGCGCATTCCCGGCAGCGTGGACATCGCCCACGTTCTGCGCGATCTCCAGTCGGCATACGCCGGACGCGGCGTCCACCTGGTCGAGGTCGCCGGCGGATACGCGTTTCGAACGGCCGAGGATCTCGCCCATCTGCTGCGGGACGACGCCGTTCAGTCGAAGAAGCTCTCGCGCGCAGCGCTCGAGACGCTGGCGATCATTGCCTACCACCAGCCGGTGACCCGCGCCGAAATCGAGGAAATCCGTGGCGTCTCGACGTCCAAGGGCACCCTCGACGTTCTCCTTGAGACCGGCTGGATCAGAATGCGCGGCAGGCGCCGGACCCCGGGCCGGCCGGTGACCTACGGCACGACCCAGGATTTCCTCAGCCATTTCGGGCTGCCGGGCATCACCGACCTGCCGGGCCTTGAGGAATTGCGCGGCGCCGGCCTCCTTGAGGGGCATATCCCTGCGGGATTTTCGATTCCCGTTCCAAAGGATGATGACGAACTCGGTCCGGACGAAGACGCACTCGACGAAGCCGATCTTCTCGGATACGCAGGAGATCTGCCGGTCGACGAGGATCGATCAGGTTCGGACGGTGACTGACGCCGGAACTCATCCACACAACCAGTACGACTGCCCGGGAGTTGGCGCTTGGCGGAACTATTGAAGAAAACAGCCTCGGGCAGGCTCGATTTCCGCCGTTGGGGCCGCTCCGGGACGGCAGGCGCCACGATCCCCGCCGGGCTCACTTTCGACAACGTGACGCACAGCTACGGCGGACCGCTCTCCCTCGACCACATCAATCTCGACATCAAGGCCGGCGAGGTTCTTTGCCTGCTCGGCCGATCTGGCTGCGGCAAGACAACCCTTCTGCGCCTGGCCGCCGGTCTCGAACCCGTGCTGTCCGGCACCGTCTCGATGGATGGCCGCATCGTCTCCGGCAACGGCATCCACCAGCCGCCGGAAAAGCGCGGCGTCGGCCTGATGTTCCAGGACTATGCGCTCTTTCCGCACATGACGATCCTCGCCAACGTGCTCTTCGGCCTGCGCGATCTCGATCCGGCGGAGGCCGAACGGGCGGCCTTGTCCGCACTGTCGCGCGTCGGTCTTGAATCCTATGCCACTGACTATCCGCATGCGCTCTCCGGCGGGGAGCAGCAGCGGGTGGCGCTGGCACGGGCCATCGTCCCGCGTCCCTCGGTCCTCTTGATGGACGAACCCTTCTCCGGCCTCGACAAGCGCCTGCGCGATTCCGTCCGCGACGAGACGCTGTCCGTCCTGAAGGAGACCGGGGCAACCGCGCTCGTGGTCACCCACGATCCGGAAGAGGCCATGCGGATGGCCGACCGCATCGTCCTGATGCGCGCGGGCCGCATCGTGCAGCTCGGCACCGCCAGCGAACTCTACACCGAGCCGGCCGATCTCTTCGCCGCCCGCTTTTTCGCGGAGGTCAATGAACTCGAAGGCGTTGCAGCCGAAGGCAGGGTGGAAACGCCACTCGGCACCTTTCCCGCGCCGGGAATTGAGGCTGGACGCCCCGTCGACATCTGCATTCGCATGCAGGGCATCGAGATCAGTTCCAAGGGCGCGGGAACGCCGGCCCGGGTCATGCGCCGCCGGTTTCTCGGCGAAGTCTGGCTCTTCGAGCTGGCTGTCGAAGGTCTCGACGGGATCGTGCGGGCCCGGGTGAGAGACGGTGTCGACTTCGAGATCGGCATGGATGTCACGATCGTCGCCAGCCCCCGGGATGTCTTCGTTTTCGCCAAGAATGAAGACGATTGACAGGTCATTTGCGGGACTTTCAGCCGGGACCATTGGCAAGTCGCGCCGGAGCCTCCACATATTCAACGGGTTCGATGTCTACGGCATTTTCGCCATCTTGCGCGTGTTGCGGCGCATGGGGCTTTCTGCAATATTGCCGGCAACACAGACAGGTTCCGCCGAAGTGATCGCGGTTTGGCGACAAGAGCTTGTAGACTGTTGGCCATGCGGAGAAGCGGGCAAGAGCGCAGAAGCGGACTGCGGCTCGCGTTTCCGGGCCCCGGACAAGGAACCGGGGCCACGCGAAAGGACAGGAGAGTATTATGGGTTCATTCAGCATCTGGCATTGGCTCATTGTTCTGGCCGTCGTGCTGCTGCTGTTCGGCCGTGGCAAGATCCCCGAACTGATGGGTGACGTCGCCAAGGGCATCAAGAGCTTCAAGAAGGGCATGGCGGAAGACACGGACGAAGCGAAGAACGTCGATCGCAAATCCTCCGAGCCGATTGCCGACAAGACCAAGGACGCCAACAGCGCCAGCTGATGCGCGATGCCCGGCCCGCATCCGTGCGTGGCTGGGCATTGGCCTGTTTGTTCGTGACCAACAACGCTTGCGCGCACTCGCGTGCAGGGTTGGAAGCGCGGTGATTTCCTGCGCCCTTTCGACTGGACCCCACAAAAATGTTCTTCGACATCGGTGGAACCGAACTGCTCGTGATCGTGATTGTCACGATCCTTGTGGTCGGACCGAAGGACCTGCCAAAACTCTTGCGTGCGGTTGGCCAATTCGTCGGCAAGGCGCGCCGGATGGCCGGTGAATTCCAGACGCAATTCAACGCCGCGCTTCGCGAGGCCGAGCGCGAAGCCGATCTCGAGGACGCCAGCAAGTCCATCGCGGACCTCAAGTCGCTCAACCCCGTGACGAACATCAAAGACGAAATCAAGAAAAGCATCGAAGACGCCGGCAACCCGGCGGCGGCCAAGCCGGCTCCGAAAGCAATCGAAAGCGCCAGCGACGAGCCGGGCCCGGCAAGCGCCGAGCCGGCGCCGATGCCGCTGGTCGAGGCCCCGGATGCCGAGCCGCAGCCGGAAGAGCCGATCAAGACAGGCGCTGCCGGCAAGCAAACGCCGAGCGGAGAGGGGCCATGAGCGACGAAGACGATATCGAGGCCTCGCGCGCGCCCCTGATCGACCATCTGATCGAGCTGCGCGCACGCCTGTTCAAATCCGTGATTGCGCTGGCGATCTGTTTCGTCGTCTGTTTCTATTTCGCGACCGACATCTTCAACCTCCTCATCATCCCTTACGAGCGGGCTGCGGGGGTCGACCAGAATGTCCAGCTGATCTATACGGCGCCTCAGGAGTATTTTTTCACCCAGCTGAAGATCGCGCTCTTTGGCGCGCTGTTCATCGCCTTTCCGGTCATCGCGAACCAGATTTACATGTTCGTGGCCCCGGGCCTCTACAAATCCGAGCGCAGGGCCTTCCTGCCGTTCCTCGTCGCGACCCCGATTCTCTTCTTCGTCGGCGCGATGCTGGTCTTCTTCCTCGTCATGCCGGCCGTCATGCATTTCTTCCTGTCGATGCAGCAGGAAGGGGCCGCCGGCAAGGCAGCGATCCAGCTCCTGCCGAAGGTCAGCGAGTATCTCGGGCTGATCATGTCCCTGATCTTCGCCTTCGGCCTTGTGTTCCAGCTTCCGGTCATCCTGACGCTGCTGGCCCGCATGGGAATGGTGACCGAGGCCTCGCTCAAGGATAAGCGGCGCTATGCCATCGTCATGGCCTTCATCGCCGCCGCGATTCTCACGCCCCCCGATCCCCTGAGCCAGATCCTCCTTGCGGTCCCGACCATGCTTCTCTACGAAATCTCCATCATCGCCGTCAGGATGATGGTGCGGACAGCCGAGAGCAAAGAGGTTGCCACCGGAGAGTGATGCTCCGGCCCTTCGATGGGGCGGGCATCTGCTTCCGCTGCGGAGCACCGGTCGGCTGTCGGTCTGTCGATGACCAGAAGAATCATTTCCGGGACAACGGACTATGCTGGACATTAAATGGATTCGCGAAGCCCCCGAGGCCCTGGACGCCGCGCTGGCGCGCCGTGGTGCCGCCCCGGCTTCCGCCGCGATCCTGAAGATCGACGAGGAGCGGCGCGCCCATATCGCCGCGCTTCAGGAAGCCCAGGAAAAGCGCAATGCCGCCTCCAAGGAGATCGGCAAGGCCAAGGCTGCCAAGGACGAAGCCCTCGCCAGCAGCCTCATGAGCGCGGTCGCCGAACTGAAGACCTTCATCCAGGACGGCGAGACCCGGGAACGCGAGCTTGACGAGGCCCTGACCGACGCGCTTTCGACGATCCCGAACGTTCCGCTCGACGATGTGCCGGACGGGCCCGACGAGACCGCCAACGTCGAACACCATCAGTTCGGCGAAAAGCGCATCCTCGACTTCGAGCCGAAGGAGCACTTCGACCTCGGCGAGGCCATGGGCACGATGGACTTCGAGCGGGCGGCGAAGCTGTCCGGTTCGCGTTTCGTGATCCTGAAGGGGCAGCTCGCCCGCATGGAGCGCGCCCTCGGCCAGTTCATGCTCGATCTGCACACCGGCGAGCACGGCTACACCGAAGTGAGCCCGCCGCTGCTGGTGCGTGACGAGGCCATGTACGGCACCGGCCAGCTGCCGAAGTTCGCCGAGGATCTGTTCCGCACCACCGACGGCCGTTGGCTGATCCCGACGGCGGAAGTCTCGCTCACCAACCTCGTGCTCGGCGAGATCGTCGAGGACAAGCAGCTGCCCATGCGCCTGACGGCGCTGACGCCCTGTTTCCGCTCGGAAGCCGGCTCGGCCGGACGCGACGTGCGCGGCATGCTGCGCCAGCACCAGTTCTCGAAGGTCGAGCTTGTCTCGATCACGGCACCGGAGACATCGCTGGAGGAGCACGAACGCATGCTCTCCTGCGCCGAGGAGGTCTTGAAGCGCCTCGGCCTCCACTACCGCGTCGTGACGCTCTGCACCGGCGACATGGGCTTCGGCAGCCGCAAGACCTACGACATCGAGGTCTGGCTTCCGGGACAGAAGGCCTATCGCGAGATTTCCTCCTGCTCGGTCTGCGGCGATTTCCAGGCCCGGCGCATGAACACGCGCGTCCGCAATCCGGACGGCAAGGGCACCCGCTTCGTCCACACGCTCAACGGCTCGGGCGTCGCCGTCGGCCGCGCCCTTATCGCCGTCATGGAAACCTATCAGAATGCCGACGGTTCGATCTCCGTTCCGGACGCGCTCAAGCCCTACATGGGCGGACTTGAGCGGATCGGCTGACGCACTCGGAGAGCAGGACAGGCGGGACAATGCGAATTCTCATCACCAACGACGACGGTATCCTGGCCCCGGGCCTTGAAAGCCTGGAACGGATCGCCCGGAGTCTGGCCGATGAGGTGTGGGTCGTCGCGCCGGAAAACGACCAGAGCGGCTTTGCCCATTCGCTGACGCTGCATGACCCGCTCCGCCTGAGGGAACTCGACGAGAAGCGTTACGCGGTACGCGGCACCCCGACCGACTGCGTGATCATGGCGGTGCGCCAGATCATGGACGAGCCGCCGGACCTCATTCTCTCCGGCGTCAATGCCGGCCAGAACGCCGCCGACGACGTGACCTATTCAGGAACGATCGCCGCCGCCATCGAGGGAACGCTGATCGGCGTTCCCTCCATTGCCCTCAGTCAGGCCTTCGACTGGGCGAGCGGCAAGCCGATTCCCTTCGCCACGGCCGAGGCCCATGCGCCTGAGTTGATCGACCGGCTGATGACGGCCGGCATTGCGCCGGGGACCCTCATCAACATCAACTTTCCGGATCGGGCCGCCGAAGCCGTCGAGGGCATTTCCGTCTGCCGCCAGGGCACCTCGGCCCACGGTCTCAGGATCGACGCACGTGTCGACAGCCGCCGCAAGCCCTATTACTGGCTCGCCTATGCCAGAGCCTTCCGGGAGCCGGAAGCGGGGACGGACGTCCACGCATTGCAGTCCGGACATATTGCCGTTACACCGTTGAAACTCGATATGACCTACACAGATGGCCTCGGCGCTCTGGAAAAAGCGCTTCAGGCCTGAATATTCAAAGCCAGCCCGGGCACCGATGCGGGAGAGTTTCGGCCGCTTTGCCGGGCGTTCATGAGCTACAACAGGCAATGGATTTGAAAGTCGGCGACATGGAGCCATCCGACGGCGATCGTCCGGCGATGGCCGAACTGGTAATGAAGCTGCGTGGCATGGGCATTTCCGACCGCCGCGTCCTCGTTGCCATCGAGCGGATCGCCCGCCGTCTCTTCCTCGATGCCCGCGACCACGCCGATGCATCGAGCGACCGGGCTTTCCCGATCGAATGCGGGCAGGCAGCAACCGCGCCCTCGACGGTCGCCCGCGTCGTTCAGGCTCTTGACCTCGGGCCCGACCACAAGGTGCTGGAGGTCGGTACCGGCAGCGGCTTCCAGACGGCCATCATGGCCCATCTCGCCAACAGGGTGATCTCCCTCGACCGCTATCGAACCCTGATCGACCTTGCTAAGGACCGCTTCGAGACCCTGCGCCTCGACAATATCTCGCTCATTCTCGCCGACGGTGCGCAGGGCTTTCCGCGCCACGCCCCCTATGACCGGATCGTCGTCAACGCGGCTGTGCCCACCATACCCGGCGCACTGCTGGACCAGCTGATGGACGGCGGCATTCTCGTCGCCCCGGTCGGCGATGGCGCAAAGCAGCAACTCGCCCGATTCCAGAAGAACGAGCGCGCCTTCACGCGCACGGAATTCGGCGTTGTCCGCTTCCTTGGCCTGGAGGCGGGCACCGCGGCAAAGCTCTGATAGGAAGCCGGATCGGCTTCAGCCCGTCGCCGAATTGTCGAGCGCATTGGCGAGAGCCACAAACCCTTCGATCGAAATCGTCTCCGCCCGCGCGGTCGGCTCAAGGCCGGCCTGTTCCAGCAGCGGGCCGGGATCGCGGCCAAGCGACTTGAGGCTCTGGCGCAGCATCTTGCGGCGCTGACCGAAGGCGGCGGCCGTCACGGCCTCAAGACTTGCCAGCCGGCAGGGCAGGACATTCTCCCGCGGCACGATGTGGACGACGGAGGACGTCACCTTTGGCGGCGGCATGAAGGCCTTGGGCGAAATGTCGAACATGATTGTCGACCGGGTGCGCCAGCCCGCCAGAACGCCAAGGCGGCCATAGGCGTCCTCGCCCGGCCGCGCCACGATCCGCTCGGCGACCTCCTTCTGGAACATCAGTGTCAGCGACGACCAGAAGGGCGGCCAGGTCTCGGTCGTGATCCAACTGACGAGCAACTGGGTGCCGACGTTGTAGGGCAGGTTCGCGATGATCCGCGCCGGACCGGACGCGATCGCGGCCATGTCGACCTTGAGCGCATCGCCCTCGATGATCTCCAGCCGTCCGGGATAGTGGGCGGAGATCTGCTCCAGCGCGGGCAGGCAGCGGCGATCCCGCTCGATGACGACGACCCGTTCGGCGCCTGCCGCCAGAATGGCCCTTGTCAGGCCGCCGGGACCGGGCCCGACCTCGATGATCGTATGGCCCGCGAGCGTGCCCGCCGTCCGGGCAATCTTGGCGGTCAGATTGAGGTCGAAGAGAAAGTTCTGGCCAAGCGATTTTTGCGCCGAGAGACCGTGTTCGCGCACGACTTCGGAAAGCGGCGGCAGATCGTCGATGGCGCTCATGCGGAGACATCCCGTAAGCGGGTCATCTCGTCGGCCATGCGCAAGGCGGCGATCATGCTGTCCGGCCTGGCAATGGCCTTGCCGGCGATGTCGAGCGCCGTCCCATGGTCCGGCGACGTCCGCACGAAGGGCAGACCGAGCGTCACGTTGACCGTCTCGTCGAAGGCGATGGTCTTGACCGGGATCAGCGCCTGATCGTGATACATGGCAAGCACCACGTCGTAGGTTGTCCGGGCGCGGGGATGAAAGAGGGTATCGGCCGGGTAGGGGCCGCGCGCATCGATCCGCTCCTGCCGCAATGCCGCGATCGCCGGGGCGATGATCTCCATGTCCTCGCGTCCCATGCTGCCGCCTTCGCCGGCGTGGGGATTGAGCCCGGCAACGGCAAGCCTCGGGGCACCGATCCCGAAGCGCTCCCGAAGATCACGATCAACGATCCGGGCCACGGCAAGCAGGCGCTCTGCGGTGATCTGGCCCGGCACGTCCTGGATGGGAATGTGAACCGTGACGGGAACGGTTCGAAGTTCCGGCCCCGCCAGCATCATCACGGGCTCCGCCACCTGGCCGGGCCAATGTTTTTCGGCAAGCACGCCGAGAAACTCCGTGTGGCCGGGAAAACGGAATCCCGCGTCGTAGAGCGCGGCCTTCTGGATCGGCGCGGTGGCCAATCCAGCGGCTTGTCCGGCCGCCACGTGTTCCACCGCCATCTCGATCGCCCGGATGACGCCTTGCGCCGAATGAGAGCCTGCGCTGCCCGGTTCGTCGCGCATCGGAGAGCCGGCGTCCACCACAGGCAGCGCCTTGGCAAAACAGGTGACCGCACCGTCCGGATCCGTTTCGGCAACGCTGACGTCAAGCCCGCAACGGGCAAGCCGTGCGCGCAAAAATGCGGGATCGCCGATCGCATAGAATGGTCCGAGACCAGCCTCCCGGCGCCGGAGCCACGCCATGGCGATGACTTCGGCGCCAACGCCAGCCGGCTCGCCAATGCTCACGGCGATGGCGCGGTCGCGGGACGAACTCAGGTCTGTGGGCATCGTGCGGCAGGCGCCCCGTGTCGTCAGCGATAGACGATATTGGCGGACTGCCGCAGCTCACGGGTCAGCTTGTCGGAAATCTCCTGGCCCTGCGCATTCAGCGCATCCGCGTCAAAACTCGTCGCGGCGGCAGCGGCCTGACCGCTCACCTGCTCCTTGCCGCAGACCGCATAGAGCTCGATCCCCGTCGAGGTCACCTGCGGCGCCGTCAACTGGCCGACAGGTGTATCGCGAACCCGCTGGGCGACATCTTCCGGCAACTCGCCGGCGAGCCGGCGTCCGATGTTGAGCACGGCCACTTCGCGGATCGAGCGTGCGGTTTCCAGTCCGGCATCACAGGAGCGGAAACGGGCGCGCAGCTGCTGGGCTTCCTGCGTGCGCTGCGCAATCTCGCCCTTGCTTGCACCCTTCTTCAGCGTGAAGATCACGCGCTGAAGGATGTAGTCGTCCGCCGTGCCCGATGTCCCGTTCTTTTCCGAGGCATTGAGCTGCGCAATGAAATCGCTCTTCTCCGACTTGATCTTGCGCTGGAGCTGACCGCGCACGATCCGGCCCCAGATCAGCTGACCCTTAATGCGGTCGCGCAATGTGGAGATGTTGAGACCCGCCTGCGCCACGGCCTTGGAGAATTGCGCCGTGGTCAAATTGCTGCGTCCGGCAATCGTCGCGATCGCACTGTCGACCTCGGCGTCCGGCACCGAAATGCCCATCCGCTTGGCGGTCTGCAGATGCAGCGCCTCGTCGATCAGTTCATCCATCGCCGCTTTCTGGGCCGCGCCCTGGCTGAGCTTCTGGGAGATGACGTAGAGACGGGTCCGCTGCGCGATATCATAATCCGTGATGGCGGTGTCGTTGACGATCACCTTGATCCCGCCAGCAGCGAACGACGGCTCCGGGGAGGCGGCAAACGCCATGGCCAGGAGACACGCAGCGGCAACGATTGTCTTGCGCATCGGCGAGCGCACCGCGCTGGATCGTTCGATGGAACCGGTCTGGCCGCCATTCGGCCGGTTCAGCAATGCCGGATCGGCGGGCAGGTCATATGTCATTCTGTAAACCGTCGTTCTTCTTTTTCAAGGCAATCTTACCGCTCCGCCCGACCAGTGTCCCCGTCGAAGCGCGGCCCGATCGGTTCGGTAATCTCGTTCCCCGACATTCTTAACAAGTATAGGCGACGTTTGGCAAAAGATTGTTCGTGCCGTCGCGGCTCGATCAATTTTGCAGGTCGGCACTCGTCGAGACATCCCCGAGAGTCTTGAACCCGAGACGGAAGAAAATCGTCCGGTTTGTCCCGTCGGTCGAATCCGTTCTGTCTTCCGTATAGGCCACCGACGCGGAGAAGGATTCCTCGTCATAGCCGAAACCGATGCCAGTCCTGACGAAATCGTCGTTGATGATGTCGAACCGGGCCGTCCCGAACATGCGCCAGTTCCGCGTCAACTGCAGATTGGCGGCACCCTGGATTTCCGACCGCTTGTCGACGCCGAGATCCGGCTGGGCATCGAGGAAGGCATAGGTGAGGGATGTCGTCAAAGGCCCGGCGAGGCCAACCACCTGTGCCTCGGCGCGGGCAACCTCGAAGGAGGAATGATCGAAGCGGGCCCTGGCCCCGAAGAGCAGTCCCTGGGCGGTGTCGAGCGTCAGGCCCGCGACATAGTCGGACGCATCCGATTCCAGGCCCGAGTCGGAACCCGTTTCATAGATGTTGTTGACCGCATAGGAGTTCTGGCCCGCGATCTGGAACGATTGGCCGATGACCGAGGACAGCGATCCGCCCCAGGCGAAATCGGTCGTCTGCGTGAAGCCGACGTTAAGCCGTGTGCCGCCTTCGGTCCGGTCGAAGCCCGAGAACTTGTTGATGTCGAAGAGCGACGTCTCGTCGAAGACAAGGCTCTGCGCATCCTCGTTGGGAACGTCGCCGACCGACATTTCGTTCGGTCTGGCAATCAGCTGCGCCACCGGCGAAATCACGCTCGAGGTGGAGGGGCTCGTGACGAGGAAGGGGAAGCGATACTCCAGCCCCACCATCGGCATGACCCGCCCGATGACCTGATCGTCCGAAAGTCCGGCGGTGCTGCTCGACCAAGTGTTCAGGAAGAAGGCATCGGCATTGAGGCCGACGAACGGCGTGAAGACCTGGCCAAGGGAATCGGTCACCTGCCGCTTCCACAGCGTATCGACCGACAAGCGCGAGAATGTGCCGCCGACGCCCCTGAAACGCTGATTGAGACCGCCGTTGAACGAGAAGATGTCGTCCTTCTCGCGCGTCAGGCTCGTGAAATTGGTGTCATAGGAAAGCTGACCGCCGAAGACGGGCTGCTCGAGAATTCCCGAATAGTCGACGACCGGATGGACGAAGGGCTGCTTTTCCTGCAGGTCCACGTCCTGCGGCAGGCCGGTGGTCGGATCGTCCTCCTGCTGCACGAAAATGCCGTAGAAGCGGGCGTCGAAATAGTTCCGGTCACCAATGCCCGTCAGGTAGATATCCGAGATGGCCGCGTCATTGCTGGCCTTGGGCAGATCGTAGTCGTGGAGGAAAGCGCGATCGGACGCGACCGCCACGTCCCAGCCCCACGACCATTGCTTGTTGATCTTGAAATCGCCCGTCGAGAAGATCGCGCCGCGCCAGTCCGTATCGCCGGAACTGCCGGAGAAGGCTCCGGGGCTCGCCTGATCGATGCCCGCAAGGCGCACGGTATATTTGCCGTTGTCGACGCGATGCCGCCATTCGACATCGGCAAGGAAACCCTGCTTGGAATAGACGGCCGGACGGAAGGTGAAATCCATATTCGGCGCGAGCGCCCAGAAATACGGAACCGTGATTCCGGCACCGAGCGTCTCCTTGTAGACGGGTGTCGGGATCAGGAAGCCGGTCTTGCGCCGCACCGTCGGGTCCGGCTGCGTCAGCCGAGGCAACCAGGCTATCGGCATGCCCGCGAACTCGAAGGTCGCATCTTGCAGGGTGACCGTCTTGTCCGCCTGCTTGTGGATGACCTTGCGCGCCTTGATCGTCCAAAGCGGCTTCTTGCCGGGGATGCCGTCGCAGTCGACGCAGGCCTCGTAGACGCCGTCGTCGAATTCCGTCCTGTCGTTGACCGTCCGAACGACCCGGCTTGCACGGAAGGCGGCGCCCTCGGCCGTGCGCAACTCGAGTTGCTGGATCAAACCTTCGCTGAGATCGTCGGATAGCTGCACATGATCGGACCGCACCACGTTGCCGCTCGGATCCGTCAGGATCACGTTGCCGATGGCGGTGACGGTCTTTGCGCGGCGGTCCACCTCGACCTTGTCCGCGGTCACCACATGGTTTGCATAATAGATGGCGACGGAACCGACGGCCGTCACCTTCTGATCGTCCAGATCGTAGATCAGCGTGTCCGATTCCAGCAGCATGCGCTGGGAATCAAGCTGGCTGTCGCTGGATGTGTCCGGCGCGGCGGACGTCGTGGCAACGCCCGCGCCGACCATCAGCGACAGCGCGAGGACAACAGCGGAGACCGCCTTCGCCGGCAGCCTGCGGGCACGGATGTGCGATGGCATTCGGACAGAGCCGAGCCACTTCTTTTTCAGAAGGGAGATGGCGGGACTCATCCATCCTCCCTGAACAAAAGCACCGTAGACCCCAGCGACAACGCGATAAAGGCGGGGGCAATAGCGGCTATCAACGGATTCACCAGGCCCTCACTGCCAAGATCGCCAAAGACTTCCGTGAGCACATAAAGCATGAAGCCGGCCGTGACGCCACCGAGAATCATCCGCCCGACGTTGCCTCGCCGGCTCATCCCCAGAGATACCGTTGCCGCAATAAGCGTCATGGCGGCCAAGAGGGCAGGGCGAAGCAGAAGAACGTCGAACTGCAACTCGAACCGGGACGTTGGCAGACCCGCATTCACGGCCTGCCGGGCCATTTCAGGCAACGCCCAGAACGACACCGAATTCGGCGCGGCAAGGCGCTGATTCACCTGCTCTGGCGTGAGCGTCGTGGGCACGACCATCGTGGACTTCGTCTGCGGTTCGGCATTGGGTTCGAAGATGCGGGCGTCCGACAGCCTGAAGAGCTTCGTTCCGAGCGTCGCGCCCGAGGCCTCGATCCGCCGCGCAAGTCGCCCCGTCTTGTCGAACTCCCAGAAAATGGGATCGAGCAGGATGCGGCCGCCATCGGCTATTCCGGCGACCTTGATCACCGCATCGCCTTCGTCCGTATGCTGGCGCAGCCAGGTGGCGCTGGAGGAATCGCTGAGGAGCGCCACGGCACGGCCCGCCACCCCGCTCGAGGCGAGACGGTCCGAGTCGGCCTTGAGCCGTGTCGCCAGCGGGTTGTAGAGCGTCGTCGCGATAATCCCGATGACAATCGCAACGACGAGGCCGGGGGCCGTGAACTGCCAGACTGACAGCCCCGCCGCCCTGCTGACCGCAAGCTCCGAGCGACGCGACAGGTTGAGAAGGGCAGCCATCGAGCCGAGCAGAACCGCGAAGGGCAGGATGTCTTCGGCAATGAGCGGCACGCGCAGCGCGGAGACGGCAAGGACGGTCAAAGGCTCGAAATCCGGCCTGTCGGCCGTCGACCTCAGGAGTTCGAGCAGATCGATGAGGAAGGCGAGCAGCACCGCCCCCACCAGGAGACCGAGGATCCACTTGAGGAACAGAAACCCGATATAGCGGAAGAGCGTCCGGCCGATCATGGCTGCATGCCCCCGCCGGATGACGCCTTGCCGGGGAAGAAGCGAGCCACACCATCGGCAATGGCCCCCTCCAGAGAGCCGAACGTGAAGGACTTCGTCCTCAGCGCGACGATGGCGCCAAGCCCGACAAGCAGCACGATCGGCACCGCATAGACGAGGGGCAGCAGGCGGATGTCGTTCGAGGCGACACCGGACGCCGCGAACCCGAGAAGACGCACGATGGTTGCAAAAAGCAGTGCCAGGGTAATCGTCATCACGCGCCCGTCACGCGTCGTCATGGGAAATCCGAGGAAGAAGAAGACCGCCAGGACCATGGCCATCGGATAGAAGAATGAGGCAAGGCGCGAATGTATTTCCGAGGCCACCTCGTCGGCGTTCGACTTCATCAGCGGGTCGTCGGGCGTGAGCGCCAGCAGCTGATCGATGGTCAGCTCGTTGACCTTGTAGCTGACCTCGCCCCCCTCCGGCTGCAGCGAGGAAAGATCGAACGCATAGGACCCGAAGGCAACGAAGGTGCTTGCTTCGCCGGGGTGCTTGATCCGCTCGATGGTGCCGTTTTCCATCACCATCAGCGTCTTGCCCAGCGCCTCGACAAAACGGCCCCGCTCGGCGGTGTAGGTGAAGGTGATGTCCGGCCGTCGCGAATCGTAGATGAAAAGGCCTTCCACGGAGCCGTCCGGAGCGCGGTTGCGGATATGGAAGACGAAATTCTCGTCCACCTCCATGAAGCGGCCCGGTTGGGCGATGTTGGTCAGGACATCGGCGCGCACGGCGGTCGTGTAGTCGCGAAGCAGCTGCAGGCTCTTCGGCGCGCCCCAGGCGGCGATGAAGGTGACGAGCAGGCCGGTCAGCACGGCGAGCAGAAGGAACGGCCTCAGAATCTGCCGGTGCGAGGCCCCCGCAGCGTTCATGGCGACGAGTTCGCTGTCGGCATGGGCGCTGTTGAGCACCACGATCATCCCGATCGCCAACGCGAATGGGGCGGCGATGGAGATGAGAAAGGGAACGGCCAGGAGCGTCATGCTGAGGTAGGACAGCAGCGCCTGTCCCTTGGCCGTGACAAGGTCGAAACGTCGCAGGGCCTGCGTGACCCAGATGATCGCGGTCAGGACCGCCAGAATCGAAACACTCGCGATCGCCGTTCTTGCAAAGAGATAAACGCTGATACGCCGCATTCCGTATTCCGCATCCACGGGCGATCCGCGAGAGATGCGGATCGGGGCTGCCCTTATTGTCCTTTCCCGAACCCACCGCAAGATGGACTTGCGAAGCGTCGGCTAAAGCGCCACTTTGCGCCGTGCCATTTGCCGGGCACGGAACGGACGACCTTCATGGCACCGACTGTGCGCCGAAAGCCGATCCAGGCAAAGAACCGATAGAAACAATTTGAACGATAAGGATTAAGGAATCCACCATGTCGAATTCCCCGAACATTTCAATCGTCAAGGCAGGTCTGCCGGACAGCGGCATCGCCGTCGTCCTGGTGGGCGAGGACGGTGCGCTCGGACCGCAGGCGAAAGAACTGTTCGACCTTTCCGGCGGCTCCCTGCAGCGGGCCATGGATGTTGCCGATTTCAAGGGCAAGTCGCAGTCGCTCCTGGATGTGGTCGCACCGGCTGGCCTTGCCCTGTCGCGCGTCATTCTTGCAGGCACCGGCAAGGCTGAGGAATTCGGAGCGGACGCCGCCCTGAAGCTCGGCGGCTCGGTGATGGGCAAGCTCAAGGACATCAAGGCCGAGACGATCACGGTCCTGTTCGACAAGGTGGATGGCAGCGAAGCCGATCCGGTGCTCGTCGCCGAATTCGCGATGGGTCTCAGGCTGCGCGCCTATGAGTGGTCGAAGCACAAGACCGTCAAGAAGGACGAAAAGCCGCCGAAGATGACGGTCTCAATCGCGACCGAGGGGCACTCCAAGGCGCGCAAGGCCTTTGCCGATAATGAAGAGATCGCAGCCGGCGTCATGCTGGCCCGCGACCTCGTGAACGAGGCTCCGAATGTCCTCGGCCCGGTCGAATATGCCAAGATCTGCGAGGGGTTGACCGAATTCGGCCTTGAGGTCGAGATCCTGACTGACAAGGACATGAAAAAGCTCGGCATGGGCGCTCTTCTTGGCGTCGCACAAGGCTCCGTTCGTCCCGCCCGTCTGGCAGTGATGCGCTGGAACGGCGGCAAGGCCAAGGAAACGCCGGTCGCCTTCGTCGGCAAGGGCGTCGTCTTCGATACCGGCGGCATCTCCATCAAGCCCGCGGCCGGCATGGAAGACATGAAGGGCGACATGGGCGGCTCGGCCGCCGTCGTCGGCCTGATGCGTGCACTCGCCGGACGCAAGGCCAAGATCAATGCCGTTGGCGTTATCGGCCTCGTCGAGAACATGCCGGACGGCAACGCCTATCGGCCGGGCGACATCCTGACCTCCATGTCGGGCCAGACCATCGAAGTGATCAACACCGACGCCGAGGGCCGCCTCGTGCTGGCGGACGCGCTCTGGTACACGAAAGAGACGTTCAAGCCGGCCTTCATGGTGAATCTTGCAACGCTCACCGGCGCCTGCATGGTGGCGCTCGGCACCCAGCATGCCGGTCTCTTCTCCAATGACGACGAACTCGCGACCCGCCTTTATGACGCCGGCCAGACGACCGGCGAAAAGCTCTGGCGCCTGCCGCTCGGCCCGGACTACGACAAGCTGATCGACAGCCGCTTCGCCGACATGAAGAACACTGGCGGACGCTACGGCGGCGCCATCACGGCGGCGCAGTTCCTGAAGCGCTTCGTCGGCGAAACCGCCTGGGCCCATCTGGACGTTGCCGGCACGGCCATGGCCTCGGCCGACACCGAGACCAACCGCTCCTGGGGCAACGGTTTCGGCGTTCGCCTGCTGAACCGCCTCGTTGCGGACCACTACGAAAAGTGATGCGGGTCGCGATCAAGATCGCGTTCGTTCTCCTCGTGGCGGCGGCCCTCACGGTTGCCGCCACCAGGTTCATTCGGGGCAGGGGGCCGACCATGGGTGAATTCGTGGCTGGCACCACTGGCCTCTTCGTCCTTGCCATCCTGGCCGACCTGATGATCGGTTGGTAGCCATCCATGGCCGAGGTCCTCTTCTTCCATCTGGAACGTCAGCCGCTTGAGGCCGTCCTGCCCGTGCTGGTTCAGCGCTCGCTGGACCGGGACTGGCGCGTCGTGATCCAGGGCGGATCGCGCGAGCGGCTCGAATTCCTCGACAGCCAGCTGTGGACCTTTGCCGACGACAGTTTCCTGCCTCACGGCATGGCCGGCGGCGACCACGACGCCGAGCAGCCGGCGATCCTCACCGAAGGCACCGACAATCCGAACGGCGCCAACGTCCGTATCCTCGTCGACCGGGCCGTTCCCCCCGATCTTTCACCGTATCTGCGGGCCGTCTTCATTTTCGACGGCCATGATCCCGATGCCGTCGCCGAGGCGCGCGAGCAGTGGAAGGCCCAGAAGACGGCCGGGCACGAACTGACCTACTGGCAGCAGAACGAGGGCGGCGGCTGGGACAAAAAGGCGTGATTGGCCGGTTCCAGCGTCACCCGCCGACACAATTCCGGACCGCAGGCATTCTTTTCCGGGCGAGATCTACCCACATCTACGCTGTGGCGGTTTGCAGACCGACACCGAGCAACCAATGCCCATGGGCGGCAAGAGCCAAAAAATGACCGACGAGCGAACAACCGATCCGAAAGCGGGATTTTTCCGCATTCTCAACCGGATGGCCACAGCCGGCCTTGTCCTCGTCGGGTCGATGGCGCTCGCCGCTCCGATGGTCATCGGCACGGCCGTTGCGGGTGGAATCGGCGAGACCAATCCGCCGGTCGGCGGCTTCGAAGCGCACCATGGCCCGGCGCTGACCCGGGATTTGCTGAGGGGTGGGGCGTTCTCCATTCCTACCGGACCAGCTCCCGGCGACTCGATCGCCCCGTCAGCCCCGGCATTGCCGACGCCGAAAGTCATCTTTCCCAGCACCGGAGGGGATGACAACCAACCGGTCATTCGGTATCGCCCGCCGCCCCGGCAGTTCTACCGACCGCCCGTTTCCAGCGGGACCAACACGATCGGACGGGACGCCGGCGGCAACAGGGCCTATTCACCGAGCTGGTACAGCTACTGCTCCAGCCGCTACCAGACATTCGATCCAAGGACCGGCACCTACATGGGCAATGACGGCCAGCGTCACTACTGCCAATAATCCGCCTCACCGTGGGCCGGAAAGCCTGGCCGGCCCATGCGGTCTCACGCACCCAAGAGCGGCGTGAGGCTGGGGTGACGAATTGGGCACGGAAACGTCGCCGACGGGCAGGGGGCAGGGTCCCTCTCCAACCAGAAATGGCCCTATTTTCGCCGCCTCTGGCCACTGAATTCCGCCGCGATCATATGGTCAGAAACAGCACATATCCGGGTTCCCGGCCATGGTCGCAATGATGCCATGGTTGGTTCAGCTTCGGTTCAGACGGAACCATCTAGCGTGACGGACAGTTCCGGATGACGACCCCGGTTCGGAACAGGAGGCAGACCAATGACTCTTGAGAAAACCGCGCATTCGACATCGAGACTGCGCCGCACAGTAACCGCCGCGACACTCGCCTGTGTCGCCGCGACAACCTTCACCCTCGGTACGGCGCCGCTGACCGCCAGCACCGCATACGCCGACGGATACCGCCATCATCACTATGGTGACCGGGGTTGGGGACCGCCGCCGCGCCGCGAGTTCTACCACCGGGATCGCGATCGCAACCGGTCGCGGGACGCTCTGGCGGCCGGTGCTCTGGGCGTCGTCGCCGGCGCGCTCTTGGGGGCCACGCTGGCCCCGCCGCCTCCGCCGCGCGTCATCTACACGACGCCTGTCGCGCCTTATGAGCCGCCGGTGGTCCGCTATCAGCCCCCGCCGCGCATCTATTCCACCGGCCCCGTCTATCAGAATGTCGAAGTCGTGGGTCAGGCCGGGGGCTATGAGCCCTATTCGGATGGCTGGTACGACTACTGCAGCGCGCGCTATCGCACCTTTGACGCGCGATCGGGCACCTACATGGGCTATGACGGCCTGAGGCATTTCTGCCAGTAAGAACGAAGATGAAGAGGGCTCGGACCTGATGGCCCGAGCCCTCTTCGTCATGATCCTGCCTTTGGCCGCCTCAGGCGGCTTTCAGCGTATCCAGGAAACGCGAAACTTCCCCATTCAATGCATGGGCCTGCGACGTCAGGCTGCCAGCGAGCCCCGAAACCTGATGGGCCGCGGTTGACGACTGCTCGGCCGCAACATTCACGCCGTTGATGTTTTCGGAAACCTGATTGGAGTTCCGCGCCACCGTCTGCATGCTGCTGGAGATTTCATCCGTTGCAACGGCTTGCTGATCGACGCCGGTGGAGATTGCCGCGGCGATCCGGTTCAGTTCCTCGATAGCGTCCGCAATGGAGTTGATGGCCGTCGCGGACTCTTCCGTCGCGTTCTGGATGTCCATGATCTGCTGGCGGATTTCCGTTGTCGCCTTGGCGGTCTGCGAGGCAAGTCCCTTGACCTCGGACGCCACGACGGCGAACCCTTTGCCGGCTTCTCCGGCGCGCGCCGCCTCGATCGTGGCGTTGAGCGCAAGGAGATTGGTCTGCTCGGCTATCTCCTGAATGAGACCGACGATCGCGCCGACCCTCTGCGAGGCATCCGAGAGCGAATTGACCTTAGCGACGGTCGAGTTGGCCTCGGCAACGGCTTCACCGGCCTTGGCTACGGACCGGCGGACCTGATCGCCGATCTGCTGCACCGAATAGGAAAGCTCCTCGGCCGCGCCCGCGACGGCCTGAACCGACGACGAGGTCGATTCCGAGGCCGCCACGACAACCGAGGCCTGCCGGGACGTTTCCTCGGCGGAAGCGCTCATCACCGTGGCCGAGGACTTGAGCCCATCGGCGGCCTCGGTCACGTTTTTCAGGATCGACCCGACGGATTGGCGCAGCCCATCGGCAAGGCCGGCCATCATCGCCTTCTTCTCGTCCGCGCTGCGGCGCTCCTGCTGGTCATGCATGTCCTGCAGCTGCTGCCGTTCGAGCGCATTCTCCTTGAACACCCTCAGCGCCTTGGCGATCTGCCCGACCTCATCGCGCCGGTCATCGCCGGTGATCTCGACATCGAGTTTGCCGCTGGCAAGGTCGCTCATCGCCGCAACGCTCCGGCCCAGAGCCCGCGACAGCGAGCGGCTCATGAAGACCGAGAAGGCGAGGGCACCAAGCGTCACAAGGCCGGCGAAAAGCGTCATCTCCAGGAGACGCGATTGAAATCCGGAAATACGCGCCTCCAGGAGGCGGATGAGTTCGCCGTTCGAGATGGCGAAGAACACATTCGCTGAATCGGTCAGCGCATCATGGGCGGTCTTGACCCTTGCATCGAGCGCGACCCGCTCGTCCGCCGAGGCAGCAATTGTCTTTCCGGCTGCAACAGCGGCTTCGACAAAGGCGTCGGCAGCCTGAGAAAGGTGGGCGAGTGGCTGGTCAAGCGAGGCCTTGAGGCTGCCGTCAGCGTTGGCGGACAAGGCGGAGGACATCGATGCATGCAAGCCGTCGAGCACGGTCCGCACCCGCGCCTCCTGCATGGCCAGCCTGATATGGCGGTCCAGTTCGGAAGCGTCATTGGCTCCAGACCTGACAGCGTTGTCAAAGAGCTCGGAAGCGCTGTCGATCAACTCCGGCATCTTCACCAGATCGATATCCATGACATAGAAGCTGTCGAGATCCGGATCGAGGATGAGATTGGACGCGTCGCCGACCTTGGCGAAAAGCGCCCGCGCCGCCGCCATGGCTTCGTTCATGCTCGGTGTCCGGCCAACGCCATCGAACTCCATGGCATTGATGGACTTCATCAATGCGGACGATTGCCCGGCGCTGCCCAATTCCTCATCGAACGTCGCCGCAGCCATCTCGGCGCGCGACATGTCCAAGGTGCCTTTCTGGTCTTCGGCCAGCTCGGCAATTCCCGTCACCGTCGGCCAGACGGCCGCAAGATAGTTCGCACCGGCAACCTCCTGCTCTCCAAACCGGATGTCTTTCATGCTCTGCGCGATGAAGAGCGAGGCAAAGAGAAAAATCGGCAAGAGAAACAGAGCAACGATTATTGCCAGCTTGCGGGATATTGTCATTATTTGCTCCCCGGTTCCGCTTGATCCGTTTAAAGGACGCGGTCGCTGCCGGGATGGTGAGCCAGAGTTCCTTACAAGGCTTTAAAAACAGGCCTGTACTAAAGGATATGACAAGAACAGAAGGATAGTTTTTAAATTGTTTCTCGGACTAAATCTTTAGATTGAACATCATTCTGGTTGTATACAATCCAAACCACGAGACAGTACGCTTTGCCCTTGCCCTCTCTCACCCGGACGGAGCCCTCGGGATAGAATTCGTGAAACTCAATGACCGAACAATTGCATAGCCGAATTGATGCGCAGGGCTCGTTGGCACGACGCGCTCACGGATCAGGAAAAGAGAGTATTCGGCGAAGCCCAGGCAGCACGACGCAAACACGTCTCCGGTGCATGGCATTTAAATGAAATTAGACAGTAAGTATCACTACGACTATTTGAAAATTTTCAGATTTTGGCGTCCCGCACCGTAAAGAAGCCCGTCCCGGCGATGCCGGAACGGGCAATCCTGCGTCTGGTGGCTTACGCCGTCTTGGCAAGCGCCTGATCGAGATCGGCGATGATGTCCTCGGCGTCCTCGATTCCGACCGAAAGCCGCACCACATCAGGTCCCGCGCCGGCCGCGATCTTCTGCGCATCGGCAAGCTGGCGGTGCGTCGTCGAGGCGGGGTGGATGATCAGCGAGCGCGTGTCGCCGATGTTGGCAAGATGCGAGAACAGCTCGACGTTGCTGACCACGGAAACACCCGCGTCATAGCCGCCCTTGAGACCGAAGGTCATGACCGCGCCGGCGCCCTTGGGCATGTATTTCTGCTGAAGCTGATGATAGCGATCGCCGGCAAGGCCCGCATAGGAGACCCAGGCAACCTTGTCGTGGCCGGAGAGCCATTCGGCAACCGCCATGGCGTTGTCGCTGTGGCGCTGCATGCGCAGGGGCAGGGTCTCGATGCCGGTGAGGATCAGGAAGGCATTCATCGGCGAGATGGCTGGACCGAGATCGCGCAGGCCCAGAACCCGCGCCGCAATGGCGAAGGCAAAGTTACCGAAGGTCTCGTGCAGGACCATGCCACCATATTCCGGCCGCGGCTCGGACAGCATCGGATAGCGCCCCTCGCGCGACCAGTCGAAATTGCCGCCGTCGACGATGGCACCGCCCATGGAATTGCCGTGGCCACCGAGGAACTTCGTCATCGAATGAACGACGATGTCGGCGCCATGTTCGAACGGCCGGCAGAGATAGGGCGTCGCAAGCGTGTTGTCGACGATCAGCGGCACGCCGGCGCGCTTGGCCACCTTGGCGATCGCCTCGATGTCCGTCACGACACCGCCGGGATTGGCCAGGCTCTCGATGAAGATCGCCTTGGTGCGCGGCGTCACCGCCGCCTCGAAGGAGGCGATATCGTCGGGATCGGCCCAGACCACGTCCCAGCCGAAGCTCTTGAACGAATGATTGAACTGGTTGATCGAGCCGCCATAGAGCTTCCTGGAGGCGATGAACTCGTCGCCGGGCTTCAGCAGCGTGTGGAAGATCAGAAGCTGGGCCGCATGGCCGGACGCGGCGGCAACCGCGGCCGTGCCGCCTTCCAGCGCCGCGATGCGCTCTTCCAGCACCGCCGTCGTCGGGTTCGTGATGCGCGTGTAGATGTTGCCGAAGGCCTGCAGGCCGAACAGCGAGGCGGCGTGATCGACGTCGTCGAAGACGAAGGAGGTCGTCTGATAGATCGGCGTCGCGCGCGCACCCGTCGCCGGATCGGGCTGAGCCCCCGCATGGACCGCAAGCGTGGAAAAACCGGGACCTTGTTCACCTGTCATCGTCTATTTCTCCCAAAGACGTTTGTTATTGCTGGGGATGGCTTCTCGGCCCATGACAAGCCGCCGGGTGTGCTGATCGTTGGTCCGGTCATCGATCCGGGAGAATGTCAGCTTGCCCGCGGTTTCATCGGCCGCGAAGTGGGGCGCCGGTCCGTGGAACCGGATCGGCGAAGTCTTCTGTATCTGACGTGAATCAGAGGCGGAAAGGTCCGGGAAGACGACGACGCGCCAGCATGCATGAGGCAGTCGGCGTATTCGTCACCCGCGGTCTCTCATTCTTCAAGACGCATGATCTCGATCTTCGGACAGCGGTCCATCACCACCTCGATGCCGGCGGCCTCCGCCTTCTTCGCCGCCTCGTCGTGGCGGACTTCCAGCTGCATCCAGATGACTTTCGGGAGCGGATCGAGCGCCAGAGCCTCGTCCACGACACCGGCCGCCGCTTCCGAATTGCGGAAGACATCCACCATGTCGATCGGTTCCGGCACATCGGCAAGCCTTGCCACGACCGGCGCGCCATCGATGTTCGATCCTGCCGGCAGGCCTGGATTGACGGCGTAAACCTTGTAGCCCTTGCCGGCCATGAAGCGGGAGACAACGAAGCTCGGACGCTCTTCCTTGTTGCTGGCGCCGACGACAGCGATCGTCTTCACCTTGGACAGGATCGAACGGATATAGGCGTCGGAATAGTCGTCGTGATTCATCAACAGGCACCTTGAACGAAGAAGGGATCAGTCGAGACGAAGCCGGCCGGCGTCATCCTTGGCGAAGAAGGGATTGTGGGCAACCTCCCAGAGGTGCCCATCGGGATCGGCAAAATAGCCGGAATATCCGCCCCAGAACACCTTTTCCGGAGCCTTGACGAGAGTGGCACCCGCAGCGACGGCTTCGCCGATAATCCGGTCGACCTCGGCCTCGCTGTCGGCATTATGCGCAAGCGAAACGCCCCGGAAGCCGGTGCTTTCAGACGGGACTCCGGCGTCCTCCGCCAGCGCGGCCCAGCCGTAGAGCCCCAGCACGACGCCGGACAACTGGATGAAGGTCACGCCTTCCTGCGACGCGCTGCTGCGCTTCCAGCCGAGCGCCTCGTAAAAGGCCGTGGACCGGGCGAGATCGGCAACGCCGAGGGTGACGAGATGAAGATGCCGCGCGATGGTCATGGCCCGAACATCGCCCATCGCTCCGAAATAATCCATGAGAATTGAAGAGAAGCGGATTGGATGATTACAATCTAAGCGGTAGATTGTCGCTCATGTCATTCCTCCAGGAGCAATGCGCGATCGAAGATGGGCATATTCGAATTGTCACACATCGAAAAGGTCGCCGTCGTTTCTGCAGGCATCGCCACCAGTATGGCAGCCATAGTGGCATGCGTCCTTTACATTTTTCAAATCAGATCCGATCTCGATCGAGCGAAGGAAGACCTCGCCTCGATGAGAATGGAAGTCACCGAACTGATAAAGAACCCCACCGCAGGTCTCGCAGGGCCACCCGGACCCAAAGGCGATCCAGGTGTACCTGACAACTCCGCAATCGAGGCGCTGTCGAAGCGCGTTGCCACCACCGAGGCGACATTAGGCAGTGTCCTCAGCAGCATGAACTCTCTTGGTCTCGCACCGGAAAAGGCGAAGAACGCAACGAGCAGTGCCGGAAATGCCACCTCGGGCGAAAACGCCACAAATGTCAGTCTGCTCGGTGAATGGGTTGGAAATGTCGTCTGCAAGTCCGGGCGCAGATGGTCAGTCAGTTTGATGATCGACAAGCAGGCTGCTGATCTTGGAAAAGGAACGTGGACCTATTCCGGCACGTCCAAGGGCAATGTCCCCGCCTCGTTAGGACTGACTTCAACCATACCCGGCAGTCCACCGAAATATGCGCTCATAACTGATAGCGGAAGCGTGTACGACTATGATTTGATCTACGATAGCCCGAGATTCACTGGAACCTCCAGCCGGGACGATTGCAGCATCGTTTTGCAAAAATGAAGAAGCATGAGGCGGATTGATCCGACCCATCACCTCTCCCACGTCGGAGCTCTTTTTTCGAGAAATGCCGAGATGCCCTCGCAGGCATCGGCGTCCATCAGGTTGGCCGTCATCACCGCTGCCGCATAGTCATAGGCGTCGGAAAGGGGCAACTCGACCTGACGGTAGAAAGCTTCCTTGCCGATCTTGAGCGTGCGCTGCGATTTCGACGCGATGCGCTCGGCAAGCCGCATCGTCTCCACTTCGAGATCGCCCTCCGCGACGACGCGGTTGACGAGACCGATTTCGGCGGCGCGTGCGGCCGGAACAAGGTCGCCCGTGAGCAGCATCTCCATGGCGTGCTTGCGCGACACGTTGCGCGACAGGGCCACCATGGGCGTGGAGCAGAAGAGACCGATGTTGACGCCGGGCGTGCAGAACCGGGCGCCTTCGCCGGCAACCGCCAGATCGCAACTGGCGACAAGCTGGCATCCCGCCGCCGTGGCAACCCCGCGGACTTCCGCGATCATCGGCTTCGGGAGCCGGACGATCGTCTGCATTAGCGCCGAGCAGGCCGCCATCAGCTGTTCGAAATAGGCCTGCCCGCCATCGGCGTCGCCGCGATGGCCGCTGATTTCCTTCAGGTCGTGGCCGGCCGAAAAGGCCGGGCCGTCGGCGGCCAGCACCACCACGCGGATCGCACTGTCCTCGGCCGCGGCTTCAAGCGCCGTCGTCAGGGCAGAGATCATGCTTTCCGAAAGCGCGTTGCGGCGCCTGACGTCCGTGAGCGTGATGCGGCGAACGGCCCCATGATCGGATTGTGCCAGCAAGTCGGTCTTTTCGGTATTCATGGATCGAGAGTCTCCCGGCCGCACCGATTGTTCGTTGTTGGCGGCGATCCTATTCGCTTTCGTCCGGGAGTTCCACGGCGGGCCGAATGACAATAACGTGGTGCCCGGATCACAGGCCGCCACCTCGCGAGTGCGCCTGTCGAAGCAAGAACAATGGAAAGTCCTGATGCAGCCTGTCGTCACCGTCGAAGAGCTCAACCAGTTCCTGGCGCGCGAGTATCCCGAACTCAACGGCCCCGAGACGCATCTGCCGCCCATGTTCGAGGTGATCGATCTGGAAGGGGAAACCGCATCGATCCGCTTGCAGGCGCAGGACAATCACCTGCGTCCGGGCGGCACCATCTCCGGTCCCACCATGATGACGCTGGCCGATATCGCCTGCTGGATCGTCATCCTGGCGCACATCGGAACGGTGGCGCTCACCGTCACGACGCATCTGTCCATCGACTTTCTGCGCAAGCCCGCGCCGGGCGCCCTGATCGGCAAGGCAAGGCTGATGAAGCTCGGCAAGCGTCTTGCCGTCGCGGACTGCGACCTCTGGTCGGAATCGGCCGGCACGCTCGTCGCCCATGCGAGCGCCACCTACTCGATTCCCCCCAAGCGACCGCCGCAGGACACAGCCTGAAGAGGGACCGCCGGGACCTGACGAACCTCAGGTCCTGGAGCCCGGCACTGCGGCCTTGTCGGCGTGCCTCAAACGCAGGAAAGCGAACACGCCGTAAATGGCGAGAATGACGGCGAGCGTCAGGGGCATGCCATACGGGTCGAAGGCGTCGAGAGCAAAGCCACTCAGCGCCGGACCGCCAAGCATCCCGACCCCATACATGAAGATGAAGGCGGCGTTGGCGAGTGCAAGGTCGCCGCCCGAATGGCGCGCGCCGAGATGCGTCAGCCCGACAGTGTAGAGGCCGCCACTGAGACCGCCGAAGACGACGACGATGCCATAGAGCAGGACAAGTCCCCAGCCGACGGCCATCGGAACGAGCGCGATCAGCACAGCGCTCGCGAGACCGATGACGGCCAGCATGAGACGGCGGTCCACCCGGTCGGAAATCAAACCGATCGGGATTTGCATCAGCAGATTGCCGATCGCGATGGCCGAGAGGAGGCCGCTCGTCAGCGTGACGTCGAGGCCGGCGCGCAGGCCAAAGACCGGGAAGAGCGCGAAAAGACTGCTTTCGACCGCGCCGAAGGCGAGTGCGGCGAAGGTCGCGGTCGGCACAAGGAAGACGAAACGCAGCATTCCCGCCTTCGATTGTCCGTCGAGGACCGGACTTGCCTTCACGGCGAGCAGGACGGGAACAAGCGCGAGAAGCATGAGGCCGGATCCTGCGGCGAAGGGCAGGAACCCCTCGATGCCGACCGCGGCCAGAATCATGGGCCCGATGGCAAATCCCGCCGACAGGACGCTGGCATAAATGCCCATGATGAGGCCGCGATGGCGCTCGGGGGCGAGGGCGTTGATCCAGAACTCGGAGAGGATGAAGACCGTCGTCAGCGCGCCATAGAAGGCGAAGCGCAGCACCAGCCACGCAAGTTCGCTCTTGAAGAGGTAGAACAGCGGAAACCCGATTGCGAGGAGGAGGATCGCGCCTGCAAGTGCGCGAGCGGCGCCGCAAATCCGGGCAAGCGGCGCGGCAAGGGGTGTGGCCACGATGGAGGCCACCGCACCGACCGCCGTCGAGAGGCCGATACCGCCGCCGGAAATACCCTGGTCGTTCATGTCGAACGAGAGCAGCGGAATGCCGAGGCTGAGGGCAATGCCGACAGCCGTGATGGAGGCGATCGCCGCAAACAGGCCGGCGTTGCGCTGGAACTGGGAAAGCGGGGGCACTGCGCCCGACTGCGCCTGCATCGCGAAAGATCCGTCTGAGCCGAAGGCAAGAATCAGAACGGGCCGAAGCGTCCGGCCCGTATCACGCGATGCGATAGCGCAAAATCACTGGAATGGTCGATAGCTTTTTAAGCCTGCCTGACGACTTGCCGGTGTTGCAGCCAGTCTAGCAGCGCGATCGATCCAGGGAGTCTCAGTCAACGAAATCACCGAAACTGTCTGCCGGGTCGATGAACAAGACAGGAGATGGTGAAGGCCCTCATGCCGGGCCAGAAAATCAGATCGGAGGCGACTGGCCAAGCTTTCGCCGAAACAAACCCGAGATACGCATTTGGCCTCGGCGAACTACGACACCATGCGAATGGACCGACGGAGGATCAGCGAAACATCACGGTCATGGCGTCGACGCGCTCGCTCAGCGGCGTATCCGGGAAGGCGTCTCGCAACAGTCGCAGGGCTTCGTTGCCGGAAGCGGGGGAGGAGGCATTAAGGTAGTCGCGCATCAACTCCACGCGCTGTGCCGACGACAGGTTGCCGCGAGCCATGCGCCGCTCGTTGAGATGCGCCGGCATGCCCATGCCCCGATGCACATGGGACTGATCTTCGACAGACGTCAATTCGGCACGTTCCGCTGACAAGGCCATCCTCAATCTCCACCAATGCAACTTCTCGACGTTAAAGATCAGCAGTCAAGTATGAATCAAACGTTAACAGACGACAATTGTTCCACAATACGGCAAATAACGGACAGATTCCGCAATGATATTTTCGTGATGCCCGAAAATAAATCACCTGCACAAAAGACAGCGTCAAGTTGAATGCATTTTCTACATCTGCATCAATTTCCATCACCGATCGCGCAACCGTCATTTCCGACACGAAGGCCAACGACGCGGCCTGAGCCAAATCTAGCAGCCGCCTGTGACACGACGCTGACTGCCGCCAGACGGGAGTCACGCTCTCGGCGGGCCGATCAGCCCGGACGAGAAAAGCAATGACACCGATTGCTTTTATCGCGACAACCGGATTGCATATGGTCCAGCGGCGAACAGATTCCAGTAGGCCGGAGGGGAAAGAATGAACGAGGGCTATCCGCGCGACATGGTTGGATACGGGCGGAACCCACCGCAGGCAAACTGGCCGGATGGTGCCAATATCGCGGTTCAGTTCGTCATCAACTACGAGGAAGGCGGCGAGAACAACATTCTCCACGGCGATGCCGCCTCCGAAGCCTTCCTGTCGGAGATCGTCGGTGCCCAGGCCTGGCCGGGCCAGCGGCACATGAACATGGAATCGATCTACGAATACGGTTCGCGCGCCGGGTTCTGGCGCCTGTGGCGAACATTCACCGGTCGGTCGATCCCCGTCACGGTCTATGGCGTCGCAACTGCGCTGATGCGCAATCCCGAAGCGGTGGCCGCCATGAAGGAAGCCGACTGGGAAATCGCCAGCCATGGCCTCAAGTGGATCGAATACAAGGATTTCACCGAAGAGGAGGAGCGGGCGCATCTCGTCGAGGCGATCCGCATTCACGAGGAAGTGACGGGCGCGCGCCCCCTCGGTTGGTACACCGGCCGCTCGTCAATCAATTCCCTCAAGCTCGTCATGGAGGAAGGCGGTTTCCTCTATTCCTCCGATGCCTATGCCGACGATCTGCCATACTGGGTGGAGGGACCGAAGGGACCGCACCTGATCATTCCCTATACGCTCGACGCCAACGACATGCGCTTTGCGACGAGCCAGGGCTTCAACGCGGGCGACCAGTTCTTCAACTATCTGAAGGACAGCTTCGACGTCCTTTATGCGGAAGGCGAGGCCGGATCCCCGAAGATGATGTCCGTCGGCCTGCATTGCCGCCTCGTCGGACGTCCCGGTCGCGCCGCGGCGCTCGCGCGTTTCCTCGACTACATCTCGTCGAAGGAAAAAGTCTGGATTCCGCGCCGCATCGACATCGCCTGGCACTGGACGGCGCATCACGCGCCGAAATGAAGAACTGAGCAGGATTGCATGAGCCTCCCGTTCCGATCGGTCATCCTGACGGGTGCCAGCAGCGGCATCGGCCGCGCGGTTGCCCTGTCCCTGGCACGGCCCGGTCTGAGGATGGGACTTGTCGGCCGCGATGCGGCGCGTATGGACGAAATCGCCAACGCCTGCCGCGATCGCGGCGCCGAGGTGGAAATCGGGCTCATGGATGTGCGCGACCGGCCGGCCCTGGCCGGCTTCATCGAGGACTTCGATGATCGGTCCCCGGTGGATCTGGTGATTGCCAACGCCGGCGTGACGGCCGGTCTCGGCCCGGATCGCTCTCCCGAACATCCGGACGAAAGCCGCCGTCTGCTGGAGATCAACTACGGCGGAATGCTGAACACGGTCGAACCGCTTCTCGCCCGCATGCAGAAGCGCCGCAATGGCCAGATTGCCCTGGTCAGTTCGCTGGCGGGCCTCAGGGCGCTGCCCGACATGCCATCCTACAGCGCCACGAAGGCGGCCGTTCGGGCCTATGGCATTTCGCTGAGAGGATGGCTGAGGCCGTTCGGCATCAAGGTCACGGTCGTCTGTCCCGGCTTCGTGACGTCGCCGATGTCGGCTCGCCACTCCGGCGCACGGCCGTTTGAAATCTCGGCCGAAAAGGCCGCGGGGAAAATCGTTTCGGGGATCGCGGCCGGACGATCGATCGTCGTCTTTCCGTGGATCCTTCTCCTCGGCATGCGTCTCGGCGGCCTGCTGCCGCCGGTCCTTTCGGACTGGTTCATGCGGCCCTTCGAGGCCTCGGTCGTTCCCGATGGCGAGTTGGACCGCAAGACGAAAGACTGAAGAGTTCAGCGGGCGCTGAGTTGCTGCAGCACCGATCCCGCCGACCGGACGATCTCCAGTTCCTCGGCGGTGATCCGCACGGCGTCCGAAATCTCCTCACGCGTGTGCAGCGACGTGATGAAGAAGCGAAGACGCGCCGCCTTCTCGGGAACGGCCGGATAGATGATGGGCAGGGCGTTGAGACCGCGCTCATAGATCCGGTGAGCAAGCACCGCAGCCTGGGCCGATCCGCCAACGATGATCGGACAGACCGCGTAGCCCTCCGAAAGGCCGACGTCGAGACCAGCATTCTTGGCCTCCTCGACAAAAAACTGCCCGTTCTCGTGCAGCTTCGCCACTCGCCATGGCTCTTCGAGCATCAGGTCGATCGAGGTGATGGCCGCGGCGGCGAGTGCCGGAGGCAGGCCGACCGAATAAACGAACCCCGGCGCCTTCACCTTCAGGAAATCGACCAGCGCCGACGTGCCGGCGATATAGCCGCCGCAGCCGGAGAGCGTTTTCGATAGCGTGCCCATCCAGATTTCGACGAGCTTGGGATCGATGCCCGCGTGCTCCGCGATGCCTCGACCCGTCTTGCCGAGGACGCCGATCGAATGCGCCTCGTCGACCATCAGCCAGGCGTCATGCGACGCCTTGACCTCGATGAAACGGGTCAGGTCGGGAAAGTCACCATCCATCGAGTAGAGCCCCTCGATGACGATCAGCACCTTCTCATACTGATGCCGCACCTTGTCGAGGGTCTGGGAAACGAATCGCCAGTCATTGTGCGGGAAGCTCACCCGCGAGGCACCGGACAGACGGGCTCCTTCCGCGATCGAGTTATGAATGAGCGCATCATACATAATGAGGTCGCGGGGCCCGAGCAGCGTTCCGATCGTGCTGACGTTGGTCGCATGACCGCTGACCATCGCGATGGCGTCCTCGACACCATGCAGTTCAGCAATCTTCTCTTCGAATTCCCTGTGGATCGGACGCTCGCCCGCCACAAGGCGGCTGGCCGAGACCGACGTGCCGTAGCGGTCGATCGCGGCCTTGGCCGCCGCATTGACCCTCTCGTGGCCATTGAGGCCAAGATAGTTGTAGGACGCGAAATTGAGGAAGGTCCGGTTGCCGATCATCGTGGTCGCGGCAGCCAGTCCCTCGTGGGACCGAAAGAACGGATTGCCGATCCCCATCATGTCGGCGGCGGCCCGCTGCATGCGCAGTTCGCGATATTCAGGCAGCGTCGAAAAGTCGAACGGCTTGACCGGTCGCCGGCTGGTTTCCGCCTTCGCGGCATGGGCCGGCGGCGCCGGGCGCGGGCGTCGATTGCGATTGGCCTCGCGCAGGTTCGCCATCAACGCTTCCTTGGACGAACGCTTGTCTGAGGGGCCGTTCTTCTCGTCGCTCATTTGCCTCGTCCAGTCTCAGATCAGCCGCTTGGTCTCGGCGCTGCGCTCTTCGATCGCAGACATCGCCGCGCTGACATCGATGCCCTCGTCCTCGGCGACATGCCGGGCCGCCACGATCTCCGCGTCACCCGACAGCGCGCCCTCGCTTCCCTGGACGCGCTCGACCACGCGCGTGGCGATGGCGCTGAGCGTCGCGCCGTTGGCCAGCGATAGCAAGGGAATGTCGAAACCGAGCTTCTGCTCGGCCGCCATGCGCAGCTCCAGCGCCATCAGAGAGTCCATGCCGATTTCGGTCAGCGGCCTGACCGGATCGATGTCCTCGAGTGGCAGGCGCAGGATATGCGAGATTTCGTCGGCGAGAATATCGCAGACCAGCTTGATCGCCTCGCGCTGCGGCAGTTCGGCGATCTGCCGTCCGAGCTCGCCGTCTCCTGTCGACGCGGCAACGGAATCGTCGACGTTGCGCATGACGACCTCGGCCAGTGGCGTTGCCATGATGGCCAGTTCGCGCTTGGCCGACGCCCAGTTCATCCGGGCATAGGCAATCACCGGATCGTCGAGACCGGCGTCGAGCGCAAGGTGCAGTCCTTTCAGCGCCTGCCTGGCCGTCAGGGCCTGTGCCCCCATCCGCATCGAGAGCATGGCGTTGACCTCGGCGTTGCGGGCCAGATAGCCGACATCGGCGATGGCACCCCAGGCAACGGTCAGAGCCGGGAGACCCGCGGCATGACGCTGGCGGGCGAGGCCTTCCAGATAGGCATTGGCGGCCACATAGGCTGCCTGACCGGGGTTCCCGATCAGCGTCGTTGCCGACGAATAGAGAACGAAGAGATCGATGGGCAGGCCACGGCTTGCCGCGTCGAGATTCGACGCACCGGCGATCTTCGGTGCCAGCACGCTCTCGATCCGCGTTGCATCCAGATTCTGGAACAGTGCGTCGTCGATCACCATCGCGGTGTGCATGATGCCCTTGAGCGGCGGCATCTCCTTCGCGATGGTTTCGAAGAGCTTGTCGACTTGCGGCCGCTCCGCCGCGTCGCAGGCATAGACACGGACTTCGGCGCCCGCGCTCTCCATATCCGCGATGACCGCGCCTGCGGTCTCCGAGACAGTGCCGGAACGGCTGACCAGCGCTAGGTGCCGGGCACCTCGTTCGACCAGAGAACGGGCCGTTTCCACGCCGAACCCGCCGAGGCCGCCGACAATGAGATATGTCGCATCGGCATGGATCGGCGTTGGCCGCTGCCCCGGCGCCGGCATCATCTCCGGCGGGCGAACCAGAATCTTGCCGATATGACCGGACTGCTGCATCAGCCGGAAGGCATCGGTGATCCGGTCGGCATCGAAGACCCGGTAGGGCAGGGGCGAGAACACGCCTTCCTCGAAGCGTTTGACCAGATCGTCGAAAAGCCTCGTCGCCAGCTTGGGGCGCCGGGTCAGGAGCTGATCGGCGTCGACGCCGAAATACGACAGATTCTGACGGAACGGCCGAAGGCCGATGCGGGAGTTGGCATAGTAGTCGCGCTTGCCGAGTTCGACGAAGCGCCCGAACGGACGCAGGACTGCGATCGAACGTTCCATCGCCTCGCCGAAGAGCGAGTTGAGCACGACGTCGACGCCATCGCCGCCCGTCAACTGCATCACCTCGTCGTGGAAGGCCAGCGACCGGGAATCCAGCACATGGTGGGCGCCGAGCATGTCCAGCAAAGCACGCTTTTCCGGCGACCCGGCCGTGGCAATCACCTTGGCTCCGCGCCAATGGGCGATCTGCAGGGCCGCAAGTCCGACGCCGCCGGCGCCGCCGTGGATCAGGATCGTCTCGCCTTCCTCGAGCCGGGCGAGGTCGACGAGCGCATAATAGGCAGTCAGGAACGTGACCGGGATCGTCGCGGCGGCTTCCAGGTCGAGTTGGGCTGGCACAGGCGCGACAGCCTTTTCGGCGACCTTCACATGGCTGGCAAAGCACGCGGGCGCAAAGGTGATGACCCTGTCGCCGGGAACAAACCGCGTCACCGTGGGACCGACCCGCGTCACAACGCCGGAGCATTCCATGCCAAGGGTCGCGCCGGCAAAGCCGTCTTCGAGCGCCTCGTCGGGCAGCAGGCCGAGAGCCCACATGACGTCGCGGAAGTTGAGGCCCGTTGCCGCGACCTCGATCTCGATCTCGTCGTCCGCCGGCGCGTGGCGCTCGACCGCCTTCCAGGCAAGCCCGTCGGGCGATCCCTGATGTTCCAGGTCAAGCACCATGCCGCACTCGCCGGTGAGGCGGTTGCGCTCCGCCCGTGAGGCAAAGCCCTTTGCCGGCACGACGCGCAGCACCGAACTGCCCTGCAGGTCGAGAACGAATTCCCGCTCGTCGCCAGGATTGGCAAGAAGACGGCCGAGACGAGTGGCCGCCTCCGCCGGCGCCATCGTCGGGGAAAAATCGACGAGCCGGGTCTCGATGTCCGGATACTCGTTGATCAGCACGCGCCCGAGGCCCCAAAGGGCGGCCGACACCGGGTCGTGACTGGCAACGCCAGCCCCGCCGGGGGCCACGAGCCAGAGCCTTGCCGGCGGCTTCATCGCACCGTTGAGGATCGCGTGAATGACCATGGTTGCCCGCAGGACCACCTTGGTCGGCCAGCCGCTGATCGGCCTCATCGCGGGCAGAAGGACCAGATCCTTGGCCGAACCAGCCGCAAGAAGGTCCTTCAACCCGCCATCGCTGTCGGAACCGACCGCATCCAGCCGGCCGGCACCGGTCTCGTCCATATCGCCGACGGCGAGAAGCACCTTGCGGTCTCGCCGGGACAGATCCGAAGACAGCGCATCGGCGAGAGCCTTCGACAAGGCATCGTTGCCGACCGCCACGATCAGCACCGGATCGACGAGTTCTTCCTGCGTCGCCGCCGATTTCGTCGGCATCTTTGCCACAAGCAGGCTGGTCTGGCTGCCGGCAAGGGCAATCGGACCCCAATCCGCCGTTTCGAATCCTGCCTCGATCAAGCGTGCGGTTAGCGCCTCCGCGCCGGCAACGGGACCGATGGGATGGGCGCCAACGAGGGTATCGCGCCACCAGTCCGTGGCCGTACCACCGACGAGATCGGCGAAGAACGCCGGCTCCGGTTCGGCTGAAATGAAAAGCCCGCCTCCAGCCAGAAGCTCGGGTGATTTCGAAGCAATGTCATCCCGGGACGGCGTCGCCAGGGCGCCGATCGAAAGAACGACGTCGAAAGCCGACGCTTCGTTCAGTTCGTCGATCGTCAGGACCTCGATCTGCGGCTCTCCTTCGAGCCGAAGCTTCAGTCGCTCCACCTTGTGCGGATCGGCATCGGAGACGACGACACGGGTGACCTTGTCACCTCCCTGCGCAAGGAGACGGGCAACATGCGACGCGCCACGCCCGAGCACGAGAGCCCGCAACGGACGGCAGTCCGGCCACGTGCCCAGCAGATCTTCCGCCACGGTCGACGCCGCCTGAATCAGCGCTTCGCCAGTCTGCGATCCGGTCGCGAAATAGTCGGTAAGACCCGCGGAAAGTCTGGGGTCGTTTCCATCCTCAAGGCCGTCTGTCAGGATTTGCTCAAGCGACGTCGAAAGACGCGAAAGCACCGCGACTTCGGCAATCCGCTTCGGATGGTCGCCAAGCAACGCCTGGATGACCGTGGAGAGCGCCGGATAGGGACTTTCGGCCGCAAGGGTCCAGATGCCGTCCTGCGAACACTCGGCCGCCCCGTCCTCCAGAACCGCGTCCAGTATCCTGCCAAGGAGCGGCAAGGCCGTCTCGTGCAGGCGTCCGTCGCCCGCCAGTGCCACTGGATCCAGACGGCGATCGTCGCTCGCGAACCGCTCCAGAGTGGAGAAAGCCAGAGACCGGCTGGCGGCATCGATGAGCAGATCGGCATCGTCCGGTTCGCCATAGTCGGATGCGACCAGACCGAGGGCCTGAGCCCGCCCGAGCGTCGCAGCCTCCCATGCCTCTCCCGCGTCAACCACCTCACCGGGCTCGATATGGCGCAGAGCGGCCACCCGGAACGCGAACTCGTCGGGATGATCGGGCCGCGTCAGATGAACCGACTTGAAGCGACAGCCGTCAGCGACGGCAACAACGCTTCCGTCAGCGGCAATCAGCGTGAACTTCGCAACGACCGAGTGGCTCGATGCCTTCTCGATATCGATGAAGGCGCCGACCGGCGTCGCGCCGGCGGCAAACAGCCTCAGACTGCCGATCCGCACAGGCAGGAACGACGTTCCCGCAACCGGGGCGACCAGGCGGGTGATCAACTGGAAAAGACCGTGGAAGCTGGCATCCAGCAGTGTCGGATGAAGGCTGAACTGGCTGTCGCCGACGTCGCCGGCCGCTGCATCCGAGAGAGCGACGTAGATCGACCGCTCCCCGATCTCATAGACACCCTTCGCCCGCCGGAATGCTGGTCCGTAGTTGAGGCCGAAGCGCTGCGTCTGAAGGTAGAGATCCTCGCTGGAGAGTGACGGCGTGCCGGTCGGCACCGTCCGCTCGTCCCGCGGCGCCGTCTGAACCGGAGCCTTTGCAACGCGACCACGCACGTGAAGTGCCCAGTCATCGCCGGAAAGACGGCGGCGGCTGCCGATCTCGATGACCTGATGGGCCATGTCGATGTCGACGCGCGTCTCGCGCGTCGATCCGTCCTCGATCAGCATCGGCCGAAGAATATCGAAATCGAGGACTTCCACCATCGAGTCCGGACCGAATTCCTGCCGGGCCGCAGCCAGCGCCATCTCGGCGAAACCGGCGGCCGGATAGACGGTCGCATCTTCGACCTTGTGATCCGCCAGCCAGGGGACCAGGTAGGTGTCGATGAAGGAAAAATAGGGGCCGGTGTTGAATCTCGACCGGCTGCCGAGAAGCGGATGGTCGTCGTCGTGTCCAAAGACGTCGAACGTTTCGTCCGAGGCCACGGGACGATAGGTCTGGTTCTGCCACGCATAGACCGGCAGATCGATCCCAAGCGGCAGGGCAGGGCCGAAGAGCTTCTCCATGTCGATGGAGGCGCCATTGGCGAAGGCCCTTGTCGCGATGCCGCCGATGACGTCCTCGCCAACGCGGTCGGATTCATCGAAGCTGGCGAGCGCAACACCGGGCTTGCCGATGGCCGCCAGCGAGTCGGCAACATAGTTCTGCAGAACCGGCTTCGGCCCGATCTCGACGAAGACCCGCATGTCCAGCGCGGCGAGTTCCTCAACGGCCGCCCGGAACAGAACCGGACGACGCACATTCTGCCACCAGTATTCCCCATCCAGTTCCCGGCCGTCCAAGGACCGTCCGGAGACGGTCGAGATGAACTGGACCGGTCCGTCGGTGGGCGCGAGATCGCTCAAGGCGTCGACGATGTTGTTGCGGATCGGCTCGATCAGGGCGCAGTGGAAGGGATAGTCGAGCTTGAGCTTGCGCATCGCCCAGCGCTTCTTGCGGGCGAACTTCGCAAAGGCATCGATCTGGTCGTAGCTTCCGGACAACGTGACGCTGCGAGGACTGTTGTCGCCGGCGATTTCGAGACCCGCAAATTCGGGAAGCGACAGAGCTTCGCGCGCCTGATCCGCCGATACCAGCAGGGCCGCCATGCCGCCGAGGTGGCGCGTGACTTCCTGGCAGGTCGAGCGCACATGAATGAGTTCGACCGCCTGCTCCAGCGAGAGAGCTCCGCAGGCCCAGGCCGCGGCAACCTCGCCGACGCTGTGGCCCGCCACCGCGTCGGGCCGCAATCCGCGGCGGGCGAGGGCTTGGGTCATCGCCACCTGGATGGCGAACAGCAGCGGCTGGGCCACCTCGGTACGCTCGACGTCATTTTCCAGATCTTCGGAGAACAACGTCGTCAGGAGCGACCAGCCCGCGACGCGCATGAAGAGCCGGTTGATCGTCTCGAAGGCCTGCTGGAAATCCGGATCGGTCTGATAGGCGGCCATGCCCATGCCAGCCCACTGCGAGCCATTGCCGGAATAGAGGAAGGCGACTTTTCCGTTCCGCGCCGTCGCCTGGGCCGAAATCGCACTCCGTTCGCCGGCAAGGAACGCGTCGAGGCCCTTGACGAGGTCGGATTGGCGGTCACCCGGCACGACAACGCGATAGTCGAGATGATCGCGCCGATAGGCAGCCGCATTGGCGATGATCCGCGCCTCGCCGTCATTCGCCGCGTCGAGACGGTCGCGGTAGCGCTCGGCCAGAGCCTTCAGGGCTTCGCGCGATCGGGCACTGACGACAAGCGGCGCCTGGAACTCCGGCCTTTCGCTCGCCATAGTGGGAACAGCCTCTTTCAGCACGACATGGGCATTGGCTCCGCCAAATCCGAAGGAGTTGATGCCGATATGGTGCGGGCCTTCGCCGACAATCAGCCGCCCTTCGCTGACGACCTCGAGATTGAGCCCCTCGAAGTCGATATCGGGGTTGGGCGTATTGAAGTGCAAAGATGCGGGAAGCCGGCCCTTTTCAAGTGCGAGTTGCACCTTGAGCAGGCCGGCAAGACCCGATGCCGATTCCAGATGACCGATGTTCGTCTTGACCGAGCCGATCGGCAAGGGAGACGTCCGGCGCCGGCCGAGAATGGTACCGAGAGCATTGGCCTCGATCGGATCTCCGGCGCGCGTTCCCGTGCCATGAGCCTCAACGTAGGCCAGCGAGCGCGGATCGATCTCGAAGCGCTCGTAGACCTGTTCGAGCAAGGCTGCCTGCTGCTCGGTGGAAGGAAGCGACAGCCCGGCGGTACGACCGTCCGAATTGATGCCGGACCCGACGACGAGACTGCGAATGGGATTGCCGGCCGCACGGGCAACGTCGGCCCGGCGCAGGACGATCGCGACCGCGCCTTCCGATCGCACATACCCGTCACCGGCGGCATCGAACGCACGGCAAAGCCCTGTCGGGCTCAACATGGACGCCCGCGAAAAGCCGACGAAGGCGAAGGGCGACAGGAGAACATTCACACCCGCGACGACGGCCGTGTCGATCCGGCCGGCACGGATGGCCTCCAGTGCCTCATGCATGGCAACGATCGAGGACGAACAGGCCGTATCGACCGTGAAGCTCGGGCCCCTCAGATCGAAAATGTAGGAAATGCGATTGGAGACGATCGAAAGGGTGCTGCCGGTCATCGACTGCGTATCGCCGGACCCCGTATCCACGATCAGCGAGTGCGAATAGTCCATGCCGGACGCACCGACATAAACGCCGGTCTCCGTTCCTGCGATGTCGGACGGCCTGATGCCGCTATGCTCGAAAGCCTCCCAGGCGACCTGCAGCAGCAGACGTTGCTGCGGGTCCATCTGCTCGGCTTCACGGGGCGAAATGCCAAAGAAAACAGGATCGAAGCCCCAGATATCCTCGATCTGGCCGGCTGCCCACGTGTAGCTGCGCCCAACGACACCCTGGCCCGGATGGCCGAAGCGGCGTTTCGACCAACGATCCGGCTGGACCTCGGAAATCACACATTCGCCGCGATCGAGCAGCCCCCAGAATTCGTCTGCTGTTGAAGCCTTTGGAAGACGGCAGGAATATCCAACGATGGCTATGTCGTTCAATGTCATCTCACAAAGGTTCACTCATGTCCGTCACCGTCGCCCGCATCGCGATACCGCGATGGCAAATCCGATCGGCGCCGGGCCTTCGATCACGTCCGGCATCTGCAGAAACACGGATCTGCAGTAAACCACTATGCTTATACCTTCTGTCCCGGCAAATGCTACGAGGTCCGAAGCGTTCGGAATCAAAGCATCATCCAAACAGTTTACCCCTGCTTCGATGCATACCTGCAACTACAAAGACTCTAATCCGAATGTGGCGTCAGACAAACCGCTCGCGTGAAGAACACACATATCGTTCACCGTCACCAACCGGTCAGGCAGTCCGTCAGGCGGATGGCCGTGCCTGAGTTTCCTTGATGTCCGCGAAGCGGATCTTCGGCCACTTGTCCCTGACGTAGTTCAGCGCATAGCCCGACGTCGACAGAAGAACCGGATCTCCGTCCACATCCTCGGCCGTCGCGCTGCGATTGGCAGCCAGGAATTCGTCAAGCTGCTTGCCGTCCTCGGCCGCAATCCAGCGCGCTAGGGTGTACTGGCTGCCTTCAAAACCGACCGTGAGCCCGTATTCGGCCGCAAGACGGTTCTGCAGCACGTCAAGCTGCAGAGCACCAACGAAGCCGACGAGGGCAGGGGAGCCATCGACCGGCCGAAAAACCTGCACAACACCTTCCTCGGCAAGCTCCTGAAGGGCCTGCTTGAGTTTCTTCGCCTTCATGGCGTCTTCAAGGCGCACCCGTCGAAGAATTTCGGGAGCGAAGTTGGGGACGCCGACGAAGGTCAGATCCTCACCCTCGGTCAACGTGTCGCCGATGCGCAAGGTTCCATGGTTCGGAAGCCCGACGACATCGCCCGCGTACGCCTCGTCCGCGATATGTCGTTCCTGGGCGAAGAAGAACTGCGGCGTGTGGAGGCCCATCTGCTTGCCGGACCTGACGTGGCGGACCTTCATGCCCCGCGTCAGCTTGCCGGAACAAAGGCGGATGAAGGCAATCCGGTCGCGATGGTTCGGATCCATGTTCGCCTGGATCTTGAAGACGAAGGCCGTCATCTTCGCTTCGTTGGCATGGACCGTCCGCTTGTCGGCCGCCTGATCGCGCGGCGGCGGGGAAAATCGCGCCAGACCATCGAGGAGATCCTTGATGCCGAAATTGCGCAGCGCCGATCCCCAGTAGACCGGCGTCAGCGTTCCCTCCCGGAAGGCTCCCAGATCGAAGGGATTGCATCCGTCGCGGACGAGTTCCAGCTCCTCGGCGACATGGTCCATGTTGCGGGACGCCAGAAGGTCGGTGAGCGCATTGTCGCCGATCATGTCGTTGTGGTCGTCGCTGGTCTCGTTCATCAGCCGGACCTTGCCCGTCTCGATATCATACGTACCGAGAAAGTCTCGTCCGCCACCGATCGGCCAGGTCATCGGCGCGGTATCGAGCGCCAGCGTCTTCTCGATCTCGTCGAGCACCTCGAAGGGATCGCGCGTCTCGCGGTCCATCTTGTTGATGAAGGTGACGATCGGAATGTCCCTGAGGCGGCAGACCTCGAAGAGCTTGCGCGTGCGATCCTCGATACCCTTGGCCGCGTCGATGACCATGATCGCGGCATCGACCGCTGTCAGCGTGCGGTAGGTGTCTTCGGAAAAGTCCTCGTGGCCCGGCGTGTCGAGCAGGTTGAAGACGTTGCCGCCATATTCGAAGGTCATCACCGACGTGACGACAGAGATGCCCCGGTCCCGCTCGATGCTCATCCAGTCGGAACGTGTCCGGCGACGCTCGCCGCGCGCCCTGACCTGACCGGCAAGCTGGATCGCGCCGCCGAAAAGCAGCAGCTTCTCGGTCAGCGTCGTCTTGCCGGCGTCCGGGTGCGAAATGATCGCGAAGGTGCGGCGGCGGGAAATTTCCTGGTCCAGTGCATCAGGTCGGTCAGCCGCCTGACGTGCGGTCTCGGTCATGGTCATCGTCTGGGCTTTGCCACATGTTTGCGCCGATATTGCGGACATCGCCGATCCCGTGGAATCCGACGTCGCAAACCGCATTGCCCACATGGCACGATGCTTTCGGCTTATTCAGCCACGTCCCTTACTGTGTCTGTCTTCACCATTCCAGAAAAAATCGTCCAATATGGCCGGCGGAGGGGATGATTGTCCTTCCGCGTTGAAGATTGACCGCAAGGCTTCGGCGAGCAGCCAGGCCGCATGCAACCGACCTAGGTCGGTGAAGGCGCGAATACATCAGCGATGCCGGCAGAAGATCATGGCATGTCGAGCCTATGCCGATCCGAAAGTCGTCCAAGCCACCGATCAAGCCACGAGGCAGCCCATGTCCGACATTGGCGGCATCTTCACTCCGGCGGATATCCTGTTGATGATCCTGGTCGCCTGCAGTCCCGGCGCGCTAGTCGGCGCCGTGCTGGGAGCCATCCTGCGCCCCGGCAGACGCCTGATCGCGGCGCTGCTCGGGGCAGTCGCCGGCTTTGTCGCCGCGTTCGTCGGCTGGTTTGTCTATCTGGAGGTCTTCAAGTGACGCGACGGCAGAGCGTCGGTGCGGCGCGCGGCATCGAATTGCCGGCGCGCCGCCCGATGATAGCGATTGAGGGTACCGCCTCCTAAGGCGACACGGTCCCCCTGAGGTTGCCGGCATCCGTCACTTCGATCTCGGAAGAATCGGCGAGCGCGATAGCCTCGGCCAGGCCTTTTTCTCCCCCGTCATACGCCTCGATGGCATCGGCGATCTCCGGGTCCAGCGTCGCGAGCCGCGCATTAATCGCTTCGACGGTCTCGGCGGTCAGCGGCTTGTTGGACGCCAGTTCCAGGGCCGCCTTGACTTCAGCCAGCGAGGCCTCGTCGCCTTCGCCTGCGAGATAGGCGCCCAACTCGTCGGCATATCCCTGGGCAACGAGACCGATCGCCGAATTCGGCGCCGCATTGGCAAGGGCCTGAGGCGAAGCGTGCATGAAACCATTCAGCTTGCCGAAGGCGCTGGCCATTTCCTTGGGTTTCGGCACCGGCTGAACATCGAGCGCCTTCCTGGGTAGCGACTCCGACTTCAGCTGCGCCGTCTTGGCAGACTTTGAACTCTTCCTGGTCGCCGACGCCGTTTGGGATGATATCGACGACTTGGAGGATTTGGAGGACTTGCCGTGCGACGATGCGGACTTGCCGTGCGACGACGATGAGCTCGAATGACTGCCGCCGCCCCCGTGGCCTCCACCTCCACCGTGGCTTCCACCACCACCTCCTCCGCCGCCGCCACCGCCGCCACCTTTTCCGGCATAAGCCGGCGTCGTGGAAACCATTGCGGCAACAAGGGTTGCGCAGATGATGGTCTTGAGGCTTGCAGAGGCCAATTGAATTCTCCCAAGTTCAGCCAATTCGACTGATGACCGGCCAGTTGATTGGCAATTGTAAAATCTGCTCTAGCTTCGTCAATCGGCGCACCGTGACGTATTTAACTGCAAGTAAAATACAACTGAATATTTCAAATTTATTGAACCAGATGCCTGCGTTCATCTGAAAAAATGTCCGATGAACAGATCAACATGCTCGCAAACGTTGAATCGAGAGCCGCAAAATCGATCCCGAAGTGACTGGGGCGGGAGATATCCGCCTCGCGCCGAACGAACCGCACCATGCGAGAGGCAAGCCTTGGATGCCTGCCGACCGCGCAACGGTGCACCGATGGCGGGGAGCAGGGACGCTGCGGAACGGGACGTCGAGCGCCATCCGCAAGGCTGAGTGCGACACGGACGGGGCATGCGGCCCCTCGGTTCGGTCCGGAACCCGGCGCTTCAGCCACGGCGGCCGCGATGGACTGGCAGGTGTTTTTGCCATAGCCTTCGGACCGTGCCCCAAAGGACGCATGTCCTTGGTTCATGGGATAGATCCGATGATGAAATTTGTTCTTGGCCTTGTTTTTTCGTGTCTTGCCTGCGGCGCCGGTCCAGCATTCGCAGGCTGCAACGACGCACCGCGGCCGGGCGTTGACTGGGCCGGCTGCGCCAAGAAGGTCATCATCATGCGGGGCGCCGATCTGAGCGGCGCGCAACTGTCCAGGGCCAATCTGACCAGTACGGATTTGCGCGAATCGAACCTCGATGGCGCATCGCTCGATCGGGCGAACCTGACGTATACGGCGTTCGGCGGCGCCAAACTCGTCGGGGCATCGATGTTCAAGGCGTTTGGATATGGGGCCGACCTGAGCGGTGCGGACCTGACCTCGGCAAAGCTCGGCTATGTGGAACTCTACCGCGCCGATTTTTCCGAAGCGACCCTCTCAGGGGTCGATCTGAAAGGCGGCAGCTTGCCGCGAGTGAATTTTGCGGACGCCAGACTGCAGGGGGCTGATCTTTCCAAGTCGGACATCATTCGCGGCAATTTCGACGGGGCCGACCTGACCGATTCGAGCTTTGCCAACGCCATCATTGCCCGCGCCTCGTTCAAGGGTGCGGCCCTCGGCGACTCCGACTGGACCGATGCCTATCTTTACAAGACCGAGATTGCCGGCACGGACCTGAGCGGCGTCAAGGGGCTTGAGGAACTCCAGCTCCAGGATGCATGCGGCGATGAAACGACCATACTGCCCCCGGGGATCAGCACGCCGGACAGTTGGCCATGCGTCGATGATTGACACGACGCGCGGGCGACGATGCGAACGTCGGCCATCAATGTGACGGCAACGCCTTGCGACCCGCAAGGCCACGCTCTTCAGGAGCGGGAAACTGATTTCATTGAAAAAAGAGTGGCTGGGGAACCTGGATTCGAACCAGGACTAACGGAGTCAGAGTCCGCTGGTCTACCGTTAACCTATTCCCCAATGCCGGGATCGACTTCGCCTCAGCGAAGGGTCGTGACGCTCGGCGTCCGGTGGCGCTTCGGTAACGGAATCGCCCCAGCCTGTCAACCGCCGAGATGTCTTTGTCAGGCGCATTGCAGGCATGAACAGGGCAGGGGCCGGATTGGTGGCGCCTTGTTCCGCCCTCGCGGCGTTCTGCCAAACCCCAGACTTATGTATGGGAAAACAAATAGTTACCATGTATTCTCCTGCCGCCAGCAGGGTGCCGGCGGCAGGGCGAGATAGTCGGGCCGCGGGGCGGCCGCCATACGCGCGCCGTCAGCGACAGGACGAAAAAACGTAGTCGGCTATGCGCGAATAGAGAAATTCGGTGTTGGTCGGCGCGCGCGGCGTCTTGTTCAGATAGTCGCCGTAGAAGGAGGGCACATAGTTCGGCCCGCCGCCGATCGCGTCCAGTGCTTCGGATTCCTCCAGCGTGCGGTCGAGCAGTTCCTTGTCGGGCAGCCTGAGCTTCACGGCCGACGACGTGCTCTGGAGGAAATCGAGCGCTGCGTCCCGTTCGACGCCGGTGACTTCCAGAATGCCGGCAAGCCGCCACTGGCGACGCTCGCCATCGTAGTGCGGTTGCGGCGCGTTCGGAATGCCCTGCGCCAATGCGCCCAGCAATGCCTCGACGTTCTGCGGGCGCTCGCCGGGCGCGGCCTTGGCGATTTTCGTCAGGTAGAGCCCGACATGCCTTGGCGAAATCACGGTCATCTCAACAGCAGCCATTATCTTCTCCTCCTGTCTGCAAATTTTCAAAATGTCACTTCAGAAATTCGATCAGTTGCTCCATGGAGCCGGGCAGGGCGCCCGGGCCGAAAACCGCGTCCAGCGACGACGGCAACATCGGGGAGCCTTCGATGTCGATCCGATGTTCCTTGAGGCTGGCGAAGATTTTCTCCGCCACGACGACCGAGGCGAGGAAGCCGAGGTGGCGCCCCTCTCCACCGCCTGCATCGACCGGAGCGCCGGCCTCATGCAGCGTGAAGAAGAAGAGCGGCGGATCGATCGCCACCCGTTCCGCGTCGTCATCGGTCATGCCAGACGCAGTGAGCCAGGCTTTCGCAAAGCTCTTGCGGCGGCCCGAATCGAAGGCCAGCCACCCGTCGGCCTCGGCAGGCTTCAGGGCCGCAATCCGCCCGGCGAGCGCCTCGACCTTGAGAACGCCGATGTCGAGCCCGCGGGCGAGATCGCGCAGCACCAGGTCGGACGTCCAGTCGCCGTAGTCCTTCGGGATCGCGACGGCCGGATCCTCGACCAGATTGCCGGCGATGCTTGGCGTCAGCGGCAGGGCCTTCTGCGCGTGAGGTCCGAAATAGTGCCTCCAGTCGATCTTCCAGTGGATGTCCTGGGGAAAGGCATAGGGCCTCTGGCTCGCCGTCTCGGCGAGCATCTCGCGGATCGACTGCATCGGAATGAGATCGTTCACGCGGTAGTCATGCCGGATGAGCGAGTGGCCGAACCGATAGACGGCGTGCGAGAATTCGGCCGGGAAACGGTGGCGATCATGCCCGTGCGGATGATCGAGAAGCTGGCCGTCATTGCGATAGTGGGCGAAGACGACGGGATGCAGAAGCCGTTGCATCAGGTCGTCGGCCACCATCGAACGGTAGACGAAACGGGTGACAAGCCGCGCTGCCTCGAATCGGGCATCGGGCGCATTGACGCCCTCCAGACGATCGAACGCCTTGTTGTGCAAGGCAATGAACAGGGCCGTGATCTGCGCTGTCACCAGGTTGACGTCGTTGCGCGTATCTGCGGCAAACAGGGGCGTCGTCGCGTCGGGATGGAACGGGCAGGACCGCGGCAGGTCGCCCGCGGCCTTCGACTTGCGGAACCGCCCCTGGCGCAGGCGCCAGCGCGCGAGATCGTCATTGCCTTCACCGTAAAGTCCGATCCGGTCCTCGTCCGGCCCGGCTCCATACAGCGTTTCGAGCATCAAGCGCAGGTGGCGATCCTGCGTCTCGGGGACCCGCTCGATCTCGTTTCCATCCGCGTCATAATCGAACTCGCCGCCGCTGATCTTGCTGACATCGTGGCTGACGAGTTGCGCGAAATAGGTGTAGCCGGCCGGCAGGAAGAAGCCCTCTTCCTCGGGTGCCCTGGCCATGACGTCCGCAAGTTCCTGCAGCAGCCGCAAGGACCCGGCAACGTCGCCGGTACCCGAATAGCGCTCCTCCGGCCTGCTCGGACCGAACATCGTGCGAAAATGGCGACTGCGTGCCGGATCCCGGGGCAGGGACGCATCGCCGGTCCTGCGGTCGAGCATGTTGTTATGCTGCGGAATATCATGGGATTTCAGCACGCGGTCTCCTCCCGGCAATTTGGCGTGCCACGCCTGCAGCGGATATCGACGATCCGCATGTGCAAGGGTCGTGGCCTCAAAATCATTGTTCAAAATCACGGGCCCAAATGGCCCCAAACTCTCTTATCGTCGCTTCATAACGTGAATGTGTGGGTTTTTGCAGTTTTCCTGTGATGTCAGTTGTCCGTTCGTGCCGCCACTACTGAAAATTTGAATCAATCTGTCCTCATCCGGCGGATGGCCACCGACATCATTCCAATCCTCCGTTGAGCCTGAGAATCTCGACCATCCGGTCGGCGATCAGGTCGCAAACCTCCTCGGATGGGTGAACCTCGTCGGCCCAGTCCCTTCGCTCCGTCAGCAGGTCGCGATTGTCGATGACGAAAACCCCCGGCGATGCGCCCTGGCCGTCGGGAGCGCCGAACCGTGACAGCGTGGTCACGACAGCGTCGCCGACTCCGATCCCGAACCGTTCCCGCGCGATCGATTCCCGCAGGCCCGCACCGATCATCGCCGCAGACAGCCAGCCGTCCATCGGAATGAAGCGGCCATATCCATGAATCGCGATCCGCAGCCCCGGCGACACAGCCCGAATGCCGCGAATGTAGCGCTCGATGAGAGACTGGTAGTTCGGCAAGGGAAAGCCGCTCGCCGGCACCGGATCACTGAAGCCCGCGACGGCAAAGGCGTCGGACAGAATCGTGCTCGCGCCAATCGAAAGCACATAGGCCGCCGGTTCGCGGCCATAGCGCTTGAGGTTGGCGATCACATCCCGCAGTCCCGGGGCGAGCTGTTCCGGCCTTTCGAAGGTCCGACCGACAGGCAGAACGTTGCAGCATCCGGACAAACGATCGGCGATATCGCGGCGCCAGACCGGATAATGCAGCCAGGAATCGCCTTGCGTGATCAGGATGGGCGAGGGGTCCCCGTCATGGAGGCGCCGCCAGAACTGCCGGGCCGCCCGCTCACGCAGGAGATCGTTGAGAAAGCCGGGAATGGCCGGACACCGGTCGGCGTCTTGAACCCTGGCCGGGGACGGCACGAGCATCGGTTCCAGCCCGAGTTCCGGCACGACGACCGCGCCGAGAAATGGACTGCCGAAGGACTTGGGCATGTCCGGGCTCGACATCAGGGCGACGAGGCGGCCAAATCCGATCTGTCCTTGAACGTCGCCCGCCTGAGCCTCGCCCCCGGAGGTCCCGTCAGTGGCGCTCATCTGCGTTGCGCCATCGATATGCTCGCTCCCGATCGAAGTCCGCGAGGCGTCGATCTTCTGCATTTCAAGGAATTTGTGCGCGGCTTCCCACCACACGGGGAGCCGCCGCGAGACGCTGTGATCTGCCATGTTCTCCAGTTCGCACTTCGCATCCGTTGCCGCCCGCATCCGAGCGAATGCGGCATCGCCATACGAAAGGACAGAAGACTCAATTCCTGACGCCTTCACGATCCTTGTTGTCCGGTCAGGACTGCAACCGATCAATCACACGACCTCCATGTTGTTCATCGGCCCAAGCCCGTGGCCCGAAGAGTAGGCAGTCATCGTCAGCGGAACGTCAGTCCGCCAGAAACGGCGGAGCCGGCTCCACCGACCCTGTGAAAAAAGGGCCGCTCCGCCCCCCCGAGCAGAGCGGCCCAGTGAGCAGCAGACGGGCTGAGCGCCTCCGTCCGCCGCAAAGTCGCATCATCTGGAGACCTGCCTCAGCCACCATTGTTCGAAGGTCACGGGGCGATCGTCGGCGGCCCAGACATCCACCGTGACATCGCTGCCGCTGCCCGTCGTCGAGATGATCACCTTGTCGCCGTCGAAGCTCGGAAAGCGCAGCTGGATCGGTTCGCTGTGGTTGAGCATCTGCTCCTGCAGGATGCCTGCGGCGACACGCTCGCCAAGGCGCATGGCCTCGAAGCAGTCGGAGAAATAGTTGGCGCCCGCAGTGCAGCAGCCATGGCTGATGTTGGCGACGACCTTGTTGAGCTCGCCGGCAAGCGTCAGTTCCGTCGGCCGGACGTTGCTTTCCACGAGGTGGCTTCCGTCCGCAGCCGCTTCGAAGACCTGCTCGACACCGACATCGGCCAGCGTCTTCTCCCGCCAGTGATTGCGCGTCCAGCGGTTGGGACCGCCGACCGGCGCACCGTCGCCCCGGTAGAGATCGAACATCGCCTTGAGGATGGTGACGCTCGCGCCGACCGTCGCCGCATGACAGGAGCCGTAGGATGGGCTCATCGGCGAGCCTTCGGGAAAAGCCATCGAAAGCAGCAGGTTGAGGTCCATCCAGTCCGGATGATCCTCGCCGGCGTAAAGGAGAAGGGCCCTTTCCGGATCGGATCGGAACGCCTCGTTCTGTGCCCTGTTGTGCGCATCGACCAGTTCCGCCAGACCGCTGTCCCTGAGCTCGCGGACAATCGCCTTCAACCGGGGTTCGAGGAGACCGAGCCGATAGGATTCCTCGCCGGCCGCCAAAGTGATCATGCCGGCAACGGCCTCGGGCCGGGCCCGCCGGTGAACGCAGAACTTCTGGCGCTGGATCGCCTTCGCTGCCCGGCTCGCCGCCTCTGCCACCAAGGTCAGGGCATGGCACGGACCGAAGGGGTCGGTCTTGGTCCGCCAGGGATGATTGGTGCGGATCGGCAGGCTTCGTTCGAAGGGGGTCCTGAGACCGATGAGAAGCATGCAGGCATTGAGCGCCGCCTGATGAACAAACTCAGAATGGGCATGGGCGGCAAGGTCACGCGGAGTGGCAACGAAGCGAGGCTCCTTGGCAAGGCGTTCCGTCTCGCAGACGTCCGCACCATTTTGGACATCCAGCCAGCCGCTCCAGCCAGTCATGAAGTCGATCCCCGGCTCGGACGGGACGATGCGCTGGTCGATGCGCTGGGGGCCGCAGCGGACAATGCCATCCTCGGGCTTGAGGTCCTGCCTGGAGCAGGCGGTCCCGACGAGAAGAAACTGGGAGACGGTCGGTCCCCGATCCGCTCCCGGCGCAAAGCCGCGCATCAGGCCGGCAAGCCCCTGGCGCCGGAAGGGCTTGCGGGCCTGCTGCCGCCTTGCTTCGCCGGTCTCCAGTGTCTGGCCGCCGTTTCCTTGCTTGGCCGAAAACCAGGTGAGCGAGGCAAGCGCCGACTGAACCCCGCGCGTCCGGTCGTCCTCAGGCTTTTCAAGCATGGCGAAGGGAACGTCACGCAAGAGGGAGAGGGCGTAGAGTTCCGCCATCTCGGCGGACACCTCGGCGGAGCCAAGTGCCGGTGCCGGCGGAAGCGAGAGCTCGGCCGCATCCGGTCCTTCGAGATCGTAGAGATGTCCGGCCCGCGGATGCGCCCAGGCACGGCGGCCGGGCCGTGAAGGTATCGGCGTCGCGGTGATCGTGGTGGAGTAATTCGTGGAGGCGAGCCGTGGCAGAAAGGCGGAGGGGGACGCGCAATTGACCGCGTTGACGAAGACGCAATAGGCGTCCTCGCAGACAAGGCCATATTGGTCGTGTGGCAGGCCCTTGCTGAAGTTGGCCGGCCAGAAGCCGATTGCCTCGGCCTCCTCGCCATTCGAGCGCGCCGGTCGGTGCGGCCGGGCGGCGGCAAACCGGGCCGCCTCGATCCGCTGGGCCTTCGCCTCGTCGGCCCGGGGCTTGTCGTCGATCTCCGGACGCGGATAGGCGATCTGCGGATAACTCGTCGCTATCACCGGACGCGGAAACCTCGGCTGCATAATGTCCTCCTCCTCGGCCCGATCCCCATCAGGCGTTGGAAGCAGACTGGACCGACTTGCGTCAGACGAACGTCAGCTATCGTCAATCGACGATCTGACGTTTGGCGGACGGCGCATGACGGAATTCCCGAGGATGACGAAGGGGTTGCAAAGCACGCGAACCGCGGGAAATTGAATTTCCTATCAATTTCAATAAATTACGCTATAAATTGCGCATCGGATCATCACAATCCCGTCGATCGTGAGAGAGCCTTCGGCTCGCCGAACCGTCATTCGGAGCGTCATTCGTGTCGAAAATTCCCATTTTGAACGCCCGCCACGGTGAGGCGGCCGGGACCGGGATAGATGCTTCGAAGGAGGCCGGAGACATTTCGGCGTTGGGATTCGGCCTGCCACTGCCGCCTGGCGACCGTCAGATTCTGCAACTGCTGGCCCTGTTCGACCTTGAGGTCGAGATCATTCCGCTCTTCGGCCTGTATCTCGCGACAACGAACCTGGCCGATCCGTCAGGCCCGATCACGGCCAGCGGATTCGGCTTCGACCCGCCGACGGCAATCCGCCGATGCCTCGGCGAATGCGCCGAGATCGTCAGCAGCCGGTTCGATGCGCAGACGGACCGGAGCCGCATCGTTTCCTCAACCCATGGCCCAAGGCTCGATATCCAGCAGTGCCTCGGCTTTTCCTTGCGGCAACGGCATCACCGGGAAGACTTCGACCGCCTTTGCGCCGGCCATGACAGCCTGCCGCCGGACGCGATCATGGACGAGACCGGTCATTGGTGTCAGGTCGAGCGGCTCGGCGACGGCGCGCCCGCCTTCGTGCCGGCCTTCTGCCTTTTCAGCAATTTCGGGCTTGCGGTTCTCGGTGAGCCGAACACCGCTGCCGACAGCAACGGTCTTGCTGCCGGCACCAGTCCCGACGACGCCGCCCTTCGTGCCGTCGCCGAACTCGTCGAGCGCGACGCCGCTGGCCGCTGGTGGTGGTCGCAGCGCCAGTGCGCCGCGCTGATGCCGGAGGCGGGCGAGGGCGCCTTCATCGAGCATCTTGCAAGACACGAGGCCGAAACGGGACGAAGAAGCTGGTTCCTTCATCTCGGCAGCCTCGCCGGGCTGCATGCGGTTGCCGGGATCTCGGCCGAACTGGATGGAGGCCGGGTCTCGGTGGGGCTTGGCTGCGCGGACGATCCGGCCAAGGCCAAGGAAAAGGCCTTTCTGGAATCCGTCCAGCACGATCTCGCCATCCGCGGCGCCGAACTGAGGGCCGCCCGCGGAGGGCCGTTGAGCGCACGGGACCGCCTCCTGATGCAATGGGGAGCAAGCGCCACGACGGCGACAATGCCCCACCTCCTGCCGGCCGGGGTGACCACAATCGGCGAGCGCAACGTGACGAAGGAAGACCTCGCGGTGCCATCGCCATCCACTGCGGCGGCCGCGTTAGAGGCAATCGGCATCGACGTCTTCATCTTTCGCCTGACCCGGCCCGACATCGGCATCGACGTGGTCAGGGCCATCGCCCCCGGGCTTGCCCATTACAAGCCGCGCTTCGGCTCAATGCGGCTTCTGGATGTTGCCAGCGAAGGCAATCTGACAGAAAGGCTGGCCGCCGGATGGCCGCTCCTGACGATCTGACCAAAGTCCGTTCCGAGCGCCCATACTTCACAAGACCTTGTATCTTGCGTCCTGATTTCCCCATCTAAGGCCCAGTGGCCGAACAGACAGACCGGCCCGACGTTCATAGACTCTGCGTGCCACCACCGAGGAATTCCCGCTCATGCTTCGAAAAATCCTGATTGCCGGCCTGATGCTTCTGGGCGCCGCTGCACCCGCGCTCGCCGACGGGCCGGACCTCATTTTCAAGCGCTCGACGGTCTGGAAATTCCTCACCCCCGACCACAAGCTGGCGGTCTACGGCATCGACGATCCGATCGTCGACGGCGTTGCCTGCCATTACACCGTGCCGGAAAAGGGCGGCATTTCGGGCATGCTGGGCGTGGCGGAAGAAACCTCCGACATCTCGCTCGCCTGCCGGCAGGTCGGTCCCATCGTCTTCAAGCAGAAGTTCGAGCAGGGCGAGGACATGTTCAGCCAGCGCCGCTCGCTGATTTTCAAGAAGATGCAGATCGTGCGCGGCTGCGACACCAAGCGGAACGTCCTCGTCTATCTCGTCTATTCGGACAAGCTGATCGAAGGCAGCCCCAAGAACTCGACGTCGACCGTGCCGATCATGCCCTGGGGCGGCACGGATGCGCCGAAATGCGCCGATTTCGTCGAGAACTGACAGCTTTCGCAACGTGAGGGATTCGCTCGAACACCTTGACATTATGGTGTGATTCTGAAATGTTCCACTTATGTTCGATGCTCCGGAACAGATCGCTCCACTTGTCGGGCGCGAAAAGCTCATCCGCATGGCCATGCGCCATCTCGATCGCTATGCCGCCAGTGAAGCCGAACTGCGGCGTGTCCTGACGCGCTGCATCGACCGGCATCACCGCCGCCAGCAGCCCGCCGGTGATGATGCACTCGGCCTGTCCGAAAGGCTTGATGCCGCCCGTGACGAAGCGCTGCGCCTGATCGACGGCGTGATCGACTCCTGCAAACGCTCCGGTCTCATCGACGACCAGCGCTATTGCGAAACGCGCATCGTCTCGTCACGGCGGCGCGGCTGGTCGCGCCATCGCATCGCCGGCGATCTGGCGCGCCGCGGCCTCGACCGCGAACTCGTTTCAACGGAACTGCGACAGGCCGACGAGAACAGCGATGACGACGCCGAACTCATGGCTGCGATCCGGCTGGTCGAGCGCCGCAGGCTCGTCCGGCTGGAAGACCGTCAGTCGCATGACGACGCTGTGGACGATTCCACGGCATGGGAGGACGACGGGCCTGTCGAGACGAGCCGCGTGTCTGACCGTCGCCGCAAGCAACTCGGCGTGCTGATCCGCGCCGGCTTCTCGATGGGCATCGCGATGAAGGCCCTGGAGATTGTCCAGGAGCGGCTGGAGAGCGAGAGCGGAGCCTCGGAGAGCCTTCTGGACGCCTTCGGATGAGACGCCCAACGGAAAATGGGCCCGGCAGAGGCCCGAGAGAGACCGCACGGGGGCCCCTACAGGTATCAATTTAAGTTCCATAATCTTTCTTATGCGAATCATGTTGGTGGCAGTCGAGGCGATCAATGGCCCTATCTTCCGGGCATCTGGTTCGTGTCCCGGCAATCATATCGGCCCCCTCTCCAGGACACCGTGGCCGTCCAGGCCGCCTACTCCTCAGAGCGCCCCGTAGCTTCACGATCGCGCTCGTAGTGCCTCTTGAGCGGAAACGGCGGCAGCCAGGCCTCGCGGCGGATGGTCCAGAGCTCGTAGGTCGGCATCAACTGGTCGGGCGCATCCAATGACCCCAGATGCACCTCGATTTCGTCTTCCGTGCGCGAGAAGACCGACGAGCCGCAGTTGGGACAGAAGAACCGCCCGGCGTAGTCGCGCGTTTCGCCATCGATCGTCACGGCATCCTGAGGAAACACCGCCGAGGCGTGGAACAAGGCCCCGTGGTGCTTGCGGCAGTCGAGACAGTGACAAAGGCCGACCCGGTATGGACGCCCGGACGCCGTGATCCGGACCTTGCCGCAAAGGCATCCTCCGTTGAACTGGTCCATCACGCGTCTCCTCCTGAACGGGTAGCCGGCATTCCTTCAGGCGCCATCATCCGGTTTTGAGGTATGCGACGCCAAACTTTCCCGCCAGACCATACGAAAAACCCGCCGGCTTGCCGACCGGCGGGCTCAATCATCGTCGCAAGCGGCGAAGCCTGACGTCAGGTTGGCTTCTGGACCCGGATGTGCAACTCGCGCAGCTGCTTGGGCATGGCCTCCGACGGCGCACCCATGAGCAGGTCCTCGGCGCGCTGGTTCATCGGGAACAGGGTGATTTCGCGCAGGTTCTGCGCCCCGCAAAGCAGCATCACGATACGGTCGATACCGGCCGCCATGCCGCCGTGCGGCGGCGCGCCATACTGGAAGGCGCGGTAGAGGCCGCCGAAGCGCTCCTCGACATCCTGCTGCGAAAGCCCGGTCAGCTCGAAGGCCTTGACCATGGTCTCCGGCGACTGGTTACGGATCGAGCCGGAGGCGATCTCGTAGCCGTTGCAGACCATGTCATACTGGTAGGCCTTGATGCCGAGCGGTTCGTCGCCGTTCAGCGCCTCGATGCCGCCCTGGGGCATCGAGAAGGGATTGTGGGCGAAATCGATCTTCTTCTCGTCCTCGTCCCACTCATAGAACGGGAAGTCGATGATCCAGCAGAGTTCATAGCGGTCCGCGTCGACGAGACCGAGGTCGGTGCCGGCCTTGGTGCGCGCCTCGCCGGCGAACTTGTAGAACTTGTCCGGGTTGCCGGCGACGAAGAAGGCGGCATCGCCCTCCCCGAGCCCGAGTTGCACGCGGATCGCCTCGGTCCGCTCCGGACCGATGTTCTTGGCGATCGGGCCGGCGCCCTCGAGCGCGCCGTTCTCCGTGCGCCAGAAGATATAGCCAAGGCCCGGCTGACCTTCCGACTGCGCCC